>CAJFQC010000004.1 GCA_904418845.1 uncultured Ruminococcus sp. | reverse complement strand
AAATCAGGACTTTGAAGTGCTGATCAGCCATTATGACCGCCCGGATGCCTTCTTTTACTGTGATCCGCCCTATTTCAGCAGCGAGTATGTGTATGAGTGACCAAAGCCATGGAAGGGGTGTACGTTTGATGCTGTCATGCTCATTATTAACTCACGCGGGAAATTGACAAGCAATATGATTAATCAGAAAGAGATTGATTCAGAAGAAATTAGAACATTTTACGTTGCGGCAACGAGGGCAAGAAAACTTTTTGTATTAGCTTTACCAGATAGCGTGAAGGATAAGACATTAGTGAGGTTTCCAAAAGAATACTGGAACTATGTATAAAAGAGAAATGTATTATTGTGGATACTGAAAATTAGGCAAACTGTACTACCTGATAGTTCATATTAAATTTATTCGGCCTGCTGTATTGTCTATTGAGTGAGATTTAGGAATGTTATATGCCAATGTCTTTCCCGATTACATTATAATAATAGAAAGAATGGGTGATGAAATTATCGTTAAACAGTTCTCAATAACACCTTGACTATAGTCTGGATTAGAGTGATTACTACTATAAAAAGGGAGTGATCACTTATGACGGAAAGTCAAAAAAAACTGGTTGAAACAATGCGTTTTCTCGGATATGGTTACCGCAGCATTGCAAATAGGTTAGGCCTAAAAAGAGATACGGTTAGGAACTACTGTAAATCAAAAGGATTAGACGGAAGAGCGGATGAATTTGTAGAAGCTCCAAAACCAGATATTAGCGTTTGTGTATGCTGCGGGGTACCATTGGTAAATGCGCCAAAAGGAAGAAGGAAGAAATACTGTTCTCCCCAGTGCAAGAAAATGTGGGAAGCTATGCATCCAAGGAAAAATTATACGCACCAATGTATAAGGTGTGGGAAAGGCTTTAATAGCGCATCAAAAACACAGAAATATTGTTCGCATGATTGTTATATTAAGGATCGTTTTTATAGAGAAGAACAAATGGAATATGTAATAGAAAAGCTAAAAAAGGGTGAAAGGGTTGAGAATACACCGCAGTGGATCAAAGATTTGCTGGTATGAAATATCAAGATCGCCCTATTTTTTATGCCTATTTTTCGGCTGTAAGGCTCAGATTGCACCCCTCCGGTATTGCGAGGGGTGCAATTTTAAAGATGGCGTGTGGCAATTTAAAGGTAGGTTAATTGCCAAAATGTACAAATAAGACATGCTGTAGACCCCTTAATTTCCTATTTTATGGTTCCACAAGTCTGTCGGGTGTCTTAGTTTCCGGCAGATACGGACACGGAAAGCCGAGAAAGCCTGTAAATCCGCCACTTTCGGCACTACATAGCTTTGAAAGTTACATTATTTTTGTGTGCTTTTGAGGGCATTTTTACATTAGTAAGGGTGCAAACGATTGTTCTGGGGTTCTTTTGCCTGATAGTATATACTCGTAGGCAAAAGTCGGTAGGCAAGGTAGCAAAGAACGGAGAAAAATTTTTATCCAACAGCCAGTCTACTCATTTTTAAAAGAATTTCCTGAATGAAGTATCATTTTTTCTAATTCCTTCGCTGCAATGCTTAAAGGAAGTTCCTTATTTTTGATAAGACATATGGAACGGGGCGGGATTTCCTGCACAAGTTTCAGCCTGTGGATGCCAGTGTTTTCATTCGTATCTGACAAAAAATCTTCCGGAACAAACCCTATGCCGAGATTATTTCTTACCATCGGCAGGATCTGGTCTGCCGTGGCGGCTTCAATATCAGGGCGGATTGCCAGACCATGCCGGGTAAATAATTCTGTATAGAATGCATATGTTTTTGTACTGGTACTCAGGCAGATTAAGGGAATCTTCGTCATGTCGGAAAAGGAAAGGGGTGTTTCCAGCAGACTGGCATAAGCATCCCCACAGACGGCACATTCTTTAAATTCCCGGATTTTTGCAACATGAATTTTATCCGAACTGTCTAACGGAGTTGTAACAACCGCAATGTCTGCCAGCCCGTCCTGCAGGGCAAGGATTGCCTGTGGCGTGGAATGGTTTGATATTTTCACCTGAACGCCGGGGTACATGCGGCGGTATCTGTTTAGGATTGGCAGAAGCAGGCAGCGGAGTGCAACCTCGCTTGCAGCAATGGAAACAATCCCTTTTTGAAGCCCTTTGCTGTGTGCCAGCTCTTCTTCCCCTGCCAGAATGTTTTCCACGGCAATTTTTACATGGGCATACAGCTTGTCACCTTCCGGTGTCAGTATGACGCCATTATGGGAGCGCACAAATAAGGCGCAGCCTAAATTCTGTTCGAGAGTTTTGATAACCCGTGTCACGTTTGGCTGGTTACTCTCTAGCATTTTTGCGGCCTGTGTGATGTTCCCGCATTTGGCAACATAGTAAAATACCCGGTAATATTCATAGGAAACGTTCATCCTTCATCACTCCATGTCAAATTGATATTGAATATATGTATATAATACATTTTACATATCGGTACAGACAAATTATAATGATTGTCAGCATGGATGTCAATAAATCCGGTAAAAAAAGTGCTTTTATATAGGCACGGAAAGGGATGATAAAAAATTATGGAACATATGGTAATTTGTATCGGCAGACAGTATGGAAGCGGGGGACGGGAAATAGGAGAACGGCTTGCGCAGAAGCTTGGCATCAACTGCTATGATAAGCTGCTGATTAAAAAAGCTGCCGAAATTTCCGGGTTAAACGAGGAATATATCAGCAGGGAGGAAGAAAAACCTGCCAATCCACTCTGGTATCTCAGCGGAAACATCTTTGCGGACACGGCGGGAATCGGGGCGGCATTTTATTCTGGCAGCGAAGTGATATATAACGCTGAAAAAGCAGCGATTGAACAGATTGCACAGAGGGAATCCTGTGTTATTATCGGACGGAGCGCATCGGAAATCCTACGGAACAAGGGATGTTTTTCTGTATTTATTTATGCAGACGGGCATGACCGGATTGCTCGTGTGTCCGCTAGAAATGGGATTGATGAAAAAGAAGCGTCTGAAAGGATTCGCAAAATTGATAAAATGCGCCAGAGGTACTTCAACGCTTATTCCGAGACGGGATGGGGAAAGGCGGAAAGCTATGACCTGCTTCTTTCAGGCAGCCGGTTCGGCGTTGAAAACTGTGCGGATTTGATTATCTCGGCAATTTCCATGACGGAGGGAGGTGTTTCCAATGAATAAGGATTTAACGGTTGGAAAACCGGAAACAGTTTTATGGAAGTTCTGCCTGCCGTTGTTTGGCAGCATTATCTTCCAGCAGCTTTACAACATTGCCGACAGCTTTGTCGCCGGGAAATTTGTGGGGGAGGATGCGCTTGCCGCCGTTGGCAACAGTTATGAAATCACGCTGATTTTCATTGCATTTGCTTTTGGATGCAATATTGGATGCTCCGTGATTGTATCGCAGCTTTTCGGGGCAAAGAAATACCGTGACTTAAAAACTGCCGTATACACTACGCTAATTGCCAGCGGTGTCTTGTGCATTGTACTTATGGCGGTGGGGCTTGCGTTTTGCGGTGCGTTGCTCAAACTGATTAACACCCCGGATAATGTCATGGCGGATTCCATGTTATATTTAAAGATTTATTGTCTCGGATTGCCTTTTGTATTTTACTACAATGTGGCAACGGGCATCTTTTCGGCACTGGGGGATTCCAAAACGCCGTTCATTTTCCTTGCGGCATCCTCCACAAGCAACATCGGAATGGATATCCTGTTTGTGACCGCATTTAAAATGGGAGTTTCCGGAGTTGCGTGGGCGACCTTTATTTGTCAGGGGGTAAGCTGCATCCTTGCGCTTGTGTTTGTTTTCAGGCGGTTTGCTGGCATTCATACTGAAGGGCGTGTCCCTGTGTTTTCAGGACGGCTGCTAGGACAGATTTCTGTAGTCGCCATTCCGAGCATTTTACAGCAGAGTTTTATCTCGGTGGGGAATATTATTATTCAGGGCGTGATTAACTCCTTCGGTTCTAGCGTCATGGCGGGATATTCCGCCTCTATCAAGCTGAATAATCTAGTCATCACTTCCCTGACGACACTTGGAAACGGCGTGTCGAATTATACGGCACAGAACATGGGGGCAGAGAAACCACAGAGAGTCCGTGAGGGTTTTCGTGCTGGCGTGAAGCTCGTGTGGCTGCTGTGCGTTCCGCTGTTTTTACTGTATTTCTTTGCTGGAAAATGGCTGGTCTATCTCTTTTTACAGGAGCCGACGGGAACAGCTATGCAAGTCGGCATAGAAATTTTGAGAATCTTTGCTCCGTTCTATTTTATTATTTCGGCAAAACTGGTCGCTGATGGTATTCTGCGTGGCGCGGGAATGATGGGAAAATTTATGGCGGCAACCTTTACGGATTTAATCTTGCGTGTCGTTTTGGCGGTCGTTCTGTCAAAGACGGCTCTGGGGACAACCGGAATCTGGATGGCATGGCCGGTAGGATGGACGGTTGCAGCAGTTTTATCTATATTGTTTTACCGTACAGGTGTATGGTTTTGCAAAGCCGATAACGGGCAGGATAATATCTGAACATCTGTCTGCCAGTTGTCTGTTCCATAAAAGCCTGCTATGATAGAAAGCGTAACGGAAGAAAATTGTTTGAATGGAGTTTAAAATGACACTACAGCAGTTAAAATATGTTATATCCATAGCGGAGACGGGAACGATTACGGAAGCAGCGGACAGACTGTTTATATCACAGCCAAGCCTGACGAATGCTGTCCATGAGTTGGAAAAAGAGATGGGCATACGGATTTTCAACCGCACAAACAAAGGCGTCAGTATATCCAAAGAAGGGGAAGATTTCTTAGGGTATGCAAGGCAGGTATTGGAGCAGGCGGCAATCCTGGAAGACAAGTACAAAGGCGGCGGAGGAGGGAAAAAACATTTCTGTGTCTCCACACAGCATTACTCCTTTGCCGTGAATGCTTTTGTGGACTTAATCAAGGAATACGGGCAGGATGAATACGATTTTTCCCTGCGGGAAACACAGACTTATGAGATTATTGAGGATGTAGCACGGATGAAAAGCGAGATCGGCATCCTTTTTCTGAATGATTTTAACGAGGCAGTTATCCGCAAAATCCTCAAATCCCATGATTTGGAGTTTCATGGGCTTTTCGTGGCAAAGCCCCATGTATTTATCAGCAGAAAACATCCGCTTGCAGGCAGTGCCGTGATTACCAATGAGCAGCTTGCACCCTACCCTTATCTGTCATTTGAGCAGGGGGAGCATAATTCTTTCTATTTTTCAGAGGAAATCTTCTCTGATTCAGAACGCAGGAAAAACATACGGGTACGGGACAGGGCGACACTGTTTAATCTTTTAATCGGGTTAAATGGATATACGGTATGCAGCGGCGTGATTGATAAGAGCCTGAATGGCAGGGATATTATCGCCGTACCCCTTGCGGAAGAAAATGATATGCGTATTGGCTATATTACCCACCGTAAAGGCATGGTCAGCAGACTGGGTGCCTCCTATCTGGAGGCGTTGAAGAAATATGTAAACGCAGAAAAGAGTGAGCCGGAACAGTCAAAGAGAAAATTGGAGCGCAGGGGCAGGTTCAATGAATTGGGAAGGAATGGGGAAATGGTCTGTGATGCGGATGAAATAGTGAGAGAACACATGAGGGAGATTGAAAAAAGATGAAATGGATGATTGCTTCGGATATTCACGGTTCGGCATACTATTGCCGGAAAATGGCGGAGGCTTTTGAGCGGGAAGGGGCGGACAGGCTGGTTTTACTCGGAGACATCCTGTACCACGGTCCAAGAAATGACCTGCCAAAAGAATATGCGCCAAAGGAAGTCATAACGATACTGAACAGCCTGAAACAGATGATTTTTTGTGTCAGGGGAAATTGTGACACGGAGGTTGACCAGATGGTTCTGGAATTTCCGATTCTCGCTGATTATTGTATTTTGGCAGTAGGAGAACGGCTTGTCTATGCAACGCACGGTCATCGGTATTGCATGGAAGCGCTGCCGCCGATACAGCCGGGGGATATTCTGCTTCATGGACATACCCATATTCCGGCATGGGAAAACTTTGGAAACGGCAACCTGTACCTGAATCCGGGTTCCGTTTCTATGCCAAAGGCGGAAAGCGAGCACGGTTATATGATGGTATGCGGCAGGGAAATCCTGTGGAAAACACTGGAAGGCTACAGCTATCATTCCCTGATATTGTAATATGTCACATTTTCGATAAAAAGTTAACAGACGGAAATTTAGGTTTCTACATAAAACTGCCGGAGATCAGAGGAACAATGCCATAACAGGCGAATAGAAAAATAATGTTGCCGGTCATAAAGAATGGCTGTAATGAATTGACTGCAAATAGGTTGGCTATAGTTTTGAGCTATGGCAAACCTATATTTTTTTATATTATGCAGACCGATAGAGACAACTTATAATGAAAGAAAATTCATTATGATTTGGAGGGAATTATGCAGACATCAGTCATCGGATTTCCCAGAGTCGGGACTTTACGGGAATTAAAGTTCGCTTCTGAGAAATATTTCAAAAAAGAAATTACTGCAGAGGAACTTTTACAGACGGGAAAAGAATTACGGAAAACACACTGGAACACACAGAAAAATGCAGGAATCGACTATATTTCATGTAATGATTTTTCTTATTATGACATGATGCTGGACACAGCCGTATTGTTCAACATCATACCAGAACGGTACAAGGAGTTAAATTTACCAGAACTGGATACCTATTTCGCAATGGCACGGGGTTATCAGGGAGATTCCGGCGATGTAAAGGCTCTCGCCATGAAAAAATGGTTTAACACAAATTATCACTATATTGTTCCCGAAGTAGAGGACGACACAGACATAAAACTCACGGGAGATAAACTGTGTAAGGAGTATGCCGAGGCAAAATCACTCGGAATTGAAACAAAGCCTGTCGTAATCGGAGCGTATACTTTGTTAAAACTATGCAGATATACGGGAACAAAGACTTTCCGTGACTACGCTGCTGCGGTTATCGCGGCGTATCAGGATTTGTTAAGGAAATGTGAGGAAAACCGGATTGCATGGATTCAGTTTGACGAACCGGCACTCGTGCAGGATATGGACGGGGAGGATATTGCCCTATTCCATCAAATTTACGATGCTGTCCTCTCTGTGAAAAACGAAAGCAGTATTCTTTTACAGACATATTTTGGGGATGTCAGGGATATTTATCCTGAACTGATTCAGATGCCGTTTGCGGGAATCGGCCTTGATTTTACAGAGGGCAAGGAAACTTACAATCTTATAGAAAAATATGGTTTCCCACAGGACAAGCTGCTGTTTGCCGGACTGGTGAATGGAAAAAACATCTGGAAAAACCATTATGAAAAAACGCTGCAGGTGTTAAGCGCATTACAGGTGAAAGGCATCAGGACGGTACTGTCAACTTCCTGTTCCCTGCTGCACGTTCCATATACTTTAAAGCATGAAAACAGGCTTGGAATAGAATATTTGTCTTATTTTGCTTTCGCAGAGGAAAAGCTGACAGAGCTTGAAGAACTGAGGAAGCTTGCTGAACATGGGAATTATCATTCGGAGAAAACCTATCGGGATAATGAAAAATTATTTGCGGCGGAAAGGAACTGCTTCAATGAGGATGTACATAAAAGGCTTTCACTTATAACAGAGAGTGATTATGTAAGGCTGCCAAAACGGAGCGAGCGGCAGCAGTTACAGAAAAAGGCGCTTGGACTGCCGAAATTCCCGACAACGACAATCGGCTCTTTCCCACAGACAAAGGACGTAAAGGCAAACCGATCCGCATTCCGCAGGGGAGAGATAACACAAGATGAGTATGTGGCATTTAACAGGAAAAAGATTGCGGAATGTGTCAGATGGCAGGAGGAAACAGGGCTGGACGTGCTTGTTCACGGGGAATATGAGCGAAACGACATGGTGGAGTATTTCGGGGAATCCCTAGGCGGCTTTCTGTTTACGGAAAAGGCATGGGTGCAGTCTTACGGTACAAGGTGCGTGAAGCCACCGATCATATGGGGCGACGTATACCGTGAAAAGCCGATTACGGTAGAATGGTCTGTCTACGCACAGTCACAGACCAAAAAGCCGATGAAGGGAATGCTGACGGGACCTGTTACCATCTTAAACTGGTCTTTCCCGCGGGAGGATATTTCCATAAAGGAGTCCATTTCGCAGATCGCACTTGCCATAAGGGATGAGGTGCTGGATTTGGAGAAAAACGGTATCCGCATCATACAGATTGATGAGGCGGCGCTGCGTGAGAAACTGCCGTTAAGAAAATCGGATTGGCGGAAAGAATATCTGGATTTTGCAATTCCTGCATTCCGCCTGACGCACAGCGGAGTGAAACCGGAAACACAGATTCATACGCATATGTGTTACAGCGAGTTTACGGATATTATTCCGGCAATCGACGACATGGATGCGGATGTTATTACGTTTGAGGCGTCCCGTTCTGATTTACAGATATTGGATTCTTTGCGGGAACATCATTTTGAAACGGAAGTCGGGCCTGGCGTTTATGACATCCACTCTCCAAGAGTGCCGTCTGTGGAAGAGATTGTCGCCGCTCTGCATACCATGCTTACCAAAATCGACAGAGATAAACTATGGGTAAATCCTGACTGTGGTCTGAAGACGAGAGGCACAGCGGAGACAGAAGCAAGCCTTAAAAATCTGGTGGAGGCAGCAAGGCTGGTCAGAGCCAGCCAGACAGATTAGGAGTGAAGCGTAAGGAAATGAAGATTTCAGAAATATATACGAATCATAAAAAGAGCCTGTCCTTTGAAATATTTCCGCCAAAAAAAGACAGCGAATTAGAAAATATTGATGAAACGCTGGCTGTTTTATGCAGGCTGAATCCTAATTATATCAGTGTAACTTTTGGTGCGGGAGGCAGCGCAAACTGCAACCGCACCATAGAACTGGCAAAGAAAATCAAGCGGGAATATCATGTGGAACCGGTGGTGCATCTGACCTGCCTGCACTATGACAGGGCTGAAATAGACGAATTTGCGGACAGGCTGGCTGATGCCGGACTTCAAAATATCCTTGCACTCAGGGGAGATAAAAAACCGGATGTTATGGAAAAAGGAGATTTCAAACATGCTTCTGATTTGATTTCCTATATGAAACCAAAAGGGGATTTCTGTTTTTTGGGAGCCTGTTACCCGGAATGCCATCCCGAATCCGACAACCGGATTAATGAAATAAAACACCTGAAAATGAAAGTAAATGCGGGGGCGGAAGTATTGTTGTCACAGTTGTTTTTTGACAATGAACAGTTTTTCCGCTTTCAGGAGGACTGCCGGATTGCTGAAATCAATGTGCCGTTAATTCCGGGCATTATGCCGGTTATCAATGCTTCCCAGATAAAGAGGATGATAACCATGTGCGGCGCAGCCTTTCCGGTGCGTTTTCAGAAAATCATTGATAAATACGGAAATAACAGGGCAGCTCTTTTTGATGCCGGAATGTCCTATGCGTTAAGCCAGATCATTGACCTGCTTGTAAGCGATACCTGTGGGATTCATCTTTATACAATGAATAACCCGATTGTGGCCGGAAAGATTTGTGAAGGGATATGTAATATTATTTAGTGTGAAAACGAAAGAAACGAACTGCGATTTGTAAATTTTTTGTCTGTGCGCTCACGCATTCATATTTCATTTGATGCAACTATGGCAGGAATACAAATATCCATAGAATTAAAAATGTATTGTAATGGAGTAACAGCCTCCACACGATACATTTTTGTGTCAATTTAGAGTAAATCATAAGATTGTGCAAAAAGTTTACAAACACTTGACAATTCATCTTTGGATCGGAGAGCAAGAAGGTGTCATCCAAGCTGTCCGATTCCCTCCGGAAGAAGATAACAGGATGCGGCGCAGAATGTCTATATGGGGAATAAGTTCCTTGCCCTACGGAAAAGCGAGGTCGCCAAAGTAGCGCCGGACAGGTCTGCGCTGATGGGGAAGATCGATATGAAGGAAATAAGGGAGGCGGACGAGAGGTGGCTGTGTATCCTGTTTGGCGAACCGTATGAAGCAGAGTTCCAGTCTGGAGGTGTCCATGTGTATGACGGAAATGGCGATGAAATCCTTACATACACGGCGGGCGTGGGCTGGCATGGAAGTGCAGGGCGGATTTGATGCGAGGGAGTGAGAAGAAATACATAAAGCACAAACGATAAAAGGGAACCAAGCAGGAACACTTCATGTTTGGTTCCCTTGTTACATATCAGTGCGGGGAGGCGGTTGTCAGTGGAAAAGGTGAAATGCCCGAACCCTAAGTGCGGGCGGCGCATCCTTGACATTGAGGAAATGCCGCCGGGGAAAGTGGTGCTGGAAAACCAACAATTCATAAAAAACAGTAAATCAAAGCGATACATACATTTTGGCGGGCGTTCTGCGTTTCACGGTGAATGTGGCTTGCAGTGCGCCCGCTGTTTTTATCTGCGTCTGATAATATGCAGCCCTTTTAGGCAGGGAGGAACAGCCTAAGAAGATAAAGAGCATCATGTACACCCGATGAGGGCAGCCAGGACGGCTGAACTATGCTGGGTGTTTTCTATTGTTCAGAGAAAGGACAGGCCATCCGCGGGATTTTCCCATGGGAGGCGCCGGCAGGCTGCCGGGGAAGCCGGAACGAAATGCTGTCCCCACGAAAGGGGATACCATGGGCATGGCACGAGCGGGGGACAGGTTCCCGATACCCGCCACCAGACAAACTCATTTTTCTGTACATACCGCAGTTCCGCACAAGGGGGCCGCGGCATTTTTTTATTCGACACATTTCTATCTCTTTCCAAAACAGATTACAAAAAAATACATGATTTCTATTAAGGGCGTACCTGGGATTTTTCAGGTGCGCTTTTTTTGCGCCTTAGTGAGCCTGCCTTATAGAAGCCGTGCGCCGCCGTCCGGTCTTGAAACTGTTTAACCAAATTTCAAGACTGGAGGAAATCTGAATGAAAATTAAATATGAATTTGCAGACGGGACGGTGTCAGAAGTCGAGGTGGAGGAATCCATCGGTGCCATCATCATTGAGGACAGGCGTCTGGAGGACAACCTTTCCCGCAAGGAACGCTACCATTGCTGTCTGTGAACTGATGAGGCTTGGGGACGCTTGGACCTATGAGCCTTACGAGCGGTTCGACGTGCGGATGCCGGATGGCAGTTTTAAGTCCTTCGGCCGGATCAGCCGGAGCAGTGCGGCGTGGGATGAGGAATTCCAGGTGTTCACGCTGACCGCCGATGTGGAGGAAAGCTCTACCTGCAGCGAGGACATTTCGATGGATTATGATTTTTTCCACTCGGATCTGATGGAGATATCCTGCGGGAACAACTATACGGCGGAGGTCATTCCGAGGGACATCAACATCTGGATTTCCCGGCTGTTCCTTGGGGATGCGGACGGTTTTTCCATCCTCTATTATCAGGACGTGGACTCCCTCGTCTATTGGGCGAACCAGGCGGCGTACCGCTGGAAGCTGCGGGGGATGTGTATGTGGTCGCTTGGGCAGGAGGACATGAGGCTTTGGGAGTGGCTGCCGAAGCAGATATAAATATACACAATTTCCCTGCGGATGTTTGTGCAGTATATGCTCCGGATTGACTTGATAATATGTGCATTCAGAGCGAATATGTGTACTACCGAAAAGGAAAAAACACGAAAACGGAGGAAAACACGATGACAAGATTTGAAAGGGAAATAAGCGGCAGCCTTGGGGCATTCTGGAAGAAGAATGCAGAGGATGAGGTAAAGAAAGCAGTGGCGCAGGCAGACACGCAGGCTGCGGTCGATGCGGACGGCGCAATCAGATGGAACAGCAACGGGCGGTATCTGATGGACGATTTCTGCGAAAAGCTGGAATATGCAGGCTACGCTTTCAGCAGGGTGGCGACAGCAGAAAAGCGTGAGGCGCAGAATGCGGAGAGCCTTGCGGAATACTGCAGGAACGACAGAGGGCTTTCCGGGGAGACGCTTGCGGAGGCAAGGGCGGCATTCGGGGAAGGGACAACGGTCGTGAATGTGCTGACCGGAAGGAGAACGAGGCTTTAAGGCATAGACGAAAATCAAATATTTATTGGAAACTGGCGGATGTCCATTACGGGCAACCGCTTTTTTCATACACAAAAATTTTTTAAAGGAGGGTTTCACTATGAAGGAATTCTGGAACATGATCCAACTCATTTTTGCAGGCGTCGGTGGATGGCTCGGCTGGTTCCTCGGCGGCTGCGACGGGCTGCTATATGCGCTCATCGCTTTTGTCGTGGTGGATTATATCACGGGCGTGATGTGTGCCGCGGCGGATAAGAAGCTGTCCAGCGAGGTGGGTTTCAAGGGCATCGCAAAGAAGGTGCTGATCTTTCTGCTGGTGGGAATCGCCAACATCCTTGATGTGCAGGTCATCGGGAGCGGCTCGGTTTTACGGACGGCGGTTATCTTTTTCTATATTTCCAATGAGGGTGTGAGCCTTCTGGAAAACGCCGGACACCTTGGGCTGCCCATCCCGGAAAAGCTGAAGGACATCCTGGCTCAACTGCATGACAGGGCGGAAAACACGGATAAGGAGGACGAGTGATTATGAAACTGGTGGAAAATATGCTGACAAGGAACCCCTGCTACACGGCGGGGAGGAAGATCACGGTCAAGGGGCTGATGCTCCATTCCGTGGGCTGCCCGCAGCCGAAAGCGTCTGCGTTCATTAATTCGTGGAACAGACCGTCGCATGACAGTTCCTGCGTCCACGGATTCATCGACGGGAACGATGGCACAGTGTACCAGACGCTCCCGTGGAACCACAGGGGATGGCACTGTGGCAGCGGGAATAAGGGGAGCGGGAACAACACCCATATCGGAGTGGAGATGTGTGAGCCTGCGTGTATCAAATACACGGCAGGCTCAAATTTTACCTATTCCGATGTGGCCACGGCAAAGGCAGTGGCAAAAAGAACCTACGAGGCGGCGGTGGAGCTGTTCGCCATGCTCTGTAAGAAATACAGTCTGAATCCTTTGGCAGATGGCGTTATCATCAGCCACAAGGAAGGCCACAGCCGGGGCATTGCCAGCAACCACGGCGACCCGGAGCATCTGTGGACGCAGCTTGGCATGGGTTACACCATGGATGGTTTCCGTAAAGCGGTCAAGGCGGCAATGGGCGGCACATCCTCCGGCACAGATGGATACACAAAGATCATGGGGAATGCCGTGGCAACAGCGGAGCAGATGAAAGCCTACCTCAAAGCGAAGAATCCAACGGTGGCTCAGTCTGTCCTTGACATGGTTCCGCTGTATCTGTCGGAGGGCAGCGCAGAGGGAGTGAGGGGCGACATCGCCTTTGCGCAGTCCTGCCTTGAGACAGGGAATTTCACCTTTTCCGGCTCTGCGGTCACGCTTTCACAGAATAATTTCTGCGGCATGGGCGTGACTTCTAACGGGGTAAAGGGGAATTCCTTTGACACGCCGCAGCTCGGCATCCGGGCGCAGGCGCAGCACTTGAAAGCCTACGCTTCCACGGATGCTCTGAAGAACGCCTGCATTGATCCGCGGTTCAAATATGTCACCAGAGGCTGTGCGGAATATGTGGAGTGGCTTGGACAGAAGGAAAATCCAAATGGGAAAGGATGGGCGGCGGGAGCCGGCTACGGGGAGAAAATTCTCACGATTCTGAGAGGCATACTCGGCACAGCGGGAGGGGCGGCTTCTTCAGCACCTGTAGAAACCGAATCCTGGTACCGCGTCCGGAAGACCTGGGCAGACGCATCCTCACAGAAAGGGGCGTTCAAGTCGCTGGAGAATGCGAAGAAATGTGCGGATGGGAATCCGGGGCATTCCGTTTTCGATGAATCCGGGAAAGTGGTGTATACCAAGGTGGCAGCATTCAAGCCGTATCTGGTGCGTGTAACCATCCCTGATCTGAACATCCGGAAAGGCCCTGGCACTGACTATGGCAAGACAGGGAAATATACGGGAATCGGCACCTTCACGATTGTGGAGGAGGCAGACGGAAAAGGCGCATCCAAGTGGGGGCTTCTGAAATCCTATCAGAACGGACGCAATGGATGGGTGAGTCTGGATTATGCACAGAGAGTGTAACTGAATATTGGAGGACAGCAGAACAGCCCGCGGCATTTGAAACGATGCTGCGGGCTGTTTTTTCGTTGTGCGGTTCAGCTTGTTTTCTTTTGTGTGCCTGTAAGATGCATCGGCTTCGTCATCAGTTCCACGCAGTCTGAAAAGCCGAGCAGGTAGGCAAGTGCGCCATACCGTGCGCCGAGTGCGTTCTGTTCGCAGGAGTGCAGGTCAATCAGCGACCGTGCCTCCTTCGGCAGTTCCATGGCCTCCAGCCTGTCTAAATATTCCCCTGACTTCCGGACGATTTCCTGGTATTCTTCATCCCTTTCCAGGATGCGGTCCAGTATGCCGTTTACCCGCATATCCATCAGCAGATACAATACGGAATCCTTATCCATGACAGAATCCCTCCTTTCCTCAGTGGTGCATATTAACTCTGAATCTGCAGGTTATCAACTCGAATTTTTTTTGTTCCATGGGTATCCAAAACAGCTTCCAATTCTCCGTATAGTGAGGAGGCTCATAGACAGTGGGCTTCTGAATCAGAAAATGGACGGAGATAGTGGCAGGCAGATATTTTTGTGCCAGAGGGTGTATAAAGCCGTCCGCAAATCTCCGTATGGTGAGGAGGTGCTTGGATATGACGGATGAGGATATGGGCAGGATCAGCAGTTTAAAACAGCAGGGCAAAAGTGCTGTGGCAATCGCGGAAATGCTGCACCTGCCGGCCAATACAGTAAAGTCTTACTTGCGGAGGCATCCGGGGACGGAGGATGCCCACACCTGCCCGCAGTGCGGGAAGACGGTCACGCAGAACAAGGGCAGGAAGGAAAAGAGGTTCTGTTCGGACAGATGTCGGATGGGGTGGTGGCGTTCGCACCAGTCGGAAATGAATAAAAAAGCATATTACACGCTGGTATGCCAGCAGTGCGGGAAGGAGTTTGTGAGCTATGGGAACCAGGGAAGGAAGTTCTGCAGCCGGGAGTGCTACGGAAAGCACAGGCGCAAGGCAGCCGGAGCAGCCTGATTGATGACTGCCGGGCGGTCATGCACGTTTTAGGTGACTGCGAGGCAATCAACCGGGAGATGGAAGAGGTCAGAAGTGAAATGGAAGTGACCACAGGGCTGATCCAGAAGCTGATAGACGAAAACGCCACGAGGAAAATGGACCAGAACGATTACCGGAAACGGTATGACGGGTATGTCAGCCGGTATGCCGCACTGGAAAGCAGGATGGACGGCCTGGAGAAAGAACGGAAAGAAAGGGAATTCAAATATGATATTTTCAGCGGATTTCTGTTCGAGCTTGGAGAAATCCATGAACTGCCGCTTGCCTTTGATGACCGGCTGTTCTACCAGTTAGTCGATTACGCTACGGTCTATTCAGACGGCAGGGTGGTCTTTACTTTCAGGAACGGGACAGAAATCACAACGGAGATGTAAAAATAAGCCCGGAACCAGATCCTGAGCGTTTGGTTCCGGGCCTTTCTCTGTGGTAGATTCTCAGGCAGATCTGATGTAAAATGAAAACGATAGCAAATCGAAAAACGGTAGCCTTTCTCTAATAGGAAAGAAGGCAGCCGTTCAGTCTGGAATTGCAAGTCAAAAAACGATACCTAATACCATGTGGGTGCGCGGCAAAGAATGAAAAAGTACATATCTTGTGGTGCTTTTGCAAAACCAAAAACGATAGCCACAAGATGTTGATTGTATCAATTTGGACACGCAATATGGTGGTATGAGGCTCCCCGCATCATCCATACTTTCCTCGAAAGTTATGATTTTAAAGGAAAAACAGTTGTTCCCTTTGCTACATCCGGCGGAAGCGGCATGGGCAAGACAAGCGGCATTCTTCAGAAAGTATGTCCGGCTGCAAAGGTAGTTGTGGGCAAAAGGATGAGCGTGACAACATCCGAAGCACAGATCAAGAGCTGGATGGGAGAACTGGGACTGTAGGCCATAGCTGGTCTGAATAAGGAGGCTGGATTATTATGAAGATACTTGTAATAAAAAGCAGTCCGCATAAGCACGGTTCTTCAAATCTGCTGGCGGATGCATTTATAAAAGGCTCAGAAGAAGCAAGACATGAGATTACGGAATTCGATGCGGGACATGCGAAGATCCATCCCTGTCTCGGATGCGAGGCGTGCGGGATGTCCGGTCTTTGTGTGCAGAAAGACGACATGGCAGAACTCCGCAATATGATATTAGATGCGGATATGGCAGTATTTGTAACGCCGCTGTATTACTTCGGAGTTTCTGCACAGCTTAAATTGGTCATTGACCGTTTTTACAGCTTCAACGGAAAACTGTCGGCAAAAAGGCTTAAGACAGGTCTGATCGTGGCTGCATGGGACAATGCGGACTGGACGATGAAGGATATACAGGCACACTATGAGACCATATGCAGGTATATGAATTTTGAAAACATGGGTGAGATTCTGGGTGGAGGATGCGGCACAGTCGGGATGACCAAAGCAAGCGGATTCCTGGAGAAGGCATATGAGTTTGGGAGAAGTTTATAGGAATACAGAGGACTTTTGTATAAACATTTTTCACTTTGTATCCCGGTACAGTAAAGTGTGTAAGTCGACAGAGATATTTATATTTCAAATATCTAAAGATAGAAAATAAGTATTAGCTATTTCACGATCAAAGGATTACAACAAACATGAAAAAAAGAACGAGAACATAACGGAGGAGTTTGAAATGGAAGAAAAATTGATTTTAGCAGAAGAATGGGATAAGACTTTTCCCAAAAGCGATGAAGTAAATCATAAAAAAGTAACTTTTCACAACCGTTACGGAATCACTCTGGCGGCGGATCTGTATGAACCGAAAGACACGAAAGGAAGTCTGGCGGCGATTGCGGTCAGCGGTCCTTTCGGTGCGGTGAAGGAGCAGGCTTCCGGTCTTTATGCTCAGGAAATGGCGAAGAGAGGTTTTCTGGCCATTGCTTTTGACCCGTCCTACACAGGGGAGAGCGGGGGAACTCCCAGATATGTGGCATCCCCGGATATCAATACAGAGGACTTCCAGGCTGCGGTTGATTTCCTTTCAGTTCAGGAAAATGTGGATCCTGGGAAGATCGGCATCATCGGTATTTGCGGATGGGGAGGAATGGCTTTAAACGCTGCGGCCATCGATACGCGGATCAAAGCTACTGTGGCATCCACTATGTACGATATGACCCGGGTAAACGCGAAAGGATATTTTGATGGGGAAGATTCTGAAGAGGCCCGCTATGAAAAGCGCAAATCGCTGAACGCTCAGAGGATAGTGGATTATAAAAACGGAAGTTATGCTCTTGCAGGTGGTGTTGCAGACGTTCTGCCGGAGGACGCGCCTTTCTTTGTGAAAGATTATTACGACTATTACAAGACAGACCGCGGATACCACAAGCGTTCCCTGAACTCCAACGGTGGGTGGAATGTAACGTCTTCTTTATCTTTCCTGAATATGCCAGTCCTGCAGTATGCCGATGAGATCCGAAGCGCCGCGCTCCTCATTCACGGCGAGAAAGCACATTCCTGTTATTTCAGTAAAGATGCTTATTCCATGTTAAAGGGTGACAACAAAGAATTGATGATCATTCCGGACGCGGTACACACAGATCTGTATGATCAGACAGATATGATCCCGTTTGATAAAATGACAACATTCTTTGAAAAATATCTGGGGTAATACTATGGGTAAGAAAATCCGTACATATTCTTTTTTAAAAAACAGAATCATGTCGTACCATATCTGCCCGGGAAGGGCAGATTGGGATTTTCCTGTATTCTGAAATCCAAGCTTCTCATAGTAACCGATAAGAGCCTGTTTGCAGGTCAACACACAGCCTTTCCGTTCTTGCGTTTGTGCGTCCGCTATTACCCGCTACATAATTTGGGAGGCATATCCTTTTTTCTGGTGCTTTGGCGAAGTATTCACCCCTAGGATAGCCTGCCAGGCTCCATCTTCCTGGTGCAGAGTTTTACTGTTATTTAATCTTCAGATGTTTTGATATAAAACATAATTTTGGTAATGTACTCGTTTTCATCATAAGTCGTGATATAGTCATTAATACAGAACTCATAGGAATCCGATACAATCTGTATAGAATGAAATTTACAATAATCCAAAATTTTTTGATAAGAACGCCCAATAGACAGATAATTTCCGACATGGTAGACGCTTACACATTCTCCGGCCGGAAGACGTTTGATGTTACTGACTTGATTCGTTTCTTCGATCGGAAGGAACGCAAATGAGGCTTCGGTAAACCGTTCCTCAATAATGTGCCGGGAAGGGACGACCACACCACATTGAAAAAAGATTGGCAACCCCTTCTGAAAAGAATCGGCAAAACATTTTTTTGTTGCAATGCTGATTTCCCGCAAACTGTATGGCTCTTCCACTTCGTGAAACAAAATGTATTGTGCATCCATTTTTTCGATTATAACCGGATTTTCTTTTTCTTTATATATTTTTGCGTTCTCCATTTGAGTGCAGCGATGCAGCAACCGGCTTCGAATCAAACGAAGTTCCTGGATGTGGCGATCAATAGCTGTAATCTGTTTTCTCAAAGCAATCAGACTGCTGTCGATATTATAATGCTGCATATGTTCCCGAATTTCCGTCAGAGAGAAACCGATTTTTTTCATAATCAGAATAGTGTCCAAATAGTCAATCTGCTGGGAACTATAATAGCGATAACCGTTATTCGGGTCTACATAAGCAGGACGGAACAGACCGATTTTATCGTAAAAAATCAGAGTCTGTTTAGAAATATTCTGATATTTCGACAACTCTCCAATTGAAAATAAATTATCCATATTGCCCCCTTGACACTATAGTTACTATATTCTTTATTATACCTTTTATAAGGATATAATACAAGGAGGCTTTTTGTGTTAAAATCTTGGTTTTTTATTTCTGTGCGTAAAATTGCAGAGGGACTGTCATGGAAAATGGCTGCTTTTATTATGATTGGGGCAGCAATATGCTCCTTTGGTATTCATAATATTCATCAGCAAACGGGTATTACAGAAGGCGGAGTAATTGGCATGATGCTTTTAACCGGGCATTGGCTTGGGATTTCACCCGCTATCATCACACCGATACTGGATATTTCCTGTTATCTGCTCGCTTTCAAATATTTGGGCGGCAGATTTATTAAAGTATCGATCCTGTCAACTGCCAGTGTATCTTTGTTTTATAAGCTATGGGAATTGTTCCCGCCCATGCTGCCTGACCTGTCCGCTTATCCGTTATTAGCCACCGTAAGCGGAGGGATCTTTGTCGGTGTGGGCGTGGGGATGATCGTGCGGCAGGGCGGTTCAAGCGGAGGAGACGACGCGCTGGCACTTACTATTTCCCACCTGACTCACTGGCGTCTGTCCCGGGCGTATATGTTTACGGATTTTGTGGTACTCGGACTTTCCCTAACCTATATTCCTTTTTCTCGTATTGCGTTTTCCGTTATAACGGTTACTATCTCCTCTTTTTTAATTGATCGTATACAAAATCTTAAGCTGCGCGGCATAAAAAAGAGAAAAATTCTCTCCTGAAAAAGTCCGTAAAATCAGCAATAGTACCAAACGCAGGGCTTAGTTACAAAAAAGTGCGTACTTTACTTGGCGTCAGCGTCGCCTTACAATGTGTTCAAAGAGGTGACAGCAAATGAACCGTAAAGAGCAGATGCAATTTCTTATCAAAATCTTACTCGAAGAACTTCCGGCTTACAGAATACAGGCAGAGCAGTTTCGAAAAGACGAGACAGGCCAGAGGCGGCTTCTGCGCAGTCTGATGAATGTACGTCCGCCTATGCCGCTGCGGGCGGATTTTCTGAAAGTTCAGAATGTGCTTTTGTCCGCGGAGCGGGAGGAAAAGGGCGTGATCGATGCAGATGAACTTCCCGTCTCTTTAACAGACCCCCGTCTGGTACTGTGGCAGGGGGATATTACAAGATTAAAGGCGGATGCCATAGTGGACGCAGACAACAGCTCGCTTCTCGGCTGTTTTTGTCCATGTCACGGATGTATTGACAATGCGATTCATTCTGCTGCCGGATTACAGCTCCGGGATGAATGTAATCGTATCATGAACGCGCAGGGGTATCCTGAGCCAAACGGCCGGGCGAAACTGACCGGGGGTTATAATCTCCCCGCACCTTATATTTTGCATACGGTCGGCCCTGTTGTGCAGGGACATGTCACGCAGGAAAACAGGGCAGATCTGGCATCCTGTTACCGTTCCTGCCTTGCGCTGGCTGCGGAGCATGGGCTTGAGACCGTGGCTTTCTGCTGTATCTCCACAGGGGAGTACCATTTTCCGAACAAGGAGGCCGCTGCGATCGCAGTCCAGACAGTAAAGGAATTTTTAAAAGAAAAAACTTCTATAAGAAAGGTGATATTCAATGTTTTCAAAGATATCGACGCCGGAATCTACCGTGAACTCCTCTGATCAGGCCGCCCGGCTGGCAGAGTCGATTGAAAAGGCAGAAGGTATCGTCGTGGGGGCAGGAGCAGGACTGTCCGCATCTGCGGGTCTGACCTATTCTGGAGAACGTTTTGAGAAATATTTCAGCGATTTCAGACGGCGATATGGGATCAGGGATATGTATTCCGGCGGGTTTTATCCTTTTGAAACGCAGGAGGAATACTGGGCGTGGTGGAGCCGTCATATTTTCGTAAACCGGTATATAAAGGCGCCGGGAACTGCCTATGATGATCTGCTCCATCTTGTAAAGGGAAAAGATTATTTTGTCCTTACGACCAATGTAGATCATCAGTTCCAGCTTGCAGGATTTGATAGAGACAGGCTTTTCTATACACAGGGAGATTACGGACTGTGGCAGTGCAACAGGCCATGCCATCAAAAGACATATGACAATGAAGAGACCGTCCGCCAGATGATCGAACGGCAGAAGGATATGCGTATTCCGTCAGAACTGATTCCGCACTGTCCCAAATGCGGCAGCCCAATGACCATGAACCTGCGTTCGGACAATACATTTGCAGAGGATGAAGGGTGGCATGCCGCCGCCTCACGGTATGAGGATTTTATACACAAACACTATGGACATCGTGTGCTCTATCTGGAACTGGGCGTGGGGATGAATACCCCGGGGATTATCAAATACCCGTTCTGGCAGATGACTGCACAGAGTCCGAAAGCCATCTATGCGTGCGTCAATCAGGGAGAAGCGTATGCGCCAAATGAGATTCGAGGACGGGCAGTCTGCATAGATGAGGATATCGGAGCCGTTCTGGAACAAATCAGTCGTCAGCAGTCTGATTCACCCTGAATAAAATGAAACATAGAATCCCCCTGCCGGCAGAATATAATCGCGTGTATTATCTCTGCCGGCAGGGGGATTCCCATATTCTCTATTGTTTACCCGGCGTTCTTCGCCTTGTATTCTTCGCCCCAGCTTTTCATCGAATCAAGGATTGGCTCAAGGCTTCGCCCAAGCTCTGTCAGAGAGTATTCCACCCTTGGCGGAATCTCCGCGTAAACCCTGCGGCTGACCAGGCCGTTTTCTTCCATGGCGCGAAGCTGGGAAGTCAGCACTTTCTGGGACACATTCCCGATCGACTTCTTTAATTCTCCGAACCGTTTTTTTCCGGGCATTAGATCCCGCAGGATCAGCACCTTCCATTTATCCCCGATCAGCATTAGAGTCGTCTCAACCGGACAAGCCGGCAGTTCTTTTATCACAGCCATAACAAGATCCTTTCCTGACAGCAGTGTTACAGTATCTTTTTGAAACTAATATGCAAAAATACGTTTGCATGACAATTTTTCTATACAGACATAGAATATCACCGCAAATAGTACGAGTCAAGAAAGGCTGAAAAAGTTTTACAAGATTTGTCAAAATACTCTTGAAAATATTTTTTATGCGCTATAATAGAGCCAATATGAATTTGTTTTCTTATGGAAAGACGGCAATAGTTTCTTAAAGGTAACTACGCCACAATATTGTGCTTACTTTACGATATGTCCTTACCGTCTTACAATATCCTTGTCAACGATAAAAAACAGCCTTGGAAAAGAAAGGATGGGATCATGTATATGACTGCACAGGATTGTATCAGGATGTTAAGAGAAATAAAGGATGTGGCATTTGCTACTGTGGACGGGAAAGGACAGCCCCAGATCCGCATCATCGACGTTATGCTGACAGAGGGTGAGAAGCTATATTTCTGCACTGCGAGAGGAAAGAATTTCTATCAGGAGATCACCACAACCCACCGAACAGCGATTGCTGCCATGAATGATAAATACCAGATGATCCGCCTAGACGGAACTGTGGAAAAACTGGAAGACCAAAAGAAATGGATCGACCGCATCTTTGAGGAGAATCCGTCCATGAATCAGGTCTATCCCGGAGAGAGCAGATATATTTTAGAGCCATTCTGCATAGAATCAGGGCAGATTGAATTTTTTGATCTTGGAAAAGGGTCTGTTTACAGAGAGACCTTCCCTCTTGGAAAAGAAGAGAAGGAACGTAAGGGTTTCTGCATTACAGAGGACTGCATCGGATGCGGCGCATGCGCGAAAGTCTGTCCTCAGAAATGCATCTTAGAAGGCAGCCCGTATCAGATCGACCCGCATCACTGTCTGCACTGCGGGCTGTGTCAGGAAAGCTGCCCGGCAGGAGCGGTCGAAAGATTGTAGTACAGATATTAACTGACAGAGACAGGAGGAACACACAATGCTTCAATCGATCATAAATACACTTACAGAAAGAGCAGACTTCTTTTTGAATCTTCTGCTGGAACACATCGGGATCTCCGCCGCGGCCATCGTGATCGCCGTCCTTCTTGGCGGGATCGCGGGAATCCTTATCAGTGAGTTTCAAAGAAGCGCGAAGCTGACGCTTGGAATCGTCAACTTCCTCTATACGATTCCATCGATCTCTATGCTGGGTTTTTTGATCCCGTTTTCGGGCGTGGGAAATGTGACGGCCATCATCGCGCTGACTGTGTATGCCCTGCTTCCTATGGTCCGCAATACTTACACAGGCCTGACCAATGTTGAACCTGCCGTCATAGAGGCGGCAAAGGGAATGGGAAGTACGAGGGCACAGATACTATTCCGTGTCCGTCTGCCCCTTGCCCTTCCGGTTATCATGTCCGGTATCCGCGGCATGGTTACCATGACTATCGCCCTTGCCGGTATTGCATCCTTCATCGGAGCCGGAGGTCTCGGCGTGGCAATCTACCGCGGTATCACGACGAACAACACGCCAATGACTATGGCGGGAAGCCTTCTGATCGCCGTACTGGCGCTGGCCGTTGATTTCCTTCTCGGATTTGTGGAACGGCGGATGAAGTTGAGAAGCAGGAAAGCGAAAGAGCAGAACCGGATCATGAGCATAGCCGTTGCGGTCCTCGCCCTGGCAGTTCTGATAACCGCCCTGTTCCGCCCTCAGGGGAAAGAGACTATCCACATTGCCACCAAACCAATGACCGAACAGTACATCCTTGGAGAAATGCTGGATATCCTGATCGAGCAGGATACTGACCTTGATGTGGAGATCACGCAGGGTGTGGGCGGAGGCACCTCCAATATCCAGCCCGCCATGGAGAGCGGAGAGTTCGATCTGTATCCGGAGTATACAGGAACAGCATGGAATATGGTGCTAAAGAGAGAGGACATTTACACAGAAGACCAGTTTGACCTCATGCGTCAGGAATACCGGGAGAAATACGATATGGACTGGGCCGGGATGTATGGATTTAACAATACTTATGGGCTTGTAGTGCGAAAGGAGATAGCAGACAAGTACGGCCTTAAGACCTATTCAGACCTGTCGGCAGTATCAGATGAGCTCATTCTCGGAGCGGAATATGACTTCTTTGAACGGGAGGACGGCTATGACGCGCTCTGTGACGCTTACAGGCTCAATTTCAAACAGACCATGGATCTGGATATCGGTCTGAAATACCAGGCTCTTGAACAGGAACAGATTGATGTCATGGTCATTTTTACCACAGACGGACAGCTCAGTGTGTCCGACGCGGTGGTATTAGAGGATGACAAGGGATTTTACCCGTCCTATTTATGCGGGAATATCATCCGCACGGATGTGCTGGAAGAGCACCCGGAATTAAACGGCGTATTTGAGAAAGTGACTGGAATCTTGACGGATGCCGATATGGCGCGATTGAATTACGCGGTGGAGACAAAAGGAGAAGAGCCCCGGGATGCAGCGGAAAAGTTTCTGATGGAAAAGGGGCTCGTGGAGTAGTGGCATGTGCATGATCAGGTGGCACAGCCGTGGCATATTTATCAAATAACGAAAAGGAGGGTTCTGCATGTCTGCTGTAGTAGAACTAAGACATATCTCAAAATCATACGAGCAAAATACCGTGCTTGACGACTTTAACCTTACGGTTCCAACGGGAGCATTTGTCACGATGATCGGATCATCAGGATGCGGGAAGACGACTGTTCTTAAGATGATCAACGGACTCATAGAGCCGGACAAGGGAGAGATCCTGCTGGACGGCGTATCCATTCGGGGAAAGGATATGACAAAGCTTCGCAGAAATATCGGCTATGCTATACAGGGCAGTGTCTTGTTCCCACATATGACGGTGGAGGAGAATATTTCATATGTTCCAAGCCTGCTCAATAAAAAAGACAAGAAAAGGACAAAGCAGGCGGTGGATAAATGGATGGATATCGTCGGTCTTTCTCCAGAGTTAAAGGAGCGTTACCCGGATGAACTGTCCGGCGGACAGCAGCAGAGAGTCGGTATTGCCAGAGCATTAGCGGCGTCACCGGAACTGCTTCTTATGGATGAGCCCTTTGGCGCTGTGGACGAGATCACGCGGGGACAGCTGCAGGATGAGCTGCGCCGCATTTATGAAAAAACAGGGATCACGGTTCTTTTTGTGACTCACGATATTTCAGAAGCGCTGAAACTGGGTACAAAAGTTCTTGTCATGGATCAGGGAGAGATCATTCAGTACGATACTCCTGAGATGATCCTCGAACATCCTGCGTCACCCTTTGTGGAGCGTCTGATTGAGAAAGAAAGGGGTGTTCAGAAGATAGATAAGGGGGGGACTCACCGTCCGTTGATCTTATCCCACACTTCGTCATCGAATCTGCGGTCTTTATAATAAAACGGTTTGTCTGCCTCTGTAATCTTTCGGATCACCCTGCAGCGCATACATTTGCCGGAATGTCTTTTGTCACCACGCTGCCCGCGCCGATCACGGCATTATCCCCGATGGTCACGCCGGGCAGGACGACGCAGCTTCCGCCGATCCACACATTGTCTCCGATGGTTACGGGAATTCCGTATTCGTAACCGGAATTGCGGCTGTCAGGATGGATGGGGTGTCCGGCTGTGTAGATAGAAACATTGGGACCGAACATCACATTTTTCCCGATGGTGATCTGAGCCACATCCAGCATGACACACCCGGTATTTGCGTAGAAATTCTCTCCCAGCGTGATATGAGAGCCGTATTCACAGTGGAAAGGAGGTTCAAAATAAACGTTCTCCCTGTGATTCAGCCCGGCGCTGTCCAGGCAGGACATGCCTTTCTCAGGTTCAAAAGGCATGACTTTGTTGTATTCTCTGATCGCTTTTTTCGTCCTAAGCTGCTCGGCGATGATGCTCTCATCGGCATTGTAAGCCATCTCGTGATCTCTGCGGTATCTGTTATCCATTAATAAACAGCTCCTTTCTTAATCCACATTGATTATACTCCATGACACGGATTTGTGCTATAATTATTTGACGGATTGATGGTGAATGAAACTAGATTTAAGGAGAAAACTCAAAATTGTGTTTGAGACAGTAGACACAATAAAGTGTACTCCTACCCATACATATCGATTTTTATCTCTATCTAGTTTAATATATTTAAACATTATAGCTTAAATTAAGGAAGTGATTTGTGATGGAAATGGAAAATGCACTGGATATTATTTTAGACGACATAGAGGACGCGTTTTCTTGTATAAAGGGAAATCAGTCAGAGGCAGCAAAGCTGTTGTTTGACAAGTTAACTCAAGAGTTAAAGGTCATGCCCCAGTATAAAGATGCAAAAGAGTATAATAAAGTTATTCGAATTTTAGAGTTATTGTCTTTGGTGAAGGCATATGATGCATTTGAGGGATTTTTGAAAGTTACGGAATCTCCTGCTGTAAATCAGAATTGGTTGGCTATTGGAAAATATTTTGCACATATTATTTCAGATGAGGATCAAGTCTCTTTGCTTAAAGAACATATGAGGAAATTTCCTATTAATTCAGCAGGAAAATGTGCAGTGTTTACTGCAATAGAAGAATATTATATTAACCATTATAAAAGAAATGATCTGTTAGAATTTTATAATGAAATGGTTGCAGATTTTACTGTGGACACTGAATTTGAACGCTCTTACAATTTATATATTCTTTTTAATATTATTAATAATACTATCAAATTCAAAATCTATAAATTATACGCTGATTTATCAGATTTATTGATTCAATTAATTATTTTTTCAAAAACAGGAGATAACGGGAACTGGTTTAAGAATTATTTTGCATTTTTACACACACTTACACCTTATATATATGCAGGAATTATTGAGATAGAGAGATATATTGTAAAGCTGCGTAAAGATGATGATAAAGAGCTGTTTCAATATGAGGATTTGGAAGAGATTGGGAAATATTTTTTTGATAAAACAGTAAAAAACGTTAAATGTGCCAACCAGGATTGGACTAAAGCGGCTATTAAGCATTTAAGGCAATATCCATATAATCAGCGGAAGCAACCTGTCACAGACGAGGACTATTACAAGGAAATTTGCGAATATTTGGAATTGGAAGAAGTGCCGAAAAAAGTTTATCAGCAGGCCGAAAAACAGTTTAATAACATTTTTGAAATTGGCGAATACAAGAAAACATTAATCGAGGTCAGAGATATTGTGAACTATCTGGAAAAATATCAGGAGATTGCCCGACTGAAAGAAAGACAGCAGAAACTTTAGTGGTTTTTGGTGTCTTTTTTATGTATAGCAGACTTCTTAGAAAAAGGCAAAAAGTTAAAATCTGAGAGAATGCATATGACAATTTAAGAAGGAAAGAAGTGGAAGATATACGTAAGGATTAAGGAGAAATATTTGCTTGAAGTTCTTCCGCACAAGGTATATAATAATTCGGATTATATCATCTAAAGGGTTTGATTCATGATGATTAACGATAAAGGAAAAGTATTGTAAAGTACTGACATCGTAGTAAACAAGAGAGGTTCTATATGAGGAAACTGGCTTTAAGTGATGAAATATTACTAAAAATCGAAAAACCTGCGCGCTACATCGGCGGCGAGGTAAACTCCGTGATGAAGAACAAGGATCAGGTGGACATCCGCTTTGTCATGTGCTTTCCGGATGTATACGAGATTGGGATGTCCCATCTCGGTATCCAGATTCTTTATGACATGTTTAACCGCAGAGAGGACGTGTGGTGCGAGCGAGTGTACTCTCCCTGGCTGGATCTTGACAAGGTGATGAGAGAGAAGAATATCCCGCTCTTTGCACTGGAATCACAGGAGCCGGTCCGTGAGTTTGACTTCCTCGGTATCACCATCCAGTTTGAGATGTGCTACACGAATATTCTTCAGGTATTGGAACTGAGCCATATTCCGCTTCACGCAAAGGACCGTACGGAGGCGGATCCCATTGTTATCGGCGGCGGCCCGTGCACCTACAATCCGGAGCCGTTGGCTGAGTTTTTTGACATCTTTTACATGGGAGAGGGCGAGACAGTCTACGACGAGCTTCTTGACGCCTACAAAGACTGGAAAGGGTCCGGGAAAAGCAGAAGAGAATTCCTTGAGAGGGCGGCGCGGGTCAAAGGTCTGTATGTGCCCGGGTTTTATGATGTGGAATATAACGAAGACGGTACGTTGAAGGCGTTTGCGCCGAACAATGCACATGCGCCGGCAACAGTGAAAAAACAGGTCGTCATGGATGTGACGGACTGCCCATACCCGATGAAACCGGTCGTTCCTTTTATCAAGGCGACTCAGGATCGCGTTGTCCTTGAGATTCAGAGAGGATGTATCAGGGGCTGCCGTTTCTGTCAGGCAGGGATGATCTACCGTCCGACAAGAGAGCGTAATGTGGATAAGTTAAAAGAATATGCCCGTACCATGTTGAAAAACACCGGACACGAGGAGATTTCTCTGAGCTCTTTGAGCTCCAGCGACTATTCTGAACTTAAAGAACTGGTCATTTTTCTCATTGATGAGTTTAAGGATAAGGGGATCAATATTTCCCTGCCGTCGCTCCGCATCGACGCGTTTTCTCTTGATGTGATGAGCAAGGTGCAGGACATCCGCAAGAGCAGTCTGACCTTCGCCCCGGAAGCGGGCTCCCAGAGGATGCGTAATGTCATCAACAAGGGACTGACTGAGGAAGATATCCTGAGCGGCGCCGGACAGGCTTTTGAAGGAGGCTGGAATAAGGTGAAGCTGTACTTCATGCTCGGCCTTCCTACAGAGGCGGAAGAAGATATGCGAGAGATCGCGTGGCTGTCAGACCGGGTGGCACGCAGATACTACGAGATTCCAAAAGAGCAGAGAAATGGAAAGTGCCAGATCACGGCAAGCTCTTCTTTCTTCGTGCCTAAGCCGTTTACACCCTTCCAGTGGGCGACGATGTTCCCGGCGGAGGAATATATGAGACGGGCTTCTGTCGTGAAAGAGGAATTCAACGCACAGTTAAACCGCAAGAGCTTAAAATACAACTGGCACGATGCCCAGACTACGGTTCTTGAGGGCGTCATGGCAAGAGGCGACCGTAAAGTAGGCGCAGTCATCGAGGAAGCATACCGACTTGGCTGTCTCTTTGATTCATGGACAGAGAGCTTCCGCAATGATCTGTGGATGCAGGCATTTAAGAATACAGGAATTGAAATTAGCTTTTATAATCTGCGCCAGAGAGATGCAGATGAGCTCTTTCCCTGGGATTTTATTGACATCGGCGTGAGCAGACGCTTCCTCCGAAAAGAATGGGAGCGTGCCATGAACGCAGAAGTTACGCCAAACTGTCGGATGCAGTGTTCCGGCTGCGGCGCGGCGGCATTTGGAGGAGGTGTCTGTTATGAAGGCAAGAATTAAATTTAAGAAATATGGCGCTATGCGCTTTATCGGACATCTGGACGTGATGCGTTTCTTTCAGAAGCTCATGCGCCGCGCGGATATCCCGATCGCATTTACAGGGGGATACAGTCCTCATATGATCATGTCCTTTGCCAGCCCTCTGGGGATCGGGCTTACAAGTGACGGAGAATATATGGATATCGAACTGACGGCTCCCGTGGACAGCGCAGAGGCGGTAAGGCGGATGAACGCAGAGTGCGTGGAAGGGATCGAGGTCATAAGTCTCAGGCAGATCCCGGACGGGAAAAAGCAGAGTGGTATGACGATTCTTGCCGCGGCGGACTATCTTGTATCCCTGAAGAACGGACTTCTTCCCGGGAACTGGAAGGAAAGCTTTGAGAGTTTTATTTCACAGCCGGAGATACGCGTTATCAAGCAGACGAAACGCAGTGAGAAAGAAGTGGATATCCGTCCCATGATCTATGACTGGGCATTCATGAATGAAAGTGTCTTCCTTAAACTGGCGGCAGGAAGCAGAGAGAATTTAAAGCCTGATCTTGTCATGGATACTTACCTTACACAGATCGGTCTTGCGGCGGGCAGCGACAACGCACCGGAAGACAGAAACAGTCATATTACATTTGCATATCACAGACTTGAGATGTATGCAGACACAGCTGAGGATGAGGCGGAAAAACTCGTATCACTTGAGGATCTGGGAACCGATATTCGTGTATAACTAACAGGGGATTATAGAAAGATTCTTTTTTAAGGAGGGAAACAGTGGAGCGCAAGATCCTGATCGAAAAAAGAGACAACCGTATAAGGACGTATTTTCTGGAGGACGGAGATATCGTTGAGATACACAGCGCTTCCTCCGACGGGGATGCTTCGGGCGCTCACAGACTGGGAGACATCTATGTGGGAAAGGTAAAAAATATTGTTCCTAATATAGGCGCGGCCTTTATTGAGATCGAAAAGGGCGTTAACTGTTACTATGACATGAAAGATGCAAAAGACTCTTTCTTTACTCGCAAGTCCGGTAATAGGGATCTATGCATCGGTGATGAGCTCGTTGTTCAGATCAGTCGGGAAGCGGCAAAAAACAAAGCGCCCACAGTGACGGGAAATATCAGTTTTACAGGGAGATATGCAGTGCTTACTCACGGAAATACACGGATCGGGGTATCTTCCAAAATACCGAAAACACAGAGAGACGGATATAAGGGAAAATTGAGCGGTTATCAGAATGACCGCTTCGGCATCATTGTACGGACAAATGCAAAGGATGTTCCTTTTGAAGAAGTGACCGCAGAGATTGATACTCTTAAAGAAGAATATGAGTCTTTGTTTTACGCGGCCGCTACGCGGACTTGTTTTTCCTGTCTGAAATCAGCTCCGCCTTCTTATATTTCAGATTTAAAAAATGTCTATATGGATGGAATGGAAGAGATCGTCGTTGGTGATAAGGAATTGTATACAAGAATACAATCGTATTTTCGTTCTGAATTTCCGGATAAGCTGGAGCTTCTGAAGCTTTATGACGACCCGGATTTTCCTCTTGGCAAATTATACAGCACGCAGACCGCGCTTGAGAAGGCTATGCGGGAACGGGCGTGGCTTAAGACCGGCGGATATCTTATCATCCAGCCCACAGAAGCCCTGACTGTCATAGACGTAAATTCTGGGAAAGCCGCCGCCAAAGCAAGGAGCAGGGCGGACAGCGAAGCAGGAGCCTTGAAGGTAAATTTAGAAGCGGCGAAAGAAGCGGCAAGGCAGATAAGGCTGAGGAATCTGTCGGGGATCATTATCGTTGATTTTATCAATATGGAATCCGATGAGAATACACAGCAGCTCCTGCGGGAATTCCGATTTTGTCTTGCAAAGGACCCAATCCAGGCGTCACTTGTAGATATCACGCCTCTGGGCCTGGTGGAGGTCACGAGGAAAAAAGTCCGAAAACCGCTGTATGAAGAGGAAAATTTTCATTTACAAGCTGGTAAAGAAGCGTTATAATATGATACCATGAGTACGTCTGACCGGCGCCGGTCCTCTTTTCCGGTCTTGCATGTTTATAGGGGAGGATCTTGTTCGTATGATATTTCTACATTTGGAGGAAGAAAGAGAATGAAGAAAGTAGTAAAGTTCGGCGGAAGCTCCCTTGCAAGCGCGGAACAGTTCGAGAAAGTGGGAGATATCATCCATGAGGATGAGAACAGACGCTATGTGGTGCCTTCAGCTCCCGGCAAACGCTTTTCAAGCGACGTCAAAGTAACAGATATGCTGTATGCCTGTTATGAAACCGCTGAGAAAGGAGAAAGCTTTGCAGAGCAGCTCGCCGATATCAGGGCGAGATATCAGGAGATTATTGATGGCCTGGACCTGAATTTCTCACTGGACAATGACTTTGAGATGATCGAAGAAAATTTCCGCATAAAGGCCGGCTCTGATTATGCTGCATCCCGCGGCGAGTTCTTAAACGGCAAAATCATGGCTGCTTATCTTGGATTTGAGTTTGTTGACGCGGCGGAGGTCGTTCGGTTTGATGATAACGGCGCTTTTGACGATAAAGAGACGGACCGGCTTCTCCGGGAGAAACTGGAAAGTATGCATACAGCAGTCATTCCGGGATTCTACGGTGCGAAGTCAGACGGTACGGTAGTGACTTTCTCCAGAGGCGGGTCTGACATCACCGGATCTCTCGTGGCCCTTGCCGTACACGCAGATCTGTATGAAAACTGGACAGACGTATCAGGTTTCCTTATTGCGGATCCCCGTATCGTAAAGAATCCGAAATCCATTGAAACAATCACATACAAGGAGCTTAGAGAGCTCTCTTACATGGGCGCCAGCGTTCTCCATGAAGACGCGATTTTCCCGGTAAGAAAGGCCGGTATTCCTATCAATATCCGCAACACGAACGCTCCCGAAGATAAAGGAACTCTTATCGTGGAGAGCACATGCCGCCAGCCGAAATACACGATCACAGGTATCGCCGGGACAGACGGATTTGCTGCGATTACCATTGAGAAAGCGATGATGAACTCCGAGATCGGATTCTGCCGCAAGGTGCTTCAGGTATTTGAGGACAACGGTGTTTCCATTGAGCACATGCCGTCAGGAATCGATACTATGACGATATTCGTAAACAAAAGCGCTTTCGAAGAGAAAGAGCAGAAGATCATCGCGGACATACACAGAGCGGTACAGCCGGATCATATAGAATTAGAATCTGAGCTTGCTCTTGTAGCGGTCGTAGGACGCGGAATGAAATCCACACGAGGTACGGCAGGACGGATATTCTCCGCGCTGGCACATGCGCACATCAATGTGAAGATGATCGATCAGGGCTCAAGTGAGCTTAACATTATCGTCGGAGTAAAGCACGATGACTTTAAAAACGCGATCCGTGCGCTGTATGAGATCTTTGTCCTTACACAGATCTGACAGACAGCGCAGGACACGGTTTGAGACACTTAAAAAAAATACCTTTTTCGATAAGAAAGGTGGACATCAGATAAAATGAACATTTTGTTCTTTTTAAAACCGAAGAGCGAGACAGCGTATGTATATGACCATGGCACCCTCCGTCAGGTACTTGAGACGATGGAGTATCATAAATACGCGTCTATTCCCATGCTGAACAAAGAAGGTGAATATGTGGGAACGATCACTGAGGGAGACCTTCTTTGGGGGATCAAGCACTATACGAATCTAAACTTAAAGGAAGCGGAAAATATCTTCATACAGGACTTTCCAAGGAAAGCAGATTATGAACCGGTATCTGCTGATTCAGATATGGAAGATCTTTTAAGAAAAGCCATGAATCAGAATTTTGTTCCCGTAGTCGATGATCAGAAGAAATTCATTGGAATTGTCACAAGGAAGAGTATTATTGAATATTGCTATGACAGGTTGAAAAAATAGCAGAAAAAGCCGGATTCCTATTGACTTTAGGAAAAACCATATGCTATACTACAACAGTATGCCGCACATATGTACGCGATTATAGCAACAGGTGGTAAACAGTACAAAGTAGCTGAAGGCGATATCATTAAAGTAGAAAAACTTGGTGTTGAAGCTGGAGAGACTTATACATTTGACCAGGTGCTCGCTGTAAACAATGACAAGCTCGTTGTCGGGACACCGACTGTTGAAGGTGCAACAGTCACAGCTTCCGTGATCGGCGACGGCAAAGGCAAGAAAGTCATCGTTTACAAGTATAAGAGAAAAACTGGATACCATAAGAAAAACGGACACAGACAGCAGTACACAGCTGTTAAGATTGAGAAGATCAACGCTTAATCTAAAGTCCGTATGATCAGGGTGACAGTTTATAAGACCAGCCGGCATGAATACACAGGATTTGACGTCACAGGACACGCCGGATACGACGATCCCGGAAAGGATATTGTATGCGCGGCAGCTTCGGCGCTTGTTATCAATGCGATCAATTCTATCGATCATTTTACAGATGACAAGACAAGCTGTGTCAGTGATGAAGAGAGCGGAAGTATCACTTTCCGTTTCGCGCAGATCCCGTCACACGATGCTGCGCTTCTTCTTGATTCCATGATCCTGGGTCTGGAAGAGATAGAAGAGGACAATGATTACGAACCATACATTGACATGATTTTCAAGGAGGTGTGAGTACCATGATGAAAATGAATCTTCAGTTTTTTGCTCATAAAAAGGGAGTTGGTTCTACAAAGAACGGACGTGATTCCGAGTCTAAGAGACTGGGCGCTAAGAGAGCGGACGGACAGTTCGTAAAAGCCGGAAACATCCTTTACAGACAGCGCGGAACAAAGATCCATCCGGGCCTGAATGTAGGACGCGGCGGAGACGATACTTTGTTCGCGCTTGTTGATGGTGTAGTGAGATATGAAAGAAAGGGAAGAGACAAGAAACAGGTCTCTATCTATCCGGTAGCTGAATAACCGAACTGGAAATATTCCACTTGCATAACAGTAACCAGAAGAAAAAGCCCCAGACAGTAGTCTGGGGCTTTTATAAAAAGGAAACGACTAACGCGCGGACAAACCGCGCGAAGTCTTTAGGCAGGAGATTAAAATATGTTTGCAGACAGAGCGAAAATCTATATCCGCTCAGGCAAGGGCGGCGACGGGCACTGCAGTTTTCGCAGAGAACTGTATGTCCCTAACGGCGGCCCCGACGGCGGCGACGGTGGACGGGGAGGAGACCTTATCTTTGTGGTAGATGAAGGCCTTAATACCCTTTCGGATTACCGCCATAAAAGAAAATATGCCGCCGGAGACGGAGAACCGGGCGGAAAGAGAAGATGCCACGGAAAAGACGGGAAAGATCTGATCCTCTCTGTTCCGGAAGGGACTGTTATCAAAGAGGCAGTTACAGGCAAGGTCATTGCCGACATGTCAGGTGATAACCGCCGGCAGGTTGTATTAAAAGGCGGCAAGGGCGGTCTGGGCAACCAGCATTTTGCCACAGCGACCATGCAGGTGCCAAAGTATGCGCAGCCGGGACAGCCGGCGAAAGAGCTGGAGGTCCAGCTTGAGCTGAAAGTGATTGCGGATGTAGGCTTGATCGGATTCCCTAATGTAGGAAAATCCACGCTGCTTTCCCGTGTCACGAACGCGGACCCGAAGATCGCCAATTATCATTTCACTACGCTGAACCCGAATCTGGGAGTGGTTGACCTGGACGGCGCCAACGGATTTGTTATGGCAGACATCCCAGGTCTCATCGAAGGCGCTTCCGAGGGCGTGGGATTAGGGCATGAGTTTTTACGCCATATCGAGCGTACAAAGCTCATGATCCACGTGGTGGATGCCGCAGGATCTGAGGGAAGAGATCCTGTGGATGACATTTACAAGATCAACGAGGAGCTGAAAGCTTACAATCCCGAGATCGCAGAGCGTCCGCAGGTCATCGCGGCCAATAAGACAGACCTGATCTATGCGCCGGAAGATGATCCGACAGAGCGCCTGAAAAAAGAATTTGAGCCGCAGGGAATCAAGGTATTCCCTATTTCCGGCGCAACAGGAAAAGGTGTGTCTGAACTTCTCTATTATGTAAGCGCAGAACTCGATAAACTGGACCGCACACCTGTTGTATTTGAGCAGGAGTATTTCCCGGAGGATGAGCTGATCTATGAAGAGCTTCCTTATACAGTGGAAGTGGAAGACGGGATGTATGTTGTAGAAGGGCCGAAGATCGAGAAGATGCTCGGTTATACGAATCTGGATTCCGAGAAAGGCTTTGCCTTCTTCCAGAAGTTCTTAAAGGAGACAGGCATTCTCAATGAGCTGGAAACCAAAGGAATCCAGGAAGGCGATACCGTAAGGATGTACGGTCTGCAATTTGATTACTATAAATAAGGAGCATAAAATGACGACAAAACAGAGAGCATATTTAAAAAGTCTTGCCATGACTATGGAACCCATCTTCCAGGTCGGGAAATCCAGTATGACGCCGGGACTTACAGAAGCCATATCCGAAGCGCTCGCAGCGCGGGAGCTCATTAAAGTAAGCGTGCTCAAGAACTGCGCTGACGACCCGAGGGAATTGGCTGAACTCATCGCAGAGCGCACCCGTTCACAGGTCGTTCAGGTGATCGGCAAGAAGATCGTTCTCTACAGAGAAGGCAAGGACGATAAAAAGAAGATTAATCTTCCATTATAGAGACTTGGAAACGTATAAAGGCGGAGAAAAAGATCGGAGGGAAGGACTCTATGAAGATCGGTATTATGGGAGGAACATTCGATCCTATCCATATCGGGCATCTGCTGTTAGGTGAATTTGCTTATGAAGATTTCCATATGGATGAGATCTGGTTCATGCCAAACAGAAATCCGCCCCACAAAGTGGCGGAGCACTCGGAGGAAGCGATGCACCACCGAATCGAGATGGTAAAACTTGCGGTCCGGGATAACCCGCATTTTTGCGTCAATCTTTACGAAGCACACACAGAGGATCACTCATACACATACAGTACACTCAAAGAGTTACACAGGCGTTATCCGGAAAAGGAGCTTTATTTTATTCTCGGCGCAGACTCCCTTTTTGCAATCGAGGAGTGGAGAAATTTCCGGGAGATCTTCCCCGCCTGTACAATCCTTGCCGCCATGCGTGATGATAAGGACGCTCAGAGCATGCAGCTTCAAATCGATTATCTGAGGGAGCGTTATGGAGCGCGTATCGAGCTTTTAAGGGCGCCTCTTGTGGAAATCTCATCCACTACCATTCGGAGACGTGCTTCCCTTGATCTGAGCGTGCGTTACATGGTGCCGGATGCGGTGGCTGATTATATAAAAAGCCACCAGCTCTATAAGAAGAGAGGGTAATGTTTATGACAGAGCGGTTGACAGAAATCAGGAAAACACTTCACAAAAAATTAAAAAAAGAACGATATGAGCATACGATCGGCGTGATGTATACCGCGTCGTCCCTTGCCATGTGTTATGGTACAGACGTTCAGAAGGCTCTTACCGCGGGACTTCTTCATGACTGCGGCAAATATTGTCCGATGAAGGAGCAGATCAAATTATGTGAAAAGCATGGCATCAGTCTTACAGAATCTGAACTGGATATGCCCGCGCTCATTCATGCAAAGCTGGGCGCTTATCTTGCGGAATATGAGTACGGTATCAAGGATCAGGCAGTACTGGACGCAGTCCGTTACCACACAACTGGCCGTCCGGGCATGACCATGCTTGAAAAAATTATTTATATCGCGGATTATATCGAGCCGAACCGCAAAGAGATTCCCGGCCTTGGGGAGATCCGCGGCGTTGTATTTCAGGATATTGACCGTGCTGTATATCTTTCCGCTCAGCGGACAGTACAGTATCTTACGGATGGCGGCAAACCGGCAGATCCTATGACGGTCAGCACATATAAATATTATGAAAAATAAAAGAGGAGGAACAGCATGAACCAGTCTAAAGAAATGGCACGTATTGCTTATAATGCATTGAACGATAAAAAGGGTGAGGATATCAAGATCATCGATATCACAGGTATCTCTGTCCTTGCTGATTATTTTATTATTGCCAACGGCAGCAGTGACAGTCAGGTCAATGCTCTTGTGGACAACGTGGAAGAAGAACTTCATAAGGCCGGATACGCTCTCAGGCAGAGAGAAGGACAGGCGTCGGGAAGCTGGGTTCTTCTTGATTTTGGCGATATCATTGTCCATGTATTTGACAAGGAAAACCGTCTGTTCTATGATCTGGAGAGGATCTGGCAGGACGGAAAGAATATTGCCATAGAAGAATTATAGATTATAAGGTCGAGCGTCTGCATGAGAAGAAAAAAGTCTCATGCAGGCGCTTTTTGTTATATGATTGTAAACCGTTTACATATTATGGATTTACAATTGAATTCTTATATGCTATATTGAATTGGCGAGGTGATAAAGTGGCGACAAAGGAAAAGATTCTTGAACTTTTTGAGAAAAATCGCGGCATTTATTTCTCAGGAGAAGATATCGCGCAAAGGCTGTCCGTATCCAGGGCTGCTGTCTGGAAAGCAGTAAAAGCTCTTCAGAGCGACGGCTATGCGATCGACGCTGTGACAAACAAGGGGTATTGCCTTTCGGAAAAAACCGATATTTTATCTGTGCAGGGGATCAGGAAATATCTCTGTTCTGATATCAAAGGATCAGATATTTCAGTTCTGCAAACCGCCTCATCAACTAATGCGCTTGTCCGCGACAAAGCGAACAGCGGAGTGCCGGAGGGATGTATGATCCTGGCAAATGAGCAGACTTGCGGCAGGGGAAGATTGGGCCGCAGCTTCTTTTCGCCCCGCGATACAGGGATTTATATGAGTCTTCTGCTCCGTCCAAAGAATTATACCGGCGAACAGGCAGTCAGGATAACTACCATGGCGGCTGTAGCCATATGTGAGGCGATCGAGGCTGTGTCAGATCAAAAGGCAGAAATCAAATGGGTAAATGATATTTATGTCCGAGGAAAAAAAGTCTGCGGTATTTTAACAGAAGGTTCTTTCAACCTCGAAAGCGGACTGCTTGAATACGCTGTATTAGGAATCGGAATCAACCTTTATCAGCCGGAAAACGGTTTCCCAAAGGACCTGGAGGATATAGCAGGATCTGTTTTGCAAACACAGCAGGACGACGCTAAAAACCGTATAGTCTCTGAATTTTTGAACCGATTTTATTTCTATTATCATAGAGCGGATCAGGAGAAATATGTGGGGCAGTATCAAAAACGCAGTTTTGTAGTTGGAAAACAAGTCGCCTTATTGTCCACTGATAGATCGACGGATGCCCTTGTACTGGGAATTGACGATCAATGCCGCTTGTTGGTGAAATATGCTGATGGAACAGAAGACTGCTATTCATCAGGCGAGATCAGTGTCCGTTTCACAAAAGACTGATCCCTATATATAAAACAGAACAGGATGTGACAAACTATGACAGAGTTAGAAAGATTAACGGATAAAGTATTAAATGGTGACCAGATCACCAAAGAAGAAGCAATGTGTCTGTATGAGCAGCCTCTTAGCGGGCTGTGTGAGAGTGCGGATCGGATCCGCAGGAAGTTTTGCGCGGACCAGTTTGACATCTGCACCATCATTAACGGGAAAAGCGGACGCTGCTCTGAAAACTGTAAATTCTGCGCACAGTCTGCCCACAATCACACTGATACGGCAGAGTATCCTCTGCTTTCGGATGAGGAGATCACAGGACAGGCAAAGGTAAATCATGACCAGGGAGTCCTCCGTTATTCTATTGTAACATCGGGGAAACGTCTCTCAGATTCAGAAGTTGATCAAATGTGCGGAACCGTGCGGAAGATCAAGGATGAAGTCGGAATTTCTGTCTGTGTCTCTTTCGGTCTGCTAAATGAAGAACAGTTCCGGAAATTAAAAGATGCGGGAGCGACGCGCGTACATAATAATCTGGAAACCTCACGACGTAATTTCCCAAATGTCTGCACCACCCATACTTTTGACGATAAGATAGAAGCTATCCGCGCAGCACAGGCGGCAGGGCTTTCCGTGTGCAGCGGCGGGATCATGGGACTTGGCGAAAGCATTGAGGACCGGATCGATATGGCACTGACGCTGAGGGAACTGGGGATCAAAAGTGTTCCCGTAAATATGTTAAATCCGATCCCCGGCACGCCTTTTGAAAATAATCCGAAACTGACCGAAGAAGATATGAGACGGATCGTTGCGGTTTATCGTTTTATTCTGCCCAAAGCTTCTATACGGCTTGCCGGCGGCAGGGGACTGCTTGCGGACAAGGGGAAGAGCTGTTTTACTTCCGGCGCGAACGCCGCTATCTCAGGCGATATGCTGACAACCGCCGGGATTACTACGAAAACCGATATGGAAATGTTAAAAGAGTTAGGATACGAGGTTAGACTTTGCAATGAGTAAGAATTTATTTATCACAGGGACCGGAACAGATATCGGAAAGACTTATGTGGCTGGTCTGATCTTAAAAAAATTTCAGGATAACAAGAAAAACGCCGCTTATTATAAAGCGGCGATGAGCGGAAATGACCGCAGACCGGATGGCAGCCTGATCCCGGGGGACGCTCTGCATGTAAAAACAGTTTCCGGCATTGGGGAGCCTCTTGGAGAGATGTGCCCGTATGTATACGAGACAGCAGTTTCCCCTCATCTGGCATCTCAGATTGAAGGAAATCCGATTGATATGGAAAAAGTTCTTCAGACATTCGATGATGTATGCCGCAGATACGACTATGTCACGGCAGAGGGCTCTGGCGGCATCCTTTGTCCGCTGCGTTTTGACGATCAGAAAATCCAGTTAGAGGATTTTATCAGGGCACGGGATTTAAACTGCCTGCTCATCGCGGACGCCGGACTGGGAACGATCAATTCCGTCGTGCTGACAGCGGAGTATATGAAAGCTCACAATATTCCGGTAAAAGGCATCATCTTCAACCATTATGAGCCCGGAAACAGACTGCATGAAGATAACCTTTTTATGTGCGAAACGATGACAGGCTTAAAAGTCATAGCCTGTGTCAGGGACGGCGACACAGACCTGGAGATTCCGTTCGAAATATTAGAAGCACTGTATGAGTGAAAGGAAGGGAATAAAAATGATCTGGTATCCTTACGAACAGATGAAAACAATGAAAACTCCTTATAAGATCATAAATGCAGAGGGCGTTTATCTTTGTACTGAAGATCAGAAACTGATCGATTCCGTATCCTCATGGTGGAGCGTCATTCACGGTTACAGTCACCCGGCGCTCAATAAAGCGATCGAAACACAGATGGGAAAATTTGCGCATGTGATGCTGGGCGGACTCACTCATGAACCGGCGCAGAAGCTGTCCGGCAAGCTGCAAAGCTGGCTTCCGGGCGATCTGGATTACTGTTTCTTTTCAGATTCTGGCAGTGTTGCCGTTGAAGTTGCTCTGAAAATGGCTCTGCAATATTATATGAACAAGGGAGAAACTCAGCGTACCATGGTACTGGCGCTGGAACATGCTTATCATGGCGATACCTTTAAAACGATGGAAGTGGGAGATGACGAGGACTATCATTTTGTCTTAAATGCATATGGCAAAAGCAAGTATGTTGTCCACATTCCCACAAAAACAGACGCGCTGGAAGAAGCATTCGCCGAGTATCATGACCGTTTGAACTGCTTTATCGTGGAACCACTGCTTCAGGGAGCCGGCGGTATGCGGATGTATGATATTTCCTTTTTAGAGCGTGCAAGAGAGCTTTGTGATCAGTACGGCGTCCTCCTTATTTTCGATGAAGTAGCAACCGGATTTGGACGCACAGGGAACCGGTTTGCAGCGGATCTGGTCCTGCCCGATATTTTAGTCCTCGGCAAAGCATTGACCGGAGGGTATATCGGTCATGCCGCTACAGTAGCTAATCATAAAGTATATTACGGCTTTTATGATGATGATCCTGAACACGCTCTGATGCACGGGCCCACATTCATGGGGAATGCCCTGGCCTGCAGTGTCGCATTGAAATCCATTGAACTGTTTGAACAGGAAGATTATATGTCGAAGATCCGCAGGATCGAGGAGATTACCCGCCGTGAAATGAAAGGTTTTTCCGATCCCCGGATCAAAGAAATCCGCATCATGGGCGGCTGTATGTGCATCGAGGTATATGACTCTGCTTCCATCAAAGGCTATCAGCAGTTCGCATATGAGAGAGGAGTGTTCAGCCGTCCGTTTTTGAATTATATGTATGCGATGGTGCCGTATGTGATAGAAGAAAAGGAACTTATCAAGGTTCTCGATACGATGAAAGAGTGGTTCTCTGAAAATACAACTGTCAGTTGAAAGATGGGCAAATATTATAAAGAAGATCATGTATCATGGGAAGTAATGTCCCATACAGTACATGATCTTCTCGTTTCTTCTAATCTGTCATTTGAAAAATCTCATTACACCGATCACTTTACCGAGAATTGAAACTTCTTTCACGATAATAGGGTCCATGAAGTCATTTTCCGGCTGGAGGCGGAAAACGCCTTCTTCTTTATAGAACCTCTTGACTGTGGCGCCGTCGTCAATAAGCGCAACGACCATACTGCCGTTAGAAGCTGTTTTGGCTTCCTCTACAAGAACGTAATCCCCGTCTAGAATTCCGGCATTGATCATACTTTCTCCCTTTACCTTAAGGAGAAACGTCTGCCTGTTCGGCATACGCTCTGCGGGGAACGGGAAGTAGTCTTCAATATTTTCCTCCGCGAGAATCGGCTGCCCTGCGGCGACTCTTCCAATGATCGGCACATTTACCATCTCTCTTCGAACAAGATTAAAATCATCGTCCAGTATCTCTATCGCTCTCGGTTTCGTGGGATCGCGTCGGATATAACCGTTTTTCTCCAGCGTCTCAAGGTGAGAGTGGACAGAAGAGGTCGATTTTAATCCAACCGCCTCACAGATCTCACGAACCGCAGGCGGAAAGCCTCTCTGTAATATCTGTGATTTGATATACTCTAATATTTCCTGCTGTTTTTTACTTATCTTACCCTGTGCCATAATTTCCTCCGAAACAACTTTGTTAAAGATATATTAGCACAGCACACAGAAAAAAGCAAACACTTGTTGCGAAAATATGTTCGATTTACCTGTTGACAAACGTCTGTTCGTATAATATAATACAAATAAAGAACGGATGTTCGACAGGAATAAATGTTCGATATAAAGTATACTTGTATACAATTTTTGGTTTGATCATTTTTCATAATTGGAGAAACTTTTGAGAATATCGACGGCAGACGTATTATGCGGAATCAGCTTTAAATTCCGCGGGATACACAGGATAAAAGGGGAGAACGATCATGAGAAAAAAAGTATCAAAACCCGGATTAAGAAACAGGGTTCGTAATTTGTGCGCAGCAGTTATTATTGCGTTAGTCAGCTCTATGACTTGCGGAGCATTTCTTGTTTCCGCCCATGAGAACGCGGGGAATACGGTTTATACTTATTATAAGAGTGTTGAGATACAGCCAGGAGACACACTGTGGGATATTGCCGAGGATACGATGACTTCCGAATATGATTCCACATCTGAATATGTCCGGGTACTAAAGGATATGAACAACCTTTCATCAGATCAGATCCAGGCGGGCATGCACCTGGTGATCGCATATGAATCTCCAGAATTTAAGTAATTCCGGTATCAATATACATCCCTATGTATTGATATATTACACTCCAGGACAGCCGGAAAGCATCATGATCCAGAAGAAGATAACTTTCCGGCTGATCTTATATACAAACCAATCTATACGACAAATACTGATTTTTCCAAAAGATATAGACATAAAAAGACATATATGGTATAATAACTGTGAGTCTGACAGTAAATAGTTAATACAGCAGCTCCGACAGAGTATTTTGTGTAATAAATTATAAGGGGATAAATGTTATGGGGAAATCAATCAGTGAAAACAATTCAGACACAAGGACCTATCATGAACAAAAATATATTGACAACACATTACGGCTGCGGCAGATATTAAAAACGCTTCCGCCTTTTGCAAAAGATTATTTTCGTGCTGTTGAGCCGACTACATCCGCAAGGACAAGAATTTCTTACGCATATGATATCCGTGTTTTTTTTCATTTTTTAATGGAAAATAATCCATTTTATAAGAATTACACAGTAGATCAGTTCACACTTGCCGATCTGGAGCGGCTTCAGCCTGTCGATATCGAGGAATATCAGGAATACCTGAAAGTCTATGAAAATAAGGAAAACAAACAGGTCACCAACACGGAAAAAGGTCTTGCGCGTAAAATGTCAGCCCTCAGAAGTTTTTACGGATATTTCTATAAAAGACAGGCAATCACAAATAATCCGACGCTTCTTGTAGATATGCCGAAGCTCCATGAAAAAGCCATCATACGTCTGGATACTGACGAGGTTGCCAAATTGCTGGATTATGTAGATCATGGCGGCGATGATCTTACCGGACAGCGAAAAGCGTATTTTGAAAAGACAAAAAACCGTGATCTTGCAATCCTGACGCTCCTTCTTGGCACGGGAATCCGTGTCTCCGAATGTGTCGGGCTGGACATACAGGATGTTGATTTTAAGAACAACGGCGTAAAGGTGACACGAAAAGGCGGAAACGAGATGGTCGTCTATTTTGGTGAAGAGGTAGAAAACGCGCTGAAAACATATCTCTATACGACGAGAAAGACTACTCTCCCGCTTCCGGGCCATGAAAACGCACTCTTTCTCTCCACGCAGAGAAAGCGCATGGGCGTTCAGGCGGTTGAGAACATGGTAAAAAAATATGCCCGCCAGGTTACACCAAATAAAAAGATCACTCCTCACAAGCTCCGCAGTACCTATGGAACGGCGCTTTATAAGGAAACAGGCGATATCTATCTTGTAGCGGACGTTCTCGGACACAAGGATGTAAACACAACGAAAAAGCACTATGCCGCCATCGATGAGAACCGGCGCCGAAAAGCCGCGGATGCTGTCAAATTAAGGGAAGTATGAGCTTAAGGCTGCCGATATCTCCTGAGCACAATCACATATAATCTGGACAGATTGCGGGCGTACTGCGCCATCAGTTCGGACAAGTCTGGTCTTCCTTCGATATAACGCTGATATTTCATTCCTTCTATATTTTTGATCCGTTTTTCTTTCTTCAGATGAAGCATTTCCTGAATCTGGTTGAGTACGTGATCTGTATAATAGATATACTGCTCCATGATCCGCCTCTCCTCCAGAGTTCCTTTTTTATATTTTACATGGAAGAACATCTGCTGTATTTCGGACGCCATACGCCATGTAACAGATAAAATATTATAGTAATACTCCTGCTTTTCCTTCTCTTTTTCTATCTTGGGCAGGTCCTGCCTGATCTGTGCGTGAACCATATGGTACTGAATCTGCGCGTCACAGAGTCTCCAGTAGTCCAATGGCTCTGTCAATGCATTTTCCAGAATACGCAGGTACATATGATGCATATGAAAGATCATCTGGAAATTGTATCGGAACTGGCTCCCCAGGCTGGTTGGGAAGAAAAACCTGTTTATAACCAGCACGAAAAGTACTGCCGCAACGACATATGCCATGCGGAGAAATGCCGCTGAAGTCTCTCCCATTGCCAGCGTTGTTACCGTGAGCGCAAAACAGGTGACAAAAACTGCATGAATAGTTGTTCCCGGAGTGGCCGTATACATGCAGACCACCATGATACCCGCGATGATAAGATGAGAAGCAAAGCTTGTGCAGAATGGTAAAAGGAGCGTCACAAGGACACATCCGGCCGCCGTGCCTGTAAAACGGGTGAGCATCCTGTGGTTGCTGTCCTCATACATGGGGCGAAGGAGGAGAAAAGCATTCATCACAAACCAGTAAGAATGTCCCTCGTCAAAGAGCATATTCACCGTCATGCCGGTCATCAGGACAACGCTCATTCTCAGGGCGAACCGCATCTCGAATGTGTCCGGACGGAAATGCGCTAAGATCCTCTCTTTTAATCTCTGATCAGGCGGAATCTCCCAGTGTTCGTCCATAAGCATATTGCTCTCATCTTTTCTTTTTGCCTGATATAGGATGAACAGAAACATTCGGAAAAAGTTCGTCATCGACTTATAAAAATCCTCTTTCTCCTGCTCTGCACGGTGGAGCAGACGCCGCCCCTTCTCCTCTAAGCTTCGTATTTCATCCGTCCTTTCACCGGACAGGAAATCTGTATTCCCCGCCTGTATCATATAGTCTGCCAGTATATGAGCATAGTTTTTTTCCTCGTCGTTGGCAGGTTTGATAAAAGGACTCTGGTTAGCAATCATATACACTGTCCTTTGCGTAAGGATAGCGAACATATATTTCAGTTTCCCTTCAGAGGTGACTACGTGTTTTTTTCCCCTTTGTTGATGAGCCTCCTGGTATATGCCTCTCTGATACTGGAAAAGCTCTGTAAGATCCTCTCGGAAATCCTCATTATCTAAGAATTTTTTCATGATGCATCCCATCAAATGCATTACTTTTCGTTCAGTTCCGATACCTGCAGACTTCTTATCCAGCATAATATATATCAGGATGGCGATGACACTGGAGATGCTGCAAAGTGTCATTGCTTCAAGCTGCACAAGAAATCCATTCCAGTCCACATGCATAAACTGCATAAATGCGAAAGTCATTAAACCGGAGAAGTATCCAAGCTGATTAAACTGTGATGACTTGGAAAAAATGAGCCAGAACGGAACAGCCAGGTTCAAAATAAGGCAAAGCGGCAGATTCCATGTGGCAGCATATGCAAGCACCATGAGAAACACATGATGCGGTATCAGGAGAAGAAGCTGTTCATATGTGTTTTTCTTCTTGTAATTCACCTGGAAAATAAGCGTTCCCAGCGACACTACCATTGTGTACTCTATCCCGAAAAGAAAAATCACACTGTAAAACATGAACAGAAAAAACACAATAACAGGGAGTGCCTGCACAAACTGATTGCGCACGCTCTCTGCCTGATCATGAAATTGTGGGATTTTTACTTGCTTCATAACTAAAAGTCAGCCCCTTATCTTCTTTTGCTTGTATTTACAGCCATGGATAAGTATAATATAAAAATGGCACGCCTGGTTAAAATCCTGTCTGCCGTCTGAAATAACTTCTGTATAAGAAAGGAAATATACAAATGCAGTTACAGCGTTTATTAAGCTACACACGAAAAGCCGTCGATGAATATGATATGATCCAGGAGGGCGATCATATTGCCGTGGGAATCTCCGGTGGGAAAGACAGCCTGACACTGCTCTACGCGCTTCATGGCCTGAAGCGTTTTTACCCCAGAAAATTCCAGATAAGCGCGATCACGGTAGACCTTGGATTCAAAGATTTTGATTTGTCTCCTGTCCAGTCCTTGTGTAAAGAACTGGATGTTCCCTACCGCATTGTCGGGTCTGATATTTATAATATCCTTTTTAATGTGCGCAAAGAGAACAACCCCTGTTCTCTGTGTGCAAAGATGAGAAAAGGTGCGCTCAATCAGGCGGTCAGGGAAATGGGATGCAACAAAGTGGCATACGCGCATCACAAGGACGATATCATCGAGACAATGCTTCTCTCACTGATCTTTGAGGGCCGTTTCCATTCATTTTCTCCGAGAACATACTTAGACCGTATGGATCTTACAGTGATTCGCCCGCTCATGTTCGTAGATGAGATGGACGTGATTGGCTTTAAGAATAAATATGATCTTCCCGTAGTAAAAAGCAAATGCCCGGTGGACGGCCACACTAAACGGCAGTATGCCAAGGAACTGCTGCGTCAGCTTAACGAGGAAAATCCCGGCGTACGGGAACGCATGTTCCATGCGATCGTCACAGGAGATATCTCCGGATGGCCGGAACGCATTATACGGAAGCCTGAAGAAAGAAAAAACGTTTAAATATCTCCTGGTACATATTAAGATATCCATGTGCCGGGAGATATTATTCTAATTATTTTTATAGCTGTTTTAAAATCATTTTATATAATACGGTCCTCTCTTTTGATATTTTCCTTTAAGTTAACGTAATCAATGATGGCCTTTGCGGTTCCTTCTATTCCGAGCTCAGAACTGGTCAGACACAGTTCGTAGCTCTCAGCATCCGACCACTTTTTGTTCGTATAATAATTATAATAGCTCGCTCTTTTTTTATCAGTCTTTAAGATCATGTCTTTTGCCTTTGCATCGGTCAGATCATAGATTCTGGCAATCCTGCGGATGCGGGAAGCCATGTCTGCGTGGATAAAGACGCTGACCACATTTTTGTAAGATTCCAGCGCATAGTCCGCGCAGCGCCCCACAAGAATACAGGGGCCTTCATCTGCAATCTTCTTGATCGCGTCAAACTGAGCGAGAAAGACTTTATGGTTGATGGGCATATCTGTATATGTATTCCCTGAATATCCCATGGAATAAGTGTCCATCACGAGAGAATAGAGAAAACTGTTCGTCGGTTTCTCATCATGCGATTCAAAGATCTCCTCACAGATCCCGCTCTCTTTCGCGGCACGCGCAAGCATCTCCTTGTCATACAGTTTTATCCCGAAGGCATCTGCCACTTTGTAGCCGATCTCTCTTCCGGCGCTTCCGAACTCTCTTCCAATAGTAATGATCGTATTTGTTTTCATGATAGCCACTCTCCTTTACGTCAGATAAATTGTGATTTTGCATAAAAAATAAGTATCCAATCACATCTTATATGACTATTATAGCTAAATTGAATCCATATTACAATCTTTAATTAAAATTTATCCTCTTCGTATACGGAGCCGTTCTAAGAGCGAGACAAAATACTCAGGAAGAGGTGCGTCAAATTCCATATATTCTCCGGCAGAAGGATGAATAAACCCAAGTATCTTCGCGTGAAGTGTCTGTCCTTCCAGTTTAAACGGACATTTCGCCGGACCATATACCGCGTCTCCCAATACCGGGTGGCCTATGTCTGCCATATGAACACGGATCTGGTGTGTTCTCCCTGTCTCCAGTTTGCACTCAATATATGTGTAGTCGCCAAAGCGTTCCAACACTTTATAATGTGTTACCGCATGTCTGCCGCCCGGCGCTTTTGTACTCATTTTTTTGCGGTCAACAGGATGTCTGCCGATGGGAGCATTGACTGTCCCTGTATCCTCTTTCAGATTCCCATGCACAATGGCATGGTACCGCCTTGTGATAGAATGCTCCTTTAAAGCCCCGGCAAGGATTTGATGGGATCTGTCATTTTTACAGATAAGGAGTGATCCGGTCGTATCCTTATCTATCCGGTGGACAATGCCGGGTCTTAAGACCCCGTTTATGCCGGAAAGGCGCCCTTTGCAGTGAAATAGTACGGCATTGACCAATGTGTGGCTGTAATGGCCGGGAGATGGGTGCACAACCATGCCTTTGGGCTTGTTGACGACGAGGATATCATCGTCCTCGTACAGGATATCAAGAGGAATATTTTCAGGAAGGATATCCAGCACTTCCGGATCCGGTATTTGTATAGTGATCTCATCATCTTCATTGATTTTATAATTTGCTTTTACCGACCGCCCATTGACAAGGATACTTCCATCTTTTAAAAGTTTTTGGATATAAGAACGGGAAAGGTCCGCCATATTTTCGCTTAAAAACCTGTCGACCCTTTCCCCCGGGCAGTCGCCTGTAAGCCGGATCTCTTTCATGACAGTACAAATCCTTTCTTCTGTGAAACCAAAATGCACAGTTTACAATTACTGTCCATTATTTTCTGCTCAGGAAACTAAAATCATCCTCCTCACGGTAATAAAACAGAATGAGGAGCACGAATATAATACATGCAACGACTACATAACAGTCCGCCACATTAAAGATCGGAAAATCGATCAATCTGAAATAGAAAAAATCAACCACATAATTGAGGCGGATCCGGTCGATTACATTTCCCACGGCACCAGCACAGAGAAGTACCGCGCATATGCGCAGCGGGATGTACCGGCGCTGCGCAGGCATACGCCTGTATAAAATGACAATAACTGTGCAGATAATGACCGCGCCGATTACAAAAATATACTGCATATTCTGCATCATGCCAAAGGCAGCGCCACGGTTTTCCAGATATCGAAGCTCGAATATACCGTCTATCAGCACATATGCCGGCTGATCTTTGAGGGTTGTGATCGCCATATATTTTGTAAACTGGTCTAATACTACTGCCGCTGCAAATCCAATCAGTGAAATCAGATAAACCGCCGGTGCAGATGTCTTTGTACTGATGTTATTGATATTATCCATTTCTGTCAACCGTCCTTCTATAGTTTCTGTATTATACATACCGATGTATGACCACGCCGAGGCGCTTCTTTCTTGTAGGCGCTCCCGCTCCCACATAAGAGAATTTTCCCATTCCTCGCACTGAGATGACATCTCCTTCCTGGGGCTGATAACCATTGCTCGTGACAAGGCGCCCGTTTACATATACTTTAGCGCCCTCGATCAAGCCTGTAAGCTTTGTCCTTGAGGAAGAAAAAGCGACTGAGAGCAAGCTGTCAAGCCTGACAGACGCCACGGTGCCTCTGATCTCTTCGTACTTGGGAGTGTAGCCGATCTTTGCCGGGGAAACGGTCTCGGAACGAACCGGAGTATGGCGGACGCGGGTCAGTTCAGAACAGATCAGCTCTGTCATGTCTTTATGCACAAAGAGCAGAGCCTCCTCCTCATATGTCAGGATATCCCCTGTCCTAGACCGTTCTATGCCAAGATTTAAGACGGCTCCCAGATAGTCTCTGTGACTCAACTCTTCCGAGAATTTACGGTTGAGAGGCGCGATCTTTAAAGCATCAAAAGGAAACCCGATCTTGTCTGGTTCCAGTTCCTTTTTCCCGTAACGCAAATAAAGAGCATCAGGGATAAATGCCGCCATCTGACGCTCTGCCATACCATAGCCGCCAAAAGATACAATTCTTGTAGACAATCTGTCTTTTGGCAGCGTATGTAAGATATTCTGTTCTTTCAGATTCAGAAAATCTGTAAATGTTATGATATCCCGCTGATATGCAATCCTTGAAAGTTCTGCAAACCGCTTCTCAAGCAGCAGGAGATCCTTTTCTTCACCCGGCTTATACATGATGGATTAATATCTTCCTCTCATGCTCGGTGTTTCCATAGAACCGCCGAGGAGATCCTGAAGATCACCTGAGATATCGACATTTGTAGGTGTCACAAGGAAGATATAGTTTGAAATCTTCTGAAGGTTACCGCTGATCGCAAATGTAGCGCCTGAAATAAAGTCTATGATACGCTGTGCGATCTCAAGATCCATTCCCTCCAGATTCAGGATAACAGTGCGCCCGGAAAGAAGCGTTTCTGTGATCTCCCTGGAATCATCTACTGAAGACGGTTTTACAACACAAACCTCCATGTTGCCGCCTTTTCTTGCGGCCGGATGTCTCATCGGTGTTACTTTATTAGACGCTGAAGGCTGGAACTTTTTGTCCTCCTCCATATCAAAATCATCGAAGTTATCTCCCTTCGTATTCTTCTTCCCAAATAATGAACGGCGCTGAGGCTTCTCTTCAAATTCCTCCTCGTCGAGGTAATCCTCCTCATCATAGAAATCATCATCATAGTCATCATCATTCAATTTCATGATGTCCAGAAATTTATCAAATACACCCATTTTTTACACTCCTATCTTGCGTTTTTTGAATACGCAATTTTTATTTCATACTCTCTTCCAGAAAACTACATCAGATGTTGTAGTCTCTGGCACCAAAAATTCCTGTGCCGATCCGAACCATGGTAGCCCCCTCCTCGATCGCCACTTCATAATCATTGGTCATCCCCATAGAAAGTATGCTCACAGTACCATTATCAATGTTTTTTTTCTTTATGTCAACATATAATTTATGTAAATCTCTGAAAATTGTGCGATTTTTCTCGGGATCATCAACAAATGGTGCAATTGTCATAAGACCGCGCATATTTATATGAGAAAATTGTGCAATTTTTTTCGCAAACGGGATAACTTCTACTGTTTTCAGGCCAAATTTACTAGTTTCCTCCGCCACATTTACTTCCAGCAGAATATCCACGATACAGTCATGCTTAGCAGCCTCTTTTTCTATCACTTCCGCTAATTTCAAAGAATCTACCGAGTGGATCAGTTTTACCTTATCTACAATATATTTTACTTTGTTTGTCTGGAGATGTCCGATCATATGCCATTCGATATCCTTTGGCAGAAGCTCATATTTATCACGTATCTCCTGCACCTTATTCTCACCGAACACACGGACCCCGAGCTCATATGCCTCCCGGAGCATCTGCACGGGTTTTGTCTTGCTGACTGACACCAGTGTCACCTCGCTCCGATCCCTTCCCGCCCGGCTGCACGCGGCCGCTATTCTTTCCTCTGTCTCCTGAAGATTTTCTCTAAGCACTGTATCTCCTCCTTGAATATGCTTTAACAGATGATTCGTTACTGGAAAACAACTTCCTCCGAGCTGACGCTGGACCCGTTCTGCACGATATGGTCATAGTTGTAAAGCCCATAGCTGTCCCCTTCCCGAACAATATAATACTCATCGTTCTCACAGAGGATCGTGACTCTCTTAAACACCGCATATCCCTTATTAATATTGTAGACGCCTTGCAAAGACTTTGTTTTTCCGATCGTATATGTCTCCGATGCTTCTGGTTTGACCAGCACAGTTCCTTCTTTGATATCGTCTCTGCTGACGCACACTTCTCCATCCTCAGCGCTGCCGTAGATATCGATCGCATGGAATTCCACTTCTCCGTTTTTGTTTTTCACCATCACACCGTCAGAAGAGCTGTTGCCTCCGTTTGTAATGTAGTCTTCCGGTATGACGAAGAACTTTTCTTCAACAACAGAAGATTTTGGAATTTTCAGCCCGCTCTCATCTTCAAGGATCAGTTCTACATTTAAATAACGGTCTTCCGCATAGCGGATCATTGAATTATCAAAATCAAGACAGCCATAATAGTCGCCGTCTTTCGACAGAACAGAAAAATCAGCCCACAGTGTTTCACTGTCCTTGTCAATCCGGACTCTGATGCTGGTAACTTCCTCTTTTTTTAAATCCTCGGCCGTCTCCTTATCAAGCGGTACGATCACGGACCAGTTTTCACTCGTAATAAGCCGGTATGCCGGGCTTCCCTGTTCTGCTTTCATCTGATCAGAGAGTACGGTGCTTTCATAGACAGACCGGTCAAAATTTTCTTTTGTAAACGTATCCTTTGTCAGAGACTCATACCCATCCACTGTGAATGCCACAACACCGTCCTGAGGGGTAGCGTATGATGTCACATCAAATCCACTTTCAGAGATCAGCGTGCTAAGATGATCTGTGCATCTGGAACTAAACGCTTCTTGAAGCGATGCACTGATTTCATTTTTAAGTGAGTAGACAGCGCTGAAATCCTCCGGATGGTAATTTTCATTGAAATTTTGTATCTGAAATATAATCCCTGCCTGAATCTCCGGATTAAGCTCTGCCGCAGCGGCGGTATCCTCTTCGGAGGCTTTCGATGTATCAAGCTTCTCAGGGGAGAGCGCATAGATATATGTTCCTGCCTTAACCTTGGTGTTCTCGTTCTGATAATAATTGATATATCCCGCCGCCTCTGTCATGACTGCGCTCTCCTGACGGATAATAAGTCCGGTGTAAGAGTTATCCTTTACGATACTTCCCTTACGCACTTCATAAACAGAGATATTTTCTCCCGTAAGATACATGACCACCGTAACCACAAGGTATATGAACACAACCGCAAACAAAAGGAGCCCTAAGTTTAATTCTTTTTTATTTTTATAAGTCTTTATGTTAGTGGACTTTCTCTTTCCTGATGTCAAAATCAGACGGCACCTCCTGTAATCAATAGCTAAATAAGTATAGCATTTTTTGATGTATATTTCCAGTTTTTAAGGTAATAATACAGATATTGTAAATATTCAAAAAGGAGGAGATCGAATGAAATGGTTTGATTACACTGCTCTGACGCTTGTGATCATGGGGGCGCTCAACTGGCTGCTGGTGGGGATCTTCAGATTCGACCTGGTGGCATTCCTGTTTGGAAACTTAAGCTGGCTGTCGAGAATCATCTATACTATCGTCGGACTGTGCGGACTGTATCTGATCAGTTTCTTCGGAAGGATCAGAGGGATGTCGGAATAGAATATATTATATAAAGAGCCTTCCGGCCCCGAACCTTCAGGACCACGGAAGGCTTTACATACAATGTGCTCTTTTAGATGATCCCCGCTGAAAACAACTGATTCATCTCTTCATACAGTGTAGTCTTATCCGGGGCCCCCATGATGACAGAGACAAAAGGATTTCCCTCTGTATTTTCATTATACAGGATGAGACAGTTGCCCGCCAGATCTTCCGTCCCAGTCTTACCTCCTATGACGCGGACATTATCCGGCGCTGTGGCATTGCCGGACGCGTAATAATTTGTCGGGGTCCATGTCTCCGTGCGGACTGTGCCGCCGGCATCAGTGATATCCGCAGAGTAAGAATCCATGGAGATGATCTCCATGAAACGCTGGTCCTTGATGCACTCATTAAAGATCAGATACAGATCATAGGCGGTCGTATAGTGGTCATCCGCATGAAGTCCATGGGGATTGGCAAAATGCGTGCCTGTCGCGCCGAGGGCCGCTGCTTCTGTGTTCATCAGCTCTACGAAGGCTTCTTCGCTTCCTGATATATATTCTGCGATAGCTGTTGCACAGTCATTTCCTGAACGTATCATAAGACCACACAGAAGATCATACAGGGTCAGCGTGTCTCCCGGCTTTAATCCGGCCAAAGACGAGTCCCAGCCGAAATCTGTCGCATGCTCGCTGACAGTAACTGTATCGTCCACATTTCCGTATTTAAAAGCCAGATACGCAGTCAAAATCTTTGTCGTACTGGCAGGATAGGCCTGATCAAATATCTTATATCCGCACAGAACTTTTTCCTGCGACAGGTCAAAAAGTCCCGCCGAGTGGAGCTCGCTGTCCGGTTCGAATCCCTCCAGAGCCACTTCTTCTGAGGACACGCACAAATCCCGCGCAAACAACTCTCCCTGATACAGAGCTTTGTTATAGGCAGTCTGTTCATAGGATAACGTATAATTTTTCGAATTGTCCCAGAGAATAAAGCCGCCCAGGGCGCCCGCACCGGCCAGAATGATCAGCGAGATCAAAAGAGCCGCCGCTCTTGCCTGCCTTCTCCTTCTTCTCTGTCTCTGCTGCCTTTTTTTATAAATCCTTGTATTATTTGTACATCTCACGCCAGTCTAGATCTCCTCTGTCAAGCGCCAGAATAAGCGCCTCCGCCGTCGCAATATTTGTAGCGATCGGTATATTATACATATCACATAGTTTTACGATATCATTTACATCCGGTTCATGGGACCGGGGTGAAAGCGGGTCACGGAAAAAGATGAGCAGATCAATGTTGTTGTGCTCGATCTCAGATCCGAGCTGCTGTTTTCCCCCAAGATGCCCGGCAAGAAATTTGTGGATGCTCAGGTTCGTCACACTCTCCACGAGCATTCCTGTTGTCTCAGTAGCACAAAGGTCGTGTTTGCTGAGGATTCCGCGGTATGCGATACAAAAATTCTGCATCAGTTTTTTTTTCGCATCATGTGCGATCAGTCCGATATTCATAACCGTCCCTCTCCTTACTGATATTTGTTAGGCTGCAAGCCGACATTAAGTACAAAACCAATCCCCATAAAAAAGCATACAAGAGAGGTCAGTCCATAACTTACGAATGGGAGCGACAGACCGGTATTCGGAAGTATCATCGTCGCCACACCGATATTGATAAAGCTTTGTATCCCTATCAGTGCGGCTACTCCGCCGCAGATGATACGTCCCTCGGTGTCTTTCGCTCTTAAGCCGGTCAAAATACAACTTATCACAATCAATAATAGCAAAAAAATGACAGCACAACAACCCACAAATCCTAATTCCTCACCGATTATAGCAAAAATAAAGTCTGTCTGAGGCTCCAGAACGAAGTTTCCGTTTTTCACAGACATCGTATCATCGTTATTATATCCTTTCCCCGAGAGCTGCCCGGAACCGATGGCCCGCAGGGAATTTAGCTGCTGGTAAGATTCTGCGCTGGCATACTCCTCCGGTTCCAGCCATGCAAGGATGCGGTCCTGCTGATAGTCCTTGAGAATCGGCTGGTTGGGCTGCACTGCGATCACAAGGAACAGGATCACTGCAGGAACCGTAATGGCAAGCACTGTACCGACGAATTTATAGCTCAATCCTCCAAGGAACATCAGTGCGCAGAACAGTCCGGCGATACAGATAGTCGTCGAAAGATTCGGCTGGCTGTATATCATGGCAAGTGACGGCACAATAAGGGCCGCTGCCTGGAGAATAACCTTCGGACGGCTGATATCTTTCTCCCTGTCCGCGAGGAATCTGGCAAAAAATAAGATCATAAGGATCTTCGTCAGATCCGACGGCTGGAGCTGGGTAAATCCCAGATTCAGCCAGCGCCGCGCCCCGTTTACCACTACGCCCAGTCCGGGGATCCATACTGCCGCCAAAAGGACTAGATTAAAAATGTAGATGGGCCAGTACAGGTTTAAAATCCATTTATAGTCGATCAGGGATATGACGACCATAGCGATGGCCCCAAGGACCACTCCTATGATCTGTCTGCCCATCAGGTCAGGCCTGGCGCTCCTTACCATAAATACACCGATAATGGAAAGCACAATCACAAGCGCCGCCAGACTAAAGCGATATTCTTTCAGGTGATAATGCAGCTTGATATTTTTTAAAATAGACTTCAATTCTTTTCTCCCATGTATTTTATATGTATATCTGTTCGTGTTACTGTGATGTCAAAATTCTCCCTCTTGATCTCCATGTATTTTGAGACTGTGTGGTAAAGATCACCGGCCAGCCTGTCCGCCGCCTCCGGCGAACACTGCATCCGGTCCGAGATAAGCAGGTTTTTCAGTCTTTCTTTTGCAACAGAAACAGAATGTACACTCATATGCGTGTCCTCCTAATTCCTGTGGAACAGACTGGAGATCTTTTCCAGCAGGCCTTCCGGCTTTGAATAATCTTCGATGGGTATGTCCTCTCCTGCCAGTCTTCTGCATATATCTATGTAAGCTCTTCCTGCGAGGCACTCCTCCCCTACTACGGGCTCGCCCTGATTGGTGGCAATGACAACCTGCTCGTCATCAGGGATCACTCCCAGCAGATCTACGGCCAGGATCTCAGTGACATCCTCCACGGACATCATATCTCCCTTTCGCACCATATCAATCCTCAGACGGTTGATCAGAAGGTCGTTCCTGCGTATCCCGGCGGACTCAAGAAGGCCGAGGATGCGGTCCGCGTCGCGGATTGCCGAGACTTCCGGGGTGGTCACCACAATCGAGCGGTCCGCTCCTGCGATCGCGTTCTGAAATCCCTGCTCAATCCCGGCCGGACAGTCCAGCAGGATGAAGTCAAATTCATCTCTGATATCTTCTATAAGTTTTTTCATCTGTTCCGGCGAGACACTGGATTTATCTTTTGTCTGTGCGGAGGGGAGCAGATAGAGCTCAGGAAATCTTTTATCCTTGATCAGCGCCTGTTTTAACCGGCAGCTCCCTTCTATGACGTCCACTATATTGTATACAATCCGGTTTTCCAGTCCCATAACCACGTCTAAGTTGCGGAGTCCCAGATCCGTGTCGATGACGATGACCTTTTTTCCGAGGTTTGATAACCCGATTCCGATATTTGCCGTCGTTGTCGTTTTACCGACCCCGCCTTTTCCTGATGTAATGACGATAACCTCTCCCATGCTGCTTTTCCTCCTAAAAAACTTTTAACGGTCAATCCACAAGGGGATCGAGATAGATGCGGTTCCCGTCGATCACAGCGATCTTGGGGCCTTTTATACTCATGCTCTCCTGATAAATAAGCTGCCTCTTTGCCTCCACATCCGCAATGCGAAGGTGTCTGGGCTGCATGGACAGAGCCACGACGAACGCATCTCTGTCGCCGGCTGCACCTGCATGGGCCGCACCGTAGAGTGTTCCAACTACGATAATGCTGCCTCTTGCGATAACACGTGCCTCCGGTTCGACGTCCCCGAGGATAACGATGCCGGCCTCTGATTCCAGCACCTGCCTCTTTCTTAAAGTCCCTCTGTAGAACTGCCCCTCTCCTTTTTCTTTTTCGGAAAGAGACTGTTCCACAATGCTTCTGTACAGCAGTTCATTTTTATCGTTCTGTTCAACTACGCAGAGAATATCGATCTGTGTATATTCACTTATGATATCAAGGATGCGTTCCTCTTCTTCGCGGCTGAGCGGCCTCCCGCTGAAGCTGAGCGCCATCTTCGCATCTTTGAAAAAACGGGCAGACTCCTTAAATTTTTCGGAGAGAATATCGAGCAGCATTTCAAAGTCAGCCTTTTCCTCCAGTTCGATATCCAGCCCGTACCGGCTGCTTCTGATCGTTACCAGCCTGTCCATATCCATCCCCCATCTCTTAGTCGCCTTCGATACCTGCTCCAAGTTGTGCGGCCTGTCCTGTTACAACGTCATTTACAGCTTCCGGATTAAAGTACACTTTTGCGATATCTCTGCCGATCTCGGCGGAGTAACCGGAATTATATCCATATGTGATACGGACGGCAACGGACAGCTCCGGTGATTCCGCGGGCGCATATCCTACGAAAAGCACGTGATCCGCATGCTGGTCATTATGCTGGGCAGTTCCTGTCTTTCCTGCCATTGAGAAATCAAGTCCTGTAAATATACTGGAACTGCTTACCATCTGCCGCATTCCTTCATGGATTGCTTCCCATGTGGCGGAACTGATCTCACTGCTGATATCGTTCACGACCTCAGCCGCATAGTCCTTGATAAGCTTTCCATTCGAATCCGTCGTCTTATCGATCAGGGTCAGGTCATAGACAGTGCCGCTGTTTGCCACCGCAGTAACATAACGGTTCAACTGGCTGACCGTGAAACTGTTATTTCCCTGTCCGATAGCCGACTGGATCGAGTATTCATCGGACAGATGCGGTTCTGCTTCCGGTATCTCAAGGCCTGACTTCTCTCCCAGCCCATAGAGCGAGGCATATTTGGCAAGCCTGTCCGTTCCCAGATCACTGTCATAATTTCCATCCTGATCAATACTTAAGTCATATCCCATCTGATAGAAGAATACATTACATGAGTGGCGGATCGCCTGCACAACATTCAGGGAACCATGTCCCCCGTTGGGATAGATCCAGCACTTCGGGTTGGGCGTAACTGTTTCAAATATTCCGCTGCAGTAAATCGTAGAACCCGTACTGATCACGCCCTCCTCCAGGCCCGCTGTTGAGGAGACCATCTTGTAAGTAGATCCCGGGGCGGTCAGTTCCTGCGTTGCCCTGTTATAAAAGATCCTTGCCAGCCCTGTGTTCAGTTTGTTGTAATAGGCCGAATCCATTGTATTGGCCAGACGATTGTTGTCGTATCCCGGGTAGGAAACACAGGCAAGCACGGATCCTGAATTGGGATCTGTCACCACAATCCCCCCGGAACAAGGTTCAAGCCCTAATTGTCCCGGTGTGATCTCAAGAGACTGTATCTTGCTGTAAAGCCAGTAATACGCGTCTGACGCACCGCTTAAGAGATTGTTATAAGTATCCTCGTCCATAGGGACATTCCCCTGTTCGTAAGCGGCCGCACAGATCTGATTCCCGGTGATACTCCCTGATTTTATAAGATATTTATAGAGAAGTTTGTCGAAATTACTGTCCTCTGATAAATATTCTTGCAGGTAGGTGATCAGGCTTTGATATATCTCGTCTGAACTGGAGTAAGTGCCTCCTTCCAGCTTTGATGTATCGATCCAGTTCTGTGAGATCGCATAGTTCAAATACGTATAAAGGCTGATCGTTTCCTCCTTTGCCCATGCGATCTGCGTCTCGTCCTCTGAATCAATCTGGTCAGAGAGCAGCACTCCGGTGTATTCCTTTAAAACCGTGTCGCAGACATAATCCATATATGCCTGCATTTCGTTGGAAAGATCTTTATATGCGGGCGCATTTGGATTTTCAAAATGATTTTTCAGCTCATTTAAAGTGCTTTCCCTCTTTTTAGTAAATACAGCATAAATAGCCCTTTCAGCGCTGCCCGCCTTCTCGCTTCCCAGATGGTTCATATCCGTGATGCCGTTGGCAATAAACGCATAGTATGCATCCCCCACAGGGATAATAATATTATCGGCCCCGCCTGCATTTGCAGGGTCATAGTCCAGGATATTCCGAAGCTTGCTTAAAACAATTCCCGCCAGCTTTTCCTCCAGCAGGTTGTATGCCGTCATCTGGATATTCTTGTCGATAGTCAGATAGACGTCGTTGCCTGCCTTGGGATCTGTTGAACTGACGGTGTCTATAACCTTGCCAAGATTATCCACATAAAATGTAGTCTCTCCTTTTTCACCTTGGAGAACACTGTCAAATGCCTGTTCAATCCCTGATTTTCCAACGACATCTGACAGAGAGTATCTGTCCTTGACATCCTCATCCAGGGCATCATACTCCTCCTGGGATATCTGTCCGGTGTATCCGATGATGGACGCAAAATATTCACCGTCCACATACCTTCTAAGAGAATCCTCTTCTATGTCCACTCCTTTAAGCGACGACTGGTTTTCCATGATAGCCGCCGCGGTCTTATCACTGACATCCGAAGCAAGTGTTGTCGTAAGATATTGCGTATAACTGTTAAGTCCCATGGCATATCTCATGTTGACCATCTTCAGAACATATGCAGGATCATTTTCGCCGTCGTCAATGCCATAACGCTTTGTGCAGAGATAATGGATGAGTTCACCCGCGGACTGCCCTTTCTGCTCTTCTGTCAGATCGTCGGTATATCTTTCCCCATAGACATCCGCCACAAAACGAAGCCTCCGGGTTTCATTTGTCTCCGCAAACTGATAGTTCCCCGAGGAATCTAAAATGATGCCGAAACTGTCGATAACTGAATCACCGTTTGCCTCAACAATAGTGAGGACCTTGTCAAGAATCTCATTGATGATCTTATTCTTTTCCTCTGAGCTTATGTCCGTTGACACTGTGTCTTCAATAGTGACGGAATAGGCAAGCTCATTGTAGGCGAGGAGATTACCGTTCCTGTCATAGATATTTCCTCTTGTCGCATCAATCTGTCTTGTCTTTCTGATCTGCAGCTCATAATTCTCAAGGTAGTATTGTCCTTTTACAATCTGCAGATAGAACAGTCTGCCGATCAGCACCGAGGAGGTCAGGCAGAAGACGACAATAAGCACGACAAGCCTGGATTTTAATATATAGTCAAATGCTTCTTTCATACGGTCAATGATCTCTCTAAACAAATTTACTTGCACTCCTTTTCTCTTCTGCTTCCAATCTGTGGTTGATATATAAGAGCAGTGGATATAAAACCAATGTGATCACAATTGTATAGATCGCCTCCGGAATAATAATCCGGTTCAGATAATAAAGAAAATCAAAGTCACTCCTTAATAAGAACATAAGAAAATAAACGGCAATTCCGTATATAAAGTCACTGCCCGCTATCAAAAACAGGGGCAGCTTGATGTCCTCGTCAAAATACATCTGCTCAAACATTCCATTTATATATCCTGCCAGCAGATAGATCAGCGCGTAAAAACCGATCATATCTCCATACTGGATATCAATCAAAAGGCCGGAGGCGAACCCCACGAGCATCCCCTCTCTCGGCCCGCGCATGAAGCCGAAAGAAGCGGTTACGACCAGCATCAGGTTCGGCTTGATATTTGCGACGGCAAGCGCCGGAAAGACTGAACATTGCAGGATATATGTGGCCAGTACAATGACTGCCGTCACGACGATGCGCCTCGTCTTGATCATTTTCATAAAAATCTCTCCTATTCTGTCTGTCCCTCGCCTGTGAGCTCTGCTTTCGTCGTTGTGATTACGAGAACTTCCTGAATATTGCGGAAATCCACCGCAGGTATAATATATCCGGAACGGGTCAGGTTGTTGGAATCTACATTGATCTCACTCACAGAGCCGATCAATATTCCCTGTAGATATTTATCACTGATATAGGAGGTGACGATCTGATCACCCACTGCCACTACATTGTCATTGTTTTCCATCTGATCAAAGGAGATCTGGCCGGTACTCATAAGTGAAAGGTCACCGCTGACGATACAGGTATCTGATGTGGAGAGCACCATTCCACTGATATTATTGGCATCATCAATAATGGACCGCACTTTTGCCCATGTGGGGCCTACTTCCGTTACAATCCCCACCAGACCGCTTCCTGCAAGCACATTCATATCCACAGCAATGCCGTCGACGCGTCCCTTGTCAATGGTAAATGTGGAGAACCAGTTGCCGGAATCTTTTCCGATGACATGTGCAGCAGTCTTTTCATACTCCGCGTACTGCTGATCCAGCTTATAGAGCTCCTGAAGCCGTTCGTATTCGTAACGTTCTTCCTGGAGATAATTATTTTCCGTCGTCAGGGCATCAACCTGCTCCTGAAGCTTTTCATTTTCCGCCTGAAGCTGTTTCAGGGTCGAAAAATTATCTTTCATATCACCCATCCAGCCCCCGATATGGTTGATTCCCTGCTGGAGCGGAATCACCGTGATATTGGCAAATGCCCGGAAAGGTCCCGCAACTTTATCCGAAAAGGAGGACAAAAGCATCATGAGCGCACAGAATATGGACAGCCCAAGAAGGATATACCTGTTTGTATATGAAGTATGATTCTTTCTTTTCATCTTAACCACCTGTAATCTTCATCTGTCATGGAATATGTCAGTTTCTTATAATATTCCTTGTTTGATATGATCTTCTGCAGTCCTCTTACGGCACACAGCTCCGGTTCAGCCATTGTCATCACGTTAAGCCCTGTGCTTTCTCTTAAGTATGTAGAAAGTCCTTTTAAGTTTGCTATGCCCCCTGTCAGACAGATCCCTTTTTCCAGAATCGCGTTTCTTACATCCGGAGGCGTCCGGTCGATCATGGAGCGGATTGACTGGACGCATTCTTCAATAGGTTCCTTCATAGCGGCACGCACCAGACTGATTGATATGTCTGTCTGTGCGGGGACGCCAGAGATGAGATCCCTGCCGGATACTGTGATCGCTGCCTCTGTGCTCTGGTCAAAGATTCCGAATTCCCGACGCAGCTTTTCCGCCGTAAGCCTGCCGATCAGGAAATCTTTGCTGTGCCTGACTAATCCAACAATCGCAAGGTCAAAGTCCTCTCCTCCGATTTTCAGGAGACGGTTCATAACCATGCCGCCCGAGGAGAGAACAGAAAGTTCTGTTGTTCCTCCGCCGAAATTGGCCACAAAGACGCCTTTCTCTTTAAGCACATCAATACCGAAGCCGACAGCATCCGCCAGCCCCCGCTCTACGATACGGACGGATTTTGCTTTCGCCTCCGAGTGATACACAAGATCAAAAAATGCCTTTTTCTCCACCTCGGTCACATCCGTAGGAACGGCCATCATGTATTTGTCGCCTCTGGCAAAATGCCGTTCATTTCCAAGCAGGCTTCCCAGCAGGTACTGCATATCATCAAAATGAGCGATGACACCGTTTTTCATAGGAAATATAACCTGCACATCGGCAGGTGATTTTTCATACATCTCATAAGCTTCATTCCCTACGGCAAAGACATATTTTTTATTTTTCATGGCTATGGCATTCTTCTCCGGCCATATCCGGTCTTTCTTCTTATCAAATATCTTGATCTCATAAGTTCCCAGATCAAGACCATAAACATTCCCCAGCATTTGTACTACCCCTTTTATATAACGCCCTGTCCCGGCCGTGACCTTCAAGGAAAGAGCCCTCTCTCTTTCAAACTGGCAAAACGGTTGTCCCCTATGATAATATGGTCCAGAAGTTCGATCCCAATCAAGGCCCCTGCCTCGTATATGCGTCCGGTTATACGGACATCCTCCCTGCTTGGCTCCGGATCTCCACTCGGATGATTGTGCAGCAGGATAATGGAAACAGCGTTCCTTCTGAGCGCCTCAAGGAAAAGCTCCCGCGGAGAGATCAGCGCCATATTGACAGTGCCTACCGATATTTCACTCTCTCCGATTAATCTGGATCTTGTATTCAGGAGAAGAAGCTTAAGCACTTCCTTTTCCCTGTGCCTCATATCCTCCATATAATACTGCGCGATAGTCCGGGGTGAAGAAAAATCAAGTTCCTGCATAGCTGATGCCCTCGCCATCCGCTTTGCAAGCTCAGACAGGCACAAAATCTGGATTGCCTTCACTTTCCCGATTCCACGGACACGCATAAGACTGTCCATATCCCAGCGGTGGATATTCAGAAGCCCTCGTTCCGAAGTTTCCGAACAAAGAATTCTATGCGCCAGGGCAAGCGAATTCTCTCCTCTTGTCCCTGTGCGCAAGAGCACGGCAAACAGTTCAGCGTCCGTCAGATTCTTAGCCCCGAACTGCTCACATTTTTCATAGGGCCGGTCTCCGTGATACATGTCTTTAATCGTATTGTTTTTTTCCATATCTTGATCCTTCGATCAGTGCGATGATACAATACAGTGATTTATTTTATCACAATTTATTTTTTGTGTATAGGGATTAAGGATTAAAATTCTGTGAATACTGATTTGCATACCTGCGTATGATGGCCTCGGCCACCTTCATCCCGTCCATCGCCGCGGAGGTGATTCCACCCGCGTATCCCGCTCCCTCGCCGCAGGGATAGACCCATGGAACATTAGCGGTGAAGTCTTCTCCCCTTGTGATCCTGACAGGAGAAGAGGTCCTGCTCTCCACGCCGGACAGAAGCGTATCGTCATCCGCGAATCCGTGTATCCTGCGGTCCATTCCCCTGATTCCTTTTTCCAGCGATTCTGCGATCTCCTCCGGGAAGATGTTTCTTACATTTCCAAACTGATAAGCCCCCTTGATATTTGGTCTGATATGTCCTGGTCTTTCAGTTGCTTTCCCTTCGCAGAAGTCCGCGAATCTCTGGACAGGTACATTCCCTTTTCCTTCCTCCCAGGCCCGCCGTTCCAGCCGGCGCTGAAATTCCACCCCCGAAAGCGGGTGGTCTGAACCGTAATCCTCTTTTGTGACAGTCACAATGACCGCGCTGTTGGCGTTCTCTCCTGCCCGGTCATGATAACTCATGCCGTTGACCGCCAGACAGCCTTCTTCTGAGGAAGCATTGACAACATAGCCGCCCGGACACATACAGAAGGTGTATACTCCCCTTCCGTTGTCCATCTTTTCTGTCAGCTTGTAGGCTGCCGCGCCCAGCACGCCTCTTTCTTCTCTTCCGTAAGTTACTGTGTCTATCATGCGCTGCGGATGTTCAACACGCACTCCTACTGCAAAGGATTTCGCCTCCATGGAAAAGCCTCTGCCGTATAGCATGGAAAACGTATCTCTTGCGCTGTGTCCTATTGCAAGGACAGCAGCTTCTGTCCTGATCTTTTCCTCATTGTTTATCACGATACAGTTTTCCTTTGGAAGAATATCCGTGACTTGACTGCGGAAGCGGAATTCGCCGCCCAGACGGAGGATCTCCCCTCGCATAGCCTCTACCACGCCGATCAGTATATCTGTCCCTATATGCGGCTTCTGTTCCCACAGTATCTCTCCGGGCGCTCCGAACTTTACAAAGATTTCCAGCACATAGCGGTTTCTCCCCGCCAGATCTTTTACCATTGTATTCAGCTTCCCATCGGAGAATGTCCCTGCGCCGCCCTCGCCGAACTGGACATTTGAGGCTGTGTCAAGCACCCCTGTCTCCCAGAAACGCTCTATGTCTTTCCTGCGCTCACGGACAGGCGCTCCACGCTCTACAATAAGAGGAGAATATCCTTCGATTGCCAGAAGATAGGCGCAGAATAAACCCGCCGGACCGCTTCCGATAATAACCGGGCGCTCTTTAAGGGACTCTGTGCCATGTTTCGGCACGTGATATGGCTTTTCCGTGACTTTCTGTGCCTTTCCTTTTGTCTGCCTGATAACACGGTTTTCATTTTCTGCGGAAAAGTCCACTGTATAGACATAATACAGCTCCGGTTTTTTTCTCGCGTCAAGAGAACGTCTGCGTATGGCAAAGCTTTTCAATTCATTTTCTTTCATATGTGCTGTGCGCAATAACTTTTTCCTCAACTGCTCCGGCGTATGTCCCACCGGAAGTATGAGCTGGCTGATTCTGAGCATGAAACCCTCCCTGCATATTTTTTACAGATAAAAGAATAAAGGAACTTCAGAGGATAAGTCAATACCCATCTGAAGCTCCTTACTGCTGTCTCGGTTATTCTGTTAGTTGATGACAACGCCTTTTTGCAGCATTACATTGGCATAAATCGCTGTTTCCCCTGTTGCAATGATACAGTATACCTTCTTCGCTTCCTCGTAAAACGCAAAACGTTCGATATTTCCTACCGCATCTGCACCTCTGGAGTCATGCCGGGAAACTATCTCCTTATAAGTATCCCAGATCGACGCCTCAACTTTTCCCACATCCTGTGGCATAAGTTCCATTAAATTCACCGGTTTATCTGTATAAGTATCCAGCGGAAATACCTGAAGTACAGCATCAAGGATTTCCGGAACCCCATGCCCGTCCATACGGATGACGACAGCGTCTTTTCCCATAGATTCGGAAGGGAAATTGCCGTCCGCAATTACAAGACGGTCGCTGTGGCCCATTTCACAGAGCACCTTTAATAACTCCGGTGATAAAATAGAAGGAATTCCTTTTAACATCTTTTCCTGAACATCCTTTCTCCGGTAATCCGTTATTTATACAGCGGTCCGTATGCAGCGCACGCTCTGTAATCCTGTCCTTCTTTGTCCATTCCGAACGCATTCCATGCAGCCGGCCTGAAAATATCCTTTTCCGGAACATTATGCATGCATACAGGAATCCTCAGCATCGAACACATTGTGATCAGATCTGCCCCGATATGCCCATAGGAAATAGCGCCGTGGTTTGCGCCCCAGTTGTTCATAACATTATAAGCTGTCTTAAACGCGCCCTCACCGGTACATCTCGGTGCAAACCATGTGCACGGCCACGTATAGTCTGTCCTCTTCCAAAGCTTGTCTGAAACTTCGTCCGGAAGCTTGACCGTCCATCCTTCCGCGATCTGAAGGACCGGTCCAAGACCTTTTACAAGATTCAGACGGATCATTGTGCAGGGCATCTGGGCTTCTGTCAGGAATCTTGAAGAGAAGCCGCCGCCGCGGAAATATCCGTTATCTGCCGGATTCCATGTTGTAGCCGCGAGCATTGCGTCCTGATCTGCCTCTGTCACCTCATACCACGGTTTCATTGTTCCGCTTCCTTCAGCATCTTTAGACTGCCCGTTCGCATCCAGACACGCGGCGCCGGAGTTGATCAGATGGATGAATCCGTCCGCCTCTTTCGCCTTGCCTTCCAGTTCATAACCAGTCACACGTTTCACTGCATCCGAACTCCAGTATGTACGCACATCAGCAAAAATCTGCGCCCGGTTTGTAAGCAGTTTCATAAAAAGCATGCCGAGCCCGTTCAGAACATCATTCTCTGTGGCCAGAATATATGGTTCCCTCGCACCATTCCAGTCAAAAGAGCTGTTCAGAATTGCTTCCGCAAAGTCCCCGTTCGGGTAGAAATCCGTCCATTGTCTCTGTCCCTGGAATCCGGCCGCAATGGCGTTATGTCCTACCATTTCTTCCTCGCATCCTGCCGGAAGATTGCTGTTTCCATTCATCAGATCTTTAATGATCACTGCCATTTTAACAACGAATTCAAATTGCTCCGCCTTCTTTTCGTCGCTCATTTTAAGTTCGTCCGGGTTTTTGTCAAAGCCGATCCGGCATTTTTCTTTTGCCCATGCCAGCGCTTTTTCAAATTCAGCCTTATCGTAAATACCTTCTGTCATACGTCTGATGATCTCAACCTCGTCAACAGATTCAACGCGCATGCCCAGATAAGACTCGATAAAGTCAGAATCAATGATCGATCCTCCGATTCCCATACAGATCGATCCGATCTGAAGGTATGATTTTCCTCTCATTGATGCTGCCGCAACGGCCGCACGGCCAAATCTTAAAAGTTTCTCTTTTACATCTTCCGGAACGGAATCATCATCCGCATCCACAACATCATGTCCGTAAATGCCAAATGCCGGAAGTCCCTTCTGCGCATGGGTCGCAAGAACAGATGCCAGATATACGGCTCCCGGCCTTTCTGTTGCATTCAGTCCCCACACGCCTTTAATCGTCTGCGGATCCATATCCATTGTCTCAGAACCATAGCACCAGCACGGTGTAACAGTCAGTGTAATATCTACGCCTTCTCTTCTGAATTTTTCAGCACAGGCTGCGGACTCTGCCACACGTCCGATCGTTGTGTCGGCGAGCACGACCTTCACCGGCTCTCCATTTGAATAGCGCAGATTTTCTTCAAACAACTTCGCGGCTGCTTTCGCCATACCCATTGTCTGATCTTCGAGGCCTTCACGTACTTTTAACGCACCTCTTCTTCCATCGATGGTAGGACGGATTCCGATAACCGGATATCCGCCGATTAATCTGTTTTCTGCCATTTTGATTTCCTCCTTACTTTTGAATGATTGATTTAAACTTCTCATATGCAGTATCCCATTTTTGACCGTCTTTCGGCAGATACTCATATGTCTGTTCCGAATCTGCAATGATCCTGCGCGCCTCTTTAAGATTCTTGATTTCTCCGAGAGACATCATCTGAACCGCAATATTTCCAAGGGCCGTGGCTTCCACCGGGCCTGCAAGTACTTTTCTTTTGCTGGCGCTTGCGGTCATCTGGCAGAGCAGCCCGCTCTGGATTCCGCCGCCGATCATATTGATCATGGGGAACTGTTTCCCTGTGCATGCCTCTATCTGTTCAAGTGTATATCTGTATTTCAAAGCGAGGCTCTGATTGATGCAGCACATAATATCCCCCTGGGTCTGCGGAACCTTCTGGCCGGTTCTTTCGCAAAAGGCACGGATTCTTCCCGGGATATCTCCCGCGGAATTGAATTCTGGAGAATCCGGATCTATAAAGCTTAAAAACGGTTCTGCTTTCCTGGCAAGCTGTTCCAGTTCCCCGAAACTGTAGTCCTTCCCTTCTCTTGCCCACTGGCGTCTGCTTTCCTGCGCGAGCCACAGACCGATAATATTTTTCAGGAAGTTGTAGGTACCGCCGTATCCGCCTTCATTACTTACGTTTAGCTCGTAAGATTCTTTTCCGATTACGGGACTCTTTAATTCCGTTCCGAACAGGCTCCATGTTCCGCAGCTGATAAAAATAAAATCATCCTCCTGAGTAGGGACTGCTGCAACTGCGCTCTGTGTGTCATGACTTGCAACGGCCACAACCTTTGCCGGCGCAATGCCTAACTCATCACAGATCTTCTGATCGATCGTTCCCACAACTGTTCCGCTGAGGATGATCTCAGGGAACAGCTTCCGGGGAATTGAAAGCCGATTCAGAATCTTGTCAGACCATTCCTTGTTCCTGATGTCCATAAGCTGTGTGGTCGTAGACATTGTATATTCTGCCTTTTTTTCACCTGTCAGGAAATAATTAAATAGATCCGGTGTTAACAGCAGCTTGTCTGCGCGCTCCAGAAGCCACGGACGGTCCTGGACAAGGGAATATAGCTGGAAAACAGTATTGAAATTTTCAAACTGAACACCTGTAAGTTCATACAGTTCATCTTTGGGCATTACTTTGAAAACTTCCTCCTGTCTCCCCAGTGTACGGTCATCTCTGTAATGTACGGCGCTTTCCAGCAGCGCGCCGTGTTCATCGAGAAGTCCGAAGTCAACGCCCCAGGTGTCTATTCCTACGCTTTCAAAGCCGCCTTTCTGCTTTGCTTTCAACATACCCTGCTTAATTTCGAAAAACTGTCTTAACGTATCCCAGTACATTGTATTTCCGATAAATACAGGATCATTTGAAAACCGATGCACTTCTTCCATGACAATTTTCCCGTCCTCCAGTGAGGCAAGTATGGCTCTTCCGCTGGACGCCCCGAAATCAAATGCCAGCACCTGTTTTCTGTCTTGTCTCAATGTCTTCCTCCTCTCAGATCTGCACATCCGGTTTCAAAGCCGAATCATGCTTTATTAAAACATTGTAAGAAATACAAGGGAACAGTCCCGGGAAAATATCCAAAATAATATTCAGATATTTTCTTTTAAAAAAGGGAACCGGCTCCGGTTCCCTCATTAAATTGCATGTTATCCCTCGTAAACGAGATTCTTTTCTTTCATCTCATCAACGTTTGTTGCATCCCACCATGCACCGGCGATGTCAACTTTTTCCTCAACAGTGCTTCCTTCGATAGCGTTGATACACTGCATTACAGCATCATATCCGATCTGATAAGAATCCTGGGCAACAGAACCGATAAGTTTTGCTCCTGATTCAGCTTTCATCCATTCAATCTGTTTTGTACCCGCATCAAATCCGCAGAATTTAACATCATCGTATTTTCCGCCTGCAGCCGCGATCGCATCAGATACCTGTTTTACAACGCCCTCATTTGACATGAAGATAGCTTTCGCACCTTTTTCATAAAGAGCTTCAAGCGCCGCCTTGTATGCATTGTCAGCGTCACCCGGTTTTACTTCTTTTTCAATCTTATATTTTCCTTTTGTTGTTTCGTCTGCATCTGCAAGTTCAGCAAATTTCTCTTCGAAGCCGCCGGCGCGGTCGATACCTGTCTGTGTTTCGTCATGCTGGATAATGCCAACTACATAATTTCCGTCTGAAGCCGCGATATCTTCTTTAATCGCTTCAAAGAAGTTCTCTGCCGCCAGTCCCGCTGCAAGAGTATTGCTCGTAGCTACATGAGATACAATCGGATTCTTGCCCATATCGTCAAGCGCTTTAATATCGTTTTCCCATACGCCTGAATCAAACTGGACAACCGGAATATCCTTGTCATATGCCTGTGCGAGCATATCCGTGAATCCCTCGCCGATCGTTCCGATCACAATACCGTCTGCGTTGCTGGAAAGAGCAGTCTGAAGCATTTCTTTCTGTGAAGGAAGATCCTTTGCGCTTTCGCTTGCCGGACCGCGGAAAGTCATGTCATAGCCTTTCTCTTCCGCGGCAGCTTCCGCGCCTGCTTTTACAGACTGCCAGAAAGCATGAGATTCTCCTTTCGCAATAACTGCGATTGTTTTTCCGCCGTCTGATGATTCTCCGCCTCCTTCACTGCCACTGCCGCTTCCACCGCCGTTGTTTCCACAGCCTGCCAACGCTCCCATCATGAGCGCCGTAGAAAGCAGCATTGCGATTGCCCTTCTTTTGTTTTTCATAAAAATACCTCCTCTTTATATTTATAATCCTTTGGGATTATAATTCAATTTTTGCCAGACAAAATCATGCCTTTTTGCTTGCTCTGTTTGTCTTGATAATATCCATCAAAACAGCAACTACTACGATAATACCTGTCAGTACATAAGTTACATATGTAGAATTCAGATTTAAATTAAATCTCGCAAGAGCCATGTTCAGACCGTTTCTGATAACAACCAGGAGCGCTGCTCCGATCACAGAGCCTGATACAGATGCGACACCGCCGGCCGCACTTGTTCCGCCGATATATACGCCTGCGATCGCATCAAGCTCCATTCCATTTCCGGTCGCCGCAGCTACGGTTGGGAATGAAGCCGACCAGAAGATTCCCGCGATGCCGGCTGCAAGTCCTGAGATCACGTATGCAATGATTTTATATTTGTCTGTATTGATACCGGAAAGTCTTGTAGCTTCTTCATTGCTTCCGATTGCGAGAATGTATCTTCCCACTTTGTTCTTATACATGATATACATACAGATCACCATGAAAAAAAGCACCCAGATAATACCTGTCGGAATTCCGTTCGCATTGGAGAAAAGCTTGTTGTACCATGTATTTGTCGGGAAGAAAATATTCGGGTCCGAAACAAGCAGCGCTGAAAATCCTCTTGCGAACATCATCGTGCCCAGTGTTGCGATAAAGTTCGGAACTTTCGCCTTTGCAATGAGAAGTCCGTTGACAAGCCCGATCAGAAGTCCGATTCCGCACATAACCGGAATCGTCATGGCAAGTGGAATCGTTTCTGTTGTGTAAAGCTTTCCCGCAACAACAGCGGATGCTATACAGACTGTTCCGATAGAAAGATCGATTCCGCCTGTCGCAATTACAAATGTAACGCCAAGGCTCAATACAGCGTACGGAGCAAGCGACTGTGCCATACTTACAAGATTATACTGGTCAATAAAGCTTGAATTCAGCGCGCTGAACACAATGACCAGCACGATCATAGCGATCAGAATGATGATATTTTGCTGTAATTTGAACTGTGCGCGTCCTTTTTCATTTAATTTCATGTTACTATGTCCTTTCACTTTTAAATTTGTCTTTAACACAAAATTGCTGCTAGTCCCGCATTGTTGCGTATTTCATTATTTCCTCCTGAGTTGCGTCGGCAATATCGATTTCTCCTGTTATCCTTCCTTCGCACATTACCACAACCCTGTCGCTTAACCGCTGGATTTCGGTAAGCTCTGACGAAATCATGATGATCGATTTCCCCTCTGAGGCAAGCTGCTCCATCAGTTCGTACATTTCACTCTTCGCTCCGATGTCAATTCCTCTTGTGGGTTCGTCAAAGATAAAAATGTCACAGTCTTTCATAAGCCATCTTGCAACGATTACCTTCTGCTGATTTCCGCCTGAAAGCTTTTTTAAGATCTGTTCCATTGAAGGAGTTTTTGTCCGAAGTATCTTATTGAACTTTTCAGACTCCCGGGACATTTCAGAATCATTAATCCATCCGCCGCTGGTAAATTTATCAACTGAGGCGACAACCGTATTATCTGTGACGGATTTATCAAGCATCAGGCCATATTGTTTTCTGTCTTCAGACAAATAGCAGATTCCGTTTCGGACAGCCTGTTCGGGAGTATGTATATCAACCTTCCTGCCGTTAATATAGATCTCGCCGGAGCTTTTGAAGTCCGCGCCGTAAATCGCACGTGCCGTTTCCGTTCTTCCGGCACCCATCAGCCCCGCAAATCCGAGAATTTCACCTTTGCGCAGCTTAAAGCTGACATCTTTTACTTCTTTCCCCGCATTAAGATTTTTTACTTCAAGCACAACCGGCGCATCTTCCGGAACGGCGCTTTTTTCTTTCTTATCTCCGTAAACCACTCGGCCGACCATCATTTTTACGATCTCGTCCTTTGTTGTTTCGGCAGTATTGACAGTATTTACATATTCGCCGTCACGCATCACAGTAACTCTGTCAGAGATCCGCGTAATCTCATCCATTCGATGAGAGATATAGATCATACCAATGCCTTTGGCTTTCAGATCCTTCATAATCTTAAAAAGTTCTTCAACTTCAGGTTGTGTAAGAGCGGCGGTGGGTTCGTCGAGAACAAGAAGTTTACAGTCATGAGAAACCGCTTTCGCAATCTCAACCATCTGCTGCTTTCCTACTGTTAATGTTCCCAGAGGAACCGACGGGTCAATATTTACTCCGATTTTTCGAAACAGCTCCGCTGTGTCCTCTTCCATCTTTTTATCATCGATCATAATGCCCTTTTTAGGCTCTCTTCCCACATAGATATTCTGCGCAACAGTAAGATGATTCATCATGTTAAGCTCCTGATGGATCACGCTGATCCCTGCTTTCTGAGACTCGGCAATATTGGCAAAATGAACCGGCTTTGAAAAGTATGTCACCTCACCTCCGTCTCTTTTATAGATTCCGCAAAGGATCTTTACAAGTGTGGATTTTCCGGCCCCGTTTTCTCCCATAAGGGCATGTACCTCGCCCGCCCGAAGCTCAAACTGCACAGATTTTAGTGCATGTACACCAGAAAACCGCTTTTCGATATTCTCCATTTTTAAGATTACGTCATTCACATCCAAAAGCTCCTTTTCCTCTTTTTGCATTTTGCATAATTTCGTATCTCTTTTCTGAAATGAATTATAACATATGTCTGTGTTTTGATCAACCTTGAATTGTTATTTTTTTATGATGTTATGTTTATTTTATTGGTTTTTATCTCTAAAATCGTTTATTATATATTTTATTTTATTGGTTTTTGTTTTCTTTATCAAAAAAACAGTCGGACACGTATTCCTGATCCGACTGTTTTTTGATCATTTATTCAATTCAGCAAATTCTATTCAGGATAAACGCACTCTACATTCAGCTCCTTTAATTCCCGAAGCCATCCGTCATCCGGTTTTTTATCGGTTACGATCATATCAATATCCTGAAGATCACCTACTTTACAAAACGCGATCTTATCAAACTTCGAACTGTCTACCGCAAGTATTTTCTGCTTTGCGCACTGGAGCATGGTAAGTTTGTTATTCGCATGCCTGTCCTCACTGTCTGTAAACCCCGCGTCCATGTCCAGGCCCTTGGCTGATATAATCGCACGGTCTGCATAATAAGCTCTGATCGCCCGGTCGGTGAGGGGGCCGACAAGTGCAAAATATTTACTTGAAGTCTCTCCGCCGGTTGTGATCACCCTGCAGTTCGGATACTCCATCAATTCGATTGATATCTCCAGAGAATTAGTGATAATGGTAATATTTTTTTTGTCTTTCAAAATCTTTGCAATAGTACCGGCAGTTGAACTGGCATCCAGTATTATATTTTCGCCGTCGTTGACCATCCCGCCGATCAGAGACGCAATTTTCTGTTTTCCGAGAACATTTCTGTTCTTTCTGACATTAAATGGAAGCTCGAAGTTTGAATTTTCATTCAGGACAGCGCCGCCATAACTCTTGATAGCATATCCATCATTCTCGAGCTTATCAAGATCGCGCCGTATCGTCTCCTCAGAAACATGATACATTTCACTGAGTTCGCCGACTACGACACGTTTCTCTGTCTGAAGTTTCTCTAATATTGCATTTCGTCTCTCTATTGCAAGCATACTCTCATTCCTCCCGTAATCTAAAGAATTGCTTTCCTTATTTGTTCGTCAGGATGAGCGATCACCGAAGAATCCAGGTACATACCTTCCTTTGCCACTGTATTTTTCGCGCGCGCGATGGCTGCCTCCACAGCAGCGATTTCTCCGGACAAAAACATATAAGACTTTCCGCACATTCCTCTTGCCAGCCGGAGTTCAATCAGATCAACCAACGCAGTTTTTGCAGCCTCATCTGCTGCAACGATCATAGTCGCCGCATCATAAGTTTCCAGTATTCCCAGAGCCGAGACCTCTTCTATCTGAGCAGCTCCGTAAATCGCCGGAAAGATCGACTCGTGTGGATTTCCGAGAATAAAACTGCTGATCAGATGTTCCTCGTGCTGCACTCTCGCACTGTTCACTGCCGCGTCCACTGCACTGAGATCACCTGTGATGATCACTATATATTTTCCGGGACATACCGTCTGTGCTTCGATAATACTGATATCAGAAGTCTTTACCATCGCATCCGCCGCAACGACTCCCGCAGATACAGTTTTATACTCTACCATTCCAATCGCCTTACTCATTTGGTACACGTCCCTCCTGCTTTTCTATCATAACATATTTTTCGTTAACTTCCATAACTTTTCCGCTGATAGATGCGTGAATTGCAACACTTAGTCCTTTTCCCGGTTCTGCGATCACCTGTCCGCGTTCAACTTTATCCCCCGCTTTTACAATTGCCAGGGCAGGCGCACCGATATGCTGACCAAGCATGACTCTTACTTTTCGTACATCAGCAGCCACATCATTAAGTGGTGCTTCTCTGTCATATTTTGTCAGATCCAGTCTTGCCATCAGCCGTTTCATCGGAATCTTACGGTACTCACGCTCTTTTCCGACAGGTTTTGCAGTCGCCTGAGGCGGTTTTAGTCCTGCCGCTCTTAACCCGGCTTTATATTCGGTCATCAGTGTTCTCGGTGCAAGCCCCTGCATACAGGAATAAAGCTCACACAGTCCGCATGAACAGCAGAACATAGTATTCACAAAAATCTCCGGATCCTGAATATCCTTACATGTCGCGGCACGCATGAACTTATGTGGTTCGACGGGATGTCCCAACTGGTTTCTCGGACAGAGATCCGTACACATATTACACTGACAACAGGAAGCGGCAGCCCTCTTTAGGTCAATCGACGCTTTCCTTCTTTTTGACTGAATAATAAGGTGATCACCCGGAAGCACAAGAATCGCATTCGTTGTTTTTGTGACAGGCTGGGCGCCTGTTCCGATGCTTCCCATCATCGGCCCTCCGACAAAGTAGACCGCGTCTTTTGTTGTTACACCGCCTGACATTGCAACAACTTCGTCTATCGTACAGCCGATCGGAACCCTTACGGTCACAGGATGCTCAACCTCTCCGACCACAGATACAAGTTTATCTATGACCGGTGTCTCCTGCTTCATCGCCCGGTACACATTATATATTGTTTCCACATTAAATACAGCCACGCCGCTTTCAATCGGGAGTCCGCCTGGGCGGACTGTTTTCCCTGTCACTTCATAGATCAGAACAACTTCATCACCTGCGGGGTAAACTTCATCAAGGAGTCCCAGCCTGACACCATCATAATCTCCGATACACTCATTCAGCGCCTCAATGGTCTTTTTATATGCTTTCTTTATTCCGATCACAATATCCTTTGCGCCCACTGTCTGACCGATCAGATAGAATGTTTCCACGATCTCCCGGGCATATTTTTCAAGAAGCTGTCTGTGCAGTTTCAGCAAAGGCTCACATTCCGCACAGTTCAGTATAATCGTCTCCGCGCTCTCAACCAGCTTTGCATATGTAGGAAATCCGGCGCCGCCGGCGCCGACAATTCCGCTTTGCTGCAACATCTTACTTAACTCTTTTATATCCATAAGCTTTCACTACTCCAGTCTGGTCCCATCATCAATGATCCCAACGATCGCCGCGTCCACCGGAGCATCGGCCATACCGCAGCCTATCCGGGCGGCACTTCCCAGCGCCACAAGAACATACTCGCCGATCCCGGCTCCGATATTATCAATTGCAATCAATTGCCGCCCCCTGTCCTGTATTTTCCCGATGATCTCAACGACCATAAATTTATTTCCTATTAATCTGTCATTTTTTCTTGTAGAAACAACACTTCCCACAACTTTGCCTGCGAGCATAGCTACCTCCCAACGATCCTGGCGTTTATTTCATGATAGATACCGTCTGCCCGGTAGAAATTCTTGCAGCATTCGCTTCATCCGTATCTATATGCATCTCAAGAGTAAAACTCTCATCCACCCGGATATGTACCTGATGAAATACGGTTTCTCTGTCATTATCAGCTTTTACGGATACAATGTCTCCGTCAGAAACTCCGGCAGCCCGGGCATCTTTCGGCGGCATATGAATATGTCTTTTCGCCACAATACAGCCTTCTTCCAGATACAGCACCCCTTTTGGTCCGACAACAGCTACCGGAGCCGAACCTTTGATATCTCCGGAAAGCCTGACAGGCGCCTTAATTCCCAGCCTCACCGCATCTGTTGCGGAAATTTCCACCTGCGAACTGCTTCTCACCGGCCCCAGCACTCTTACGTTTTCAATTGCTCTGAGCTTCAGGCCAACGATAGTGACCACCTCATTCGCGGCAAACTGGCCGCCCATCAGTTCTTTTTTCTTTGTGAGTTCATATCCTTTTCCGAACAGTGCTTCCACATGTTTCTGAGTAAGGTGGACATGTCTTGCTGATACGCCTACTGGTACAAGAAAACCATTGCCGGTATTATCCTTTTTTTTAATTTCCTCTAAAACAAGCCTGGTGATCAATTCAATATTGCTGTTTTCCATAATTGAATCCGCCTTTTCTCTTTGATTAATTTTTCAGACGGCGTTACGGTTAACGCCGTCTGAAAATATTGATTCTGTCTAAATTGGAGGAAGGATTTTTTCCACATCATTATGAGGTCTCGGAATTACGTGCGTTGCCACCAGTTCACCAAGTCTTGACGCATTTGCGGCTCCGGCTTCAACAGCCGATTTTACCGCGCCTACATCTCCGCGTACCATAACACTCACGAGGCCGGAGCCGATTTTTTCTGTTCCGGCCAGCACAACGTTTGCAGATTTTAACATTGTGTCCGCCGCTTCGATCGCTGCTACCAAACCCCTTGTTTCCACCATTCCTAACGCCTGTTGTACCATTCTGTATTCCTCCTTCGGTTGTTCCTGAACCTGTTTTTTTACTCTCTGAACCGTCTTTGACGGAGCCTTTGCCCTGGCTGGGCGTGCCTTTGCCGCCTGTTTTTCTTCAACCTTTTTTTCTTCGGCCATACTTTCTGCCTCCTACCTCAAGCGACTGGCGCTTTGATTAATGATTCTTACAATCTCTTCATGGGGATTTGCAATGATCGCTTTCGCAACCGGCTTTTTTATCGCATGTTCCGCAGCCGCTTCAACCGCAGAAGCAACTGCAGAAACAGTGCCCTGCACAATAATTGTAACAAGCCTTCCGCCAAGTTTCTTTTCCCATGTAACGAATTCAACATCAGCGGATTTCACCATAATGTCAAGAACATCAATTGCCGCCGTCGTACTCGGAATTTCTATGAGCCCGTATGATTTTCCCATGAAATATACTCCTTCGTTTCGAATGATCCCGTTTAGATCGTCGGAAGGATCTTTTCTACGTCACTGTGAGGTCTTGGGATTACATGCGCCGCTACAAGTTCGCCTAATCTGGAAGCAGCGTCGGTTCCTGCTTCTACGGCGGCCTTTACAGCTCCAACGTCCCCGCGTACCATAACAGTTACCAGTCCGGATCCGATCTTCTCTGTTCCAACCAGTGTCACTTCAGCAGATTTTGTCATTGCATCTGCCGCCTCAATTGCTGCTGTCAGTCCTCTTGTTTCTACCATTCCTAATGCCTGCTGTACCATTCTGTATTCCTCCTGAATATTTAAAATTTTAATTGCTTACTTTGTTTTATCAAAACCGCTGATCTTTAACATTTTCTCCGTATCAGCTTCCGGTCTTGGTATGATGTGTGTTGTAATAACACCTGAAATTTCATTTGCCCTGTTTACCGCCGCCTCTACAGCCGCTGTTACATCAGTCACACTGCCGCGGAATTTCACGGCAACTATAAGCGGCACGGGAAGCTCGTCTGCATTCGCCGGTTTATTTTTATCAAAATTTTCCAAAGTTACGTTTCCCGCTTTACATCCGGCATCCGCGGCCGCAAACGCCGCGACCAGGCCAAACAATTCTACGATGCCAACCGCTTCTCCCATGAACACTCTCTCCTGCCTACTCATTTACAATGGCAATTTTTAAACCTTCCATTTTCAGGTTTGTAATATGCGCTTCGTTGATCTGCTCTAACGGGAATCTGTGAGTGATAAGTCTGCTCATGGGAAGCCCGATTCCTTTTGCTCTCTTCAGGAAATCGAATGTCGTTGCATAATCTCTCAACGTGTATACCCATGATCCGACAACCGTAAGCTCTTTGGAACATATATCAAAATGCGGATTGATCGTAGCGTCTCCACCGTTGATAAAGAATCCCAGTTCACAGAGCCCGCCGCCGTTCCTGATGAATTTGTAGATATTGGAATGGGCCGCCGGTGAGCCCGTACACTGAAACGCAAAGTCTGCCAAATGACCGCCGAAGCATCCTGCAACCGCGTCAGACAACGCTTCAATCCCGTTGTAATCCTTAAAATTGATTGACCGGGAAGCGCCCATTTCTTTCGCAAAGTCAAGTCGTTTCTGCTCTCCGTCGATCGCTGTGATATTTTCAATTCCCATCGTGCGAAGGACGGCAATGCAGATCAATCCGATAGGGCCGCAGCCCTGAACAACCACTCTGCTGTTAAATCTCAGAATCCCCGTACTTTTTGCTCTCTCCACCGCATGTACCAGAACTGCGCATGGTTCAATCAGTATACGGGAATCCAGATCCAGATCACTGACATTAAATACAGTGGAACCGCCCCGGATTAGTATGTAATTCGAAAACCATCCATTCAGATGTATTTCGTCGTCGGGAAGAAGTCCGTATACATCTGCACCGCCGATATTCTGCTTATTCAGATCAAACATTGTAATATCCGGATTGTCTTTAAAGATCATGCACGTTACAACTTTATCCCCGATTTTCAGTTCTTTTCCCGCACTGTCTTTCTTCACGTTTTTCCCCATTTTGACAATCTCGCCGGTCCCTTCATGGCCGAGAACAAGCGGGATCAGGCCAAAGGGGTCCCTCTTAAACTCATGAGCGTCCGTACCGCATATGCCGCACCCCTCTACTTTTACGAGAATATCATCATCCCCAAGCTCGGGAATCGGAAACTCTTTTATTTCATATTTTTCCAGTGCTGTCAGCATCGCAACCTTTGCTGTAGCAGGAATAGGTCCGGCTGTTCCTGCTCCTTCCGGTTTTGCACTGCCCTGCTGCTCAAGCATGCCTTCCAGAACAGATTTCACAATAGCTTCTACATTAACCTGGTTTATATCCATGTCGTTTTCCTCCATCTACCGAATACATAAACTGTCAGACATTACACAGCGTCTTCTTTTTGTAAAAGTACTCGCGCTGGTAAGGCCTTCGCCTGTTCTGCTCGCGATCGTAAATGTGCAGTATCCTTCTCCGCCAAACCCCAGAGCGGCATAAGAAGGAGCATTTTTTACAAGAATCGCTGTATCGACCGCTTTTGCGTATTTTGTGATGTGATCAATATTTTTGGAATGAATATGTGCAGAATGACGATTGCCATGCTCCAGCCACACCGCCTTCTCCACTGCATCATCGAAATCTTTCGCCCTGACAATTCCGAGAACCGGCATCATCAGTTCTTCCGCGATAAGAGGATGCTCTTTTTCTCCCTCAAATATGATACATCTGATATTATCAGAAACAGGAACACCAATCATTGACAGCAATGTTTTTGCATCACGTCCCACACATTTTCTGTTTAATCCTTCCGGCGTGAGCACAACTGAAGCCAGTCTGTCTGCCTCTTCGGAAGAAGCAAGATAACACCCTTGTTCCGTCACCATATAATGCATTAATTCGGAAATTATGGATTCAACTGCAACAACCTCTTTCTCTGCAATGCATGGCAGATTATTATCAAATGTGCAGCCATTGACAATATCTTCGGCCGCCTTTCTCAAGTCCGCAGTCTCATCTACCAGCACCGGAGGATTTCCCGCTCCGGCGCCAATCCCTCTTCTTCCTGATGAAAGCACCGCTGTCACGACTCCGGGCCCCCCCGTTGCAACAATCAGCTGAATATCCGGATGCTTCATCATAATATTGCTGCTCTCCAGCGTAGGCTTCGCAACCGTGCATGCAATATGATCCGGTCCGCCTGCTTCTATGGAGGCTCTGTTGAGCATATCGATAGCAAACTGCGATGTTTTTACAGCAGCCGGGTGGGGATTAAACACCACTGTATTCCCCCCTGCAATCATGCCGATTGTATTACAGATGATCGTTTCTGAAGGATTGGTGCACGGAGTGATCGCTCCGATAACTCCGAATGGTCCCATCTCCACAAGAGTAAGGCCTCTGTCTCCCGACCACGCAGTTGTCTGAATGTCTTCAGTACCGGGAGTTTTTTCCGCAACAAGCTGATGTTTTAAAATTTTATGCGGAACATTTCCCATTCCGGTTTCTTCGACGCCCATACGCGCCAGAATCTCAGCATTCTCACAGGTCTTTTTCCGAATGCCGGAGATGATTTGTTCACGCTGATCCATAGACATCCTGCGAATATATTTCTGAGATTCTCTGGCAGCGGCTACCGCTTCATCCATTTGCTGGAAAATTCCTTTTTTCGATCCGGTATCTCCATCCGAAAGCTGAAGCTTCGCCACCACCGCTCTCACAATGTCGCGGACATTCTGTTCGTTTACTGTCACAGGACTACCCCCTTTATTTCATCCCCAGCTGTTCCATTACTTTCTTTGCAACCGCAGAAACAAGCTCTGCATCCGAAGAACCGGCTGCTGTTGTACCACATGATCCGGAACAACTGTGACAGTTTTCTTTTCCGTTCTTTGCATTAGGACACAGATTTGCCGGATGTTTGCCGGACAGTCCCATCTTTCTCCTGATCTCATACAGCTTTTCAATCTGCTCTTTGTCAAATTCTTTCGGGCCGCCAAGTACTTTTGATTTATATAATAACTCGGCATAGAATTCTACAGATTCCATCTTCATATATGCATTCATGAGATCTGTACCCCATGTCAGCGCTCCGTGGTTTTCAAGAAGCACCTGGTCAAAATACGGCAGATATTCCTCTATTGCATCAGGAATCTCCATTGTCGACGGGGTACCATATTTTGCAATCGGAACACATCCAAGCGCAATTACCGCCTCCGGCATAATGGGTTGTGTTAGCGGAATCCCGGCAATCGCAAAGGAAGTTGCATAGCTGGGATGAGCATGGACAACCGCATTAACATCCGGTCTTTTCTCGTAGACACGCATATGCATCTTAATCTCAGATGAAGGTCTGAAATTACCGTTTGCCTGAAGAACATTTCCATTTGCATCTACTTTACAGATATATTCCGGAGTCATAAACCCTTTTGAAACGCCGGTTGGGGTACAAAGAAATTCGTTATCATTTAATTTAACCGAAAAGTTGCCGTCGTTGGCAGCGACCATACCTCTGTTGTATACTCTCCGCCCGATTTCGCACATCAACTTTTTGATTTCAAACTCATTTTGCATTCATTTCTCCTCCTTCTTTATCCTTACTTTATGGTTGTTTAATAATAACACACAAAACCACACATGTCAACGTTATAAAGTGTTGGTTTTTATTGGTTTTATTGTTCTGATGTGAAGGTTTTTATGTCCTGGTAAGTTCACACACCGCAAATCCCATTTTGTTTCCCGCATATTCAAGAACAGCTCTGATCGCGGCTTCTGTTTCTGAAATTGTTCCCATTATAATAAGTGTTCCGCTGAACCGGTCCACGAACCCCAGTTCCACTCCGGAAGACTTTACAGCAATGTCAGCCGCAATAACGGCTGTTTCCGCCGGACTGATGGTGACCAGCCCGATGGCGGCTCTTTTAGAGTCAATCCTTGGATCAAGTCCCAGCTTTACGTAGAGATCCGCATCGGGATTTGCGATCAGATGCGCGATCGTTATCTGTCTGCCGGGAACAAGCTCCTGAATGATCCTGACCTTTCCTTCATTTTGCAAAACATCATTCCATTCCATCTTCATCCTCCGATCTGACAGACAATACCTGCTTTTTCCTCTGCAGCCTTCCGCAGCATCTCCATGTGATCTCCCGCCGGCGGAAGAACGCCTTCCAATTCATATGTTCTTCCAAGACCGATATATTTATCTTGTCCCAGCCTGTGATATGGAAGCAGATGCATCTTCCTCACACCCCAAAGCCTCCGCGCAAAAGCTGCAATTTCTTCGATCTCTTCCCTCGTATCGTTAAATCCCGGAATCACCGGAACCCGGACCACCAGTTCTACAGTTCCGCTTCGGGCAATTTTTTCGGCGTTTTCCAGAATCAGCCTGTTTGTCTTCCCCGTGAATTCCCTGTGCTTATCTGAATTCATATGTTTGATGTCGAGAAGATAGGTATCCAGCCAGGGCAGCAGCTTACTTACGTTCTCAAACGGTGCGCAGGCCGTACTTTCCAGCGCTGTGTTAATTCCCGATTCCTTTGCCGCTTTCAAAAGCGCTGACGCAAACTCCGGCTGCATCAGGCTTTCCCCTCCTGACAGGGTAAGTCCTCCGCCGGACCTCCGGTAATAGGGCCTGTCTTTTACAACAGTTTCCATCACTTCACGTACTGTCACATCTTGGCCGATCACTTTTTCTTTCCCGTGAACGATCATAGTTTCAGTCTCGTATCTCTGTGATTCCGGGTTGCAGCACCAGCGGCACCGCAGTATACATCCCTTCAGAAATACGATCGTCCGGATTCCTGGCCCGTCATGAACAGAAAAGCGCTGAATATCAAAAATGCGTCCTTTCGTATCCGTATAGTCCATCTTATCTTCCACCTACCATCCCTGCTCTGTCCGGTTGATAATATCATCTTGAAGAGAGCGGGACAGCGTAGTAAACAAAGCACTGTATCCGGCCACGCGCACAACAAGATATTTGTACTTATCGGGATTCTTCTGTGCATCCAGAAGCGTCTCTCTGTCTACAACATTAAACTGCATATGGCTTCCTTTTTGGTCAAAGTACGACCGGATCAGAGCCGCAAAATTTTCAAGCCCCTGCCGTCCGCTCAGCGCCGAAGGATGGAATTTCTGGTTAAACAGCGTTCCGTTCGAAGCGATATAATGATCCAGCACGGACACTGAATTCGCTGCCGCAGTTGGCCCGAATCTGTCTCTCCCCGCTGCGGGCGACACCCCGTCTGCCACCGGTGTATGCGCCAGCCGCCCATCCGGGGTTGCCCCTGTCTGTGCGCCCAGGGGCACATTGGCAGAAACCGGGTAAAGGCCTGCCTGATAAATTCCTCCCCGTGGATTTTTGTATTTTTCCACAGGCTTTGTGTACGTATATGCCACATCTCTTGCAAAAGCATCCACTTCTGGAATATCATTTCCGAATTTGGGAATTTCTTCTATCGCGTCGAGCAGCTTCTGCCCTCTCTCTTTGATCTGCGGGCTTTCCGCAGCCGTCTTGAGCGCCGTGACCACCGCAGCCACCTGTTCCGGGGAAACTTCTTTTCCTTCGCATCGGATCTTCTTAATGATCTCCGAAGTCATTTCTGTCAGGGAAGTCTTATCAAGACCTTTGCCGAAGTTTAACGCCAGCAATTCTTTCAGTTCATTCATCGTAATTTTTTTGTCATCGTAAACAAGCTTTTTCACCACATACAGGCCATCCGCCATATTGGCTACTCCAAAGCCCTGGGGGCCGGTAAAGTTGTAGACCGCTCCGCCTTCCTGAACAGTTTTCCCACGCTTGATACAGTCATCTACCATACAGGATAAATACGGAAGAGGACACCTTTCAGCATGTGCCACATCAATGGCATTATCTGCATTCACCAAAAGAGCAATATTATATTCCATTTGATCCTTATACGCCTGATAAAACTGTTCGAACGTCGCCATCTGGCTGACATCGCCCGTTCTCGGTCCAATTTGTTCTCCCCGGTCCATTCCGTTAGAAAAAACAAGTTCCAGCGGCCTGCACATGTTAAAGAACGCAGCATCATGCCATCCATCTGTCTTTCCGCCTTTCTGGGGCTCCACACAGCCGATGATATTATACTCCCTGGCATCTTCAAGAGATAATCCTCTGTTCAAAAGCGAAGGTATGATCACTTCGTCATTGTAATACGCCGGAAGCCCGATTCCCGTTCTGGTCAGCTCGGCCGCCTTGATCATCAGTTCATGCGGAGTGCCGTTCCACACACGAATAGAAAGAGAGGGAGCAGGAAGATGAACATGCATGGACGCATCAATACACATAAACGAAAGATCATTTGTAACGTCGATTCCGTCTTTGTTCTGTCCCCCTACGATCAGGTTCTGAAACAGGCTGTATCCCGCAAACCCCTCCGCCGATGCAGCGTCCCGGCATTTGTTCAGGTCATTGAGCTTTACCCATATACAGTCCAGCAGTTCCTGCGCAAACTCATAGGAAATCCTGCCTTTATCAACGTCCGCCTGATAGTAGGGGTACATATACTGATCAAATCTTCCGGGAGAGATGGAATGTCCGCTTGATTCAATCTGTATCAGCTGCTGAACAAACCAGAAGGACTGACACGCTTCATAAAATCCCGAAGCGCCTCTGGCCGGTACGTTTTCACAGTTTTGGGCAATAAGCAAAAGTTCTTTTTTGCGCACAGGATCCGCGCATGACGAAGCCTGCCGTCTTGCCAGTTCCGCATACCGGCGCGCATAATTGATCACCGCCCTGCAGCTTATAATAACAGCCTCATAAAAATGTGATCGCTTTACATAATCCTCATCACCGGGTCCATATTTTTTCCATTCGTTCTGCACTTCCTCAATAATGCCTTCATAACCGATCTCAAGCACTTTCTCATACTTCACCGTCACATGTCCTACACCGTTGTAAAAATAATTGCCCGGTGTAAAAATATTATGGTCAATTGCCCGCAGCGTCTCGTCGGTCATATATGCCGCCGCCAGTTCGCTTGTCGTTTTACCCTTCCAGTATTTATGCGCTTCCCGCAGCTTATTTTTCGTTTCTTCCGTTATAGAAAACGGATCAGCAGTCCTGTTCTGGACTGTGTCAAATTCTGCTTCCAGCCATTCAAACGAAAACTCCGGATAGGTCTGACACCCTCTCGGCGCAATCGTGGTACTTCCGACGATCAGCTCATCATCCCTGATCACGATCGGGATATGTTCCAGAATATGTTCGAATGCTTTTGCTCTTCTGATGATCACAGGTTCATTTTCGGTTTCTTTATAAGACTCTGTAACCAGAACAGCCCGCGCCGGTTCAATTTCCGGCATCTTTTCAAATAGTTTGTCTACCAGTCTTGAGATTCTGGCTGTTTTAGGGGATTTTCTGTCCTTATATGTATAAAGTCCCATATCGCTCCTCTCCTTCTCATATTTTCATAATTCCACAATTTATATTACCATGCGTTCATTATACAACACAAAAACAATAAATACAACATATTTTAAACATATTATTTCCTGCTTTTATGTTGTTTTGTTTTTCTTTATTACCGATTGTATTTTATTGATTTTTCATATTCTTACGCTTCTTTCAGCTTTCTCTCCAGTTCTTCTGCCAGAGCCGTATATTCTCCCGCGCTTCTGCAGTTTTTTCTATATGCCATGATAGGCATGTTATTATCCTGAGACCATTCAACGCTGCTGTCGATTCGTATATAGGACTCAAACACATGGACTTCTCCAAGTTCCCGAAGCGAATCGAACGTCTGTTTGAAATAGTTTTTTCTTGTATCCGCTTTCGTCACAACGATTCCAAGCACTCTGAGATTCTCTGCGATCTGTCTGACCTCGTCCAGAAACTCAAACATATTTCCAAGTCCGAACATTCCCCAGGGTGTAGCCTCCACCGGGATAATCACATGATCGGAAGCACACAGAATATTCATCACCCATCCGCCCAGTGTAGGCGGCGCGTCAATCAGGATATAGTCATAATTTCCTTTCTCCCGCACAGTTCGAAGACATTTCTTTAAAATCAGTTCTCTCTGCCATTTTGTAAACAGTTCATATTCTATCGAGCTCATCAATGTAGAAGAAGGCACAATATCAATATTCTCATACTTGGCAGGAACAATATAGTGTTCCAGATCCCGCTGATTTTTTATCGCATAATAAAGATTGTCCTGCCCTTGTGCATACTGTAACACTTCTTCTTCTGTAAAAAAGCTCAGAGAAAGATTCATCTGCATATCTCCGTCAATGAGAAGCACTTTATTCCCGAGAGCTGCCAGTGCATACCCTACGTTGGCACAGGTCGTCGATTTACCGCTCCCGCCTTTATTATTCGCAAAACAGATCACCTCAGTATTCATAGAAATAACAGCTCCTTTCCGTTTGTGCTTATTGTCTTTTCCGGCGCCCCTTAACAGCAGGAGTTCTTTCCCGCGACATACCCGCTGGCCCACGCCCATTGGAGATTGTATCCTCCGCACATCCCGTCCACATCTAATATCTCTCCCGCAAAGTACAGGCCCGGAACATAGCGTGATTCCAGCGTATTTTCATCTACTTCCGCCGTATCGATTCCCCCGCGGCACACCTGCGCGTGTTCATAAGAATTTGTAGATGTGACGCGGAGCCGGAAATTCTTGATAAGCCGCACTAATTTTTTAATTTCCTCCGCCGTCATATCTCCCGCCGCCTTACCCCGGGGAAGGCAGGATTGTTTAATCCACAGATCAGACAGCTTCTTGTGGAACAGGCCGATCAAAAACATTTCCGCCGGCTTCTCCGGACGTGTCTTTGCCCTTGCGCTCAAGAATGCTTCTGTCTGCTCTTTCGTAAAGTCAGGCATGAAATCCAGTACCGCTGACACTTCTTTCTTCTCGTAAAGAAGCTGTGAGGCATAACGGCTCACCTGAAAAACAGGGATACCGGAAATCCCGTAATCCGTGAGCTGTATCTCACCTGTATCTCTGGCGATGCACTCTCCGTCTGACCAGATGGAGACATTGCCGTTTGCCCGCACTCCTGATATGGCCTTAAAGAACTTTCCCTCACATCTTAACTGTACCAGCGCGGGAAGCACGGGGATCATCCGGTGTCCGAGCTGCTTTGCCAGATCATATCCCGATCCGTCTGATCCCGTAGCAGGCGCCGCTTTTGATCCGGCACAGAGGATGATCCGGTCCGCGCGGATATCTCCGCTGTCAGTAGGCAGAGTAAACCCCTTTTTCCCAGGCAGTATCTCCCGGACATCCACTCCGGTCCTGATATCCACGTGAAGGCGTGTAAGCTCCATCCTCAGGGCGTCCAGCACAGCGGACGCCTGATCTGAATTGGGGTAAATATATCCATTGCGGTTCTTCGAATAGACTCCAAGCTGCAAAAAAAAGGAGATAACATCCCTGGCGTCAAACTGACTTATGATGCCCCACGGAAAAAGAGGATTCTCTGAATAATAGCAGAGCGGTTCCTGATGAGTGTTCGTAAAATTACATCTCCCGTTCCCTGTAGATAAGATCTTCTTTCCAATCCGGTCTTTGTGCTCCAGCAGAATAATACGGGCGCCCTGCGATGCCGCTGTGACAGCCGCCATCATGCCTGACGCGCCCCCGCCGATTACTGCGATCGTTCTCATATACCGCTCCTTCCCAATACTTTACAGATAGTCCTTTATCTCAATCTCACTATAATAGTCCACGCACTTTATCCACAGCCAGAACACCTGCGTCGATCATGCTCTGCAGGGATTTCAAGATCCCCAGCTTAGCGTGGTTCCATGTCAGTCCGCCCTGAAAATACACAGCATAAGGCGGCTTGATCGGCCCGTCCGCGGAAAGCTCAATGGATGAGCCCTGCACAAAAGCTCCCGCCGCCATGATCACGTCGCTGTCGTATCCCGGCATCGCCCACGGCTCAGGACTTACATAGCTGTCTACCGGCGCCGCGGCCTGGATTCCCTTACAAAACGCGATCACGCCCTCCGGACTTCCAAGTGTGACTGCCTGTATGATATCATGTCTTGGCTCGCTTTTATCCGGCACAACCGGATATCCCAGCCCCTCGTAAATATTTGCCGCGAACACCGCGCCTTTTAAAGCGCCGCACACAACGGTCGGAGCCATAAAAAATCCCTGATAAAAGGACTGAATCACTCCCAGCGAAGCGCCCACTTCTTTTCCCAGTCCCGGTGAGGTCAGCCTGCAGGCGCAGTTCTCAATGAGTTCTTCTTTTCCCGCGATATATCCGCCTATGGGAGCCAGACCACCGCCCGGATTCTTGATCAGGGAGCCTACGATCATGTCCGCGCCCACATCGCTTGGCTCGATGCGTTCTACAAACTCTCCGTAACAGTTGTCTACCATACAGATGACATCCGGGCGCTGATCTTTGATAAACGCGATCAATTCCCCGATCTTTTCTACCGAATAACTGGGGCGTGTCTGATAGCCCTTAGAACGCTGAATGGTGACCAGCTTTGTCCGTTCATTTAAAGCTTTCTCAATGGCCGGATAGTCAAAATACCCGTCCTGAAGAAGATCCACCTGACGATAGGTTACGCCGTATTCTGCCAGAGAGCCTCTGGAGGGCCTTATGCCGATAACTTCCTCCAGCGTGTCATACGGCTTCCCCGCAGGAGACAGCAGTTCATCCCCCGGGCGCAGGTTTGCCGAGAGCGCAAGTGCAAGCGCGTGCGTTCCACAGGTGATCTGGGGACGCACAAGCGCTGCCTCTGTGTGAAATGCTGAAGCATACACCTTCTCCAGCGTGTCCCGCCCGTCGTCATTATAACCATATCCACTGGCATAGTTAAAGCATCCTTCATTCACACGATTCTCCTGCATCGCGTGAATAACCTTAAGCTGATTATATTCTGCCGTCCCGTCAAATTCCCGAAAGCGATCTTTCAGGCCTTCCTCTGTTTTCTGCCCATACTCCCACACTTCCTTTGAGATGCCGAGCTTTTGATACATATATTTTGATTCTGTGTGATTCATTTCTCCTGGTTCCTTTTATCTGCCTTATTTTCTTTTTCCTGTCTGATCTGTGATGATACCTTTCTCTGCCAGCCGCCCTGTCATAAAGTCCAAAATAGTGTCTTCATCCTGTCCAAAGGCAGACTTATCCGCCCATATGACGTCCTTCTCCCGCTTGAACCATGTGATCTGGCGCTTTGCGAAATGCCTTGTATCCCGCTTGACGACGCGTACTGCCTCATCAAGAGTGCACTCGCCTTCCAGATAAGCAAAGATCTCTTTATATCCCAGCCCCTGCATAGCTGTGGAACTTCGCTGTACGCCCCGTTCTCTTAAGAAGCGCACCTCGTCTGGCAGTCCTTCTTCCATCATAAGATCCACCCGGCGGTCAATTCTCTCATAGAGACGGCTGCGTTCATCTGTGAGCACAAAATACGCGTAGTTATAAGGTGATTCCTTTGTCCGCTCCTTCTCGTTGTGCTCAGAGATCTTTCCGCCGGTCTGGCGGTGAAACTCCAACGCGCGTATCATCCGCTTGATATTGTTGGGATGAATGTCCCGGGCAGCCTGTGGATCCGCGGTCTCAAGAAGAGTATGAAGATAATCTCCGCCTTTTTCCTTCGCAAGCTGCTCCATCTCCTGCCGGTAGGCCGTGTCCCCGTCATTTTCTGTAAAATCAATATCATAGAGGAGAGCCTGAATATAAAATCCTGTTCCTCCAACTACAAGCGGAATCTTTCCCCTTGTCCAGATCTCTTCTGCGGCGGCTTTCGCCATCTGCTGGAAGCGCACTACATTAAAATCCGCCTCTGGCTCCAGCACGTCTACCAGATGATGTGGCACTCCGTCCATCTCCTCCGGACGGATCTTGGCGGAGCCGATATCCATGTGCCGGTATACCTGCATGGAATCTGCTGAAATGATCTCTGCGTTCACTTCTTTAGCCAGCCGGATGGACAGCGCAGTCTTTCCCACCGCGGTCGGTCCGGCTAAAATGATCAATGGTTTTTTCATTTATTATACGATCCTTTTAAATTTCTTTTCCATCTCCCGCTTTGTCATAGCGATGATCGTCGGTCTGCCATGGGGGCAGTGATACGGATTGTCCAGTGTCAGAAGCGCTCCGATCAACGCGTCTGCCTCCTGTGCCGAAAGGCGGTTATTCCCCTTCACTGCAGCCTTGCATGACATAGACGCTACCTTCTCATCGATCAGTTCCGGCGTCATGGACGTATTAAGGCCATCCGAGAGATCGTCAAGCATCTCCATTAGAAGTTCCTTTTTCGCGATCCCGAACAAATTGTCCGGCACAGCGCGCACCGCGTATTCTTCCGGGCCGAAAGGCTCAATCTCAAATCCGATGCGGGTAAAGCGTTCCATATTCTCCTCCAGAACCCTCGCCTCCTGCATGGTAAGCGTCAGGATAATGGGCGGGCTTAAATATTGGGTGGTAAACTCTCTTGTCTTCATCCCCTTTAACGTCCGCTCATACAGCACTCTCTCGTGAGCTGCGTGCTGGTCTATAATATAGAGACTTTCCTGATACTGAACAAGCCAGTACGTGTCAAACACCTGACCAATCAGTTTATACTCTGCCCGAACCTCTCTCTTTAAGAATTTTTCCTCGAAGAGATCAAGCTGCTCTGATCTGCCGCCCTCTGCGATTTCCGCCACAGCGTCCGATGCCGGAGGCCTGACAGGATCACGTGGCGCTTCCGCTGCATATCTTGCCGCCTCCCGGATCTTATCCGTCTGGGCCTCCAGGCGGTACACTCCCTGTCTGTCGGACACTTCAGCGGACGACATACGTTCATGGTATGCGGTAACCCGCTCTTTCATCTTGCGAATAAAATAATCTTCATCCTGTGCTGCCGGTTCTGGTTCCTTCGGTATATCAGTGTTTTTAGGTTTTAGTAAAAATGGGCTTTCTGCTTTTTCTTTTATATTTTCTCTCTCTGCCACAGGCTCCGGCACTTCGGCCTGCTGTATCAGCTCCGATTCCAGAAGACGTTTGTGTACTCCTTCATATACCGCGCCGTACACCTCCTGTTGTCTCTGGAAGCGAAGTTCCATCTTTGTGGGATGCACATTGACATCGATGTTCTCTCCGTCTACATGAAAATGCAGCACCGCAAAGGGAAACTTATGCTGCATCGTAAAATCTTTGTAGGCGTCTTCAAGTGATTTGGATATCATAGCGCTCTTTACATATCTGCCGTTTACAAAAAAATTTTCAAAATTGCGGTTTCCTCTTGTGATGACTGGTTTGCCGAGATATCCTGCGATACGCATCCCTCCTTTTTCATAATCTATCTCAAGAAGGTTGGATGCGATCTCACGTCCGTATACATTGTAGATCACATCTTTCAGCTTTCCGTTGCCTGATGTGCGCAGTTTCTCCTGATTGTTGCTCTTAAAGAGAAAGGCTACTTCCGGGTGCGAGAGGGAAAGACGGATAAGAAGATCCTGCACATGCCCCGCCTCGGTCATGGGCGTCTTTAGAAACTTCCGCCTCGCAGGTACATTGTAGAAAAGCTGATGAACAAGAAATGTGGTCCCATTGGGCGCGCCTGTCTCCTCAAGAGACATTTCCTTTCCACCCTCGATCACATACTTTGTCCCGAACTCGTTATCCGCTTCCTTGGTAATGATCTCTGTCCTCGTGACAGCGGCAATGCTGGAGAGCGCTTCCCCGCGGAATCCCAGAGAACTGATGTGTAGAAGATCCTCCACATTTCGTATCTTGCTTGTGGAGTGGCGCAGAAACGCGCTTCTTACCTCGTCATGAGCGATGCCGCATCCGTTGTCCGTGACACGGATAAAATTGATCCCGCCGTCCTTGATCTCCACGGTCACGGTGGTCGATCCCGCGTCAATAGCGTTCTCCACCAGTTCCTTGACGATGGACGCAGGACGCTCGATCACTTCTCCTGCCGCGATCTTATCGATTGTTACCTGATCCAGTACCTGAATATGAGGCATGTCCGTCTCCTTTTCTCAAAATATATCCGTCTGGTCTGTCGCCATATTTACCAGCGGTTTTTCAGTTTGTTCTGCAGCCTGTATATAGTGTTCAGCGCATCTATGGGTGTCATATTACCCACGTCGAGGTTCTTTAATTCTTCAAGCACATCATCGTCCTTGACAGTGTCAAAAAGCGACATCTGGGCGATATCCACCTCATCATACTTTTTGACCTTGGGGCTCTTTTTCGCCGTTTTTTCTTTCACGGCAATCTCGCTCACTCTGGCGGTAATATCCCCGTTGCCCAGCTCCTCAACGATCTCCTTGGCACGCTCTATGACAAGATCCGGCACTCCCGCCAGCTTTGCCACCTGGATGCCATAGCTTTTATCCGCGCCGCCTTTGACGATTTTACGCAGGAATACGATGTCATCACCCTTTTCCTTGACCGCGATGCAGTAGTTGTTCACATTGTTGACCTTGCCCTCCAGTTCTGTCAGCTCATGGTAGTGGGTGGCGAACAGTGCCTTTGCCCCCAGAAGCCGTGTGTCACTGATATATTCCACCACTGCCCATGCGATGGAGAGGCCGTCGAACGTGCTGGTCCCTCTTCCGATCTCATCTAAAATGAGAAGGCTCTTTGATGTGGCGTTTCTTAAAATGTTCGCCACCTCTGTCATCTCCACCATGAAGGTACTCTGTCCCGACGCCAGATCATCCGACGCCCCGACCCTTGTAAAGATCCGGTCAGACAGGCCGATATCCGCGCTTTTCGCAGGAACGAAGGAACCGACCTGCGCCATTAGGGCGATCAGGGCTGTCTGCCTCATATAAGTAGACTTTCCGGCCATATTAGGCCCTGTGATGATAGAGATCCTGTGTTTTTTATCATCCAGATAGGTGTCATTGGAGATGAACATATCATTGGGGATCATCTGCTCTACTACAGGATGGCGGCCCTCTTTGATGTCAATGATACCTTTTTCATTGATATTCGGCCGCACATAATTACTCCGCTCTGCCACAAGGGCAAGAGACGCAAAAGCATCCAGGGCCGCCACGGCTTTTGCCGTCTTCTGGATGCGTTCTACTTCCGCTGCGATCGCCTCCCGCACCTGACAGTAGATATCATATTCCAGAGCGTAGAGTTTATCCTCGGCGCCTAAGATCATATCCTCAAGTTCTTTTAATTCCGGCGTGATATAACGTTCGGCATTGGCAAGAGTCTGCTTGCGCGTGTAATAATCCGGCACCATCTCTCTGTAAGAATTGGTTACCTCCAGATAATACCCGAACACTTTGTTGTATTTGATGCGGAGATTTTTGATGCCTGTCTTCTCACGCTCATCGCTCTCCAGCTTTGCCAGCCAGTCCTTTCCGTCCGACTTTGCCCGCCGGAGCTTATCCACTTCCTCATTGTAGCCGTCGCGGATGATGTTTCCCTCTTTCATGGCGATAGGCGGTTCTTCCCGGATCGCTTCCCTGACAAGAGTGCAGAGATCCTCAAGGGCATCCATGTCCTTGTAAATATTTTTTAAAAGCTGGCACTGCATTTCCCCTAGAATATACCGCACGGGCGGCAGCATCTCAAGAGAACTGCGAAATGCCGTGAGATCCCTGGGATTGGCGGAACCATAGGCGATCTTCGTAACCAGGCGCTCCAGGTCGTACACCGGGGAGAGATACTCCCGGATCTCCTCTCTTGATATGGCCTGTTCTTTTAATTCTTCTACCGCCTCCAGACGCTTTGTGATCTCTGCCTTGTCGATCAGCGGCTGCTCTACATATTTTCTCAGCGTCCTTGCGCCCATGGCGGTCTTAGTCTTGTCCAGCACCCAGAGCAGGGAGCCTCTTTTCTGCTTCTCCCGCAGCGTCTCGCACAGCTCCAGATTCCGCCTCGTGGAACTGTCCAGCATCATGTATTTCCCCGCTGCGTAAGGCGTGATGTGAGTCAGGTTTGACATGGAGTTCTTCTGTGTCTCCAGAAGATACTGCAGCAGCGCCCCCGCGCTGATCACACCGCAGTCATAATCCGCAAGCCCCAGCCCGGTAAAGGAGGAAACTTTAAAATGCTCCAGCAGCTTCTGGCGGCAGACAGTATCATCGAAATACCAAGAATCCAGAGAATAGATCGTGATTCCCAGACGCTCCTTCATAGCGTCCAGATCCATGCCGCTCATGTAAAAGGCCTCATTGCAGATAATCTCGGATGGTGAGAAGCGGTAGATCTCATCCGTCAATCTGGCGCTGTCCGGAATCTCGGTCACAAAATAATCGCCTGTGGAGATATCTGCCACAGACACCCCGTAACGGTCGGCAATATACACGATGCACATGATATAGTTGTTCCGCGTCTCGTCCAGAGCCTGTGTATCCAGATTCGTCCCCGGGGTTACAATGCGCACCACATCGCGCTTCACGATGCCCTTAGCCGTCTTCGGGTCTTCCACCTGCTCGCAGATCGCCACTTTATATCCCTTGGACACCAGCCTGTTGAGATAACTTTCCACAGCATGATAAGGGACACCGCACATGGGTGCCCTCTCCGCCTGTCCGCAGTTCTTCCCGGTCAATGTGATCTCCAGTTCTCTCGACGCGGTCAGCGCGTCCTCGAAGAACATCTCATAGAAATCGCCTAATCTATAAAAGAGAATACAGTCCTGATACTGAGACTTCGTCTCCATGTACTGTTTCATCATTGGTGTTAATTCTGCCACGATATTACTCCTTTGCCATATACAGATGCGCGGCACATGATTCAAAATATGCCTTGCACAGATAAAAAATCTGTGGAGATATTATATCATTTTTGATAAATCTGTTCAAGCGAGGAAGATAGGAATGGAATTTTCATGCAACACATGATACACTGACTGCATAACATATTCAGGAGGATTAAAAATGTTGAAATTACCGACTTTACCGCTTCATATGCGGCAGACATCAAAAGGACAGAAGGGACAAAACTGGCTTATCGAACTTCTGATATTTTTTCTCGTATTTCTCGTATCGGGCCTGGTGGTCGGCGTCCTTATGATCCCGGGGTATGTGATCGCCGTCTTTTCAGACAAGTCGATCATGGGCCAGATCACAAGCGGCGCCGGCATACAGGACTACAGTCAAATTGCCGCCCACATAGAGTCCTCTGTTCCCGTCACCATCGCCATGCTCTTTGCCAATGCCGGACTCATTTTGATTGGGGTCCTGTTCTGCGTCGTCCTGCAGCGGCGCAAAATCGCTTCGATGGGCATTGTAAAAGAAAAGGCGGGCACACAGTATCTTGCAGGCCTCGTCATCGGATTTGTTCTTTTCGCAGCAGTGGTGCTTCTCAATGTGGCCACCGGTTCTATGAAGCTTAACGGGATATCCCCCGGATTTTCCGCCGGGATTTTCATTCTCTTTGCCCTTGGATTCATGATACAGGGGATGGCGGAGGAAGTGCTCTGCCGCGGGTATCTGTTAGTATCTGTTGCAAGACGGTATCCGGTCAGTGTCGCCATCTTTTTAAATTCCCTTGTATTTGCCCTAATCCATCTGGCGAACCCGGGCGTCTCCGTACTGGCGCTCATCAATCTCCTGTTGTCAGGCACGTTCTTCTCTCTCTACTTTCTCCGCACCGGAAATATATGGGGTGTGGGCGCCATCCATACGATGTGGAATTTTGCGCAGGGGAATATATTCGGCATGGCAGTCAGCGGCACGCAGCTCTCCTGCACAATCTTTGAATCCACCGCCACCCCGCATAAGACCTTCTGGATCGGCGGCGCTTTTGGTCCGGAGAGCGGATTCTCCTGCACGGTCGTATTCATTGTCGCTATCCTGCTCGTTCTTCTCTGGAAGAATAAGAAGACAGATGTCACAGCACATGAAAATGAGGAGATTTCTCCCCGTACAGGAAATGAAGCAGATATGCGCTTAAGATAATTCCTGCCGCGCATAAGCCGGAAAATATAACAGCAAAGGGCAGACAGATCTGCCCCATGAGATTAAAGGGCTGGTCTGTGTAATCCCACACATTCCAGCCCATTATTTTATTGACGAAAATACCTGTGATGAATTCTCCCGCAGTCACAAAGACCGCACACCATGCCACCTGTTTCCACAGCGGAGCGTCCCATCCGGTCCATATGCCCTGCTGTGCGAAGAACACAAAGCACACTCCGCCTAAAAGGAACATGGACCAGTGGGAAAATCCCCGGAATATGATCTCAAAGGTATAGTACAGGGTTCCGCCGAAGGCCCCCAGGAATAAATATTCGCTCAATCGTTTCATGATAAGTAGCTTCTCCGTTCTTTTCTGTCAGTCACAGATAGTCTGAGCATTTTCCGTGTATTTTATGAGTGGAAACAGAAACGGGTTCATACCGTGTCGCATAGGCGGTGAACGAAGCTTTACATTTTCTCCGGTCCCGCAGTGTGATACAGTATAAACCCGCATAATTATAGTCTTATTACAATTTTAACAATTTTACTCAGCCACGTCTCTGATACTGAAGCTGAATCTTCCCATCTTGTCTTTCCCAAGGCATACCGCCTTCACGACATCGCCCATCTGGAGAACATCTTCTACCTTGTCCACTCTCTTCTTAGAGATCTTCGAGATGTGTACCAGACCTTCCTTGCCCGGTGCGAACTCAAGAAACGCGCCGAACTCTTTGATGCTCACAACCTTGCCCTCAAATACCTGTCCGGCCTCGAAGTCTGTCACGATAGTATGGATCAACCTGGCAGCCTTGTCCATGCCTTCTTTCTCTGTGCCGCAGATGGATACGAAACCATCGTCCTCGATGTCGATCTGAACGCCGGTCTGCTCGATGATTGCATTGATCGTCTTGCCTCGCTGGCCGACCACATCACCGATCTTCTGCGGATCAATCTGCATCTGGATGATCTTCGGAGCGTACGGTCCGACCTCCGGCCTCGGCTCTGAGATAGCCTTGTTCATAACCTCATCAATAATATATGTTCTTGCCTTCTTTGTAGCTGCGATAGCCTCTTCGATGATGGGTCTTGTCAGTCCGTGGATCTTGATATCCATCTGGATCGCCGTGATTCCCTTGTGTGTACCTGCCACCTTAAAGTCCATATCTCCGAAGAAGTCCTCCAACCCCTGGATATCTGTCAGCACAAGGTAATCGTCGTCTGTCTCGCCTGTGACAAGACCTGCGGAGATACCTGCCACAGCAGATTTGATCGGCACACCGGCTGTCATAAGGGACATACTGGACGCGCAGACACTGGCCTGAGATGTTGAACCGTTAGACTCAAATGTCTCAGATACTGTGCGGATCGCGTAGGGGAACTCAGATTCGCTCGGAAGTACCGGGAGAAGCGCTCTCTCGGCAAGCGCCCCATGTCCGATCTCGCGGCGTCCCGGTCCTCGCGACGGCCTTGTCTCTCCTACAGAGTAGGACGGGAAATTATAATGGTGCATATATCTCTTAGAGGTCTCTGCCTCATCCAGACCGTCCAGTCTCTGCGCCTCGGACAGCGGTGCCAGTGTGGTCACAGTGCAGATCTGTGTCTGTCCTCTTGTGAACATAGCGGAGCCGTGTACTCTCGGAATCAGGTCAACCTCCGCGGCAAGCGGCCTGATCTGATCTATAGCGCGTCCGTCCGGGCGCTTGTGATCCTTTAAGATCATCTTTCTGACGGTTTTCTTCTGGTACTGGTATACAGCCTCGCCGAGCACTGCGAGCCACTCTTCGTTCTCGGCGAAAGCCTCCTCTAACTTGTCCGTGATCTGGCGGATATTCTCTTCTCTTGTCTGTTTGTCATCTGTGAATACAGCTTCTTCCATGGCATCCGGCGGAACAATCTCTTTGATCTCCGCAAAAAGCTCCTCCGGCACGGCACAGCTCTCGTACCCGTGCTTCGGCTTGCCGCACTCAGTCACGATCGTGTCAAAGAAGGCGATGACCTGCTGGTTCAGCTCATGAGCGGCAAAGATCGCCTCGATCATCCTGTCCTCCGGAACTTCGTTCGCTCCCGCCTCGATCATGATGACCTTCTCCTTTGTAGAAGCGACTGTCAGCGCCATCTCGGAAACCTCTCTCTGGGCTGCCGTGGGGTTAAATATAAATTCTCCGTCAATAAGCCCTACCTGTGTTGTAGAGATGGGGCCGTCGAACGGAATGTCGGAAATACTCGTGGCGATGGACGCTCCGAGCATAGCTGTGAGTTCCGGGCTGCAGTCCTGATCTACAGACATGACAAGATTCTCCAGTGTCACGTCATTTCTGTAATCCTTCGGGAAGAGCGGACGCATCGGGCGGTCGATGACACGGTCAGTCAGGATCGCGTTCTCGGATGCCTTTCCTTCTCTCTTATTGAATCCACCTGGGATCTTTCCAACCGCGTAAAGCCTCTCATTGTATTCTACGCTAAGCGGGAAGAAGTCAATTCCGTCTCTTGGTTTTTCAGATGCCGTTGCAGTACAGAGCACGGTTGTATCGCCATAGTGCATCAGTACGCCGCCGTTTGCCTGCTTTGCGACTCTGTCAACGTCAACTCGCAGAGTTCTGCCGGCAAGTTCCATTTCATACTTCTTGTACATGTTTTTCTCCTTTATTGTCTTTGCTTTTCTTTCGCGGACTAATGTCTCCGAAACTACTGAAAAACATATCATATTACAGACTGATACGCTTTTCAGTGGTCTCGGTTACTTAAACCAGTCCGCAATCTTAAATATTATATCACAGTAACTTCTGTTAATCAAATATTTTGATTAAAGACCGAAAAAAAGCGAGACAGAACCATGTCTGTCTCGTCTCTTCCTTCCCTTTTGCTGAGAACCGGGATTATTTTCTAAGTCCGAGTCTCTCGATCAATGAACGGTATCTCTCGATATCCATCTTCTTAAGGTATGCAAGAAGCCCTCTTCTCTGACCTACCATTTTAAGAAGTCCTCTTCTTGAGTGGTGGTCTTTGGGATTCGTCTTGAAGTGCTCTGTAAGCTCGTTGATCCTTGCCGTAAGGATAGCGATCTGTACCTCCGGCGAGCCTGTGTCGCCCTCTGTCCTTCCATACTCTTTGATGATTGCCTGTTTCTTTTCTTTTGCGATCATGTTTTGTTTCCTCCTTAAAAATGCTTTGTCTAACCGCCGGATATTAAGTAACGGTTGGAGTGATCCGCTTACCGAACATCGGCTGATCTTGTAACCTCGGATAGTATAGCACAGCACACGGCAAATGTAAAGCATTATCTTCCCGCAAAAAACTCCTCTCCATACCGCATATCCTTCATAACCTGGTCTTTGAGTTCTTCGACAGAAGCGAACTTCACCTCCGGACGTTCGAAATCACAGAAGATAGCCGCGGCCTCTTTTCCGTAGGCGTTCCCTTCATAGCCGTAAGCGTACACCTCAAAAAGCCGTCTGCGCTCATCAGTCACCGTCGGCTTGACGCCCGCGTTTCCCACTCCGTTATACCACTTCCCGTCGATTCTGACCCGGCAGACATACACGCCGTACCTTGGCAGGATCTTATATTCCTCCGGTTCGATATTCATGGTGGGAAATCCCAGTGTGCGTCCGAGCTGCCGCCCATGCCGCACGATACCTGTCACTGCGTAGGAATAGCCCAGCAGTTCCTCAGCAAGCTTTACGTTTCCCTGCGCAAGCGCATCTCGGATATACGTGCTGCTGATGACCATATCGCCGTAGCGTTCCTTCTCAATCACATCCACTGTATAGCCGTATTCTTTTGAAAACCGCTTAAGCATCTCTACATTGCCCCGTTTCCCACGGCCGAACGCAAAGTCTTTTCCCACAACGACATGGGCGCAGCGCAGCGTTTTGCAGAGAATCTCCCTGATAAAGTCCTCCGCCCCGATCTGCCGGAACTCTTTTGTGAACGGGCAGTCGATCAGCCAGTCGATCTTGCCCTCCAGGTGTTCCCTTCGCTCCCGGTTTGTCATAATGGACTCCCGGTGCATATCGAAGGCACAGAGCACGGTCTCGCATTCCTCTGACGAATATTCCCTGATCTTGTCCACAAGTTTCTGATGCCCGCGGTGCAGTCCGTCGAACTTGCCGAGAGTAACTGCTGTTTTCTTTTTTCCGGTATAGGATTCAATTCCAGTGATGTATTTCATGCCTTTTACCTGTCTCAAAGCTCCTCCCGGTCCAAAAACATCTTTTCTAACCGGAACTGTCTTCGCCTTTTCTCGTATTTATAGATGCCGATAAATCTGCCGCCCCCATCATACACACGGACCTGTTCTCCGTCCCCGGCACGTTCTGTTATGCCATCCTGAGGGATGGGATTCCCGTTGTACGCAAGAGGCGCCCATTTATCAGTCACGACAGCCGCCGAAGATTCGGAAAACACCGCGTCAGTTGGGATCAGGATTTCTGAGAGCTGTCCTTTTTTTATATATTCTTCTGCTTCATCCAGCTTCAGGCTGCCGCTCAGCCCGAATCTTCCCACCTTTGTACGCAGAAGAGATTCCATGCAGCCTCCTGTTCCCAGCTTGTCCCCGATATCATGGCAGAGCGTGCGGATATATGTGCCCTTCGAGCAGTCTACCTCCATGCGCACCCGCGGCAGACAGATATCTTTAATGCGGATGTCGTAGATCATAACTTTACGGCTCTTTCTCTCCACAGTCTTGCCCTCCCGGGCCAGCTCATACAGTTTCCTGCCGTTTACTTTCAGTGCGGAATACATCGGCGGCACCTGGTGATATTCTCCGGCAAAAGCTTCGATACATGAGACGACCTGTGCCTTGTCTGTCTTTTTGATCATGTCAGCCCCGCACTCTTTTAAAACCTTTCCCGAAATATCCTGTGTGTCTGTTGTCTTCCCAAGCAGAAGAACCGTCTCATAAGTCTTATCCTTGTCCGTGAGCATATCGCAGACTTTCGTCGCCCGGCCCAGACAGACAGGAAGCACCCCCTCCGCGTCCGGGTCGAGAGTGCCTGTATGTCCGATTTTCTTCTGCCCCACGATGCCGCGCAGACGCGCGACCACATCATGGGACGTATAACCTTTTTCTTTATATATGTTCAATATACCGTTGATCATGCTCTTACATCCTGTTTTCCCCATGATCGAGCTGGAGCGCGATCCGGGCTGTAATATTATTGATTACGTCATGGCTTGAGCCCTTCATCGTAACTCCTGCCGCGCGCACATGCCCGCCGCCTCCGAAATGTTTGGCGATCACGCTGACATCCACCTTGCTCTTTGAGCGCAGGCTGACTTTGTATTGCTGCGGTTCGATCTCATGGAGGAAGATTGCCACTTCCACGCCCTTTGTCTGGCGCAGCTGGCTGACGATCCCCTCCAGATCTGAGGGCTGTGCCTGGAAGAACTCCATGGAGCGCTTTCTGATCACAGAGACGATACATCTCTTATCCATGATCAGCATACTCTCTAAGAGCGCTCTTCCTAAGATCTGGTTCTGGACGTAAGTCTTTTCGTAATAGGTCTTATCAATGATCTCGCTGGCGTTGATCCCCTTGCGCATCAGCTCTGCCGCGATCTCCATGGTCTTGGGAGATGTGCAGGAATACTGGAACACACCTGTATCATGCACGATCCCCATATAAAGGGCCTCGGCCGCTGGTCTGCTGATCTTCTCTTTATCGAGCAGTGTAAACACAAGCTCTGAGGTAGAACTTGCATCCGGTACAATATAGTTCTGGCCGGCAAATGCCTCATTGCTGATATGATGATCGATACATACTGTTTCCTTCGCCGTTTCAAATAATGGGCCGGAGAAACCGAGCCGATTCTTATCGCCACAGTCCAGACAGAAAACGACGTCGTACACCTCTCCTTGCGGGATCTGGGTTTTCACTTCGTCTGTTCCTTCGATCATCCTGTATGCCTCCGGAATCTCCTCCAGATAGACGTCTGTATGGATATTCGGATACTGCTCCTTAATATACAGGTACAGTCCCATGCAAGATCCCACGCAGTCGCCGTCCGGGCGCACATGGCCGCTGATCGCGGCACATGTTTTTCCCTCTAAAATATTTTCTAAAATAATACTCATTCTACACCTCAGTTTTACTATCTGAATCTCCTGTCACTTCATCGATCTTTCTGCTGATATTTACTCCGTATTCAATAGACTGGTCCATTATAAAACGGATTTCCGGGGTGTTGCGCAGATTGATGCTGCGGGCAAGCTCGCGGCGGATATAGCCCTCCGCACTCTGCAGCCCTTTGATGGTATCCTGCTGTGCTTTCTCATCTCCCAGTACACTGATATAAGCCTTACACGTCTTTAAGTCCGGAGCCACTTCCACAGCCACCACGGAAGTCATTAGCGCTACTCTCGGATCTTTGATCCCTCCGCGCAGGATATTGCTCAGTTCTCTTTGAACCTCTGCATTCACTCGTGTGTTTTTAATACTGTTTTTTCTCATTGCCGCTCCTTCTTTCCGGAAGACGTTTGTGCCAAGGTACGGCTGTGCACAAAGCGCGCAGCCGTACCGCCATGTTATTTCCTCTCAGTCTCGACCATCTTGTATGCCTCGACTTCGTCGCCTTCCTTGATGTCATTATAGTTTTCAAATACAAAACCGCACTCATAGCCGGCTCTTACTTCTTTTACATCGTCCTTGAAACGCTTCAGTGACGCAAGAGGTCCGTCGAATACAACGATGCCGTCGCGGACCAGACGGACAGAACAGTTTCTTTCGAAAATACCGTCCTTGACATATGCTCCCGCGATAGTGCCCACGCCGGACGCTTTGAATGTCTGGCGCACCTCCGCGTGTCCGAGGATTTTCTCCTCGAATACCGGATCCAGCATTCCCTTCATTGCCGCTTCCACATCCTCGATAGCGTTGTAGATAACTCTATACAGTCTTAAATCAACGCCCTCTCTGTCCGCGATATCTTTTGCCGTCGCGTCAGGACGCACATTGAAGCCGATGATGATAGCGTTGGAAGCTGATGCAAGGATCACGTCGGATTCGTTGATAGCGCCCACACCGCCGTGGATCACCTTGACGACAACCTCCTCGTTGGAGAGCTTTAAAAGGCTCTGCCTGATGGCCTCTACAGAACCCTGCACATCCGCTTTTACAACGATGTTGAGTTCTTTTAAATTCCCTTCCTGGATCTGGCTGAACAGATCGTCAAGGGACATTCTGGATTTCGTCTCATCCAGAAGTTTTACTTTATTCTGCGCGATGAATGTCTCCGCGAAGCTTCTCGCCTCTTTCTCTGTCCCGCACCCAACGAACACCTCTCCCGCGTTCGGAACGTCGTTGAGGCCGAGGATCTCTACCGGCTGGGACGGTCCCGCCTCTTTCACTCTTCTTCCTTTATCGTCCATCATCGCACGGACGCGTCCATGTGCGCTTCCCGCCGCCATGGCGTCTCCTACATGGAGCGTTCCTTTCTGCACAAGGACAGTCGCCACAGAACCCTTGCCTTTGTCAAGCTCTGCCTCGATCACAAGTCCTCTCGCAGAACGATTCGGATTCGCTTTCAGCTCCATGACCTCCGCTGTAAGAAGGATCATCTCCAGAAGCTCCGGAATCCCTTCTTTCGTGTGCGCGGATACCGGGACAAAGATCGTGCTTCCGCCCCAGTCCTCGGGGATAAGCTCATACTCTGTCAACTCCTGTTTTACACGCTCAATGTTCGCGCTCGGCTTATCAATCTTGTTGATTGCGACGATGATCTCTATGCCCGCTGCTTTCGCGTGGTTGATTGCCTCTACGGTCTGCGGCATCACGCCGTCATCCGCGGCAACTACTAAGATCGCAATATCTGTGGAACTTGCGCCGCGCATGCGCATTGCTGTGAACGCCTCATGTCCCGGCGTGTCAAGGAAGGTGATCTTCTCCCCGTTCGCTTCTACCACATAAGCACCGATGTGCTGGGTGATACCGCCGGCCTCGCGGTCGATCACGTTAGAATGGCGGATCGCGTCCAGAAGAGATGTCTTTCCATGGTCAACGTGGCCCATGACACAGACGACCGGAGGACGCTTCACCATCAGGTTTTCATCTTCCTCATCCTCTTTTAAAAGCTCCTCGATCACATCGACCACTTTTTCCTTCTCACAGAGCACTTCAAACTCCATTGCTATCTCTTCTGCCGTGTCGAAGTCGATCTCCTGGTTCACAGTGACAATCTTGCCCTGCATAAAGAGCTTCTTGACGATAGCAGACGGAACGATCTTCATCTTATCCGCAAGCTCTTTGATCGTGAGAACCTCCGGAAGAACGATCTGTTTGATCTTTTCCTCTTTCTTCTCTTCCTGCTTCTGCTGAGGCTTCTTCACCTCTGTCACCTGTTTCTGCTTTCTGCCCTTCTTGCCCTTGCCTTCGAATGCCTCGTCTCTGTATTCTTTCTTCTTATTGTCTCTCTCTTTATCTTTCGCCTTATTTCTCTGGCTCTTCTGCTGCTCTACGATAGAAGTGCCCACATCGTCCCTGCGGGAATCTCTTCTGTCTCCGCGCGGTCCCTGGCCGTTCGGTCTCTGGTCGCGGCCGCCTCTCTCCGGGCGTCCCTGCCTGGAATCGCCGAAGGATCGTCCTCCCATCGGTCTTTCCACACGTGCCGGGCGCTCTCCCTGCGGACGGTCCTCTCTTGACGGGCGGGTTCCGTAAGGTCTGTCAGAACGCGCCGGACGCTCTCCTGACGGTCTTTCCGAACGTGTCGGGCGCTCTCCCTGCGGACGGCTTTCTCCTGACGGGCGGCTCCCTGCGGGTCTGTCAGAACGCACGGGGCGCTCTCCTGACGGTCTCTCCGCACGTACCGGACGATCCCCCTGCGGTCTTTCCACGCGTGCCGGGCGCTCTCCCTGCGGACGTGCTTCCCCTGACGGGCGGCTCCCTGCGGGTCTGTCAGAACGCACGGGGCGCTCTCCTGACGGTCTCTCCGCACGTACCGGACGATCCCCCTGCGGACGTGCTTCCCCTGCAGGACGTGCCCCCTGCACTGGGCGGGTTCCCTGCTGTCCCGGGCGCGCCGGACGCTGCGCCGGGCGATTTCCCTGGATACGGCTGCTGTTCTTCGAATTCTGCGGACGGATAACAAATGCCAGGTTTTTCTTTTTCGGAGCAGTCTCCTCACCTTTGGCGGCATCTGCATGCTTTTCTGCCTCTGCCGGCTTTCCTGTCTTTACTGCTTCCCCGGCGGATGCTTCCGGCTTGGCGGTAACCGCTTTTTCCGCATCAGTATTTCCCGCCTTTGCGCCGCCTTTTTCTCTGCGGATCTCCTCTGCCACACTGTCCTCCAGTGAACTCATGTGGTTCTTTACCTCCACCTTTTTCTCTTTTAGAAGTTCCAGAAGCTCTTTATTCTCTATCCCAAGCTCTTTTGCAAGCTCATGTACCCTCATTTTCGTCATATCAACTACCTCCTTTATGCAATATCCTCTCGGTTTTTAAGCTCTTTTTGAATCCCGTCTGCAAATCCTTCGTCCAATATCGCCAGAGATGCACGGAATTCTTTTCCCATTGCATGCCCTAAGGTATCTTTATCTCCGTAAAAACAAATTGGAACTCTGTAAAATTCACACATATCCCGAAAATTTTTCTTCGTGTTATCCGATGCGTCCACTGCCACGATCACAAGCTTTGCCCTGCCTGACTTTGTCTCCTTCTCCGTCATCATCTCTCCGCTTGTGCATCTGCCTGCTTTCACCGCCAGACCGATCAGGGACAGGATCTTATCTCTATTCGCCAATCTCTCCCATCTCCTTTTCCAGCCTGTCATACACTTCCTGAGGAATCTCCTGCTTAAAGGAGCGGTCAAATCCTTTGCTCTTCGCCGCTTTCCGGAAACATTCCACGCAGCGGCACAGATATGCTCCGCGTCCGTTCTTCTTCCCGTCCGCGTCCACAACAAACTCTCCTTCTTCCGTCCTCAGGATACGGATCAGCTCCTTTTTCGGCTTCATCCCGCCGCACCCCACACATTTTCTCATTGGGATCTTCTTCTTTACTGCCAAATAATTCCACTCCTTCAGATCTTACTTCTCTTCCTCTGTTTCAATGAACTCGATCTCTTCTGAATCTTCCCCGGCATATTCATCATATGCACCGTCATAATTCTCGTCATACTCCCCGTAAACCTCACCGGCATATTCGTCATCATAATTTCCGGTATAACCTTCCTCGCCCATGAGTCCCATCTGCTCCATGTAGTTCTCAGGAAGATCGCCCGCTTCAATGGCCTGTGTCTCGCTCTTGATGTCGATCTTATACCCTGTCAGGCGTGCCGCCAGTCTTGCGTTCTGCCCTTCTTTTCCGATGGCCAGTGAGAGCTGGTAGTCCGGAACGATAACGCTTGCCACCTTCTCTTCCGGATCAGCCATGACAGAGATGACTTTCGCCGGGCTTAAGGCGTTCTCAATCAGAAGCGCCGGGTTCTCATCCCAGTTGATAATATCGATCTTTTCACCGCGCAGCTCCTGAACAACCGCGTTTACCCTCGCGCCGTTCATTCCCACGCACGCGCCTACCGGATCCACGTTGGGGTCGTTGGACCATACAGCCATCTTCGTGCGGGAGCCCGCCTCGCGGGCTATGCTCTTGATCTCCACAACACCTTCTCTTACCTCGGATACCTCCGCCTCGAACAGACGCTTCACAAGTTCCGGATGGGTACGTGATACAAGGATCTTCGGTCCCTTCGGCGTGTTTTTTACTTCTACCACATATAATTTGATTCGCTCAGTCGGGCGGAAGTTCTCTCCCTTCACCTGCTCGTTCTCTGTGAGCATGGCGTCCGCTCTTCCCAGGTTGATACTGATATTTTTTCCGATATACCGCTGAACAATACCGGTCACAATATCCTTCTCTTTCTCGAAATACTGATCAAACACAACCTTTCTCTCCTCCTCGCGGATCTTCTGGAGGATCAGGTTCTTGGCGTTTTGTGTGGCGATGCGTCCGAACTCCCTGGACTGTACCGGGATCTGCGCGATGTCTCCGATCTGGAGCGCGGAATCAATCTTCTCTGCGTCCTCAAGACTGATTTCCAGAGCCGGGTCAATCACTTCCTCAACCACTGTCTTTTCCGCGTACACCGCATAGTCGCAGGTCTCCCTGTCCATAATGACTTTGATGTTCTCTGATGTACCGAAATGATTCTTACATGCGCTGATAAGAGAATTCTCAATCGCGTCCATCATCACGTCTCTGCTGATGTTCTTCTCTTTCTCAAGGATTGTCAATGCTTCCATTAACTCTGTGTTCATTTCTTCTTTCCTCCTACTATTTAAAAATCCAAAGCCAGACGGATCAGGGCGATATCAGCCCTCTCAAATGTCTGTTCTGTGTCATCCTCATACGCAATGGTAACAGTATCTTCATCATATGCTTTTAATATCCCGACAAACTCTTTCTGTCGTTCGACCGCCCGGTAAGTCCTTATCTCGACTTCCTCACCGAGACTGCGTTTGAAATCTTTCTCTTTCTTAAGCGGTCTGCCAAGCCCCGGTGAACTCACCTCAAACACATAGGAATCTTCAATATAATCCTTCTCATCCAGGATGTCTGAGAAACGTCTGCTGACCGCCTCGCAGTCATCTACTGTGATGCCGCCGGGCTTGTCGATATACGCGCGCAGATACCATGTGCCGCCTTCCTTGATATACTCTACATCCACCAGTTCAAATCCCAGGTCTTCAATGATCGGCTCTAAGAGCGCTTCCGTCTTCTGTTCGTATTGTTCTCTTCTGGACACACTATACTTCCTTTCTTACCAACAAAGAAGAGTGAACTTTCGTCCACTCTTCTGCCGGAATCATTATGTAACTGTAGGGTAGTATAGCACCTATTTTCTGGTATTGCAAGGGATTTTAAGAGAATTTCAATCTTTTGATTTATATATGCTGTCAAAATAGTCGCTAAGACACTTATTATCCCCTGTATTTCGTTCCGGTCCCGTCTCTCTTTGCCGTTTTCAAACGGTTCAGGGTTACTTCTTTCTCACCGAAGTTCACCCTGGTCTCTGTTCCCTCTTCAAACAGATAAGCATTTTCCAGCTCGTCTTTCTTCTGAAGGCGGATGCCTCTTACCCCCACCGCCGGCTTTTTCTTTGCAGGCACCTCTGCCGCCGGGAAGCGAAGGAAATACCCGTTCTTTGTCTGAAGCACTACATTCTGGCTGTCATTTACCACTTTCACCGCGACCAGCCTGTCTTCATCCTGAAGCTTTGTCGCCGCAATGGTGCGCTTCGACACTTGGAACTCTGTGCCCTCGACTTTCTTGATCATTCCCTGTGCCGTAGCAAAGAGAAGGTGCGCGAAACGCATCTGTTCTTCATCGCAGACCAGAACGATCTGCTCCTCGTTCGATGAATAATTGCTGACGTTATCAATAGGAGTGCCTTTATCCCTGAATTTGCCGTAGGGCACTTCCAGCACCTTGACCTGGTGCATCTTTCCACTGTCCGTGAAGATACAGAGCTTCCCTGTATTCATACAGTGGACGATATACTTGTTCTCGCTGTCCGCGGCCTCTTTGTTTCTCTCGTAGACAGAGACATCCACCGTCTTGGAATATCCGAAACGGTCCATAAGGAACACGACTTCCTGTTCTTCGATCTTTTTCTCCTCGAACACCGCTTCCTCAGCATTCTCCACAACAGTGCGCCTCTTGCGGGCATATTCTTTCTTGTAAGCGTCCAGTTCATCCATGATGACGCCCGACATGGAATCATAGTTATTCAGGATATCCTCATACCGTGCGATATTCTTCAAGGTCTGCTCGTGCTCTTTAACAAGAGCTTCGATCTCAAGTCCGATCAGGCGGTACAGGCGCATCTCCAGGATCGCGGTCGCCTGACGCTCTGTAAAACGAAGCAGCGCCGCCATCTTCTTCGAGATATTAGACTTGAACTTAATATTGTCTGTCACGCCGTTTACAAGACAGGCGCGCGCATCCTTCACGGATTCGCTTCCACGCAGGATCTCGATGATAAGGTCGATTACGTCACATGCTTTGATCAGCCCCTCCTGAACCTCGCTCTTCTCCTGCTCTTTCGCAAGAAGCGTCTTGTATTTGCGAGTCGCCAGTTCAAACTGGAAGTCCACGTGGTGTTCGATGATCTTCTTAAGCCCCAGTGTCTCCGGCCGCCCGTTGGCTACCGCCAGCATATTGACGCCGAAGGTATCCTCAAGGCGGGTCTTCTTGTAAAGCATGTTCTTTAGGTTTTCTGCATCCGCGCCTTTTTTCAGTTCCAGGACGATGCGGATTCCTTCTTTGGACGACTGGTTGGAAATATCCACAATGTCTGTGGTTTTCTTCGTCTCCACCAGATTTGCCACATCGTTTAAGAACTTGCCGATGCCCGCGCCGATCATAGTATAGGGGATCTCGCTGATCACGAGATGCTTCTTCCCGCCCTTTAATTCCTCGACCTCTACCTTGCCGCGGATTTTGATTTTTCCCTGTCCGCTTTCATAGATATCGAGAAGGTCATCTTTGTTGACTACGATGCCCCCTGTCGGGAAATCCGGTCCTTTGATATATTTCATAAGCTGTCTTGTACTGATGGCGTCATTTTTCATATATGCCTTCACTGCGTCAATGACCTCGCCCAGATTGTGTGTGGGTATGCTGGTCGCCATACCTACCGCAATCCCCTCCGCGCCGTTTACAAGCAGGTTCGGCACGCGCATAGGCAGTACAAGCGGCTCCTTCTCCGTCTCATCGAAATTTGGCCCGAAATCGATGACATCCTTATCCAGGTCAGAGAGGCATACCTCCTGCGTGAATTTTGTCAGTCTTGCCTCTGTATAACGCATAGCTGCCGCTCCGTCTCCTTCAATAGAACCGAAGTTTCCGTGACCGTCAACAAGAGTCTGGCCTTTCTTGAAGTCCTGCGCCATAACGACAAGCGCCTCATAGATAGAGCTGTCGCCGTGAGGATGGTATTTACCCATTGTATCTCCCACGATACGGGCACATTTCCTGTAAGGCTTGTCATAGCGGATACCGAGCTCGTACATATCATAGAGGGTACGCCTCTGCACTGGTTTCAGCCCGTCGCGCACGTCCGGCAGGGCGCGGGCAATGATCACGCTCATGGCGTAGTCAATATATGATTTTTTCATAAGATCCGAATATTCGGTTCTTACGATCTGTGCTTCACTGTTCATTCTCATTTCTCCTTAAAACGTCTGAAGCGCCGGCGGCGAAAGAGGCATCTGCCTTATGCGCCGATGCCGGACAGCTTTTGTCCTCACTGATATCGTCAGATATCAAGTTCTGCCTCTGTCGCGTTCTCATAGATAAACGCCCGTCTCGGCGGCACTTCTGTGCCCATGAGCATCTCTGTCACCCCGGACGCCATCCTTGCGTCCTCGATCTCCACCAGTTTCAATATACGCCTCTCGGGATCCAGCGTCGTCTCCCAGAGCTGCTCTGCGTCCATCTCTCCAAGTCCTTTGTATCTCTGGAGCGTGAACGGCCCTGTGTGGGTCTTACGGTATTTTTCAAGTGCTTTATCGTCATAGAGGTACTCTTCCTCGCCATTTTTCGGCATCGCTTTATAAAGAGGAGGCATGGCGATATACACATGCCCTTCGTAGATCAGTTCAGGCATGAAGCGATAGAATAAGGTGAGGAGCAGCGTCGAGATGTGCGCGCCGTCCACATCCGCATCTGCCATGATGATGATTTTATCATATTTTAGCTTCGTGATATCAAAATCATTTCCGTATCCTTCGGAAAAGCCGCATCCGAATGCGTTGATCATTGTCTTGATCTCCGCATTGGCAAGAATCTTATCAATGCTTGCTTTCTCTACATTCAGAATCTTTCCGCGAATAGGAAGTATGGCCTGAAAATTCCGGTCTCTCGCCGTCTTTGCCGAACCTCCGGCGGAATCTCCCTCCACAATGAATATCTCACATTTCTTCGGGTCCCGGCTCTCACAGTTTGCCAGTTTTCCGTTGCTGTCAAAGGAATATTTCTGTTTGGTGAGCAGATTTGTCTTTGCCTTCTCTTCGGTCTTGCGGATCTTCGCCGCTTTCTCCGCGCTGGAGAGCACTGTCTTTAGCGTATCCAGATTGCGGTCAAAATAACGGACGATCTCCTCTCCCGTCACTTTTCCCACTGCTTTTGCCGCGTCGGGATTATCCAGTTTTGTCTTTGTCTGGCCCTCGAACCTGGGATCCGGATGCTTGATAGACACGATCGCTGTCATGCCGTTTCGAATATCTGCTCCTGTGAAGTTGGCGTCTTTATCCTTTAAAATGCCCAGTTCTCTGGCATACTGGTTCATGACTGTGGTAAATGTAGTCTTAAATCCGGTCAGGTGCGTGCCTCCCTCTGCATTGTAGATATTGTTACAGAATCCGAGTACATTTTCATGGAATTCATTCACATATTGAAGCGCCGCTTCCACCTCGATGCCGTCCGCCTCGCCTTTGAAATACACCGGCTCGTGGAGCGTCTCTTTCTTCTTATTCAGATCGCGGATGAATCCAAGTATGCCGTCAGGTTCATGGTAGACGATATGGTCCGGCTGTTCCGGGCGTTTGTCGTCAAAGATAATTGTCAGCTCTGGATTCAGATACGCGGTCTCATGCAGTCTGCTCTTCACTTCCTCCGCACGGAATTTCGTCTTTTCAAATATCGTGTCATCCGGCAGGAAATTGATGGTCGTACCTGTCTTTCTCGTCTTGCCGATCTTCGGCAGAAGCCCGCCTTCTAATTCCACCACCGGAATTCCCCTCTCATAACGGTCATGATGGATGTATCCGTCGCGGCTGATCTGCACGTCCATATATGTCGAAAGAGCATTTACGACAGATGAGCCCACTCCGTGGAGTCCTCCGCTCGTCTTATACGCGGAGTCGTCGAACTTTCCGCCCGCATGGAGTGTCGTATATACAAGACGCGCCGCAGACACCCCTTTCTCATGCATGTCTACCGGAACTCCACGCCCGTTATCCGACACCGTAGCAGAACCGTCCTTCTCCAGAACAACCCGGATCTCGGAACAGCAGCCCGCCAGATGCTCGTCCACCGAGTTGTCAACGATCTCATAGATCAGATGATTCAATCCTTTTGTCGATACACTTCCGATATACATACCCGGGCGTTTGCGGACCGCTTCCAATCCTTCCAGCACCGAGATACTGCCCGCGTCGTATGCGTTGTTTCCTGCCATTTGCATTTCTCCTTTTAAACTGTGCAGACCCTCGCTGTTTAAAGCAGCAAAAAGCCGGTTACACATCCGTTATCATCTGCGTTCTGCCATCAGCACAGAACAGTCCAGTTGATACTATAGCATCTGTTCTGAAAAATTTCAAATAGTTTTCAATCCTGTATACAAGTATACAAAAGAGACGGGTATACGTGCCCGTCTCCCGGTATACTATTCCTCCATGATCACATGATATAGAGTGTCTGCCAGCACTTCCATGGCGTTTTTCATCTCTTCCACTGTATTTGTCTGCGCCCCCGCCTCTACAAGAAGGGATTTCGGCAGCAAATGCAGATTATACCGGTAAGCCCGCAGATAGATATGGCGCGCAAATCCCGGATACAATGTTTCCGATTTTAACTGCATCTGAAGAGAAAATGCAAGATTGTCCTGTATGTATGGATTATAGAGATAGTCAATATCTCCGTTGGCACGGGAGCGGCTGAGCCCGTTAAAATACATAATCTTTGCTGTCGGCTTTCCGTTGATCTCTGTCACAAGATGAGTCCCCTCCGCCACTCCGTCCCGGTGAAGATCAATCGCCACTTCAATCGTCGGGTTTGCTTCCAAAATAGGACGTACCGAAGCTTCCGCGTTCTCGTATGCATTGCTTCTGTCAAGCTTTCCATTTATAATGTCATACACACCGGTGTCATGGATCGTCTCGATCCCTTTCGTGTTCAGAAGCTCTGTCAGATAATCTCCTATGCCGACAATACTGGTAGCCGGATCGCCCGGTATGGAATCTGCGAACTCTTCCTGAGAATGAGTGTGGAAAATCAGGATCTTCGGTCCGCCTGTGCCATTGTCAATCTTCATGCTCCGGCTTAAGAGATCATCTGCATTCAGCTGTTCCGGGCCGATCATAGTGGAGCTGTCTACTGTATAAAAGTTACTTAACAGATAATCAAAATCCCGCAGCTTCTCAATCGACATATCTATTGTCGGAGCAACGTTCTGATCGGCCGCTTCCGCGCTGTCGTCGCTGCCGATCAGATTTCCGTTCTCATCTACTGCATTTTCATCGTTCGCCTGTGCCTCTAAAATCTTAGCAAGTGTTTCCTCATCCTCAATGGCCGTATCACTCACCGCATGTTCTTCCGCATACGCCGCAAGAGGAAACCAGAAATAAGCTCCTTCTTTCATCCATTGTGACAGGCCCTTGTCCGGCGTGCGGTTTAAGTAGGACAGCCCCGGCATGTACATTTCTTCCGCGCTTTTAAGTATCTGTTTCTGAAAATGATAACGCCAGTTTCCGCCAAATCCCTCCGCTGTGACCCACAAGACGACCACCGCCAGAAGGAAAAGAAATGTTCCTGTTCCTGCCTGCCGCAGATCATTATTTTTCAGTCGTTCCATTTACAGCACATTCCCTCCGGCTGATCTCCTGAAATTGTATGCCGGCGGCAGACTCTATATTCGTATTTTTCTGTTTAATCCGAAACAGCCCCTGATATAGATGGGCTTTTGAACAACATATTGATTGCCTCAGAAATGGTGTGGCTGATATGATGCACCATTTCATCAATATCTTTTGGCGTCACGAACATTCCGTTTAAATGCGGCGCGATCAGCTCCTTTACAAATTCGTACTTCTCTCCGGCATTGTACGATCTGAGCACCTCTCCTACTCCTTTGAGCGCGTCGGAAGACTCCAGAGCACAGATAAAATTCTCCATCGTGTCATTCACGATCGTCGCGGCATCCACCACAGTCGGAACACCGATGGCAATGACCGGAACCCCCAGAGATTCCTCTGTCATGCCGCTCCTGTGATTCCCCACGCCGGAGCCGGGATGTATCCCCGTATCCGCAATCTGCACAGTGCGGTTCAGACGTCTGCTGTTTCGTGCCGCCAAAGCATCCACCGCGATTACAATATCAGGTTTTGTCTCCCGTACAATCCCGCGCACAATCTCCGCACTCTCCATTCCGGTCTGTCCCATGACACCGGGAACGACTGCGCTTATCATATGTGATTCATCCTCTCCCATCGCATATTTCCCATATTCTTTAACAATGTGTCTTGTCACGGTCAGATGATCCGCCACATAAGGCCCCAGCGCGTCCGGCGTCACTTCCCGGTTTCCCAGGCCGACCACAAGAATAGATATATCTTTTTCTTTTTCAGATATATTCTTATGGACCAGCTCATTGATGTACCTGCTCAGCTCCTCGGCAATCCCTGTCTGCAGCTCTTCGTCAGGCAGGGCAAGATTCGGACTTTCAAGGGTAAGATAAATCCCTGCCGGCTTTCCCATCGCTTTGGCTCCGTTCTCTGTGCGGATCTCCACACGGCTCACCTTAAGCTCCTTCTCCTCGTCATACTCCTCCTCAAGCACCACTCCGGATATTTCCACATTGTCTGATTCGAACCGTTCCTTTTCTTCTAAGGCCAGGTCTGTCCTTACACTGTAATTCTTCAACATGTCCCATCCTCGCTTCCATGTTTATTCCCGCCGCTTTTTGCTCATTGTGTGGCTGAACTGTTAATACAGTTTTCTCAATATTTCGAAAAATATGTATTGACAACACTTGCCAGTTGGCATAAAATGAATGAGTATGTTCCAGCGGAACGTCCGTGTCCGATTCTGCCGGAATACGATATCTGCAATTTGAATTTGATGTTATATTTGGAGGTGTACAGATTGGCTAACATTAAGTCTGCTAAGAAAAGAATTTTAGTGAACGAGACAAAGGCTGCAAGAAACAAAGCAATCAAGTCTAAAGTAAAGACTGCTGTAAAGAAAGTTGAAACTGCTATTGCGCAGAAGGATACTGAGGCTGCTAAGGCTGCTCTTAACGCAGCGATCGTTGAGATCTCTAAAGCAGGAAGCAAGGGTGTTTACCACAAAAAGACTGTTTCCAGAAAGATCTCTCGTCTGTCAAAAGCTGTAAACAGCATTGCTTAATTATTATAGAGATGAATTTAAGAGGTCTCCGCACCGTCAGGCGGAGGCCTCTTCTTTTATCCGGGTATTTTCACAGTCCCGCGTATCGGAAATTCATGTTGTTTTCATTCGATTTCCAACATTTTTTTACTTTTCCTCAATGACGGCCATACTGTGACCAGCATAGTGACAAAGCTTGCTGTTCCGCCGATCACATTTGATATGGGCTCGGCAAGAAATACTCCGTCTGTCCCTAAATTCCCGATCATCGGAAGAAACAAGGTCAGCGGCACTACAATGATGACTTTGCGGAATAATGAGAAGAATACCGCCTGTTTCGGACGGTTCAGCGCCACATAAGTAGACTGCCCCGCGAACTGAAGCGCCATCATAAAGATTCCGCAGAAGTAAATGCGCATGGCAGGGATTCCTTCCCGGATCAATTCACTCTCTTTCGTAAATAGATGCAGGAAAAATCGGGGTTCAAAGAATAATACCGCCCACACTGCAAGAGAAAATACGGCACATCCGATGCTCATAAACTTGATAGCAGATTTCACCCTGTCATAGCAGCCGGCTCCATAATTATATCCGATGACGGGCTGCGCGCCGGATGTCAGTCCTGTAACCGGCATGGTAATGATCTCACGCACCGAATTTATGACTGTCATGATACCCACATACAGATCGCCGCCGTGCCTTGCAAGAACTGCATTGCATACGATCTGCACAGTTCCGTTTGTGACAGACATAACAAAGCCTGAGGTTCCAAGGATCGTGATCTCTCTGACCAGACGGGCTTCCGGCCGCATGGACTTTCCGGTCAGCTTTAGAAGCGCCTTCTTCCCTGTCAAAAACTTCAGCACCCATACAGCAGACGCGCCCTGCGAGATAACAGTAGCGATGGCCGCCCCGCGCACGCCCATCCCAAATCCAAAGATAAAGAGCGGGTCAAGGATGATATTAAGAACTGCGCCGAAAAGCACTGTCAGCATCCCCATCTTTCCAAACCCCTGTGAATTGATAAAATTATTCATCCCCAGACTTGTCATTACGAACAAAGTCCCGCAAAGATAGACTGTGATATACTGGTCCGCATATGGATATGTAGCCTCGCTGGCTCCGAACAGGAATAAAAGAGGCTTCTTGAAAATAAGACAGAGTGCCATCAGCAGCGCCCCGGATATCAAGAGCATATAAAAGGAATTTCCCATCACCTTCTGCGCCCTGTCCTCTTCATGACTTCCTCTGGCGATAGAGCACAAAGGCGCGCCGCCCATCCCAAATAGATTGGCAAAGGCAGTGATAATCGTGATAATGGGAAGGCAGAGCCCGATCCCGGTAAGAGGATATGTGGACGCGCCCGGAATATGCCCGATATAAATGCGGTCCACGATACTATACATCACATTGATGAGCTGCGCCAGTGTCATGGGAAGAGCAAGATTCAGGATATTGCGGGCAATACTGCCCTTACTGAAATCATTTGCATCCCGTGCTTTCTCTGCCTGCTTTTCCCGGTCCATACACCGCTCTCCTTCCCTGTTTCTTTTTGAAATAACTTCGATCTTCCGCACATATCAAACAATGTCGCCGGATAATCTCTGGATGTCAAACGAGCCCAAATGAAGTCCTTCAGGACAAACATTTGAGCCCGTTAATTAGTTGTTGATCAGTTTATCCTCATCGCTCCAGCTGTATAGCTTTCTGATCTCTTCACCGATTTTCTCAGCCGGATGCTCGGAAGCCAGTTTTCTCATCGCGCGGAAGTGAGCCTGGCCGCCTGCCTCTGACATATCAAGCAGGAAGTCTTTCGCGAATGTCCCGTCCTGGATATCGGAAAGGATCTTCTTCATCGCTTTCTTAGTCTCATCTGTGATAATCTTCGGTCCTGTTATGTAGTCGCCGTACTCTGCAGTATTGGAGATAGAATATCTCATTCCGGCAAATCCTGACTGATAAATGAGGTCAACGATCAGCTTCATTTCATGGATACACTCGAAGTATGCATTTCTCGGATCATATCCTGCCTCTGTCAGTGTCTCGAATCCCGCCTGCATCAGAGCGCATACACCGCCGCAGAGCACTGCCTGTTCTCCGAAGAGGTCTGTCTCTGTCTCTGTGCGGAATGTCGTCTCAAGGATGCCTGCTCTTGCCCCGCCGATCGCAAGACCATAAGCCAGCGCCCTGTCAAGAGCCTTTCCTGTGTAGTCCTGCTCTACGGCGACCAGACACGGTGTTCCCTTTCCCGCCTGATATTCGCTTCTTACTGTATGGCCCGGGGCCTTTGGCGCGATCATTGTAACGTCCACGTTTGCCGGCGGTACGATCTGGCCGAAATGGATATTGAATCCATGAGCGAACATGAGCATATTGCCCTCCTCAAGATTCGGCTCGATATCGTTCTTATATAAAGCAGCCTGCTTTTCATCATTGATCAGGATCATGATGACATCCGATTTTTTTGCCGCCTCCGCCGCTGTATACACCTCAAATCCCTGTGCCACTGCCTTATCCCATGAGCGGCTTCCCTCATAGAGGCCGATCACAACATTGCATCCGGATTCTTTTAAGTTCAGCGCATGTGCGTGTCCCTGGCTGCCGTATCCGATGATAGCGATCGTCTTGCCTTCTAACAGGGAAAGGTTACAATCTTCCTGATAATAAATTTTTGCTGCCATTTTGTATTCCTCCTAATGATAAAATTAAAAATATGCTACATCCTTGCTTCCTCTGGAAAGACCTGTGATCCCGGTTCTGGCAAGTTCCAGTATCTCATATCCCTTCAGAAGGTTCAGGAAAGCTTCCAGTTTGCTCTGAGTTCCTGTGAGTTCAACGATGAGGGAGTCTTCTTCCACATCTACGATCTTTGCCCGGAAGATATCTGCCACGGAGATAATCTCGCCTCTCTGAGCTGCATCTGCGCGAAGCTTCACCATGATCAGTTCACGGCAGACGCTGTCCCCGTCTTTTAACACCTTGATGTCCACTACATCCTCCAGCTTCCTGACCTGTTTCTCAATCTGTGACAGGATCAGTTCATCCCCGGATGACACCACTGTGATCCTTGTAAATCTCGGATCTGCCGTCATTCCGGCCGTGATACTGTCGATACTGTATCCGCGGCGGCTGAACAGCCCTGATATGCGGCTTAACACGCCGGGATTATTGTCTACAAGCAATGAAAATACCTGTCTTCTCATCGTTTTCTTCCTTTCTCATTCAAAAAACAGAGTGCAATCTGTTTTGTCTTTAATAAGAGTATCATCTGCGCTCTCCTTTGTCAAGATGCTTCTACTTATTTTTGCGCATTAATTCTATCTGCAAGATCATTCAAATACACCCACCGCTCCATTTTCTCATCAAGGGCTGTCTGTACTTTTTCCTGCTCTTCAAAAAGTTCCTTTAGCTTTGCGGAATTCGTAGCATTTTCCCCGATCTGCCGCCCGATCCTTTCAAGTTCTTTCTCCATTGCGGCAATGTCCTCATCTATAGTCTCATACTCCCGCTGTTCTTTATAAGAGAATTTCAGCTTCTGAGGCTGACTTTGTTTCCAGTCTTTTCCGGCTTTTTCTGAGTTATCTTTTTTACCTTTTTCTCTGTCGCTTTTTTCTGCACTGGCGCTGGATTCCATTTTTATCTTACGCGCGGCAGCTCTGTTTTCTGATCCTGCGCCTCTTTTCTTCTTTGCCTCCAGATAATCGGTATATCCGCCCTCGTACTGCGTCACATGTCCGTTTCCATCCAGTTCCAGGATACGGTCTGCAATATTATCGAGGAAGTACCGGTCATGAGATACCGCGATCACAATACCTGCGAAAGAGTTCAGATAATCTTCCAATATGGTCAGTGTGGGGATGTCCAGATTATTGCCCGGCTCGTCGATCAGAAGTACATTCGCATTCTCAGCCAGCACTCCGAGAAGATAAAGCCGCCTTTTCTCTCCGCCAGAAAGCTTTCCGACCGGTGCGTACTGCATATCCGGCGTAAATAAGAATCTCTCCAGCAGCATAGTCGCGCTGATCTTCCCGTCCCTTGTAGTAATATACTCTGCTATATCCTTCACATAATCAATGACACGCTGACTGTCATCCATATGACGTTCTTCCTGCGCAAAATATCCGATCCGAATCGTCTCACCGATATCGATCTCTCCGGTATCCGGCTTCTCCAGCCCTGCCAGCATCTTCATGACTGTAGACTTACCGCAGCCGTTCGGCCCTATGATCCCAAGCCTCTGGTTTTTGAGCACAATATAGCTGTAATCATCAAGGATCTTCTTCTCTCCGCAACTCTTGCTCACGTGATGGAGCTCAATCGTCTTCTTTCCCATCCGCGTTTCCACGGAATCCAGTTCCACGGTCTGATCTGCCTGCGGCGCTTTTCCATTTTTCAGAGCTTCCAGACGTTCCAGCCTTGCCCGCTGTTTTGTCGTACGGGCACGGCATCCGCGTTTCGCCCACTCCAGTTCCATCCTTAAAATGCTCTGACGTTTGCGCTCAGATGCGAGTTCCATCTCCTCCCTTGCCGCTTTCAGTTCCAAGAAACCCGAGTAGTCAGCGTCATATCCATACATTTTACCATGGCTGATCTCAAGAATCCGGTTCGTGACCCGGTCAAGGAAATATCGGTCGTGCGTAACCATAAGGATCGTCCCTCTGTAATTTCGCAGATACTCCTCCAGCCAGCCGATCATCTCTCCGTCCAGATGATTCGTAGGCTCGTCTAAAAGGAGCACATCAAAATCCTGTGCCAGCGTCTTTGCCAGCACAACGCGCCTCTTCTGACCGCCGGAGAGATGCCGGATCTTCCGGTCAAACTCCGTGATGCCAAGCTCCATTAAGTTACTCTCCACCTGCCAGTCTTCGCCGTCTCCGTTTTCAAAAGCATAAGAGCGAATATCCGCTCCATCCGGGAACACCGGATTCTGCGGAAGATAGGCAGTCTTCAATCCATTCTGCCGGATGATCTGCCCCTCATCCGGCGTCTCCGCCCCGGCTACCATTTTAAGAAGAGTGGATTTTCCAGTTCCGTTTATTCCGATGATCCCAATCTTGTCTCCCTGCTGGATGCCGAAAGAAGCGTCGTCATAGATAGTCTTTTCTCCGTATATTTTACTTATATGTTCTATATTGATGATATTCATAAAAAACTCCTTATAAACTCTGTCCTGCATCATTTTCCCAGAGTTCACAAGAAGTTGTCAAGTCAAATATTATTTTTTATATAAGCTATGCCTCTGTGGCTTTTGGCTTTTGACTTCCGCTTCTCTGCAACCCTTACTGCCAGAACTACTACAAGGCTCACAACGAGGAGAAAGTAGAAATTAATTCCGCGGCTCACCAACATAGATGGGATCAGATATACCCCTGTAAACACATGGGCAAATACCGCCTGATACATCAGCTCCGTGATACCCTGCGCGCCCGGAAGCGGCAGCATGTCCACCGCGATATACACTGATGCCTGGAGCAGGATTACACGCGCGGCGCCGGAGCCTTCCAGGCCAAAGCCCAGGTATACCATGTAGGTGAGGACGAACACGCTTATTCTCTGAAGAAATGTCACAAAAAGCACAAATACAAGTTTCCCTTTATGGAGTTTCAGCCATGCTACCGCCTTCTGGTAACTGTCGATAAATTCCTTTATCTTTTCCTCACGCTTTGAAGAAGGCTTCCATATCTTCATGCGGAGAAAAAGCCGTTCAAAAAACAGCGCCGTGTTCAGCATCACCTTTGGAAACAGCATAACACCCAAGATCAAAATGACAAGGATCACATTCAATACAAGCCCCAGAAGAAACAGCGGGAAATAATTTCCAAGTTCACTTTTAAGAGGATGGATCCAGAACAACAGGATGCCAAATCCCAGGACAACAAGAACAAACTTATACGCCACCGCCACCGTCATGAGTACGACCGTACTGTCAGAGCCACGGTTTCCGTCTTTATTCATATAGTAAAGCTGAACAGGCTGCCCTCCTGTTGCCGACGGAGTGATGCCTGAGTAGAAGAACCCGATGAACGAATACTGGATACAGCGAAATAGAGAACTGGCCTGCTCATTATTTTTATTGGCTTTCATAGCCCTCAGAAGATACCAGATCATATATCCCTCTGCGCAAACGAAGAATACCGCAAGTCCCACGGAGGCAATCAGATAAAGGGGCGACATTTTCATCACTGCCCGTCCGATCTTTGCCAGATCACGTCCGCTGAACAGCGCATAAAATGTCAGCAGCATGATCCCGAGAAACAGGGCGATCTGAAGCGCCCGTTTTTTAGCGTTCATAACTCATCCCCCATTTCAGTATATTTTTGATATATGTAATGCTTTTCGTATAGACAGCGCCGGCATATGCCGGAAGCATCGGACGAAACACCGGACTTTTCCCAAAAGCAGGAACTTTCTCCGATGCCCGTACCAGTTCATAAAGGCTTCCTTCAAATATTTTTTCTTTTCCTTCATACTCATAGAAATCTTTCGGAGTAACAAGGGAAAAATGTTTATCAAAACTGCATATGCCCGCCTCTTCCAGAAGCTTCGCCGCATAGGATGAGCAAGTATAATGATTCTTCTGATAAAAGGGTTTTCCCATCAGAATAAACGGAAGTCCCAGTATTGTATAATGATAATGAAACCGGGTCCGCATTGCTTCATTTAACTCTTGTTCCACATATTTCTTTTGTTCTGCCGTACAGTCGATGCTGCATATCATATAGTCTGCCCCGGGAAAGGCGCGGAGAATCTTTTTCTTATCCTCCCGCTCGAATCCGGCAAGCAGCGGGACCGACGGATGTCTGCGTCCGATACTGTAAGCCTCCTCAAGATATGGATCAAGCCCGACAGCTACATGGATGTATTTCTGTTTTATGACTTTTCTTATAATCCCTGCAAACAGTCCCGGTGTATCAACAAATGCGATATATATTTGTGCCATAATTGTAAATGCCCCCCTCTCTCGCCTATTGGAACTGATAGATTTTTCTGGCAAAACGGTATCCGCCCACAGTAAGCTTTCCGCCCAGCCTTCCCGGCAGATAAGTCAGCCCGCTCAGCGTCGAATATCTTAACCGGTAGTAAAGCGCCGAATTGTATGCCTTAATATTTTCCCACATATCTTTTCTCTTCGCTTTTGCCGCCTCTGTTTTTATTAAAAGCAGATGGATCGAGGAGATCGACAGCATAATGGAAATATTGCGTGTCATATAGGACGCAAGCTTCGGATATCTCCTCTTCACCTCTCTTAGATCTACACTCTGCGCCACCAGTTCTGTCACCCGTATCTGCTGATCGATCCGTTTCATCAGTACTTTTTCATTTACTGACTGGTCTTCTCTGCCAAGATAGTAATGATACAGGTCGATATCCATATAATAGATATTCTCCACATACGGCAGCGGCTGATAGGAAAAGAGGTTGTCCACATAGAAGGTGTGTTCAGGAAGCTTCACCCCGGATTGTCTCAGGATATCTGTCCGGAACATAAGCGCGTGCATAATTAGATACTGGGACGGACGAAATCTCCCGATCTCATTCCATGTGCACATTTTCTCCTCAGGAAATATATTCCGGTAATCCATTGCACGGCTTGTTCCTTCATCAAGATGATCATACACATAATTACAGATAAAGAGATCCGGGATTGTTGTACCGGAAACGTACTGCTCTTCTCCACACAATTCTTTTATGCGGGTGAGAAGTTTCTGATAAGACTCCGTCTCCAGCCAGTCGTCCGAATCTACGACTTTATAGTAAAGCCCCTGCGCCAGCTCCAGCCCTTTGTTCACGCCGGAGCCGTGGCCGCCGTTCCTCTTATGTACTGCGCGCACGATATCCGGATATCTCAGCTGATATTCGTCCGCAATCTTTGCTGTATTGTCAGTGGAGCCGTCGTTGATCAGAATGATCTCCACATCTTTCCCGCCCGCAAGAAGCGTATCTACACATCGTCTCATATACCCTTCGGAATTATAGCACGGCACTGCAAACGTAATGTATTTCATAACTCATTCTCCTCCTGTATATTCATACCTTTCCTTTCATTCCTTTTACATTCATCATTTTACAGTCTTATTGTAAAAAAGCGTTCTTAAGATAACAGGAAGGTAATTCTTAAGATTTTGAGAAGATTTTTAAAACTGTGTAAAAAGATATATCAGGAGCCTGGTCCTGCATATAAGGGATTATCCTCTGCTGAATCTGAGCAGCGCGCGGTCCACTGCGGACCAGACTCCTGACACGACGAACAGCACCGCTCCGACCGGCACTACGATCAGAAGCAAAAGTCCGAGCAGAACCCAGCTGAATGCTCTTCCAATCTGTCTTTTCATGTTCATTCCTCCTCACTATAGAACAAATTTTCCTATCCACATATTTTTATCTGCATATTTATAGTACCATAGCCGGAGAGCCCCCTCCATTCCAAAGGCTTACAATTTCTCCTGCCCGGCTTACACTTTTGTAAGACACATTTGAAAAATAAAATCTTTTTAAAATTTTATGGGCACGACTTGAGAAAAGAAGAAAAAAGTTATAACATAAGGGGGATTTTTTATAGAAAGCGAGGGAAATCTATGGCATACAGAAAAGGGATCTCAGACGTATTTGATGATGATTTTGAAGTAACATATGAAGAAGATATAGATAACTGGAGATATGAAGAAAATACCGAAGAATATGACAAACCCTCACGCCGGCCGCCCCGCCGAAACTATTCAAAGTATGATACAGATGATCTTGATACGGCATTCCTCAAAGACTCATCCCGTTATGACGCAGATAACTACAATGACAGACCTCCGCGCAGATCCGGAAGCGCCAGAAGAAGGCACGGTGTTCCGCTGGCCGCGCCAATCCGAAAGGGCGGCCGCGCTCTCTCACGGGCCGCAGCTGCACTCGTACGCTGTCTCACCGCGGTTATCATCCTTGCAACAACAGCTTATGTAACATACACCTTCTGGAAGGCCAGCACGCCCTATGGGGATATCCAGGAGGCAGTCCGCACAAAAGAACTGTCCATGACGCTGGCGGCATACTTAAGCATCGCTGCTATTTTTGTCCTCTTTGAATTCATCGCGTTTCTCTGGTCTATGACCAGAATGCGGGTAAGGGATGAATTCGGCTCATGGAAAGAGGATACCGGCCGGGGGCTTGTCTCCTTTATCCTTGTGTTCGGAGCCTCCTATTTGTCGTTCCTCATCTATCGGTTCTTTCCCGAAGCGCCGGAAGTTCTGTTTGGATTAAGGGGCGCACTGGATGTATTCGGTTCCATGCACAATGTTCTTCTTGGATTGTGCGCCGCAGGAGTCATCTCCTGCCTTCTGCGTAAATATTTTTGAATATATATCGAAACAACTTCTTCGGGCTCTCTTCACAGGGAGCCTTTGCAATTCCGCGTTTCGTTACGATATCCCTCTGTAACGACGGATCTGCTGCGTACAGCTGCTTTCTTATTATGCCTGTGGAACTGCACCAGCCCTGTCCTGCCGAGTGCAGCCATTACCGTCGGAATCAGCACAAGCTGGAGGATAATTCCCGGAACAGCATTAAGAAACGCTCCCGTCAGGAACATTTTCATAGTGAAAGCGCCGCCTGATACGCCGAGCAGTATCATCTGTGCGGCTGCCCACACGAGGCGCCCTGCTATCATCGCCGCGATCAGCGCGCGATAGAGAGAAACGATACATTTCCATCGGGAAAAAGAATATACCAAACCGATCACAAGCCCGTAAGTCAGCATTTCAAATGACATCGCTATTCCTGTCGGAAAAAGCACCGGCATCCCGAATGCCATATAGCGGATCAAGGGAAGGATAAATCCCAGCGCCGCGCCATAGTGCCATCCGCAGATCACCCCACAAAAAAGTACCGGGATATGCATGGGAAGCATCATATTTCCGATCTGTGGAATCTGTCCCGTCAGGAATGGAAGTACCATCCCGATTGCCAGAAACATGGCGGAAAGTGTCAAATTCTTTGTTGCCTTGCTCATACTCTCTTGTCCTTCCTTATCTCAGCTTCTATATTTTGCAGTCTACTCGTCAAATTCAAGCACCGCGATGTGAAATTGAGGCGTCTCCTTTAATTCTTTTACTTTCCCTCTTCGTGTCTTCAGACGCTCCGTCTGTTTAAAATTGGCGCTCATGCCCAGCGCGTGTTCGATCGTGTAATAATAGGATGTCGGAAGTATCCCTTCTGTCACATTTACCTCCATCCCCGGCTTCAGAGCCTCTGTATCCTCAATCGTAAATTCCATCTCTCTCATTTTCCGTCTTCTCCTGCATGTTTAAGTTTTGTCTGTCTGCTTCTACATTTTCAGTTTTTCAGCAAAAGTCTGTTTTCTCATCAGATATTCAGTTCCGGCGGTTCATCCAGATGCTCAGATACATATTTCCCATTCTTCTTCCGCTGCCTTACACACTCTGTCAAAAGGTACTCAATCTGTCCGTTTACAGAGCGAAAGTCGTCCTCTGCCCAGGCCGCTATGGCATCATACAACTTTTCCGAAAGTCTGAGGGGAATCTGCTTTTTCTTATTATCAGCCATAAGCTCTGTCCTTTAACTAGTACAGGCTTCCTGAATTTACAATTGGCTGGGCATCTCTGTTGCCGCAGAGCACAACAAGCAGATTCGATACCATGGCAGCCTTCCTCTCTTCATCCAGTTCCACGACTCCGTTCTGGTTCAGACGGTCTAAAGCCATCTCCACCATACCTACCGCACCATCAACGATCATCTTTCTCGCGTCAATGACCGCTGATGCCTGCTGTCTCTGAAGCATCACAGCAGCAATCTCCGGCGCATATGCAAGGTAAGTGATCCGCGCCTCCACGATCTGCAGACCGGCTTCTTCAACCCGATTCTGGATCTCATCGCGTATCCTCGCAGCCACTACTTCACTGGACCCCCTTAAGCTTCCCTCATCGGCAATGCCGTCCCCTGTAGTGTCCACGTTCGGAGCCACGTCATACGGATAGATACGGACAATATTGCGAAGGGCCGTGTCACACTGTAAAGAAAGGTATTCCTTGTAATTGTCCACATGGAACACTGCCTTTGCTGTATCAACGACACGCCACATAACAGCGATTCCAATCTCCACGGGATTGCCGAGACAGTCATTGATCTTCTGACGGTTATTGTTCAAAGTCATAATCTTAAGAGATATCTTCTTACCTGAGATATCGACTTCTGTCTTCCCCACATTAAACCCAAGAGACAAGGCAGATTTTGACGCTTTGTTGTCCACATCTCCACTCTGATTTAAATGCGTATCAGCCGCCGGATTCACACCCGTACAGAAAGGATTCACAAAATAGAATCCGTCTCCTTTAAGTGTACCGACATACTTTCCAAACAAAGTAAGCACCAGCGCTTCCTGGGGCTTAAGCACCTTCAGTCCGCAATACGGAATCCAGCCGACACAGAGCCAGATGATACTGACCGCCAGAAGCGCCGGGCTATCGCCGTCACTGACCATCATACCGCCGAAAACGCACCCCGAGACAGCCGCGAGGTAAAGCAGTGTTGTCAGGATAAGTACAAGCATGCCGTTTTTCCTGTTTGACAGAATTTTCTCTTTCATAAATATTCCTCCTCGTTTACAACAAATATTCTTTTTGATATCATCATGATATCATATTCTTTTCTTGTTGTAAAGAGGAGGCAACTGCTTCATCGTATAAAATTCGTTCTGCACGGAGCTTCTTTTTCCGGCAGACCATACTCCTTCTTTCCAAGGGCAATACTCTTCATCAGGAATGTCATATTACGCGCCAGTGTCCGCATCATCTGAAGACCTTCCCCGTCCTGCTCTGCCTCTCCGTGAGCGGCTCCGTGGATACCGTTCCAATACTGCCCGGACGCCACAGGCATACCGGAGATGGTGAAATACTTGTTCAGCTCATCAAAGGTCGCTGTCAGTCCGCCTCTTCTCGCTGCGGCGACACAGGCGCCCACCTTCATGCTCTTATCCACCGGCGCGCTGTAGAATAAACGGTCAAGGAACGCAACCAGAGTCGCGTTTGCCGACGCATAATAGACCGGGCTTCCCACAACAAGTCCGTCGCATTCTGCAAACTTTGACGCGGTCTCATTTACCACATCATCGAATACGCACTTTTTGTTCTTTGAGCAGAAACCACAGGCGATACAGCCTCTCACCGCCCGACTGCCGATATGCACGATCTCTGTCTCGACTCCTTCCCCTGTAAAAACCTTCTCCATCTCGTGGAGTGCAGTGTAAGTGTTGCCCTCTGCGTGGGGGCTTCCGTTGATCATCAATACTTTCATGTTCATCCCTCTTTCTTAATCTAATAATCACACATCCAGGAACCTTAGTATAATCTTTAAATATGGGCATCCCTGAAGTCATTTTATGACTTCAGGGATGCCCTCTTGCTTTTTTTATGCAGTTAGTTCTTAAAACTTGCCTTCCTTTGCCGCTTCCTCAATGGAAACCGCCACTGCAACAGTCATACCGACCATCGGGTTGTTTCCTGCTCCGATCAGACCCATCATCTCAACGTGAGCCGGAACGGAAGAGGAACCTGCGAACTGCGCGTCAGAGTGCATACGCCCGAGGGTGTCCGTCATACCGTAGGAAGCCGGTCCAGCCGCCATGTTGTCCGGGTGAAGCGTACGTCCTGTACCGCCGCCGGAAGCAACTGAAAAGTATTTCTTTCCAGCCTCTACGCACTCTTTCTTGTATGTCCCTGCAACCGGGTGCTGGAAACGCGTCGGGTTTGTGGAGTTACCCGTGATGGAAACGTCAACGCCCTCTTTCCACATGATGGCGACACCTTCACGCACATCGTTAGCGCCGTAGCAGTTTACCTTGGAACGAAGTCCGTCGGAGTAAGCTGTTCTGGAAACTTCTTTCAGCTCTCCCGTGTAGTAGTCATAGTCTGTCTGAACATATGTAAATCCATTGATTCTGGAAATGATCTTTGCAGCGTCTTTTCCAAGGCCGTTCAGGATAACGCGGAGAGGTTTTTTACGAACCTTGTTTGCCTTCTCAGCGATACCGATCGCGCCCTCTGCTGCTGCGAATGACTCGTGGCCCGCAAGGAATGCGAAGCAGTCTGTCTCCTCCTCAAGAAGCATTTTCCCGAGATTGCCATGTCCAAGACCTACTTTACGCTGGTCGGCAACAGATCCCGGGATACAGAATGCCTGAAGCCCCTCGCCGATCGCTGCCGCTGCGTCCGCCGCTCTTGTGCAGCCTTTCTTGATGGCGATCGCCGCGCCTGTGATGTAAGCCCAGCATGCATTTTCAAAGCAGATCGGCTGAATGCCTTTGATCTGGTTATAAACGTCAAGGCCGGCGTCCTTTGTGATCTTCTCAGCTTCTTCAAGTGAAGCGATGCCGTAGCTGTTTAAAACTTCATTGATTTTATCAATTCTTCTCTCATAAGATTCAAATAAAGCCATTTATATATCCTCCTGATTATTTCTTGAGACTGTATTCTCTGTTAAAAGCGGCGCTCCGCTTATCGCGTCTACTCTTTACGCGGGTCAATGATCTTCACTGCGTCGTCAACGCGGCCATACTGTCCTTTTGCTTTTTCCCAGGCGTCGTTCGGTGTATCGCCTGCTTTGATGAAGTCAGTGAATTTTCCAAGGCTCACGAACTGGTATCCGATAATCTCGTTGTTTTCATCCAGAGCGATGCCAGTTACATAACCCTCTGCCATCTCAAGGTAACGAGGACCTTTTGCAAGTGTACCGTACATAGTACCGACCTGAGAGCGAAGTCCTTTTCCAAGGTCTTCAAGTCCTGCTCCGATCGGAAGCCCGTCCTCAGAGAACGCGCTCTGTGTTCTTCCGTAAACGATCTGAAGGAACAGTTCTCTCATTGCTGTATTAATCGCATCACAGACAAGGTCTGTGTTCAGCGCTTCTAAAATTGTCTTGCCCGGAAGAATCTCAGATGCCATAGCTGCGGAATGTGTCATTCCCGAACATCCGATTGTCTCTACCAGCGCTTCCTGAATGATGCCGTCTTTAACATTCAGTGTCAGTTTGCAGGTTCCCTGCTGAGGCGCGCACCAGCCTACGCCGTGTGTCAGACCGGAAATATCCTTTACTTCCTTAGCCTTTACCCATTTCGCCTCTTCCGGGATTGGAGCTGGTCCATGGTTCGCGCCCTGCGCTACCGGACACATCATTTCTACTTCATGTGAATAAATCATGTTAAAACTCCTTTCAATATGTATGATTTTCTTCTGCATACGGTACTGATCCTCTGCCACCTGCCGCAGAAAACCCTCACTGCACCATATGTGAATATTTTCGCATAATTTACACCATTCGTCAATCATCACTTTTGCCCTTTAAACCCTTTTGAAAGGCCTTTGAGGTGGAAGAAGATAAACCTTTCATACAGCAAACAGCGCAAAAAGTCCTCTTGAAATAAGCCGCGCCTGTTTCAAGAGGACAAAATACTACTCAGCCAGTTTTAAGTTTTCCAGAAATCTGTTGTAAAATTCTTTTTCACCCTTTACAAATTCCGGATCCCTGACCTCACCGGGAACCAGCGGCATGTTCAGCCTTTCAATAATCTGCTCCGCGAAGTCTGCGGCAGAAGCGGCATTAAACATTAAAGACATGGGACGGGTCCCGTAAATCTCTGCACGGGCCAGGCTCGTCTCATAAAGAACATCGGCTGTGGAAAGCTTACCCAGAGGGAAAGGGTCAAACCCTGTTTCTTCAATCGTCTTTTCCCATGCGTCTCTCACCGCTTCAGAGCTGGACTCGCTAAAAGCCCCTTCCACCCAACCTTTGCTATAGGTTGGCTTCGTCTCCTGCTTCTCATCGGTTTTCTCTGTCAGCGCGTGAGAGAATCCTTCCTGGCCGCGCACACTGCCTTGCAGATTCGTGTAAGCATATGATGACTGCGCGTATCTGTTCATTATGTTCATTAAAGCATATGAGGGCTGCGCGTATCTGTTCATTATATTCATTGCATCTGCCTCCTTATTTATTTTATATTGACCCATGCTCCTTTGACATTATTATGCTACTATTTTTTCCCATGGAAGTCAAGCAGCTTCAGCCTTATTTACGGACAATTTCCGCCTTATGGACGCATCTCCGGCGGCCATAAGGCATACAATTCACATGCCTCCCTGCGTGAGCACCTGCTTATTCTTCCACACGTAATCAATCAGAGAGATGAGGGTCAGCGCCAGAGCCGCCCAGATAAGCACTGTACCAATCATGTCGAACACACCGCCGAAATCTGCAATGAGCACGATGATCATTGCCATCTGGAATACGGTCTTAAACTTGCCCCAGTAACTTGCCGCAATGACAATACCGCTGTCTGAAGCTACAAGGCGGAATCCACTGATGATGAACTCCCGCGCAATAATAACGACGACGATCGCCGCGTCCAGCTTACCCGCCGGGATCAGACAGATCATGGCAGAGCAGACAAGCAGTTTATCTGCCAGCGGGTCCATAAATTTCCCAAAGTTCGTCACCAGATGATATTTCCTTGCGATCTTTCCGTCCAGCATATCAGTGAGGCTGGCGATGACAAAAAGCGCAAGTGCAATCCACTTATTTGCCGCGCCGCCTGCATCCGTGAGCATAAAAAAAACAAAAAAAGGCACCATAATAACCCGTAATACTGTCAGCTTGTTTGGTAAATTCATAATAATTCTCCTATCAGATCATAGTCTAAAGCTCCGGTCACTTTCACTCTGGCGAAATCACCGGACAGCAGTTCCGCATCCGTGTTAATAAAGATCAGGCCGTCCACATTCGGGGCGTCCCGGTATGTCCGCCCCACATAGGCGTTCTCGTCCGCAACTTTGCCCTCGATCATCACGAGCATTTCTCTTCCAACCATGTCCTGCGCATTGTCAAACGCGATCTCCTGCTGGAGTTCCATAAGCTCTGCCTGCCGTTCTTTTTTGACCTCTTCATCGATCTGATCCGGCATTGCCGCCGCGGGTGTATCTTCCTCCGGTGAATAGGTAAACACTCCAAGTCGGTCAAACTCCATCTCATCTATAAACTCCATCAGCTCCTCATGCTGGGCTTTAGTCTCTCCCGGGAAGCCTGTGATGAGCGTCGTCCGCAGACAGATATCGGGGATCTCTTTTCTGAGTTTTCCGATGATGTCTGTAAGCTCCTGCCTGGACGTCCTGCGTCCCATGCGCTTTAAGACCGTGTCATCTGCATGCTGGATCGGCAGGTCAAGGTAGTGACAGACCTTCGGCTCCTCCTTCATCACCCGGATCAGCTCATCTGTGATCTCTTCCGGGTAACAATAAAGTATTCTTATCCAGCGGATGCCGCTGATCTTACATAATTCCCTCAGCAGCCGGTGCAATGATTTTTCCCCGTAAATATCCTTCCCGTACAGGGTCGTCTCCTGCGCCACGAGGATCAGTTCTTTTACCCCCTGCTCCGCCAGTTCCTCTGCCTCTTTGACCAGCCGCTCCATAGGAACACTGCGGAAGTTTCCCCGGATCTTGGGGATGATGCAGTAGGTGCAGTGTTTATCACACCCTTCCGCAATCTTCAGGTAAGCAAAATGTCCGCCTGTAGTCACCAGCCGCTTTGTCTTTGGCAGAGGCAGCGCGTTCACATCCTCCACCATAACGGAATGTTCTCCGGCAAGCGCCGCGTCCACTGCGTCCAATATCTGATCATAGGCGGTAGTGCCGAGCACCTCATCCACCTCGGGAATCTCGTCTAATATCTCCTGTCTGTAACGCTGAGCAAGACAACCCGTCACAATGAGCGCCTTTGCCTTTCCTTCTTTCTTATATTCTGCCATCTCAAGAATGTTTTGGATGCTCTCTTCCTTGGCATCATGGATAAAACAACAGGTATTCACCACAATGATATCTGCCTTTGTCTCATCATCCGTCATCTCATAGCCCCGTGATGCCAGAAGTCCGAGCATGACCTCCGTATCCACCAGATTCTTGTCACATCCCAGAGAGATAAACAAGATTTTCATATCATTCCTCCCATTGTATATTATAAATTTGTTTTATTGCATATCTGATATATTCTGAGTTCATTTTTGAAAAAGGCAGATACCACATGTGCATCTGCCCGACCTGTCATTCCGCTTCTGCGTTTTCAGCCACAATCTTTAATTTTCCTTCATTGAGCTCCTGAATAGCAACAGAGAGCGGCTTTTCTCCGCCTTTTGCGTCCACCAGCGGAAGATCTCCCGCGATCAGCTGTCTCGCGCGTTTTGAAGTCGCCATCACAATCGAATAGCGGCTGTTGACGATCTTGGATTCTCCCTCCTCGACGTCTTTATTTACTACTTTCATCAGATCTGTATAAGACGGATGCAGCATGTTTAATTTTCTCCTTTCAATCTTTCCAAGTCTTCTTTTATGTCTTTCATGAATGCTTCATTGCGAAAGCTTCTGTGGTGTTCCCCCTGAATGATCTCGTGCATTTTTTCCACACATGCATTCAGGTCATCGTTCACGATCAGATAATCGTAACTGTTCATACCTTCCGCCTCTTCACAGGCACGGTCAAGCCTGGACTTAATTATCTCTAAAGTCTCTGTTCCCCTGCCTACAAGACGTTTCTTAAGTTCCGTGGCATTCGGTGGTGTAACAAAGAGAAGAAGCGTATCCGGGAAAGCTTTCTTAACCTTAAGCGCGCCCTGGATCTCGATCTCAAGGATCACATCCTTTCCCTCGTCGAGCATCTTTTCTACATACTCCCTCGGAGTGCCATAGTAATTTTCCACGTATCTAGCATACTCTATCAGTTCGCCTTTGGCAATCATTTTTTCAAATTCATCCTTTGAGATGAAGAAATATTCCCTGCCATGCGCCTCTCCTTCCCGCGGCGGACGGGTAGTCGCCGATATAGACAGCGCGTATGTATCAGGATATCTGGAAAGCAGTTCTTTCATCAGTGTTCCCTTTCCTGATCCCGAAAAACCGGATACCACAATTAAAATCCCTTTTCTTTTCATAATTCTCTCCCTTTGCCTGCTCATTTATTCGATATTCTGGATCTGTTCCCTGATCTTCTCGATTTCTGTCTTTAGGCCGATGGCACGGTCAGATATCTCAATGTCATTTGCCTTGGAAAGGATCGTATTTGCCTCCCTGTTCATCTCCTGAGCGATAAAGTCCAGCTTGCGTCCAACGCCCTCCTTCTCCTCAAGCGTGCTTCGCATATGGCGGATATGGCTCTTCAGCCGCACCACTTCCTCATCTGTGCAGATCTTATCCGCGAAAAGGATCACTTCCGCCGCGATACGGCTTTCTTCGATCTTCGTATCCGCAAGAAGCTCCTTCATCTTATCCTCCAGCTTTGCACGGTACTCCGCCGCGATCTGCGGGGAACGCTCCTCAATAAAACTGATCTGTTCTTCCAGGACATTTAACTTTGCAAGGATATCCTTCTTTAAATTCTCTCCCTCTGTCTTTCTTGTCTCCACAAACTGGGTGAAAGCGCCTTCCAGCGTTTCTTTAAGCCCGTTCCACAGTTCCTCCTCATCCTCGCCCTGCTCTTCCATGGTGAAGACTTCCGGGTACCGGGATAATGTAGAGATACGGATATCATTCTCCAGACCAAACTCTTCTTCCATCTGCTTTAAATACTTCAGGTATTCCGCGGCGATAGCCGAGTTGTATTTGACCGCGGCCTTCGTCTGGGACAGATCCTCATATACAATGAAGATGTCCACCTTTCCTCTGTTCGCGTAAGACTTTAAAAGCGTCCTTATGGAGGTCTCGAAAAAGTTCAGTTTCTTCGGCATCCTGATATTCACGTCAAGATAACGGTGGTTCACACTTTTTAATTCCACTGTGAATTTCCTTGATTCTTTTTGAATCTCACATCTTCCGAATCCTGTCATGCTCTTTATCATGGTTTTCATCCTCTGTTTATTTATTTTATTGACCGTCTGCGGATTTCTTGAAAAAGCATCCGCACTGCGGTTTTTATTATACTCTCTTAAGGCGGGGTGAGTCAACGGATTTCCGCTTCCTTCCGCTTTCCTTTTATGCTATACTTCTTGGTATCACTTAATTTAAAGAAACGGAGATCTATCTATGGCATTCGACGGAATCGTCGTGGCAGACCTTGTCCACGAATTAAGAGAAGAATTATTAAACGGAAGGATCGCGAAGATCGTTCAGCCTGAGGCGGACGAACTTCTTCTTACGATAAAATCCCCTGCGGGACAGAAGCGTCTCATTATCTGCGCAGACGCCTCTCTTCCCCTTGTATATCTGACGGAAACAAATAAGACAGCGCCCATGACTGCGCCCAACTTCTGCATGCTCTTAAGGAAGCACATCAGCAATGGCCGGATCATTGACATTTCGCAGCCAAAGCTGGAGCGTATCATCCGCTTTACGATCGAGCACTTAAATGAATTAGGCGACCTCTGCCGCAAAGTCCTCATCGTAGAGATAATGGGGAAACACAGCAATATAATTTTCTGCACAGAGGAGGGAAAGATCATCGACAGCATCAAGCATGTCTCCGCGCAGATCAGTTCTGTGCGCGAAGTACTGCCCGGAAGGGAATATTTCATCCCGGATACCATGCACAAAGCTGATCCCCTTACCGTGTCAAAGGAGGAGTTCGCCTCCCTGCTGACCAGGAAGCCTTCTCCTGTCTCTAAAGCGCTCTACACCAGCTTTACAGGCATCAGCCCTGTCGTCGCGGAAGAAATCTGCCATCTCGCGGGAATGGATTCCTCGGTTCCGGCAAAGGAGTATTCCGTGGATATTCTCTGCCACTTGTTCACTCAGTTTGAGATCTTTCTGTCCGCAGTGAAGGAGCAGCGTTTCTCTCCGGCTGTCTATTACGACGGACGGGAGCCGAAAGAATTTTCTGCTTTGCCGCTGACACATTTTTCCAACTATACAAAGCAGGAGTTTTCTTCCATATCCGAAGTGCTCAGAATCTACTACTCAACCCGCAGCCAGCTCACACGCATCCGCCAGAAGTCTGCGGATCTGCGCCATATTGTCCTCACGGCTCTGGAGCGTAACCGCAAGAAATACGATTTACAGCTGCGGCAGTTAAAGGATACGGAGAACCGGGAGAAATATAAAGTCTACGGTGAGCTCATCAACACCTACGGCTACAATGTGGCGGAGGGCTCAAAACAGCTTGAGGCACTCAATTACTATACAAACGAGATGATCACGATCCCACTGGATCCCACACAGACGCCACAGGAAAATGCTCAGCGGTATTTTGCCAAATATAACAAGCAGAAACGAACCTTTGAGGCACTGTCCGAGCTGTGCAAAGAGACAAGGGATGATATCACCTATCTGGAATCCATCCAGACGGCTCTGGATATCGCCATTACCGAGGATGATCTGGCCGGGATCAAAGAAGAACTTACGGAAGCCGGATACATCAAACGCAGGTTCACCCGCAAGAAAGCAAAAATCAAAAACACACCGCTTCACTACATTTCCAGTGACGGCTACCATATGTATGTGGGAAAAAATAATCTCCAGAACGATGCGCTGACCTTTGACTTTGCCGTGGGAAATGACTGGTGGTTCCACGCAAAGCAGGCGCCCGGATCCCATGTCATCGTAAAGACCAACGGGGAGGAACTTCCGGACCGGACATTTGAAGAGGCCGGAAAGCTGGCCGCCTACTATTCCAGCATGCGCGGGAGCGAAAAGGCCGAGATCGACTATGTAGAAAAAAAGCATGTAAAAAAGCCAAAAGGCGGGAAACCGGGGTTCGTGGTGTACTATACCAATTACTCACTTGTAATCGACAGTGATATCAGCGGGATACAGGAAATTTAAAAACTATCGCTCTCCTGCTTTCCCAAGCAGGTAATCAACAAACTGCTGTGCCGTCCTTCCTGACAGCCCTCCGTGGGAAAGCTCCCATTTATTCGCCTCAAGGAGCAGTTCCACCTCCGGCATATCCACGCCGCCTTTCTTTGCCAGCACGCGTACGATCTCCTGGAACTCTTTCTTATCCGGCGAACCGAAATAGATAGTCACGCCGAAGCGCGCAACAAGGGAAAGTTTCTCCTGCACCGTGTCATTGGTATGAAGTTCCTCGTCCCTGTCCGCTTTATCGCGGAATGTCTCGCGGATGAGATGCCGGCGGTTTGATGTCGCGTAGATCAGCACATTCTCCGGCCTGCGCTCCAAGCCGCCTTCGATCACCGCCTTAAGATATTTGTACTCGATCTCAAACTCCTCGAAAGAAAGGTCGTCCATGTAGATGATGAATTTATAATTACGGTTCTTCACCTGTGCGATCACATCATTTAAGTCCTTGAACTGATGCTTATACACCTCAATCATCCGCAGCCCCTGATCGTAATACTGATTTAATATGGCCTTGACAGATGAAGATTTCCCTGTCCCCGCATCACCAAAGAGAAGGCAGTTATTGGCACGTCTCCCTTTCACGAACGCCTCTGTATTGTCGATCAGCTTTTTTTTGGCGGTCTCATACCCCACCAGATCATCCAGATACACATGGGCAATGTTTGTAATAGGCACGATCTCCATCTCCTGCCCTTCCGGATGCTCGATACGGAAGGCCTTATGAAGTCCCAGCTTCCCTACGCCGAACTCTTTGTAGAACCGGGTCATCAGCCTGTGGAAATCTTCCACCGCCGCCACTTCTCCCAGCCTCTGCGCAAGATTGCAGATCCGGTCCCTGACGCGGCGGTTAAATACCTTTCCCGCGCCGTCCGGCATCCTGTAATCCATCAGCGTCTTGATGCAGTCTGCCTCCAGATTCTTCTTAAGAGCTGAAAAATCATAATCAAACAGCTCTTTAAATATCTGGAAATCGTGAAAGGCGATCTCGTTAATGCTTCCCGGCACAGGACCCACGATCTCACAGGACGTACTGTAAGCATTCTCGTCATTCACAAGAAGAAATGTCAGATACGTATGCCACAGATTCCCCTCAAATCCATGCTCAGCAGAAAACTCAAGCAGCCTATTGACACACTCGAAGAGCAGACTTCTCAAATCTTCCTTGTTGTAATAATCGTTCCCGTGGTTTTCCATAAGAAATGTCATATCACTCAGAATATCGCCGTAATCCATATTCTTATATAACATCAGTTCATTGGTACGCATATTTTCTCCCCTGTCTTGTCCATCATCGTCTTATGACGGTTCAATAATTGCCTAATATCTTTAGATTTGTCGTTTCCTCTCTCAAGCCTCGGATAGCATTTTTCACCGCCGGTTCCTCGAGATTGCCGTCAAAATCCACGAAGAAGCAATACTCCCACGGTCTTCCTTTAATAGGCCGCGACTCAATCTTTGACATATTCAGGTCATTATAAATGAAATGTGAGAGAATACCGTACAGAGACCCGCTCTGGTGCGGCAGTTCAAAACGTATACTGATCTTCGACGCGTCTTTAAGGAAGATCTTCTGGTTTGTCACTACAATAAACCGTGTGGAGTTATCCACATCGTCATTGATCTCATCCACCAGCACGGAAAGCCCGTGTACCTTTGCCGCGTAAGCGCCGCACACCGCTGCCTGTGATACATCCTGTTCTTTTAATACCTTTCTCGCGGCGACCGCCGTGTTCACCACACTGATCCTCTGCCAGTCGGAATGATCGTCAAGAAAACGGGTAGTCTGCATCAGAGCCTCTGTCTTCGAATAAACCTTTCTGATATCCGACAATTTTGCTCCCGGAAGACCGGACAGTGTATGCACGATAGGCAGGATGGTTTCTGCCACGATATAATTCTCAAACTCATCCAGCAGGTCATACATCTCAATGACCGGGCCTGCCGTGGAATTCTCGATGGGCAGCACCGCATAGTCCGCAGAGCCTTCCTCAATCGCTTCCATAGCCTCACGGAAGGTCCGCACATGGAAATTGTTCACGTCCTCCCCAAAGAACTGCTGCATCGCCGCCTGGCTGTAAGCGCCCTCGGTCCCCTGAAATACGACCCGGGCATTTTTCTTATCCAGATTGTCTATACGGATGAACGGAAGCCGCCCCAGCGCCCCTGCCTCAACAAGCTGGCGGTACTGTAACTTCCTGCTCATCGACATAAGCTGCTGATACAGCTCCTGTATACCCTTCTTATTAAAATCTCCGCTTACCTTGGACGCTACGTCAGCGAGCTTGTCCTTCTCCCTCTGGCGGTCGAACACCTTTCTTCCCGCATTTACTTTATATTCTCCGACTGCTCCGCAGACCTCCATCCTCTTTTCGTAGAGCTCTGCGATCTGATCGTCGATCTCGTCAAGTTTTTCTCTGAGTTCTTCCAGTGTTGCCATTTTATTTCTCCCTTCCCCGCACCGTGCGACTATTATATTACATTTCACGAATAAAATCTACTTTTTGTTTATATGCTTGAAAATCCCCCCGTTTTATTATATGATTAGTTGGAGAATTTATGGAGGTACGCAAATGAACGTTACGGAATGTTTAAAGACGCGCAGATACATCCGCAGATACAAGCCGGATCACGTTGACCATTCTATTATTGACTCTATCGTTTCATCGGCATCTTATTCTCTTCCTTGGAAAAACACTCAGATCACCCGCTCTACCGCAATAGAGAATCTTTCTTTTTTGTCAGAGATCGCGGACAGGTTCACCCCCGATTACAATTCAAACATCATCAGGCAGGCATCTCTTCTGATTGCCGTCACCTTTATCAAAGGACGCTGCGGTTATGAGAGGGATGGGTCCTTCACGACCAAAAAGAAAGACGGTTGAACAATTACTGCAATTATAGAGATAAACCGATAATTAAGGAGGTTATTTATGAGACACTTGATGAGCCCGCTGGATTTTTCAGTGGAAGCACTTGACAAACTTCTGGATCTCGCACAGGATATCGAGGCGAAACCGGAAAAGTACGCGCATGCCTGTGCGGGAAAGAAACTGGCCACGCTCTTCTATGAACCAAGCACGCGCACGCGTTTAAGCCACGAGGCGGCAATGCTGAACTTAGGTGGAAGCATCATGGGATTCTCTTCTGCTGATTCCAGTTCCGCGGCAAAAGGTGAAAGCGTTTCTGACACGATACGCACGATCTCCTGCTACGCAGATATCTGCGCTATGAGACATCCGAAGGAAGGTGCTCCTATGGTGGCATGCCAGCATTCTTCCATCCCTGTTATCAATGCGGGCGACGGCGGTCATCAGCATCCTACACAGACACTGACTGATCTGCTCACCATCCGTAATTTAAAGGGACGTCTTGAGAATATGACAATCGGGCTGTGCGGCGACCTTAAATTCGGCCGCACCGTGCACTCTCTCATTAATGCGCTTGTCAGATACGAAGGCATCCGCTTTGTCCTCATTTCACCTGAGGAACTGCGTCTTCCCGAATACATCCGCCACGATGTTCTCGACCGCAACAACATTCCCTACGAGGAAGTTGTACGTCTTGAAAAGGCACTGCCAAAGCTTGATATCCTGTATATGACCAGAGTCCAGAAGGAGCGTTTCTTCAACGAAGAAGATTATGTGCGCATGAAAGATTTCTATATCTTAGACAGGGAAAAAATGAACCTTGCCCCGGAGGATATGTATGTACTCCATCCACTGCCAAGGGTAAATGAGATTGCCGTGGAAGTGGACGATGATCCGCGGGCCGCTTATTTCCGTCAGGTACAGTACGGAGTATATGTCCGCATGGCTCTGATCCTGACACTTTTGGACATTCATGTTGATCAACAATAGGGATTCAAATTCAGAGAGGAAAAAATTATGGTTAGAAATACATTAAATGTCGGACGCATATCCGAAGGTTTTGTGCTGGATCACATCGAAGCCGGAAAAAGCATGGAGATCTATAAATACTTACATCTTGACAAGCTGGACTGCTGTGTAGCCATTATTAAAAACGCAAAGAGCAATAAGATGGGAAAGAAAGACATCATGAAGATCGAGTGTCCTATTGATTTTATGGATCTTGACATTCTCGGATTCATTGATCACAACATCACAGTCAATATCATTGAAAATGAGGAAATCGTGGCAAAGAAGCAGCTCACTCTCCCCAAAGAAATCAAAAACGTGATCCGCTGCAGGAACCCGAGATGTATCACCTCCATCGAACAGGGGCTGGATCATATTTTCGTTCTCACAGATGCGGAAAAACAGATCTACCGCTGCAAATACTGTGAAGAAAAATACCGCAGACATAACCGGTAAATCAAACAGGGGGGATTTACTTTCCCCTCTTAACCGGGTAAGCAGGACGAACCATTCCCCGCTCATGTGATCACTGCTTTCTAATCCTTTTCAGCAGCTCATAAAATTCATGTATATTCATCTGCGATCTTATAGATCAGCTTCTCTGTGTCCTCCCAGCCAAGGCACGGATCTGTAATAGACTTCCCGTATACGCGGTTCTCATCGATTTTCTGGCATCCTTCCTCAAGATAGCTCTCGATCATGACCCCCTTGATCAAAGACTTAAGCTCCGGATTATACTTCCTGCTGTGGAGCACTTCGCTTACGATGCGAATCTGCTCTTTGAACTGCTTATCCGAATTTGAGTGATTCGCGTCTATAATCGCGGCCGGGTTCTTGAGGTCTCTCTCCTGATACATATTAAAAAGCCGAATCAGGTCCTCGTAATGGTAGTTAGGGATACAGGTACCGTACTTGTCGACCCCGCCACGAAGGATCACATGAGCAAGATCATTTCCGTCTGTCATCACATCCATTCCTCTGTAAATAAATGAATGTGAGCTCTGAGCCGCCACTACGGAATTGAGCATCACGGAAAAATCCCCGCTCGTCGGGTTCTTCATCCCAACGGGAATATCCATGCTGCTGGCGGTCAGGCGGTGCTGCTGATTCTCAACGGAACGGGCGCCAATAGCTTCGTAGGACAGGATATCATCCAGATAACTGCGGTTCTCCGGATAGAGCATCTCATCGGCTCCTGTCAGTCCGCTCTCTCTGATGGCGCGGAGGTGCATCTTGCGGATGGCAATGATTCCTGCCAGAAGATCCGGGGCCTGGTCCGGATCAGGCTGATGGAGCATTCCCTTATACCCCTCTCCCGTCGTACGCGGTTTATTAGTATAGATGCGCGGTATGATCATCAGACAATCAGACACTTTCTCGCTGATCCTCGCAAGTCTGCCCACATACTCACAGACCGAATCCTCGTTATCCGCCGAGCAGGGGCCTGCAATGACAACAAACTTATCGCTCTTTCCGGTAAATATATCCCTGATCTCTTTATCTCTTTCTGCCTTGATCTTCTGTATCTCTTCCGAAAGCGGATATTCTGACTTCAAGTCTGCCGGGAGCGGCAGTTCTGCGTTGATCTTCATTGCCATACCTGTTTTCCTCCGTAATAAAAAATGTGTTAAGCAAGACGATAAGCCGGGTTATGTCGTGGACGATCATCTGTCTAGGCACGGCGTCGCCGCCGTGCTCAAGCGACCAACCTGAAGCATGACGGGCCGCCACACTGCTTCTATCCGGTCTTGCTTCGGATGGGGTTTACATGTGCCCTCTCTGTTACCAGCGAGGCGGTAGTCTCTTACACTGCCTTTCCACCCTTACCGCAGCAAAAGACGGAAGAGAAGTCTTTTTGACAGCTTATCTTCCCTTCTTCTGCTACGGCGGTTTATTTCTGTTGCACTGGCCTTGGAGTCGCCTCCACCGGACGTTATCCGGCATCCTGCCCTGTGAAGCCCGGACTTTCCTCGTCTGCGGCCT
>CAJFQC010000003.1 GCA_904418845.1 uncultured Ruminococcus sp. | reverse complement strand
GAGCTGATCCCGAGATTACAGGACTTATACCAGGAATGTGAAAAAATGCTGGATGAACTGGAGAAAGAGGAGGCCGAAAATGAGATTTCCGAGTAAAGAAATTGTGGAGTGGGTTCGTAGGGAGTATCCTGCAGGAACACGGGTGGAACTGGTGCAGATGGATGATGTGCAGGCTCCGCCAGTAGGAACCTGCGGTACAGTGACCGGTGTAGATGATACCGCTTCTCTTTTAATGCACTGGGATAATGGTTCGCATTTAAACGTTATCTATGGCGAGGACTGTGTGAGAAAAATGAAGGAGAAATGACAAATGGAACAGGATATTTTGGAGCAGCTCTATTTTGGCAGGGGAATGATAAGACTCCTGAGATGGAACAATGCAGTGAGCAGGTTTATCGGGATACAGAGCATTTGACACAGCTACTGGATGAGGACGGGAAAAAGATCCATTCATCTTTTGAGAATGATATTGATATTATCGATGGAATCGCAGGTATATTTCCTATTTTTTTCCTTTTAATTGCTATGTTAATTTGTGCAACAACAATGACTCGTTTAATCAAAGAGGAAAGAACAGAAATAGGAACCTTATATTCTGTTGGATATAGTAAAGTTGCAATCTATGTAAAATATAGTATTTATGCACTTATTCCTTCCTTTCTGGGAGCTGGTATAGGTTTCTTTTGGGGCAACATTGTTTTTCCAGAGGTCATATGGCAGGCATATAAGATGATGTATTGTCTTCCAGTATTTGATAGTTATATGAAATTTTCACTTTTAGCAATTTCTTTTGTTTTTTCGCTAACGTCTTCATGGATTATTACTATTTTGGTTTTAAAAAAGACATTAATGAGCAGTCCAGCTAGTTTGCTGACTGTGGAGGCTCCTATCGCAGGAAAAAAGATTTTATTAGAAAAGGTGCCTCATATTTGGAAGTATGTTAAATTTTCGCATAAGATTACAATTCGAAATATTTTTCGATATAAGACTCGTGTGTGCATGACAATTATTGGAGTTGCAGGTTGTACAATGTTAGTTGTAACAGGTCTTGGTATTAAAGATTCCATAGCGAATATTGCAAGTGACCAGTTTGGTGAAATACAATTGTATGATCTGTATGCATTGTACTCTAATGGATTAAAATCGACAGATGTGGATAAGTTAAAGGTTCACACAAATAGCTATACTACATTATTCCAAAGTACAGTAGATATTAAGAGCAGTATCGGAAGCTGATAAGGCAGATCGTGGTGCATAAGGACGATTCCGTAAGCGTGATTTTTCCTAACAATAACAGTGTGAAGATAAGTTACCGGAATTTATAAATGACAGAATAAAGACAGGATATCAGTAGAACAGAATACAGAAATATAATTGCAGAAGATATTAGGATATCCGGAAAGGAACAGATATGCCACAGACAGCGGTAAAGAAGAAAGTATCCATGATACCTGCAAAACCGCAGTATGACAGGAGCATTAAACTGTCAGAGAAGAAACTGCGGGTGGCAGCCTACTGCCGAGTCAGTACAGAGCTTGAGGAACAGGAGAGCAGCTACGAGGCACAGGTGGAATACTATACACGAAAAATACAGGAAACAGATAACTGGAAGATGGCCGGGATTTATGCCGATGACGGAAAGAGCGCAACTAACACCAAAAAGAGAGATGATTTCAACGCCATGATAAATGATGCACTGGATGGAAAAATCGACATGATACTGACAAAGTCGGTAAGCCGATTTGCCAGAAATACGGTAGACTCTCTACTGACCATAAGGAAACTGAAGGAAAAGAATGTAGCGGTGGTTTTCGAGAAAGAGGGTGTCAACACCTTGGACGGAACCGGCGAAATTTTGATTACTATCTTAAGCAGTCTGGCACAGGAGGAAAGCCGTAACATCAGCGAGAACACCAGATGGGGTGTGGTCAGAAGGTTTGAAAATGGCAAGATGATAGTCAACCACAATAAATTTATGGGATACACCAAAAACGAAAATGGCGATCTGGTCATCGTACCGGAGGAGGCAGAAATCGTGCGGTTGATTTTTAGACTTTATCTGGAAGGCTACAGTGCAAAGAAGATAAGCCAGTACCTAGAGGAGAATGGCATAAAGACTGCTACAGGGCAGGATAAATGGTACGATTCGGTAATCTTCAAAATGCTACGAAATGAGAAATACATGGGGGATGCCCTGCTGCAGAAGACCTACACGGTAGATTTTATGACCAAGAAAAAGGTTATGAATAAGGGAATAGTCCCACAGTATTATGTGGAAGATGACCATGAGCCAATCATACCAAAGGATTTATTTTACCGGGTGCAGGAAGAACTGGCAAGACGAGCATCCATGAATAAGTCAGCGGTAACGAGGAAAAAGAATCAGAAAAGCAAATTTTCCTCAGAATATGCCCTTACCGGTTTACTGCTCTGCGGGGACTGCGGACAGGAATACAGAAGAGTTACATGGTCCAGAAACGGTAAAAAGAAGATTGTGTGGAGATGCAGTAACCGATTGACAAACGGAACCAAGCACTGCAAAAAATCTGAGACACTGGAAGAGGGCGCATTAAACCGGGCAGTTATGGAGGCTATAAACAGAATCACCAGAGGCGATGGAGATTTTGTAGGAGCTTTTAGACAGAATGTTATCCGGGTAATCGGAAGCTACGGTGGAGAGCAGGAGCCGGACGAGTATGATGAAAGAATTAAGGAAAAGCAGGAAGAGATGGTGGCTTTGATTGCGGAAAACGCAAGGGCAGGCTCCTACACCGATGAATTCGATGAGAGATACCGCAGGATTGCAGAAGAAATCACTACCTTAAAAGAGGAGCAGATAGAGGCCAGACAAAAGAAAAAACTGGCTGACAGTTATGAACAGCGGTTGAAGGATATGGACAGTTTCCTAGAGAAACAGACCTGCCAGATACCGGAATTTGATAATGACCTTGTAAGAAGGCTGATAGTAAGTATCAAGGTAGTTTCTGCCGAGAAGCTGATCATCCAGTTTCAGTCGGGAATCGTCATGGAGCAGGAAATCAGATATGAGTAGATGACAGGCAGGGATGACAACTGAATAGGGAACGGAATTCCTGCCTGTAAAATAAATCCGTAGGATTTATGGTAAGAATAAAATGCCCGATGGGTTCGGGCGTTTTATTGTTGGCATAAATTAATAATAAGAGATTTGGATTGGAGTTATATATAATTTGTTGTATAATGTTGAAAGAGAAGGACTTGTGAATTTATTGTTGATTAAGAGGAAAAAAATGGCACAGTTTAGAATAAAAACTAGTAAAAATGAAGTATTATGCCCAAGCGAAATGGAGAAGCATGAAAAGAAATCATTATTTGATAAATGCAAAGATGAAAAACTGAAACTTTTTTGCAATTGTAATGGGGCTTGTGAATATAAAGTGCGTAATGGAAATTGGGCAATATATCCATGTAGTCAAAGAAAACAAGCAGAACACGAGGATTGGTGCCCGAAATCGAAAGTATACTTAGATAAACGCGATTATAATGCTGGATTTTTGATTGATGATGAGACAGGGGAGGTCCGGGTGCATTTGTCAGAACCACTAATGCATCGGGAGCAAAACGATGATGAACCAAATGAAAATGGACCAACTGAGAATGTTCCACGAAATCATGATGGGGGAGACAGAAGATATCCTCGGCATCAGCAAGGAGAAATTACGATTTCTGCTATGATAAAAAAGATGAATATGCTTACATTTAAGCATGTTGCATTTTACAAAGGAAATAATGAGACAGTGTATCCTAAAACGAATGTAATGATTAAGAAAATGTTTTGGGCAGAAAAGAGGACAAGGATAGGAACTAAGAAAAAGAGTATTGCTGATTTAAGCCGTCTAAAAGATGGTCTTGAATTTGTATATAAAGAATTGGCAGAGATACCTCCGTATAGAGTAGATGATAGAATCACGCGTTTGGTAATAAAAGAAGAGAAAGATGGTAAGGCGTTATCGGTTCCTGTTTATACACAAGAATTAATTAGAGCACTTGAGGAGTACGAAAATACATACGCGACTAATGACCTATCTAATAGAAATATTATTTTAGCAGGATTTAGAGATAAGTATGCAATGTATAGCCTACGATTTCTTTTGGTAAACGATTATGGGTTGTTTTCTGAGAGTAATTATGAAGTGCAAATGTATAATGCCATTTGTGAAATAATGAATCAAAATAGATTCAAGGAAAAAGGTGTATTCTTTTATAAGCCTTTTGAGTATGGATATGGTGCCTATGGGGACAAATATTTGGAAGATGGCATTATAGAATTTGAAGGGACAAATAGAAAAATAGTTATAGAAGTTTATGGTAGAAATGATGAGGATTATTTGGAAAGAAAAGATATTAAGTCCCAGATGCTTTCTAGGAAGGATAATATATATATTTATATTCCATGGGAGGCATATAATAATGAGCCCTTACCATATAAGAGAATTTGTGCTGAAATAGAAAGGGTATTAAAGGACGTAAATTCTCAATGATTGTTTAAAGAAAGTGAGAAAAGATTAATGGAGGAGCTAGAAAGATGATTTTATCTGATAATGAAACCAAAGTTGATTTACTTAATAATGAGGCGATAGCAAAGACAATAGTTTCTCTTATTAAAGACAGTAAAGAGCAGCCAATTTCTATCGGTATTCATGGGGACTGGGGAGCAGGCAAATCTAGTATTCTTGAAATGGTAGAAAATGAAGTAAAGACGTCTGCCACAGAGTCAGGTAAAAAGTATGCATGTATTCGATTTAATGGCTGGAAGCATCAAGGATTTGAAGATTCCAAAGTTGCTTTAATGAGTTCTATTATTTCAGAGCTTGAAAAAAAAGAAAAACTTGGTGCGAAGGCTGGAGAAATATTAAGAAAACTGTGGGGAAATATAAATTGGATGAGCGTAGCCAAGACTGCCGGAAAAACAGCATTGGGACTTGCTACAGGTACAGCGCCTCTTACATTACTATCTTCAACGATGGATATTTTGAAAGCAACGGTAACCACCGAAGAAGGAATTGCTGGAGCAATTGAGTCTATTGGTGGCTATTTAAAGGATGCCAACATTACGGAAGATACATCAAGTAATAAACAATTCTCTGAATTTCAGGAAAATTTTAATGAATTGTTAGAGGATGCATCTATTGAAAAACTTATTGTATTAATTGATGACTTGGATAGATGTTTACCAGATGTGGCAATCAATACACTAGAAGCAGTAAGATTGTTCATGTTTACAGAAAAAACAGCGTTTGTAGTTGCAGCAGATGAAAGTATGATACGTTATGCAGTCAAAAAGCATTTTCCAGATGCAATTGATGAAAATAAATTTAATACAGGTGATGCTTTTGCAAATAGGTATTTAGAAAAATTGATTCAGATTCCATTTAGAATTCCTGCATTAGGTGAGGTAGAGGCTTGTATATACATAATGCTACTTATGGTAGGCTCAGTTTTTGCTGATGAAAACCCCAATTATAAAAAGCTGAGGGAAGAAGGATTATCAAGAATTAGGAAGCCGTGGAATGTAGAAAGTCTCACAGTTGATGATGTAAAAGGGATTCTTGGAACTGATTATGAGAAGTCTGCAAATGAAGTATTGATTGCGACACAGATATGCCATTTGTTAGCGCAAAATACAGATGGAAATCCTAGGAAGATAAAACGGTTTGTAAATATGTTGCTGTTACGTTACGAGATTGCGAAGAATCGTGGGTTTGGAGACGAACTGGAACTTGCAATTTTAGCAAAGATGATGTTGGCAGAATATTATGAAACAGATTTTTATAAAGAATTACCTAATCATTTGGATTCAGAAGGAAAGTGGGGAGAAATTCCGGAAATACTTTCTGATATTAAAAAAATGGTCGAAGACAGGGAAGCAGTGGAATCAAAAGAGCGTTGGTATGATTTGAATAAGATTGGGGAATGGCTTATTACGGAACCGGAAATTATCGATAAAGACTTGAGACCATATTACTATGCTTGTAAAGAAAAAATTGATTACTTTTCAGGCAAATCTGCTCAAAATGATTTATCAGAAGTTGTTGATTTGCTTTTTAGAGATGAAATGGCGATTGTTGGTCGTATTGAGGAATTGAAAAACCTGACAAATCAAGAATCTGACCAAGTGTTTGATGTTGTTGTTCAAAAAATTATGGAAAGAGGTCAATTCGATACGAAACCGAAGGGAACAGATGGGTTAATTATATTGGTGCAGAGTAAACCTGAACTTCGGAAAAGTTTGGTCAATTTTATAGATGCTATTCCGGTTTCTAAGGTTGGTGTGTGGATTTTACATGGATGGGATAAAGCTATTCCAAAGGGCTGTGAAGAAAGAAAAACTTTAGATCAATATTTTGATAAACTTAAGAGTAGCGGTACATCAGTTGTTAAGGCTGCTTTAAAAAAGATGTGAGGTGATTGATAATGGGAACATCAACACATAATGGAGGACAAAAAGGAGGAACCCCGTTAGTGCCATCATGGTTACGGCAACCTGATGAAAATATGCAGAATGAGACGCCTCAAGGTTTAAATGGTAATCAGATTCCACCAATAGGTAATGCAGATAGATTTACAGCTCCTCGTGGTGAGTTTACAAGGTATATAAATTCAGGTGGACGGGATAGAAGTTTAGGCCGGAAGAGTGTTTCTAATTACATAAGCAAATCTTTGGGTGGTAGTTCAAATGCAACACGAAGAATGGGAGCAGCTAGAAGCAGTACTGCGAGATTATTAAATATTGCAGGTGCATTTGCTTCAGGCGGAGCAAGGGCTGTCGAGCAATATCTTTCTATTGAAAATCTTTCCCACAAGACAGCAAGTGATGCATTTATTGCGATTACTGATTTTATTTGTCCAGATGGAGGACCACAAGATGAAGGTATTGCGAGGTCTGCGTATATTTCTGCAATAGAAGAATCACCAGAGATAGCTACAATTAAATTTGAAGATTTGACCGCTGAACAGATTATGGTAATTGTGGAACGTACTATGGCAAATGCAATATTTAGTAGAATTACAAATGATATTGGAAATAAGATTATTTTATTGCCACAGGATAGGACTACATCGGACAGTATAATAGTTCAAATGAAAGACTTTGTTAAAGGTTCTGTATCTGATGCAGTAGCTAATCTGGACATACAGGCAGGAAATATTCGGCAAGGAGATTCATTAAGAATAGTAGATCAAGTGTATAAGGAAGCATTTGATATTATGGTAAGTGCAGGTGAAAATGAATGAATCGATATAGATTAAGAGCAAATTATGAAATTCAGAATGTAGATTCAAGGAGAGAGGATGGTACAGTTATTGTTGATGTACCTATGCTTTCTGCGGATGAACTAAACTATGGATTAAACCATGTTAAGGAGAAATTGTATAAAGAAAATGTATATCCCACTGAAATTGGGTTTGACATTATGTCACTGGCAACAATGGTTTATTTGGCGGATACACGAATTGAGAGAGCGGTACATGGACAAGATTCTTGGTCGAGAGAAATTGAATTAGAAATACCAGTATCAAATGTAGATTTGTGGGAAACACAGATTTGTACGGTTGAACGTATGCTTAAATTTCTTACAGGAGATTTATGGAAAATTAAATTATCAAGTAGAACGTGGCAGTTTAGTAAGCCGGACGAAATAGGAGAAAAATCAAATAAATATGATGAAGTGTCATTATTCTCAGGAGGAATGGATAGTCTAATAAGTACTATTAATTTGATGGAGGATAGGAAAAACACCTTGCTAATAAGTCATGCTGGAGAAGCACTTACTAAAAATGCTCAAAAAAATATTGTAAATAAATTTGATGTATTATATCCAGATGTTTTACATACATGGTTAGATTTGTGGATGGTGTTTCCGCGTGATTATATTCCGGAAGGTGGTAATGATAACAATACAAGGAGTAGATCATTTCTTTTTATAGGCTATGCACTTTTTGCAATGACAGGAATGGATAATATTAATGAACTGTTGGTTCCAGAAAATGGTCTGATTGCATTGAATGTGCCATTGGATGAAACAAGAGTTGGTTCATTTAGTACAAGAACGACACATCCATTTTATCTTTCCTTGTGGAATGAGTTGCTAGAGGGATTAGGGATGAATCTGTCAGTAAAAAATCCTTATTGGAATAGAACAAAGGGAGAAATGGCAGAGGAGTGTAAAAACAAGGATGTTCTTTATGAGACGATGAAATTATCATTTTCATGTTCATCACCAGGAAAAGCAAGATGGAAACAACTCAGTCAACAACATTGTGGTTATTGTGTTCCTTGTTTAATTAGAAGAGCTGCAATGCATAAAGCATTTGGGAATGATGGAACAGTGTATACCAAAACGTCTATTTATGAAATGCAGAATAAAAATTCAGAAGGAATGGGAATTCAATTGCGCTCTTTCCAGTATGCAATTGATAAAATAAAACAGGATAAAAATCGTGCTTTGTTTTATATACATAAGCCAGGACCATTACCGCAAGATGATGAATATTTACAGGAATTAGCCGACATATATGCGAGAGGTTTATTTGAAGTAGATAATTTTATACAGGATAATTTCGCTGAAGAGGGTTGCAACAATGATTTATGATGCACATTGTCATTTGGATTTAATGGACAATATGTCAGGAATTATAAAGGAGATGCAGAATTCTGATATAAGTCTATTTGCAGTTGGCACTACTCCGAAGGCGTATGATAGAGAAGTACAGTTTTGCAGAAATAACCCTCATATTAAAGTAGGGTTAGGGATGCATCCGCAATTGATTTCTAGCGGCTATGATGATATGAGACTGTTTAAAGCATTATTTGAAAGAAGCCATTATATTGGCGAAGTGGGCTTGGACTTTAGTAAAGAATATATTCAGACCAAAGAAATACAAATGCAAGCATTTCGTGATATTGTCAAGCTGTGTGAGCAGTATGGAGAAAAGGTGGTTTCTGTTCATTCTCTTAAGTCAGCCAATACAGTTATTGATATTTTGAGAGAATACAAAACACAAAGAAGCAATAAATATATCTTTCATTGGTTTACAGGATCTATACCACAGTTGGAGAAAGTAATAGAATTAGGATGTTACTTTTCAATTAATCCAAGGATGTTAAAAACAAAATCAGGAATAGAGGTAGTAAAAACAGTGCCGATTAGTCGTATGCTGTTGGAAACAGACATACCATTTACATTCACAGTTCATTACATAAATGAAATAGAAAAAGAGTTAAAAAGAACAGTGACAATGATATCTGATATAGTTGGATTTGACGTGACTGATATAATTTGTAAGAATTCAAAGGAAGTATTTCGTTACTGAATGATTGTAAGTTTTATCAATGGGGTGGGAAGAGTTACTTACATGATTGCTACTATAAGTGAATGTATTATCTAAAATTGTATCAAATAGAAAAATTTGCATATACTGTAATAACTGTAAAAACTGCTTGACATGAAGTTTATGGTCGGGTAAGATAAATACAGTGATCGCGTTGCAGAAACCTGTGAGGCCTGCGACCGGGGGAGAGCCTGCGGGGTCTCCTCTTTTTACTTTAAGGAGATATTCAATATGCCAAAGATTTTTTTGAATTATGATCAGCAAATAGAAAAACTGAAAAATGAGAAAAATCTACGGATTGATGATATGGCATATGCCAAGGAAATTTTAAGGCAAACGAGCTACTATTCATTAATTGGAGGGTATAAGGATATCTTTAAAAATCCGACAACCAAGAAATATAAGGATGGAACGCGGTTTGAGGATATTGTAGAGTTATATTATTTTGATGAATCCTTAAGGCAGTTGTTTATGAGGTATCTCATTAAAGTGGAAAATGAAATAAAATCACAAGTTTCCTACTATTTTACGGAGAAGAATGGTGAGAACCAAAAGGAATATCTTGATATCGCAAATTATAATTATGTGGGTAAGAAAAATCAAAGAGATATTAATCGTTTAATAAAAATTTTAGAAGGATATGTTACTAAACCGACGGATTATCACTATATAAATCATGCACAGAAAAAATATGGAAATGTTCCATTGTGGGTACTGACAAATGCGTTAACATTCGGTAATATTTCAAAAATGTATATGTTGCTTCCACAAGATATACAGATTAAGGTCAGTAGGAATTATCCGTGTATCAATGAAAGCCAAATGACCTCTATGTTGGCGGTAATGGTAAAATTCAGAAACGTTTGTGCACATGGAGAGCGATTGTTTACATATAGAACCGTTGACAGCATTCCGGATTTACCAATACATAAGAAATTAGGCATAGCTCAAAAAGGCACACAATATATAAATGGAAAAAATGATTTGTTCTCAGTTGTAATTGCTTTAAGGTATCTTTTAAATGATGGTTGGTATAGGGAATTTATAAAAGAACTTAAAGCTCTGATTGATAAGTATCTTAAGAAACACGACAGTATAGCAGAACAAGAATTATACGAAAAAATGGGATTTCCAGAAAACTGGAGAAAGATAACTAGGTACAGGAAATAGTGAAATATAATATGGTCGGGATCAAGTCTCCAAGTCCTAAAGGATTTGGGAGCTTTCTTCTGCCCATTTTGATTTCGGAAAATCTATCCGAAAAAGCAAAACTATGGTACAATTGCAAGTAGCGATGTGTGCCATAGCAAAGAGCAGACTTCAAATCAAACCGAAGCCAATCAAAGGCTCGTCTAAGAAATCAATTCTAATCTTTTCTGTGGCAGGTGCATTTGGGTGCAGTATGCCGTTTTTACAGGTCTCGAAAGGGACCATTGTGTCATTTTTTGAATCCAAGGCTTAACGAAAAGCCAAGGGATGTGCATCTTTATTGCGCACTCATGGCATTGTGAGGTAGTCTGCCTTTTTAGCAGAGGATAAGTCCGGGTGAACCGGCAGAAAATCGTATAAAAGAGGCTTAAGGCGATGGAATAATAATGAAGAAAATAAAAACCGAGTACACTCGATTTTTTTATTGCTTCCCCCCGTCTCTCCGTGATATAATCATAAAAATGTCAACTATAAGCAAAAGTAAATGAAAGGGAATGAGTATGAGCTTTATATCGTATTTAATCAACGGTTTGAGTCTGGGAAGTGTCTATGCGATCATTGCCCTGGGGTATACTATGGTATACGGTATCGCGAAGATGCTGAATTTTGCCCATGGAGATGTCATTATGATCGGAGCGTACACGGCGTTCATCGCCATGACACAGGCAGGACTCTCCCCCATTATTGGCGTGGTCATAGCGGTCGGTGTATGTACCATACTTGGCATCGCGATAGAGCGGATCGCATATAAGCCGCTTAGAAACGCGTCGTCTTCTCTGGCGGTGCTTATCACGGCTATCGGTGTCAGCTATCTGCTCCAGAACATCGCGCTTCTGGTGTTTGGTGAGACTCCCAAGACATTCCAGTCTGTGATCAAATGGAAAGGCGTGTCTCTTGCAGGCGGCAAGCTGAATATCTCAGGTGAGACGGTCGTGACGATCGTTGTCTGCCTGATCATTATGGCTGCGCTGATGTTCTTTGTGCAGAAGACAAAGCCGGGGCAGGCAATGCGCGCGGTTTCTGAGGATAAAGGGGCGGCGCAGCTTATGGGTATCAATGTAAATGCTACGATCGCGCTGACATTTGCCATCGGTTCCGCACTGGCGGCAGTCGCGGGTGTGATGTACTGTTCCGCGTATCCGACCTTGTCTCCGTACACAGGCTCCATGCCGGGTATCAAGGCCTTTGTCGCAGCCGTGTTCGGCGGTATCGGATCAATCCCAGGAGCCTTTATCGGAGGGCTTCTTCTCGGAGTGATCGAGATCCTCAGCAAGGCGTACATCTCATCGCTGCTGGCGGACGCCATTGTGTTCGCGGTGCTGATCATTGTGCTCCTTGTGAAACCTACCGGGCTTTTGGGCAAGAAGATTCAGGAGAAAGTGTAGGTGATGGGTATGCTGAAGAAAATAAATAATAATACAAAAAGCAGTCTGATCACATACGGTATTGTAATCGCTGCCTATATCATCATGCAGGTCCTGATCAGTACAGGAAGTATTTCAAGCCTCATGGAAGGACTTATGGTTCCGCTTTGCTACTATATTATCCTGGCGGTATCTTTGAATCTGGTGGTCGGCATTCTGGGAGAGCTGAGCCTTGGCCACGCGGGGTTTATGTGTGTGGGCGCATTTTCAAGTGCGTTTTTCTCAAAATGCATGAGAGATGTGATCACAGTGGACGCGCTGCGTTTTCTGCTGGCGCTCCTGATCGGCGTCGCTGTGGCAGCGGTATTCGGTATCCTGATCGGCATCCCTGTGCTCAGGCTGAAAGGTGACTATCTTGCCATCGTTACACTGGCGTTCGGAGAGATCATCAAGAACCTGGTAAATGTCCTCTATATCGGAAAAGACAGCAACGGCTTCCATTTTTCTACAAAGGACGTGATGGCGCTGAACATGGAGGCAGACGGAACGGTTATTGTAAACGGTCCGCAGGGGATTACGGGAACGCCGAAGGACGCTACATTTTTCATTGGATTTATTTTGATCCTCATCACGCTGTTTATTGTCATGAACCTGATCAATTCCAGAGACGGAAGGGCGATCATGTCTATCCGCGACAACCGGATTGCGGCAGAGTCCGTGGGAATCAATATCACAAAATACAAGCTGATGGCATTCACCATCTCGGCGGCTCTGGCAGGAGCTGCGGGTGTGCTCTATGCGCACAATTTGTCCACGCTGACAGCGAACACGAACAACTTTGGTTATAATCAGTCCATCATGATCCTTGTATTTGTCGTGCTGGGCGGTATCGGAAGCATCAGAGGTTCCATCATCGCGGCGGTCATCCTGACGCTTCTTCCGGAAATGCTCCGCGGGCTCTCGGATTACCGTATGCTCATCTACGCCATCGTACTGATCGCGATGATGCTCTTCAACTGGGCTCCTAAGGCGATTGAGTGGAGAGAGAAATATTTCAGATTCGGAAAAAAGAAAAAGGAGGCTGTGAAATAATGGCATTACTGGATGTAAAGAATCTCGGTATCTCATTTGGTGGTCTCCGGGCGGTGAACGCATTTGACATATCCATCGAGAAGGAAGAACTGTACGGACTCATCGGGCCCAACGGCGCGGGAAAGACAACAGTATTCAATCTGCTGACAGGAGTGTATAAGCCGGACAGCGGGAAAGTCCTTCTGGACGGGCAGGATATCACAGGGAAGAAGACGATTGACATCAGCAAGGCAGGTGTGGCCAGGACGTTCCAGAATATACGCCTGTTCAAGAAGCTGAGTGTATTGGATAACGTGAAGGTAGGGCTTCACAACAAGCATCATTATTCCACTCTGGAAGGCATTTTAAAGCTGCCGGGGTACCGCCGGGTAGAGCGGGAGATGGATGAGCAGGCAATGGAGCTGTTAAAAGTATTCCATCTGGAGGACGCGGCTCATGTGGACGCGGCGAATCTGCCGTACGGACAGCAGAGAAGACTGGAGATTGCAAGGGCGCTTGCCACAGAGCCGAAGCTTCTGCTTTTAGATGAGCCGGCTGCGGGCATGAACCCCAACGAGACAGGGGAGCTGATGGAGATGATCCAGTTTGTCCGCGATCATTTTCATATGACGATCCTGTTGATCGAACACGACATGAAACTGGTAAGCGGAATCTGCGAGAGGCTGACCGTACTGAATTTCGGAGAGGTTCTTGCGCAGGGCAGGACCGCAGAAGTCTTAAATGATCCGCAGGTCATTACCGCGTATCTTGGAGAATAGGAGGAGATCGGTCATGGCAATGCTTGAAGTAAAAGATCTGGAAGTATATTACGGTGTGATCCAGGCGATAAAAGGGATCTCCTTTACAGTGGAACAAGGAGAAGTCATCGCTCTGATCGGCGCCAACGGCGCGGGGAAAACGACGACCCTTCATACGGTTACGGGGCTGCTTTCCCCGAAAAACGGGCATGTGATGTTCGAAGGGAAAGATATCACAAAGGTTCCGGCTCACAAGATCGTTTCCATGGGCATGGCGCATGTCCCCGAGGGACGCCGTGTATTTGCAGAGCTGAGTGTGTATGAGAACCTGAAGATGGGCGCTTACACGAGGAAAGATAAGAATGAGATCGAGGAAAGCTTAAGGAGTATCTATAAAAGATTCCCTCGTCTGGAGGAAAGAAGGAATCAGATGGCAGGGACGTTGAGCGGCGGCGAGCAGCAGATGCTTGCAATGGGACGCGCGCTGATGTCGAAACCGAAGATCATCCTTATGGATGAACCGTCCATGGGACTTTCACCTATCATGGTAAATGAGATTTTCGATATCATTCGTTCTGTGAGCGAGAGCGGCACTACAGTGCTTCTTGTGGAGCAGAACGCAAAGAAGGCACTGTCCATCGCGGACAGGGCATACGTCCTTGAGACGGGAAACATCGTTCTGGAAGGCAGGGCGAAAGAGCTTCTGGAGGATGACTCCATCAAGAAAGCTTATCTGGGAGAGTAAAATATAAAAGACAGCATATCTTGACCGGCGGTTTGCCGGTGCCAAGGGCTGGCATATGTGGATATGAGGAGGTGCGCCTTATGGAAAATATCGTGATCACAATTTCAAGGCAGTACGGAAGCGGCGGCAAGACCATCGGTGCGATGCTGGCAAAGGAACTTGGGATCAACTGTTACAGCAGGGAGATCCTGCGTATGGCATCAGAGGACAGCGGAATCAACGAACGACTCTTCGGGATGTCCGATGAGAAGATGCGCCATGTCGGATGGTTCCGCCTGCTGAGCAGACCGTATGAAGGAGAGCTTCTTCCGCCGGAGGACAAAGGATTTACGTCTGATGACAACCTGTTCAACTATCAGGCGAAGGTCATCAAAGAACTGGCGGCGAAAGAATCCTGTGTCATCATCGGAAGATGTGCGGATTATGTACTAAAGGATTACCCGAACGTGATGAGTGTGTTTGTCCATGCGGACAAGACGTTCTGTCTGGAACGCGCCATGGAGCGCCACAGCATGAGCCAAAAGGAGATGCAGAAATTCATCGAGAGGACCGACGCGTACAGAGGGGATTTCTACAGCTACCACACAGGACACGAGTGGGCTGACGCAAGAAATTATGATCTGTGCCTTAACAGCGGCAAGCTTGGATTTGAGAAATGTGTGGAAGAGATCAAGGCATATATGAAGATCCGCTTTGAGGAGTAAAACTGCGGTTTTGCCGGGGAGATAGAATATAGCTGTATGGGAAAAGCTTCGAGGAAATTCTTTTAAGCCAGCCCGCCGGGCTGGCTTTCAGTATGTTTTGTCTCAAACTGTTCTCTATCCAGTTTTGATCTATGACCACGATAATTCGCAGTTACGTTTCTTTTTGATATGCCAGGCGTTCGCTTCCATCGTCTGTATAGATGATCCCGCAGTACTCGAATTCGTTCTTTTTAAGCAATCTCTGCATGATATAGTTATCCTTGTGAGTGTCGATCCTTAGATTGCCGCACTGGTTAAATGCCCAGTCCAGGCAGAAAGAGGCGGCGCCTTTTACTGTGCCGTCCGACGTAATACGGTGAACGACGCCGTAAGGCTTTTCGTTAAGCCACCGGCCGTTATAGATTTTGAGGTATGTATCATCATTTCCGTTCCTGTAGAAAAAGGTGGCGATGATTCTGCCGTTATGCTCACAGACATAGGAGCAGCCGGAATCAATGTCGGAAATAACGCGGTCACGGCCCGGGTATCCGTTTTTCCACTGGTGAGGATTGTTATGCCTGGCCATGAAAGAGCGGGCATTGGCGTACATCTCCACGAGCATTTCTAATTCATTGAGAGTCGTTTTTCTGATATTCATTTTTAAGTTCCGTTTTATTATCCAGATTTATTACATGATTTGTCTGTTGATATTATAATTCATATTGATAAAGACTTCAACAAAAGCCTTTTTGCCTTTTCAGAAGTATAATGTGCACTATAAAAACAGTAAAGGAATAGCAGAAGTTGACATTTTATCTGGTGCTTGCTATATTAAAGTGGATTGTTAACCAAAAAGGAAAATATTGTTTACAATTTTCCGGCCGCTTAGACGGCGCCCACACAGGAGGTTTATAGAAAAATAGCTTATGAAACATTCAAACACATCGGATTCCATACGAAGACTGGCACTGGACGGAATATTGACAGCAGTACTGGTGCTCTTAGGAATGATAAAATTACCGTCATTGATTCCCGGCGCAGAATTTCAGCTTTCAGCCCCCTACGCGGTGTGTCTGGCTGCTTCGGTCGGTTTTCGGCGTTATCTTGGAATCGGCATCTGTTCCAGTGTTATCCAGCTCATGCTGGGCACCCATACCTTATGGAATGTAGTGATAGCTATGGTGTTCCGTGTGGCGGCGGGAGGTATTGCGGCTAAAAAGCCGACCGGAAGGGTCCGCATTTTGTTAGCAGGACCCATAGGAACAGGGTGTGCCAGGCTGGTACTGGCGGCTTTGCTTCAGGTTCCGGTGATACCTCTTCTTTCTGCTGCTTTTCCTGGAATGGTATTTACGGCAGTATGTACGGCATTTTTCTATCCGGTGTTTTGCCGGATCATGGCCCAAGGCAGGGGAGACCTATGCCAGAAGAGAGAGGCAGACAGTTAACATTTTATAAAGGAAATTAAGAGGAAGAACTATGGGTATAGATTTGTATAGTGTGAAAATGCGTGCAAGCCGGAAGGAAAACGGCGAGGAGCGGCATATTTCCGGGGCGGAGAAGATCGTGGAGCAGGATCGGCTTCAGGGTATATGCGCTCGGCTTTTGGAGCGCGCTATTCACCACTCCAAGGGTGAGGCGGATTTTGTCAATATCAAGGTAGAGCGTATTAAGGCCGGGGACGTGATTTTGCGCGATGCTCTGCCGGTGACCGTCTGTGAGGTTGAAACAGCCGAGGAAGGGCAGAGAAAGCTTCGGGATCTTTTAGAGCAGTCAGGAATTCACAATGGTGAGGAAATATTACAGTATATGAAGGGTACCTGGGAAATGCGTGGGGCAATGCTCCTTGATGTGGACACTATGCAGCGTCTGGAGCCGGACCGGAAGCGTGGCGTACGGGCGACTTACATGGACATGGCAGGCAAAGGTGACGACCGGTCCCATAAGAACCATTTTCAGGAGGCGCTGGTGTTGGCGACAAAGGTGGCCAGCCATAAAAATATTATCGGTGAGATCTGTATTTCCGATGATCCGGATTATGTGACCGGTTACTTTGCCTCGAAGGAGATGGGGTACGTGCGGATCACCAGATTAAAAGAGCTGGGATGCCCGGATGGCGGCCGTATTTTCCTGTTTCGCGGCGAAGCAGGGGAGGCAGACGACTGTATCCGTTATCTGGAGCACCAGAAAATGCTGGTGAGAATTTAGAATGTGCCGAAGGGATGGGATAGATGATGAACGATAAATGGGAACGGATGGATCGGGAGATTGAGCAGCTAAAAAGTGACAATCTGTTTCGGAGTATGACAGTCTTTGATTCTCCGCAGACTTCGCAGGTAAAGGTGGAGGGACAAAAACAGCATTTATTTTCTTCAAACAGCTATCTCGATCTGTGCTGTGAACCGAAGATAAAAGAGTACATCCGCCAGATTTTGGAGGAGTACGGCTCTGGTTCCGGCGGTTCACGATTGACTACAGGGACGACCAGGATTCATGTGGAGCTGGAGGAGACCATTGCCCGGTTTAAAAAGAGAGAGGCAGCGCTAGTGTTTAACACCGGCTATATGGCAAATGTGGGAATCCTGTCGGCGCTGGCCGGGAAAGGCGACCTTATTTACAGCGACGAGCTGAACCATGCCAGCATTATCGATGGGTGCCGCCTGTCTAAGGCAGATCTGGTCATCTATCGGCATAATGACATGGGTGATCTGGAAGAAAAGATTAAGGCGCATCCCGGGAGAAACGGCGTGATCGTCAGTGACGGAGTGTTTAGTATGGACGGCGATATTGTGGATCTGCCGGGACTGGTGGATCTGGCGGATCGCTACGGTCTGCTGTCTATGATTGATGAAGCTCACGCCACTGGCGTGATTGGAGCTACTGGACGAGGCACGGAGGAATATTATGAGATGGAAGGCTCTGTGGATGTGCTGATGGGGACGCTCAGCAAGGCAGTTGGGGGAGAAGGAGGCTTTGTCTGCGGCTCCCGCACGCTTATAGATTATCTGATTAATAAAGCGAGAAGCTTTATTTTCTCCACTTCTCTCTCCCCTGCGACTATAGCCGCAGACATACAGGGCATCAGGGTGATCACGGAACAGCCGCAGAGAGTACAGAAGCTTCAGGAAAATATCTGCTACTGCTGCGCCGCATTGAACAGCCGGGGAATTAAGGCTGAGTCGGAGACGGCGATCATTCCCATCATCATCGGGGATGAGGGGCGTGCCATGAAGGTGATGAAGCTTTTAAAGGAGCGGGGATATTATATTTCAGCTATCCGTTATCCTACCGTGGCGAGAGGAAGCGCAAGGCTGAGGCTGGCACTTATGTCGTCTCATACCCGCGAAGACCTGGACGGGCTGGCGGATGCGCTTAAAGAGTGCATGACATTAGCAGAAAATGAATAAGCTTGACTTTGATCCGAAATCAGACTATAATGTGCTTTGCGAAAACATAGTCCGATTTCGGATTTGTTGTGTTATAAAGGAGGAACGCGATGATCCATTATATCCAGTCAGAAGAACTGAATGAAAATAACCGGCTCTACCGAGAGATGGACGGTCTGTATCATGAACTGTGCGTGAAGGCGGGGCTTTCAGACAGCGCCTTCCTCATCCTTTACAGTATCGTTGAGCTGGACGGGAACTGTTCCCAGAGAGAGATCGCGGATCGCTGCTGCATCAGCCGTAAAACGATCAATTCTTCGGTGAAAAATCTGGAGGCGCAAGGCTACATCACTCTTGAGAGCGGCACGGGGCGGGACAAGTATATCATTCTGACGGAACAGGGCGAACGGCTGGTACAGGAGAAGATATTTCCTGTTATGGAAGTGGAGGACAGCGCATTTCTGGAAATGGAGCCGGAGGAGAGAAGAGAGCTGCTCCGGCTCAATAAAAAATATATAGAAGCGTTAAAAAGGAAAGCAGGAGGCTTGAAAAAATATGAGGATACAACTGTCTGATCATTTTACTTACAGAAAGCTGCTTCGGTTTACGATGCCCACCGTGCTTATGCTCGTATGTACGTCCATGTATAGTGTGGTGGATGGTTTTTTTGTGTCGAATTTTGTGGGAAAAACGTCGTTTGCTGCGGTAAATCTTATATTCCCGGTATCCATGGGCGTGGCGGCGATCGGCTTCATGCTGGGGACAGGCGGGAGCGCTGTGGTTGCAAAGACTATAGGCGAAGGAAAACAAGAACTGGCTCACCAGTACTTTTCCATGATCATTTACGTGGGAGTTGCCTTAAGCGTGGTATTCTCGGCGGTCTGCTTTATCTTTATGCCGCAGGGCTTACTAACATTGTGCTTGACTATGTGTTCATTGCGGTCTTTCAGTGGGGGCTTGCCGGGGCTGCATTGGCCACTGGGATGGGCCAGATCGTGGGCGGGGTTGCGCCTCTGATCTATTTTGCCAGGAGAAATGACAGTCTGCTCCGGCTTACAGGCAAAGTGAGAATGTATGGGAAAGTGCTTCTGAAAACGTGTGGGAACGGTTCGTCGGAGATGGTGACGAACCTGTCCACATCCCTTGTCAATATCCTCTACAATTTTCAGCTCATGAGGCTGGCAGGTGAGGATGGAGTGGCGGCGTTCGGGGTCATCATGTATGTAAACTTTATTTTTACAGCTGTTTTTATGGGGTATTCCATCGGAAGCGCACCGGTGGTGAGTTACCATTATGGGGCAGGCAATCACGGGGAACTCAGGAATCTGTATAAGAAGAGTCTGTTCCTGCTTACAGTGGGCGGCATCTTGCTTACAGTGGCGGCGGAAGTATTTTCTAGGCCACTGGTCGAGATATTCGTAAGCTACGACCGGGCGCTGACGGACATGACAGTGGAGGGATTCCGGCTGTTCTCACTGGCATTCCTTTTTATGGGCATAAACGTGTGGGGTTCGGCATTTTTTACCGCCCTGAATAACGGTCTTGTGTCAGCGGCAATTTCTTTCCTGCGGACGCTGGTGTTTCAGATAATCTCTGTGCTGGTACTGCCGGCGCTTATGGGAATTACCGGTGTGTGGATCGCAGTGCTTGCCGCAGAGGGGGCGGCACTGGTTGTAACGGCAGGATTCCTTTGGACAGGGAGAAAGAAATACCGCTATGGAAAGTAGTGATGTGTTAATACAGATACAAAATATAGTATTTACCCGGTGATATTGTATATAATTGCATACAAGGCTATTTTTGAGAACGATTATCAACAAAAGGCTTGAGTTTTTTTTGACGCGATGTTATACTAGCGCATGAAAAGTGAGAGGGGACGACAGGAACCAACACTTTGAAACAAGTTTAAAAGATTTCACAGGAGGTTTTCAAAAATGGCAAAGACAAGTTTTGACCAATGGGAAGGCTTCAAAGGACATCTCTGGCAGGATGAAGTCAATGTGCGCGATTTCATCCAGCATAACTATACACAGTATGACGGAGACGAGTCTTTCCTTGCCGGCCCGACAGAGGCGACAGACAAACTTTGGGGCGAGCTCTCCAGGCTTCAGAAGGAAGAGCGCGCAAAGGGCGGTGTTCTGGACATGGAAACAGAGATTGTTTCCGGCCTGACAGCATATGGTCCGGGATACATTAACGAAGAAATGAAAGATTTAGAGCAGGTAGTAGGTCTTCAGACAGACAAGCCGCTCAAGCGAGCGTTTATGCCGTACGGTGGTATCAAGATGGCTGAGAAGGCTTGTATGACATACGGGTATACACCGAATGAAAAGCTGCATGAAATCTTTACAAAATATCATAAGACGCACAATCAGGCAGTATTTGATGTTTACACTCCTGAAATGAAGAGAGCACGTCACAGTAAGATCATCACAGGACTTCCGGACACATACGGAAGAGGCCGTATTGTGGGTGACTACCGCCGTGTGGCTCTCTACGGGATCGATTTCCTGATCGAGAAGAAACAGTCTGACTTCATCGAGTACGAGAGACACGGAATGAAGGGAACAGATTTCCGTCTCCGTGAGGAGATCGCTGACCAGATCAGGGCTCTCAAAGAGATGAAAGAGATGGCATCCGTGTACGGATACGATATCTCCAAGCCGGCGACAAACGCCAAAGAGGCTGTCCAGTGGCTGTATTTTGGATATCTCGCGGCGATCAAAACTCAGAACGGCGCCGCTATGAGTGTCGGCCGTATCTCCACATTCCTTGACATCTATATCCAGAGAGATATGGAGAAAGGGATACTCACAGAGGAGCAGGCTCAGGAGCTTATCGACCATATTGTTATGAAGTTCAGAATGGTGAAGTTTGCCCGCGTTCCGTCCTACAACGAGCTGTTCTCCGGCGATCCGGTATGGGCGACGCTCGAGATGGCGGGCATCGGGATGGACGGGCGCCACATGGTGACAAAGAACGACTACCGTTTCCTTCATACCCTGGAGAACATGGGACCGTCGCCGGAGCCGAACCTGACAGTGCTCTACTCCTCGCATCTGCCGGAGAATTTCAAAAAATATGCGGCACTCATCTCCGTTAAGACAAGCTCTGTCCAGTACGAGAACGACGATGTGATGCGTCCGGTATGGGGAGATGACTATTCTATCTGCTGCTGCGTGTCCGCGACACAGACAGGTAAAGAGATCCAGTTCTTTGGAGCGCGCGCAAACCTCGCGAAATGCCTTCTTTACGCGATCAACGGCGGAGTGGATGAAAAATCAAAAGAGCAGATCGCGCCGCTCTACAGACCGATTACATCCGAATACCTTGATTATGATGAGGTGATGGAGAAATATGACCAGATGATGGAGTGGCTGTCCAAGCTGTATGTAGATACACTGAACATGATCCACTATATGCACGACAAATATTATTACGAGGCTGCAGAGATGGCTCTCATCGACACAAATGTAAGACGTACATTTGCAACGGGTATCGCAGGCTTCTCACATGTGGTTGACTCCTTGAGTGCGATCAAGTACGCGAAGGTAAAAGTGATCCGTGACGAGGACGGCATTGCGGTTGATTTTGAGACAGAGGGAGAGTTCCCGAGATACGGAAACGACGACGACCGTGCGGACGAGATTGCGGTATGGCTGCTGCGCACATTTATGAGCAAGCTGAAAAAGTGCCACACATACAGAAATTCTGAGCCGACAACATCCATCCTTACGATCACATCCAACGTGGTATATGGTAAGGCAACAGGCTCTCTCCCGGACGGAAGAAAAGCAGGCGAGCCACTGGCTCCGGGCGCGAACCCGTCCTACGGCGCAGAGAAGAACGGCCTTCTGGCATCTCTGAACTCTGTAGCGAAGCTTCCGTACGAGCAGGCGCTTGACGGTATCTCCAATACACAGACCATCAGTCCGGGAGCGCTTGGACATGATGATACAGAGAGAAAGAACAATCTTGTGCGCGTGATGGACGGATATTTCGATCAGGGGGCACATCATCTGAACGTAAATGTATTTGGTACAGAGAAGCTGATCGATGCGATGGAGCATCCGGAGAAAGAGGAGTACGCAAACTTCACGATCCGTGTATCAGGATACGCTGTTAAGTTCATTGATCTGACAAAAGAACAGCAGCTTGACGTTATAGCAAGAACATGCCACGATCATATGTAAGCGCGGTTTTACGAATGGTGCGAGCCGGACTGCCACACAGTGGAGCGGCGTAATCCACAGTTTAAACACATGAGATAATAGCAGGGGACGTAGTGGAAGTGCTGCGTCCCTTTTTTAAGGTCCGGCGGAAATGATCCCCGCCGATATCTGCAAGGAGGTAAAATTATGTCAGGAACCAAAGGATATATCCATTCGATAGAGAGCTTCGGCTCGGTGGACGGACCGGGAGTCCGCTTTGTTATCTTCATGGCGGGATGTCCAATGCGGTGCCAGTTCTGCCACAACCCGGACACATGGGATATGAAAATCGGAAAAGAAAAGGGTGCGGATGAGTTGATCGAACAGGCGCTCCGGTATAAGTCCTACTGGAAAGACGGAGGCGGCATCACAGTAAGCGGCGGAGAACCTCTGCTGCAGATGGAATTTTTGATTGAGTTGTTCTGCAAAGCCAAGGAGAAAGGGATCAATACCACCATTGACACCAGCGGCGCGCCGTTTACACGAGAGGAGCCCTTCTTCGGGAAATTCAATGAGCTGATGAAGTACACGGATCTGCTTCTTGTGGATATCAAGCACATTGATGACGAGCAGCACAAGATCCTGACAGGCCATACCAATGAAAATATCCTTGATATGGCGCAGTATCTCTCTGAGATCAGGAAACCGGTCTGGATACGCCATGTGCTCGTGCCGGAGAGAAATGACAACGATGAGTATCTAAAGAAACTTTATGATTTTATACAGACTTTAAACAATGTGAAAAAAGTAGAGGTACTCCCATACCACACGTTTGGCGAGTACAAGTGGAAGGAATTAGGGTACGAGTATCCGCTGGCAGGGGTCGAACCGCCGGCGAAAGAGCGGATAAAAAATGCAAACGAATTACTGCATACGGGACTTATTCTGTCAGATGGAAGAGAAAAATCAGCGCCAGCACGCACACAATCCCTTCAGTCACCGGCACTGCCATCCAGATCCCAGTCAGCCCGGCGAGGCGGGACAGGATCCATGCCGCGGGAATGATGAGCACGAAGCATCTCAAGATGGACACTGCGAACGCCCGCTTGGGACGGTCTGCGGAGCTTAAGAAGGAGGCAGTCACAATGTTGATGCCGGAGAAGAACAGGCTGATAAAATAGATTTTCATACCCCCGGCGGCAATCTCCGTCAGTGCAGGGTTATGATCCCGGTTAAAAAGATCTGCGATAGGAACAGACCATACTGTGACTGCCGTGTAGGCGATCAGCGCCAGCAGAAGGGCGCTGATCAGCGCATACCGCCTTATCGAACGGACCGCGCTGTTTTCGGAGGAATCTTTCATATTCCCGGCAGCGGCGCACTTGCTTACGATGGGCTGGATGCCTTGCGCGATCCCGGTGAAGACAGCTACAAGGACAAGCGCGATGTTGGCGATGATACCGTATGCCGCAACGCCGGTATTCCCGTTAAGCGAGAGGATCAGAAAATTAAACACAATGATCACGATACCAGAGGACAGCTCTGAAATCAGTGAGGATACACCGAGAGCACAGATATCCAGCCAGCATTTTCCTGAAAAATGCACGCCAGAAAGAACACGGAAGCGGTTGTTTTTCTTTATAAAATGTGCAGACAAGACAGCCATGCTTACCACAGGCGCGGTCGCGGTCGCGATAGCGGCTCCGGTCATTCCCATTCCAAGCGGATAGACGAATACATAGTCCAGCACAATGTTGGTCAGGCTTCCTGTGATCATGCCTGCCATGGACAGCCCGGGCGCTCCGTCGTTGCGCACAAAGCAGGTGAGCAGATTATTTCCGAGGAACAGAGGCGAAAAGATGAGGAGGACCCGCAGGTAATCTGTGGCATAACCGATGGTTTCCCCATTGGCTCCGAGGACATGCGCGATCTGCCCGGGGATCAGCGCTCCTGCGGCAGAGAAGATCGCGATTGCAGGTATAGACAGATAGAGAGCATGTGTGAAGATGGTCTGATGGATTTTGTCCTTTGGCTGGGCGGCTGACAGGGAGTACCGGGCCGCCGCGCCCATTCCGATCATCAGCCCCGTGCCGTTCATCAGGCTGTAGGCCGGCAGAGCAAGGTTCAGCGCGGCAAGGGCATCCGCTCCGATACCTCTGGCGATAAAAAATGTATCTGCAAGGATATAGCAGGAGAATCCGATCATTCCCAGGACATTTGCAGAAACATATCTGAAAAAAAGGGGGAAGAGGGATTCTTGTTTTGTTGATGCTGTGTTCATTTTTGTACTGTCTCCTTTCCAAAACTGCCAAAATAAAAGACATCCGTCTCACACCTTCTATGGCCTGCGGTGTGAGGCTGAATGCCCTTTGGAACCCTGCCCGGCGGCAGGGCGTAACATGTCATTATTGGCCGGCTCATTGCCGGTTCTTTTTATCCGTGAATATCGTACCACATAATCGTTTTATTGTCTAGAGGGTTCTTTGTAAGAAGACAGTGCGGCAAAATTCTGTTCTGGCGTTCTTGCATGATTTATTGTACAATAGGGTACGAAAGTGAGGGATATAGATAATGAATAAGAAAGAAATACTTGAGATAAGGAAACAATTTACACCTGCAAACTGTGCGATCACAAGGATCTGCGGCTGCTATGTGGACCACGAGAAAACAAAGAAAATGGAGTCAAAGGATGCTTTTTTGTCTCTGCCGGAGGAAGAGGCGTTTAAGTATTTCGACATTTTCAAAAAGACATTGTCCGGCACAGTGGGAAAGAACATGCTGAATCTGGAGTTTCCGCTGGATGCGGAGATGCCGGGCGGTGCGCAGGAGTTCCTGCTTAAACTCAGGAACAGCAGGCTGGAAGATGACTTGCTGCTGGAAGAGTTTTATGATAAGGTCATCGCTGCATATGAGTTTGCGGAGAACTATTATATTATCCTGATTCATGCAATGTATGACATCCCGGGGAAATCTTCCGACGGTATAGAGATGTTTGACGCGTCCGACGAAGTATACGAGTATCTGCTTGCGAGCATCTGCCCGGTGTCACTGTCCAGGGCAGGACTTAGCTATAATGCGGAGGACAACAGGATTCAGGACCGCGTCCGTGACTGGATCGTGGATGTTCCGGCAAAAGGATTCCTTTTCCCGGCGTTTAATGGCCGCAGCACGGATCTCCACAGTGTTCTTTACTATACAAAGAAATCAGAGGATCTGCAGCCGGAGCTGATCGAGCAGCTCTTAGGAGCAAAGATGCCGATGTCTGCGGACACCCAGAAAGAGACATTCCAGATGATCATTGAGGATACGCTGGGCGAGGAGAGCGACTATGAGACTGTGCGCAATATTCACGAGACGCTCAATGAGATGATCGAAGAGCACAAGGAGGAGCCGGAGCCCTTGTCTCTGGATAAGACGGAAGTAAAGAAAATTTTTGAAAAAAGCGGTGTAGGCGCAGAAAAGATGGAGAATTTTGACCAGAACTTTGAGGCGAATGCAGGAGAGGAAGCGTCACTCCTTGCCTCTAACATCGCGGAGACGAGAAAGTTCAATATCGAGACTCCGGATGTGACCATTAAAGTGAATCCGGAAAGAGCAGACCTAGTTGAGACGAGGATCATCGACGGACGTCAATGTCTTGTGATCCCGGTGGATGACCATATCGAGGTGAACGGGATCAATGTAAGGACTATCCGATCGTCAAAACAAGAGCAGGAAGAAGGATAGTGACTTCTACCCGTGGCAGTGAGGAATTAAAGGCGACCTTCACAGAGCCGAATTTTTATTCAAAGGCAGTGGAGATCGCCTTTACTGTGCCCTCGCGCGGCGCCGTCGTTAGCAGCTGGATAAAATAAATAATTAAGACATTAACTAAATTTATACAGAAAGTATGAAAAAATTATGAAATGGAAAATATATACTTGACTTTATTGTGTATTAATACTAATATATCATTTAGTTATCTAACTAAATTAAACCGTGGAGGGAAGAAAATGTTTAGTTGCAATATGGAGGGTATACCCATATTGGCACTTCTTGGGATTGTGTCACACCGTGCCATGAACATAGCAAAGAGCATGTATCAGGAGTTTGATATGAACCGCAGCTCGGCGGGCGTATTATTTACGCTTCATCAGAGGAAGACTATGTCCCAGAAGGAGCTTGCGGAGCAGCTCAATGTGACTGCCCCGTCCATCACGTCACTGATCCAGAAGATGGAGAAATCCGGGTATATTACCCGCAGACCCGACGATTATGACCAGAGGGTGATGCGCCTGTCTTTGACGGAGAAGGGAGAGTCCTGCATCCAGTCTGTTAAAGATGTAGCGGACCGGATGGAACAGATACTTTTAGAGGGGATGAACCTGGAGGAGAAGCTGTTGTTCCGGCGTCTGATGCTTCAGGTGAATGAGAATCTCGACAATTATGAAAGGAAAGAAAGAGCATGAAGAGTTTGTTTAAGTATGCGGCAGAACACTGGAAATCTCTGCTCGCGATCATTGCCATCCTGTTTATTCAGGCATACTGCGACCTGTCGCTTCCTGCTTACACATCTGATATCGTCAATATAGGTATCCAGCAGGGAGGTATCGAGGATCAGGTTCCGGAGGCCATCGCGGCGGATGAGATGGGGAAACTGCTTTTGTTTGTGCTGCAGGAGGACCAGCAGACAGTCCTAGATGCCTATGACACAGATGACAGTACTTACGATACAGAAGCATATGTGTTGAAAGAGGATGTTTCCGATGATGAGGAAGAGTTAAATGCGCTGGGGGATATTCTTGCCTGTCCGATGATGCTGACAGCAGGATTCGAGTCCGGCAGCGATATGACTGTCCAGATCGAAGAGCAGCTCAAAAGCCGGTTCAAAGCCCAGTCTGCTTCCGGTATGCCGGCCGGTCTGGATATAGACAGCATGACAGTATTTGATATTATGAAAATGCTGCCTCCGGAGCAAAAGGACGCACTTGTCGAAGAGATGGGAAGTCAGATGGAAGAACTTCCGGATACGATCCTTGACCAGGCGGCAGTCAGCTATGTAAAGACTGCGTATGAAGGTCTGGGGATGGACATGGATGATCTCCAGTTCCGGTATCTGTTCACTACGGGAGCTAAGATGACGGGGCTTGCATTCCTTGGCATGGCGGCAAGCATCCTCGTGGGATTCCTTGCCTCACGCGTCGGCGCGGCTACAGGACGAGACCTGAGGGGAAGGGTATTCCACAAGGTGGTAGGCTTTTCCAACAATGAGTTCGACCACTTTTCTACCGCATCGCTCATTACGAGGAGTACCAACGATATTCAGCAGATCCAGATGATCATTGTCATGCTGCTCCGCATCGTTTTGTATGCTCCGATCCTTGCCATCGGCGGAATTTTTCAGGTATTTCAGACGAACGTGTCCATGTCGTGGATCATTGCGCTGGCGGTGGCGCTGATCGCGATGGTGATCTTAGTATTGTTCCTTGTGGCAATGCCCAAGTTTAAGATCCTGCAGACACTTGTGGATAAGGTAAACCTTGTTATGCGTGAGATTCTCACAGGTCTCTCTGTTATCCGGGCATTCAGTACGGAAAAGCATGAGGAGGAGCGCTTCGACGAGGCGAATCGCACATTGACAAAGACGAACTTGTTCGTCAACCGTGCCATGACGTTTATGATGCCTGTCATGATGCTGATTATGAACGGCGTCTCTGTCCTCATCGTATGGACGGGAGCCCACGGCATCGACGAGGGGCAGATGCAGGTGGGCGACATGATGGCATTTATCCAGTATACGATGCAGATTATTATGGGATTCCTGATGCTTTGCATGCTTTCCATCATGCTGCCGAGAGCGGCTGTGGCTGCGGACCGTGTGGAGGAAGTGCTGGGAAGCCGGACTGTCATCCATGATCCGGAAAAGGCAAAGTCATTTTCCGGGAAGGAGAAGGGCGTGCTTGCTTTCAACCATGTTTCCTTTAAATATCCCGGAGCGGATGAAAATGTTCTTCACGACATTACATTCACCGCAAAGCCGGGGGAGACGACTGCTATTATCGGGAGCACCGGAAGCGGGAAATCCACTTTGGTCAATTTGATCCCGCGTTTCTATGATGTATCCGAGGGAAGCATTACCCTGGACGGCGTGGATATCCGCGAGGTGACACAGCATGAATTGAGGGAGAAATTGGGATATGTCCCGCAGAAAGGACTTCTTTTCTCCGGAGATATTCGGTCTAACATTCTGTTTGGCAATCCGGACGGAAGCGAGGAAGAGATGATGGAGGCTGCGCAGATCGCCCAGGCGACGGAGTTTGTCGATGCTAAACCGGAAGGATATGCAAGCCACATCTCCCAGGGCGGCACGAATGTATCCGGCGGTCAGAAGCAGAGACTTTCTATAGCCAGGGCCATTGCAAAGCATCCGGAGGTATTCATCTTCGACGACAGCTTCTCAGCCCTTGATTTTAAGACCGATGTCACACTGCGAAAAGCGCTTAAGAAACGTACAAAAGACAGTACGGTGCTCATCGTGGCGCAGAGGATCAGCACGATCCTGAACGCAGAGCAGATCATCGTGCTGGATGACGGAAAGGTCGCGGGAATAGGTACGCACCGCGAGCTTCTTAAAACCTGTGAAGTATATCAGCAGATTGCGGCATCTCAGCTTTCAGAAGCGGAATTAAAAGCAGGGATGGAAGAGCCGTGCACAGAAATTTCAGGAAGGGAGGCGCAAAGCCATGCCTAGAGGAATGGGACCGCATAACGCGGCGGGCGAGAAGGCCAAAGACTTTAAAGGTACGATTATCAAGCTGGTCAAATATATGAATGCATTTAAGATCCAGATGTTCTTTGTGGCAGTTTTTGCGATCTGCGGCACTGTTTTTAATATTGTAGGGCCGAAGATACTTGGAAAGGCGACGACAGAAATCTTCAACGGTCTTGTGAGCAAAGTGTCCGGCGGGGCAGGGATGGATTTCGGGAAGATCGGGACTATCCTGATCACAGTGCTGGCTTTGTACCTCGTCAGTGCGATGTGTACGTTTATCCAGGGAATCCTTATGACAGGAGTCTCCCAGAAGACGACCTACCGTCTGAGAAAAGAGATCTCAGAAAAAGTCAATCGTATGCCCATGAATTATTTTGAGACGAAACCCGTAGGAGAGGTACTCTCCCGCGTGACCAATGACGTGGATACACTGGGGCAGAGCTTGAACCAGAGCGCGACGCAGATGATCACTTCTGTCACGACCATCATCGGTGTGCTGGTGATGATGCTTTCTATCAGTCCGCTGATGACGCTGGTGGCGCTTCTGATCCTGCCCATCTCTGTGTTCCTGATTTCATTTGTCATGAAGCGTTCCCAGAAATATTTCCGCGGGCAGCAGAAGTATCTGGGACATGTCAACGGACAGGTAGAGGAGATCTACAGCGGCCACAATATCATAAAAGCATTTAATAAAGAAGATGACGTGATCCGCGAGTTCAATGAGACCAACGGAAAACTCTATGATTCCGCATGGAAGTCTCAGTTCTTCTCCGGGATGATGATGCCGGTGATGCAGTTCATCGGAAACCTTGGCTATGTGGGCGTGGCAATCCTTGGCGGATTCCTTGCCATCCGCAATGTGATCGAGGTTGGTGATATTCAGTCCTTCATCCAGTATGTAAGGAATTTCACACAGCCAATCCAGCAGGTGGCACAGGTGACGAATATGCTTCAGCTTACTGCAGCGGCATCCGAGAGGGTGTTTGAGTTCCTCGATGAAGAGGAGGAAGACCAGACCGTGCCAAATGCAGTATCCATAGACGGACTACAGGGAAATGTAGAGTTCGACCATGTGCATTTCGGATATAACCCGGAGAAGATCATCATCAATGATTTTTCCGCAAAGGTAAAGGAAGGTCAGAAGATCGCTATCGTAGGACCAACCGGTGCGGGAAAGACGACCATGATCAAGTTGCTCATGCGCTTCTATGACGTGAACAGCGGAGCCATCAAGATCGACGGACACAATGTAAAAGATTTCAACCGCAGCGAGATGAGAGAAATGTTCGGCATGGTGCTCCAGGATACATGGCTGTTCCACGGTTCTATCATGGAGAATATCCGCTACGGCAGACTGGACGCTTCGGATGAGGATGTCATCCGCGCGGCAAAAGCAGCTCACGTGCACCGCTTCGTGCAGACACTTCCGGGCGGCTATAATATGGAACTGAACGAGGAAGCGACCAATGTCTCCCAGGGACAGAAACAGCTCCTTACCATTGCAAGAGCCATTCTGGCAGATCCGAAGATACTGATCCTTGACGAAGCGACCAGCTCCGTTGATACAAGGACGGAAGTGCTTATTCAGAAAGCCATGGATAACCTGATGAAAGGGCGAACCAGTTTCGTCATCGCCCACAGGCTGTCAACTATCCGTGACGCGGATCTGATCCTCGTTATGAAAGACGGCGATATTGTTGAGCAGGGTACCCACGAAGAACTGCTTTCAGAAAATGGCTTCTACGCCGAATTATATAACAGTCAGTTTGAATCAACAGATCAGACGTGCGCCTGAAAGGTCTGCTTCATATCGCACAGGCATATCATAAGGACGGAATATATTGATCGTGGATGGGGAGATACTCTGCAGGGGTCTCCCTTTTCCTATTATAGCCAGATGAAAGGCAGACCAGATACAGCAGCAGAACTTATGAATTTCGAGTAAACGGCATCCCGATAGAGCGGAATAGGAAATACCATATCTGTATGAATAACTATAGGGTGAGCGGCGCCGGCGGATATGGGAGATATGTTGGCTGTAGAACAGTAAACCAGTATGGAAAAGATATGTTTGAGATACTTTTGGAATACATTGGCATGATGAAGTAGAAGCGATAGCGGTAAATTAGGTGTAGTGGCAAGATAAAGCTGAAAGAATTATTCACTTGCAGTAAGCTAAGATTATTGCAGGGGCAAAAGACTCATATAGCTGCCCAATAACGAATTGTTTACCAGATGAAATTGTAGATTAAAAATAATAGTTTAAAAAGTAGAGAGGAAACTCTCTACTTTTTTGATAAAGAATATATAATAAAAAACAAACAGAAAGCACACTTTTGTATACTGTTAAAGCCAGTATTTACAGACAGAATTAGAGGGAGGCTAAAGTTTAGCGACGAACCTACCGGTAATCTTGATTCTGTAACCAGTCAGGATGTGTTAAGTCTTTTAAAAGTATCCGGCGAGCGGTTTGCTCAGACAGTGGTGATGATCACGCACAACGAGGAGATCGCCCAGCTTGCGGATCGTATAGTGCGCCCTGCGAACCGGTGGCAGATGAGGTGTTAAACCCGGAGTTTTTAAAGCGCCGGGTAGAAGCGCGGTATATTCCGTAATATCATTACGGACACCGTTTTCTTGAGATTGAAGAAGGAAATGCGCTCAAAGCCGCAGACGAGATTCTGATCTACGAGACATCGTTGGAACTTTTGGGGCTGGAAAAGAAAGAAGGGCAGAAAGTGACACTTTCCTTTTATGCAGATGCCGCTGATTACTCCATGACGGGCATGATTAACATGGATGTGAATTTCTCGAACTCCTTCAGCATTGAAGAAAAGATGAATCATGTGGATTTAGAAAGCGGATATTCTCTTAATAAAAATGATAAAAATTATATAGCAAGCAATGTGAATTGGGCGTTCCTGCCAGAAGGGATGACAGCAGATCCATCGACCGTGACGGCGTTAGTGGCAGGGACTGTCCTGATCCTGCTGACTGGCTATCTGATTATACAATATCTTCCATATATCCGTAATCCGGGATATTCAGTATTATGGGCTCTTAAAGACAATTGGTACGACCGGGCGTCAGGTGAGGCGCATCCTGCGCAGGCTTCATCTGCCAGAGAGTTTCTTCATTGCTTGATTAAAGTTACGCTGTTTGAAATATTCCGTATCAAGGAATGGGTTAGCTGTTTCCCTTACTTTCGTGTGTCAGACAATCGGCGTATGGTCTACACGTATCAGCTCTTTTGTTTCCGTGGAGAATATCCAATACGGTGCCAATATTTCGTAGAAATCCACTATTGCCTTTTTTCGGACGCCGTCTTTTCGCCCAATTTTGTAAGGAAACAGGTACAGGTTTTACCTTAATATTCAATGTATAATCAGGCGGCACCTAACCATATAGACTAAAAAGCCGTTGCAGGAATTTGAAAAAAGATTCCTGCAACGGTATAGTACAAATATCTGGTAATAAGATCACACAGTTGCGTTAAATCCAGTCATTGCCACGCTGCCGGCCCCTCCGGCTTCCTGTGCTCTTATCTCAGCGCGAGCTTCTTCAAAAGCTGCATAGTACACGCCAGTTGCTTCATCATGGAATTGGTTTTCTGCCTTTGTTGGGAGTGATACCCATCTCCCATTCGATGGGCTGTAGGTAAGGATTTCCTCTCCACTGCTGTCGCGGACAGATACATATGCCCCAAACATTGCCCCAACAGAAAATCTCACGGTAAAATCCAAAAGAGAAAAGAAAGTCGGCTGTCCATTTGTATATTGAGCATTTGCTATCATAGGATTTAACATCATCATTAATCTGGAACGATCAGGGGAAATATGCTGAGCTTTGTAATTATTAATGTAGGAAACAAATTCATTATCCATGTAGATATTTTTCTTTGCGTCCTCTTTGGCCAGTCTTTGAATATTTTCAAAGACTTCATCCGGAAGAGAGCTTGTGTTTTTTATTTTGGAAACACCCGGAGATTCATCAGTTGCTTCACTTTTAATGCCGTCTGTTTTAGCAGTATCTGCTTTCCCGGTCTGTATAACATCAGCGCTGCGGGTTTGCCGGCCGTATATGCTTGAAACAGATAACCGGTTAGAAATATTTATCAATCTTATTCCCTCCTTTTCAACATGAATGAAATTCCAAGCTATTCCACAGTTACAATATGGACCAGATTTTTCTGGAAATAAGCTGCGGAAGTGCTTATTTGCTGGATTGTTCGATCATAATCCGTTTTTTGGAGAATCCCCAATTATGAAACAAACAGGGCATTTTTATCATTCCCTGTCTGTCCAACCTCTTACTACTCTAATACATAGGAAATCGTCATCTGGGGAGATTTATAAACCAGACTGCCCGCAGCCCTCAAATCCCACAGCGGATTGCCAGTAGGTTGTGCAATGTTTGTACCTGTTACATATGCTGTCCATGTGCCGCTCGCCTTTTTATTCAAAAAATAAGTGTTATCAGTCATGCCACTTGCTTTCCATGACAGTGAAGCTGTTTTCCCATCTGGACTTGTGACAGTGATTGAAGTAAACATAACAGCTCCCAGCATATTACTGTTATTATTGTTGATCACACCGCTTCCAGGTTTGATCTGAATGGAGCGTACCTTTGCATTTGACGGAAGTGTAGTAAAGCGGAAGCTTACAGGAGTACTTATATCACTTTCCCCGGCATCCAAAGCCAGTCCTAAACTCGAATTTGCTGTTACTGTCTTACTGCTGCTGGTTGCATAAGGCGCTACGAGTTCATCCATGCTGACTGTCTGGGTGTAGACAGTTTCTCCGGATGCACTTTTAGAAACAGCTACTTCCGGCTCCGCTGCAAAAGCGGGTACTGATACAGCCATAGACATAGAAAGGCCCATTAACATTGCAACAATTTTTCTTGACTTCTTCATTCCAAAATCCTCCTTTAGTTTCTTACATAGATTTTCTGATTATTTCCATATTTGCAATATTGATCAAACTTATGAGAATATAACTGGAAGAAATGCTTATTTGACAAATATGGAAAAGTTTGTAATTTACACCACATTTTTCGCACCACATTTTTGAACACAATATCCACTTCAGTTTTAATCACTTGTACCTTTTCTTAAGATACATAATCGCAGCTAAAGTGCTTGGTCTGAAACAAAAGGAAAATAGACTCGAAATCATAAATTCCCATTACCAACAAGAAGGGAGATGTGTTCGCACATGTCTGGCAAGTATATTTAGTCTCCTTTCTTAAAAATGGGAAACCTGTTCTCTTTTAATTATACATATTTGGTAAAATTTTTCAATGATGACAGGTGAATTTTTGTATTGATTCACAATATTTCATATGAGGTTTTCACAAAATCTTAAAATTTCCACTATAGTTTTCGGGAACTGGATTTGGCCCCCAGACCGTGTTTTAAATAAGCATCAAACATCGAATAGTTTTCAAAGCAATTCACGGATCTGTTCCGTGAGTATAAATTGATTCTTCCGATAGGAAATGAGTCCATCCTTCTGCATTTTAGACAGTTCGTTAGACAGGGCGCTGCGGTCTACGCCAAGATAATCGGCAAGTTGCTGCCTGGAGAAGGGAATGGCGAACTGATTACTGCCATTTTGAACGGCTTGTTCCGAAAAATAGGACAATAACCGGCTTCGGATAGAACGGGATGCCGTGTGCATCATCCGGATCGAGAGATGAAGATTCTTTCCGGCTATGATCTGAAGCAGGTTATGGATTGTCCGGCTGTGGAACGGGCATGAATTGGCGCAGGTCTCAGTCAGGCGCAGGAACGGGAGGAACAGGACTTCTACCGGTTCAACGGCTACGACGTCCACCAGTAATTCCCGGCCGGGGATTGCTGCATAGGATTCTGCAAAAAGTTCCCCGGGGCCAATGTGACCAAAAATATTACTCCCGCCCCAATAGTAATTTACAACGATATTTACACTGCCGGTTAAGACCAGCCCCATATTGGAGACAGGCTCTCCGGCCCGGCAGAGCACCTCTCCCTTATCGAAAGACTGCGCCTGTGTGTTCAGACAGGCGAGAACAGAGTGGATCTCTTCCACCCGAAGTCCGCGGAAAAGCATAGTATTAGAAAGAAAGTGCATATCCATAAAAATTCCTCCAAAATGTTGTTGTAACAACGGAAATGTTAAAATAAATATAGTATATTTTTCCCAAGAGGTCAAGGGACCAAGAGCCTGGTGAGATTCAGTCGGCGTTGGGAATCGGGCAAGTCACTGTGAACAGTACCTCTGGCAGAACGATCCGGCAAATCAGACAGAATGATCAAAGGATGAGATATGACGATACGAAAGATTATTACTCTCAATGAGGAAAAATACAGCGGATGTGGGCTATGCGCCGAGGCCTGCCACGAAGGAGCGACAGGTATGGTGAGTGGAAAGGCCCCTGCCTATGATGCGGACGTTACTGCCGCGGCAAGATCCGCGAAAGAACAGCCTGGGGAATTTCATGTGATAAAAAATAATAAAATTTGGAGGGATTGAATTATGGATCAACAGATGTTTTGTTTTCAGTGTGAACAGACCGCCGGATGCGCCGGTTGTATGGGAAAAGCCGGTGTGTGTGGAAAGTCCGCTGGTCTTGCGAAACTGCAGGATGAATTGACGGGCGCTCTTATAGGCATGGCCAGAGCGACAGAAGGGCGGAAAGATCCGGGGAGACATACCTGGCATCTTATAATAGAAGGTCTTTTTGCCACAGTTACGAACGTAAATTTTGATGAGGTATTTATCCAAAGACTGATTGACCAGATACACGCAGAAAGAGAACGGCTTGTTCTGGAATGCGGCGGACAAGGAAACGCCTGTGGACGAAATGATGATTATGACATGGATCAGTTATGGGGCGCAGACGAAGATATCCGTTCTTTGAAATCTCTGATCCTGTTCGGAATCCGAGGGATGGCTGCTTACGCTTATCATGCAGAGGTACTGGGTTATACGAACGAAGAAGTAAATCTGTTCTTCGCAAAGGCTTTGTGTGCGATCGGAGAGAATTGGGGGATGGAAGAACTGCTGCCTGTCGTGCTTGAAGTGGGACAGCACAATTATACCTGCATGGAGCTGTTGGACAGAGCCAACACCGAGATATATGGGACACCGATTCCTGCCGTTGTACCGTTAAAGGTGGAAAAAGGCCCCTTTATCGTTATTACAGGCCACGATCTCTATGATCTGAAACAACTGTTGGAGCAGACAAAAGATAAGGGGATCAATATCTACACCCATGGGGAAATGCTGCCGGCGCATGGATATCCTGAACTGAAGAAATATCCTCATCTCAAGGGAAATTTCGGGACTGCATGGCAGAATCAACAGAAAGAGTTTGCCGACCTTCCAGCTCCGATTCTCTTCACTACGAATTGCATTATGCCGCCAAAAGACAGTTATAGAGATCGGGTTTTCACTACGGAAATGGTGGCGTATCCCGGAGCAGTACATATTGGGCCGGATAAAGATTTTACGCCGGTGATTGAGAAAGCACTGCAACTGGGGGGATATCCGGAAGAACGACAGTTTACGGGGATCAACGGCGGAACGACGGTAAGTACCGGGTTCGGTCATGGAACGGTTCTTGGTCTGGCAGATCAGGTTATCGAAGCAGTTAAAAATGGTACGATCCGCCACTTTTTCCTTGTTGGCGGCTGCGACGGGGCACGTCCCGGGCGAAACTACTATACAGAGTTTGTGAAACAGGCACCAAAAGATACAGTTATCTTAACCCTCGCCTGTGGCAAATATCGTTTTAACGACCTGAATCTTGGCACGATTGGGAGCCTGCCCCGTCTACTGGATATGGGACAGTGCAATGATGCTTTTGGCGCGATCAAGGTAGCGGCAGCACTGGCGGATGCTTTCGGATGCGGCATAAACGATCTACCGCTCTCCATGATCCTGTCATGGTACGAACAAAAGGCGGTCTGCATTCTTTTGACCCTGCTGTATCTGGGCGTGAAGAATATCCGTCTGGGTCCAACTCTTCCCGCCTTTCTCTCACAGAATGTTTTGGAGTATCTGGTGGAAAACTACCATATCGCTCCCGTTACCACACCGGAGAAAGATTTGAAAGAAATTCTCGGGTGAGGATTTCGGATATGATTTTTATCTTAAATTTGCTATAACGTAATGCAACAGCAGGCAGTTCTCTTTAAAGTCAGAACTGCCTGCTGTTGCATAAATCATTTTCAAGGGGTAGTATCAGAATAAAAATTGTGATAAAATTTGAATAACTGCGGAAATAAGACAATAAGTTTTTCATTATACCGGGTACGAGGCGGCAGACAGGCGCTGTTCTTGAAGGTGAATACATGGGCCGGAGAGGCATTTCCGGAGAAGCTGGAACTGCTTCAGTCAGAATAGAGCATAAAAGAAGGGTTATAAAATGGGATTTACACATTTTGATGAGAATGGAAAAGCGGTTATGGTGGATGTGACCGGAAAAAGTGAAACGGTCCGGGAGGCACAGGCAACCGGGAAGATCATTGTAAACCGGGAAGTCTTTCAGGCGATCAAAGCCGGAACAGTTGGCAAAGGCGATGTGCTCGGTGTAGCGGCGACTGCGGGGATCATGGGAGCAAAGCGGACATCGGATCTCATTCCCATGTGCCATATTCTGCCGATCACAAACTGTAAGGTAAACTTTGATATGGACGCAGATGAAAGCGCCGTCTATTGCACCTGTACTGTGAAAGTCACGGGAAAGACCGGAGTAGAGATGGAAGCTTTGACAGGCGTAAGTGTAGCGCTTCTGACTATCTATGATATGTGTAAGGCAATGGATAAGACGATGGAAATCGGGGAGATCTATCTGGTGAAAAAAACAGGTGGGAAGAGTGGAAATGTATACAATGACATGCATACCCATGACTTCAGGGAGGAAGAGGGAAAGGCGCGCATGGAGATTGATATATTGTGACCATGACAGCTGAGAAAAAGGAGCGGGAAGTATATGGAAGGATACAGATGGAAGGCGGCAGTTGTGACCCTGAGTGACAAGGGATATGCAGGCGAACGTGAGGATAAGAGTGGTCCTCTGATTTGTGAAATGATAGAAGGATCGGGGTATGAGGTTGAAAAAACAGTCCTTCTTCCTGATGAAAAGGAAGAAATAAAAAAGTGTCTATGTGCATTATGTGATAAATATGGGATGGATATTATTTTCACAACGGGCGGCACCGGCTTCGCATCCAGAGACTGTACTCCCGAAGCGACGATGGAGGTGGCGGAGCGGAACGCTCCGGGAATCGCAGAGGCAATGCGCCTTGCTTCTTTCAAAGTAACATCAAGGGCGATGTTAAGCCGCGGCGTGTCTGTCATCCGCGGGAAAACGCTTATTATCAATCTGCCGGGCAGCCCGAAGGCAGTCCGGGAGAATCTGGAGGCGGTGCTTCCCGCACTGGATCACGGGCTGGCTATATTGACGGGCAGGGCCGGGGAGTGCGCGCGATGAAAGATCAGTTTGGCAGAGCAATCGACTATATGAGAGTGTCTGTGACGGACCGCTGTAATCTGCGTTGTGTCTATTGCATGCCTGAAGAAGGAGTGCCGGCTGTCCCTCATCAACATATTCTGACCTTTGACGAGATTGCCAGACTTTGCTGTATCGGAGTGGAGCTTGGCATTACGAAGATTAAACTGACCGGAGGTGAGCCTCTGGTACGCAGAGGGCTGCCGGATCTGCTGGGGCTGCTGAAGTCTATTCCGGGAATTGAACAGGTTACGTTGACAACGAACGGTATATTGTTGAAGGAACAAATAAACGAATTAGTTTATAAAGGAATGGACTCTGTGAATATCAGTATTGATACACTGAATCCGGAGAGATACCGGGAAGTGACAAGAGGCGGCAGAGTGGAGATGGCTTTGGAAGGACTGGACGCTGCGGCCGCGTTCCCGGAGCTGCGTGTGAAGGTGAACTGCGTTCCTCTAAAGGATGCGGAAGAGGAAGAATATATACAGCTTGCCTCTCTGGCCAGGGAAGGGAAGGCAGACGTACGCTTTATCGAGATGATGCCCATCGGTATGGGAAAGGTATTTTCAGGAAAGAGCGGTGATGAGATCTGTACTGTACTGGAGAAGCATTTCGGGGAACCAAAGCGATATACAGAACCGCTTGGGAATGGGCCTGCGGTCTATGTGCAGTTTCCCGGATTCCGAAAAAGAGTGGGATTCATCAGCGCGGTATCCCATCAGTTCTGTGATGGATGTAATCGGGTGCGCCTTACATCGGAAGGATATTTAAAACCCTGTCTTCAATATGGCAGCGGGACAGACCTGCGGGTGCTGTTAAGAAGCGGGACGTCAGATGAGGAGATCCGTGAGGAGATGCGGCGCATCATGTATGAGAAGCCGGCCTGTCATCAGTTCGCTGCCGAGAATATGGCAGAGCAGAGTGTAAATGATAAGACCGGTGAAAAATCGACAGGCGGCATGGCTTTAGAATCAAAAGGAATGTCAAGGATCGGAGGATAACATCAGACTATGGGAAAAGTGATTGCGGTATGCACAAGTCCTGCGAAGGGTACGCAGAAGCAAAATGTCGGTGAAGGAGTATTTATAGAGGATTTCGGAATACAAGGGGATGCCCATGCGGGAAAATGGCGCCGTCAGGTGAGTCTTCTTTCTTATGATAAGATTGAAGAGTTCCGGGCGCGCGGCGCAGAAACGGCGGACGGAGCATTTGGGGAAAATCTTGTGGTAGAGGGTATTGATTTTCGATTGCTTCCCGTTGGGACGCGGCTTCATTGTGCAGATGTAATATTGGAGATGACTCAGATTGGGAAAGAGTGTCATCACGGCTGCCAGATCTTTCAGAAGATGGGGGACTGTATCATGCCCAGGGAAGGTGTGTTTGCCCGGGTGATCCGGGGCGGTACGATCCGTGTGGGAGATGAGATGAAGGTGATAGAGGATGAGTAAACGGAGTGGATTTATTCGGACAGTGTGTTCGGTGTTCCTTCTTATAATGACATCTGTTTTTCTTGCGGCAGCCTGTTCGGGGCCGGTAAGGGAAACCGGAGCAGACGCGTCAGGAAAAGGAGAGACTGGTGGGATACAGATCGAGGAGGAAGATGAAAAGGAGGAATATTATGTATTCCAGGATGTAGAGGAGAATAGTTATGAAGCTCCTCTGATTGAGTCTGTTCCAAAATGCACCTATGACTTTTCCCATCTTAAGACAGATGAAGAGACAGGATATAAAAGCTTTTATGATAAAAAGAACGGTGTAAAAGCAAGATTCGGTATTGATGTATCGGAATTTCAAGGTGAGGAGATCGATTGGAAACTGGTGAAAGAAAGCGGAGTAGAGTTTGTCATAATCCGCCTTGGATACCGGGCTTATGGGGAGACAGGCGCGCTCGTCATGGATGCCATGTACGAACAGAATATAAAAGGAGCCCTTGATGTGGGTCTCGATGTGGGAGTTTATTTTTTCTCTCAGGCAATCAGCGGGGCAGAGGCGGTCCAGGAGGCTGAGTTCGTACTGGAGCATTTAAAGCCTTATGATATAAGCGGGCCGGTCATTTATGACACAGAAGAGATCAAGTGGGATACAGCCCGGACAGACGAAAATACACGGGCAGAATTCACTAATTTCTGCAAGGTATTCTGCGATACGATAAAGCAGGCGGGCTATGAGCCTATGATCTACTCCAATATGAAGTGGATGGCATTTACCCTTGATATGGAAGAGCTTACAGAGTATGATTTCTGGTATGCGGATTATCATGATATCCCGCAGTGCCCCTATGATTATAAAATATGGCAGTACAGTGAGACTGGCGTGGTGCCCGGGATCAATGCAAATGTAGATCTGAACCTTTGGTTTGAGAAAGAGCAGGAGGAATAGAAAATGAAATGGAATAAGTTCCGGTTAAAGACAACCACAGAGGCGGAGGATATCATCAGCAGTATGCTGATGGATCTCGGCATACAGGGAGTGGAGATTGAGGATAAGATCCCGCTCACCCAGTCTGACAAGGAGCAGATGTTCGTGGATATTCTTCCCCAGATTGAGGCGGACGACGGAGTGGCTTATTTAAGCTTTTATCTGGAACCCGGGGAGGATCAGAGGAAGATCCTTGCAGACGTGAGGCGTGAGTTAAAAGAGATGTCCGGCCTCGTGGACGTGGGCGAATGTCTTATTGAAGAATCGGAGACAGAAGATGTGGACTGGGTTAATAACTGGAAGCAATATTTCCATCAGTTCTACGTGGACGACATTCTTATCATCCCTTCATGGGAGGATGTAAAACCTGGGGACGAGGACAAGATGGTCATTCATATTGATCCGGGAACTGCTTTCGGAACAGGGATGCACGAGACAACCCAGCTCTGTATCCGTCAGATCCGCAAATATGTGACAGAAGACACGCGGATCCTCGATGTGGGATGTGGAAGCGGAATCCTTGGCATGCTGGCGCTGAAATTCGGCGCCGCTCGCTCCGTGGGGACGGATCTTGATCCATGCGCAATTGATGCGACCCATGAAAATATGGAAGTGAACGGCATCTCAAAAGACAAATATGAAGTAATGACCGGAAATATTATCGACGATAAATCAGTGCAGGACCGTGTGGGGTATGAATGCTATGATATCGTGGCAGCAAATATCCTGGCTGATGTGCTCGTGGAACTTACGCCGGTGATCACTCACCAGTTGAAAAAAGGCGGCATCTACATTACCAGCGGGATCATAGACGATAAAGAACAGACCGTTGTGGACGCGGTGAAGGCGGCAGGGCTGGAAGTGATCGATGTGACCTGTCAGGGGGAGTGGGTGTGTGTGACTGCACGAAAATGAGTGCGTTGCAGGAATGTAAGTTTGACAAAATATGTATATACATGAAGAGGACAGATTATGCAGCAGTTTTTTGCAGATCCATCATGGATACAGGGAAATAATATATATATTGAGGGCGCGGATGTCAATCATATGAAGAACGTGCTCCGCATGAAACCCGGCGAGGATGTGCGCGTCAGCGATGGCGGCGGGAAAACGTATCTCTGCTGCGTGAGTGCATATGAGGAGAAGCGGGCGGTTCTTGACATTTTGAAGGCGCTGGACTCTGATACGGAGCTTCCCTCTCGCATCGTGCTCTTTCAGGGACTTCCGAAAGGCGACAAGATGGAGTGGATCATACAGAAAGCAGTGGAATTGGGCGCGTACAGCGTTGTCCCGTTTGCGGCGAAACGCTCTGTTGTGAAGCTGGATGAAAAGAAGGCGGTGAAAAAACAACTGCGCTGGCAGATGATTGCTAAAGGCGCGGCAGAGCAGTCCGGGCGGAGCATTATCCCGGAAGTGAAAAATGTCCTGACATTTGCGGATGCACTGGATGTTTCAAAAGAACTGGACGTGCTGCTTATTCCCTACGAACTGGAAGAGGACATGAAGGAGACGGCGCGTATAATAGACGCCATCCGGCCGGGCCAGTCCGTGGGGATATTTATCGGTCCGGAAGGTGGATTTGAGGAAGAGGAAGTGGAACTTGCGAAATCGGCGGGAGCATATCCGGTGTCGCTTGGCAAGCGAATATTGCGGACGGAGACCGCGGGGCTGACAGTGCTGTCTGTTCTCATGTATAAATTTGAGATTGCGTAACGGTTTAAGTGTGCGGACATTGTATGGCCGAACTGAATATAGTAATAGTGAAAATTATAGAAAAGGAAAGGGATTATGGAAGTTTATCTGGACAATTCTGCCACGACCATGTGCTATCCGGAAGTGGGGGAACTGGTTTATAAAGTAATGTGCCAGGATTACGGCAACCCGTCTTCTTTATACCGCAAGGGTGTGGAGGCGGAGCATTATATCCGGGACGCAAAGGAAACGATCTCCAGACTTTTGAAGGTAAATGGTAAAGAGATCTTTTTCACATCCGGCGGCACGGAGAGCGATAATCTTGCTCTGATTGGCTGCGCGCGGGCGAACCGCCGCAGGGGAAATCACTTAATCACCTCAGCAATCGAGCATCCGGCGATCCTGAACACTATGCGGTATCTGGAAGAGGAAGAGGGGTTCCGCGTCACTTATCTGCCGGTGGATGAAACAGGCAGGATAAAGCTGGATGCCCTTAGAGAAGCGCTCTGTCCGGAGACGATCCTTGTATCGATCATGTATGTAAACAATGAAGTCGGGACCGTACAGCCTGTTCAGGAGGCTGTGCAGATGACGAAGCGGTACAATTCGTCGATCCTGTTCCACACGGACGCGGTGCAGGGATACGGGAAATACCGTATCCATCCGAAACGTCTGGGCATCGACCTTCTCTCGGCAAGCGGCCACAAGATCCACGGGCCGAAAGGTGTGGGCTTCCTCTATATTGACAGCAGGGTGAAGATCCATCCCATCGTGTTCGGAGGCGGACAGCAGAGGGATATCCGTTCCGGTACGGAAAATGTGCCCGGTATTGCGGGCTTAGGCCTTGCGTCGCAGCTTATCTATCAGGATCTGGAGATGAAGACCGCGCTCATGCGGGAGCTCAAAGCATACTTTATTGAGGGAATACTGGGGATCGAGAATACGACCATCCACGGTATGACAGATGAAGGAAGCGCGCCCCATATTATCAGTGTGGGTGTAAGCGGCGTCAGAGGCGAAGTTCTTCTTCATACATTGGAGGACAAGGGCATATATGTTTCCTCGGGGTCCGCATGCTCATCGAATCATCCGGCGGTCAGTGGTGTGTTAAAAGCCATCGGCACGCCCAGAGAATATCTGGACGCGACCATCCGCTTCAGTATGTCAGAGTTTACTACAAAAGAAGAAATTGACTATACACTGGAAACACTATATAATTGTATACCGATGCTTCGAAAATTCACACGGCGCTGAATGCGCAGGTCCAGCGGCAGCGGCGGCATATGGAAGAACTGAAGTGCAAAACCGCCTTTCTGTCTAAGAGACAGTGCCGCAGCAGAGATAAAGGAGAAGATCATGACGTTTCATTCATTTTTAATTAAGTACGGTGAGATAGGAATAAAAGGGAAGAACCGTTATCTGTTCGAGGATGCTCTTGTGCGCCAGATCCGGTATGCGCTGAAAAATGTGGACGGAGAGTTCCTTGTTCATAAATGCCACGGAAGAGTGTATGTGGATTGTGAGGGCGAATACGATTACGAGGAAACAATCGAAAGCCTAAAAAGAGTGTTCGGTATCGTCGGTATCTGTCCGGTAGTAAGAAAGCCGGTCAAGGAGCTTGGAGAACTTAAGAAAGATGTTGTTTCTTATGTGGGAGAGATGTACCCCGAAGGAAACCAGACCTTTAAAGTCGAGGCAAGACGCGCTAATAAACGGTATCCGATGAATTCTATGGAGATCAACTGTGAGCTGGGAGAAGCAGTCCTTGACGCTTATCCGCAGATGAAAGTAGATGTTCATACTCCGGATGTGCGTGTGAATGTGGAGATACGTGAGGAAACTTATATCTATTCGAAGATCATTCCGGGACCGGGCGGTATGCCTGTGGGCACAAATGGAAGCGCCATGCTTCTGTTATCCGGCGGGATCGACAGTCCGGTAGCCGGCTATATGATCGCGAAGAGAGGCGTGGAGATTGAGGCGACTTATTTCCATGCTCCGCCGTATACAAGTGAGCGGGCAAAGGAGAAGGTGGTTGATCTGGCGCGGCTTGTGTCGGCGTACGCAGGTCCCATCAAGCTCCATGTTGTGAACTTTACAGATATCCAGCTTGCAATCTATGAGAAATGCCCGCATGATGAACTGACGATCATCATGCGCAGATATATGATGCGGATCGCGGAGCATTTTGCAAAGGAGGACGGATGTCTGGGACTGATCACAGGAGAGAGTATCGGACAGGTGGCGAGCCAGACGATGCAGAGCCTTGCGGCGACGAATGCGGTATGTACGCTGCCGGTATACCGGCCTCTGATCGGATTTGACAAGAGAGAGATCGTGGAGATATCCGAGAAGATCGACACTTACGAGACTTCGATCCAGCCCTTTGAGGACTGCTGTACGATTTTTGTGGCAAAGCATCCGGTAACAAAGCCGGATGTAGGGCGTATCGAGAAGTCAGAGCTGAACCTGACAGAGGTGATCGGCGATCTTATGAAGACGGCGATCGAGACAGCGGAAGTGATACGGGTGGAAGCATAAGTCTATGCTGATTGGCTGAACTGTAAAGCAAAGGGAGCTACCTCATATTGAGACAGCTCCCTGATTAAGTAAGGTCTTTATTGGCTATTATTTGATGATGTAAGAATCCAGTGCTGAAAGAATATCATCAATATTGCCGTCTGCATGGATATTCAGATCGATCGGCTTGGAAAGATCGAGACTGAAGATTCCCATGATGGATTTGGCATCTATAACATATCTTCCGGACACTAAATCGAAGTCATTGTCATACTTTGTAATTTCATTTACAAAAGATTTTACTTTGTCGATTGAGTTTAATGAAATCTGTACTGTTTTCATTTTAAAAAAGCCCTCCTTGAATCATGCAATAAAGTATAAAGTAAGGTCTCATGACCTCATATACATTTTACGGGAAGATATGGCAAAAGTCAAGAAACAATAGAGGAAAAAAGCGGTAGAAGAGGTAAAAATCAGTATGAAAAAAGCGGCGTTCCATAATCTTGGATGTAAAGTAAATGCATATGAAACCGAAGCAATGCAGGAGATGCTTGAAAAGGCAGGATATGAGATTGTTCCCTTCAAAGAGGGAGCAGATGTTTATGTGATCAACACATGTACCGTCACAAATATCGCGGACCGGAAATCCCGGCAGATGCTCCACCGAGCGAGGAAGATGAACCCGGAGGCGGTCGTTGTGGCGGCAGGGTGCTATGTCCAGGCACAGAAAGGAAAGGATACCGATCCATGCATTGATATTGTTATAGGAAATAACCACAAGAAAGATCTTGTACGGATACTTGAAGAATATAAAAAGGACCGTCTTATTGAGATGGAAGATATTGGAGGAACGCGGGAGTACGAATCCCTTGGGCTTACGAGAACCGGCGAGCATACCCGTGCCTATATCAAAGTACAGGACGGCTGCAACCAGTTCTGTACTTATTGTATCATCCCTTATGCCAGAGGACGTGTGCGCAGCAGAGAACTTAAAGATGTTGTGGCGGAAGTTAAGGGCCTTGCAGAGAATGGATATCGGGAAGTGGTGCTTACAGGCATCCACTTAAGTTCATACGGCATTGATTTTGACGGGGAGAGGCATCTTCTTGAATTGATACGCGCTGTCCATGAGATCGATGGTATCATGCGGATCCGGCTCGGCTCATTGGAACCGGGAATCGTCACAGAGGGCTTTGCAAAAAAACTCGCTTCCATGCCGAAATTCTGCCCTCATTTCCACTTATCCCTCCAGAGTGGATGCAACGCTACTTTAAAAAGAATGAACCGTAGATATACGAGCGTCGAATATTATGAAAAATGCGTGCTCCTCAGGAAATATTTTAACAATCCTGCGCTGACAACAGATGTGATCGTTGGATTTCCGGGGGAGACAGAGGAAGAGTTTGAACAGTCCCTCGCCTTTGTGGACAAGGTGGGGTTTTATGAGACGCATATTTTTAAATATTCCAAACGGGCGGGCACAAAGGCCGCTGTGATGCTGGATCAGGTGGACGAGCAGGTGAAAGCGGCCAGAAGCGCGGTCATGCTTGAACTGAATGAGCGCAAACAGAAAGCATACGAGGCTTCCTTCATCGGAAAGGAAGTGGAGGTACTTATAGAGGAAGATGCTGTCATCGGAGGAAGGACCGTTCAGACGGGATACACGAAAGAGTATATTAAAATTGCACTAGAAAAAAAGGAAAATCTGAAGAATTGTATCGTAAACCTTCAAATTGAAAACGATTCACAAATTATACATTGAATTTTAAATAGTATTATATTAGAATTGTAAATAGGGATTCTGGGTTTTCCCGGAGATAATACACAGTTTACCGTGCTGCCTGCTGCGTTTTATGGGCGGCGGCATGCGGCTGAAACATAAAGCTGTATGGAACATAAGATTATATAAAAGGAGGAGCATCAGGATGAGTGATTTAGGCAACACACAATTCTTTCAGGTAGAGCCAGGACCGCAGATCTCGGCAAGGGATATTCTTGAGATCGTATTCAAAGCTCTGAAGGAAAAGGGATATAATCCGGTCAACCAGATTGTTGGATATATTATGTCCGGAGATCCTACATATATCACCAGCTACAACGGGGCGAGAAGCCTTGTGATGAAAGTGGAGAGAGATGAGCTCGTAGAGGAGCTCTTAAAAGCGTATATCGAACATAATTCTTGGGAATAATCAATTATGAGGATCATGGGACTTGACTATGGGACCAAGACCGTCGGAGTGGCGATCAGTGACCCATTGGGGCTTACCGCCCAGGCGATTGAGACGATCGGGCGGAAAGAGGAGAACAAACTGAGAAAAACCTGCGCGCGCATTGAGGAGCTGATTGCGCAGTATGATGTAGGAAAGATCATACTTGGTTTTCCGAAGCATATGAACAATGATATCGGGGAGCGTGCGGAAAAGTCTTTGGAATTCAGAGATATGCTTCACAGACGGACAGGGCTTGAGATCGTTATGTGGGACGAGCGCCTGACGACAGTGGAGGCGGAGCGCACTTTGATTGAGAGCAATGTCAGGCGGGAAAATCGAAAGAAACATATCGATCAGATCGCGGCAGTATTCATCCTTCAGGGATATCTGGATCTCATGCATATGAGGCGGGCGGAAAACACAGACTCTCAGATGTGAAACAGGAGTATCAAGTTTTAGCATAAGGGGCTTATAAATGGAAAAAATAAGGTTTACTTTCGCGGACGGCAGCGGCGGAGACGAATTTTTCGTTCTTGAGGAGACGAGGATCAACGGAAGTGCGTACATACTCGTTACAGATTCTGAGGAGGAAGACGCAGAGTGTCTGATCCTTAAAGAGACGAAAGAGCCGAAGCCGGGAGACAGTGTCTATGAGATTGTTGAGGACGAGACGGAACTTCTGGCAGTATCAAAGGTGTTTGAGGAGCTGTTAGAGGACGTGAGCATAGAGATGTAACAGTCTGAAAGCTGAAAAGATCTATTACTGCAAGGGACGAGAGAACACGCATGGAACAGAAGAATACAGAGAAACTGCTCAAGGAAAAGCTGAGAGAAAAAGGATTGAAAGTCACGCAGCAGCGTCTGCTCATTCTTTCCGTGCTGGAGCAGAATGGCGGAAGGCATATGACGGCGGAGGATATCTATGAGCTGGTAGCGGAAGATTATCCGGAGATCGGGCTGGCGACGGTGTACCGTACGCTTCAGCTTCTCTGGGATATCCAGCTTGTAGACCGGGTCAATCTGGACGACGGGTGTGTGAGATATGAGATCGGACATCTGCTTGGCAGCGGATCAAAGCACAATCATCATCACCTTATATGCAAAGAATGCGGCAAGGTGATTCCTTTTGATGCGGATCTTCTGGAGGATTTGGAACACTACATTGAAGATTCTGCCGGATTCCATGTGCTTGACCATGAGCTGAAGTTCTACGGCCTCTGCAGAGAATGTATGAAAAAAACAAAATAACGGAGGTGTTTATTTTTTGAAAAAAGAGAAAAAAGGAAAGCTGCGTATCATACCGCTGGGCGGTTTGGAGCAGATCGGAATGAACATTACTGCCTTTGAGTACGAGGACAGTATTGTTGTTGTGGACTGCGGACTTGCCTTCCCGGAGGATGATATGTTCGGGATTGATCTTGTGATTCCGGATGTGTCTTATTTAAAGGACAATGCATCCAAGGTGAAAGGATTCGTTATCACCCACGGTCACGAGGACCATATCGGCGCGCTGCCGTACGTGTTAAAAGAGATTAATCTTCCGGTCTATACGACAAAGCTCACTATGGGCATCATTGAGAATAAATTAAAAGAACACAATCTGCTGCGCAGCACGAAGCGAAAAGTTGTGCAGCACGGACAGTCCATTAATCTGGGAAAATTCCGCATCGAATTTATCAAGACGAACCACAGTATCCAGGATGCCTCTGCTCTGGCGATCTATTCCCCGGCGGGAGTTGTTGTCCATACAGGAGACTTTAAAGTAGATTATACACCGGTGTTCGGAGACACGATTGACTTGCAGAGATTTGCAGAGATTGGGAAAAAGGGAGTGCTCGCCCTTATGTCAGACAGCACTAATGCGGAGCGCCGGGGATTTACACAGTCTGAGCGTACGGTAGGCATCACGTTCGATCATATTTTTGCGGAGCATCAGAATACAAGGCTGATCATCGCTACATTTGCGTCCAATGTGGATCGTGTGCAGCAGATCATCAACTCTGCGTACAAGTACGGCAGAAGGGTTGTCGTGGAAGGACGCAGTATGGTAAATATCATTTCCACGGCGTCGGAGCTTGGCTATCTGCACGTACCGGAGAACACATTGATCGAGATTGATGAGATGAAGAACTATCCGCCGGAGAAAATGGTGCTCATTACAACGGGAAGCCAGGGCGAATCCATGGCGGCTCTTTCAAGGATGGCGGCGGATGTGCACCGCAAAGTAACGATCCAGCCCAACGATACGATCATTTTCAGTTCCAACCCGATTCCGGGAAATGAGAAATCAGTTTCCCGCGTGATCAATGAGCTGTCCTCCAAGGGCGCGGAAGTGATCTTCCAGGACACCCATGTATCAGGCCATGCCTGCCAGGAGGAGCTGAAACTGATCTACTCCCTTGTAAAACCAAAATATGCTGTCCCGGTGCACGGGGAGTACCGTCACTTAAAAGCAAACGCGGAGATCGCAAAGTCTCTGGGAATTCCGAAGAACAATATCTTTATCATTCAGTCCGGCGATGTGCTGGAGCTGGACGATGAGTCGGCAAAGGTTGTGGACAAGGTGCACACAGGGGCGGTTCTTGTGGATGGCCTCGGCGTGGGCGATGTGGGGAATATCGTACTTCGTGACAGACAGCATCTGGCTGAGGACGGCATCATCATTGTGGTGCTTACCTTAGAGAGAAGGACGAACCGTCTGCTCGCAGGCCCGGATATCGTATCCCGTGGATTTGTCTATGTAAGGGAGTCCGAACAACTGATGGAAGACGCCAGACGGGCGGTTTCCGACGCGCTTGACAGATGTCTCGGCGGTCGCCACACAGACTGGAACAAGATCAAGCTTGTGATCCGTGACGCGATGAATGACTATATCTGGAAGAAGACAAAGAGAAAACCTATGGTTATCCCGATCATCATGGATGTGGATGTATAACAGTAATAAGAAACAGTGAAAATGATAATGCCGGTGTACGAGCGGGGAAACCGCTTGTGCATCGGCATTGGATATGAAATGGAGAGTACCGGACATGATCGTAGACGAGCGGATTATCACCTTTATCAATTCATTGGATACGAAGAACAGCGAGCTTCTGGAGACTATCGAGGCAGAGGCGCGCTCGGCGGATGTTCCTATCATACGCAGGGAAATGCAGAGCTTTCTAAAGGTGCTTTTGACAATACAAAATCCTAAACGGATTCTTGAAGTGGGGACTGCGGTGGGATTTTCCGCGCTGCTCATGAGTGAATCTGTATCCTGTGACTGTCATATCACTACTATAGAAAATTATGAGAAACGGATACCTGTTGCGCGGGAGAATTTTCGCAGAGCAGGGAAAGAAGAGCAGATTACCCTCATCGAAGGGGATGCCGCTGAGGTGATGAAAACATTGGAAGGATATTATGACTTTATTTTTATGGATGCGGCTAAGGGACAGTATATCCACTATCTTTCGGATGCGATGCGCCTGCTGAACAAAGGCGGCGTCCTTGTCTCGGACAATGTGATGCAGGATGGAGATGTGATCCGGTCCCGTTTCGCAGTGGAGAGGCGCAACCGGACGATCCATGCCCGGATGCGGGATTACCTGTACGAACTGAAACATAACGAGGAACTTACAACGTCTATCATCCCGCTGGGTGACGGAGTGGCTGTGAGTGTGAAGAAAGGAAAGAAATTATGAGCAGACATCCTGAATTACTGGTTCCCGCCAGCAGTTTAGAAGTGTTGAAAACAGCGGTCATTTTCGGGGCGGACGCTGTGTATATCGGCGGCGAGGCTTTCGGGCTGCGGGCAAAGGCGAAGAACTTTTCCCTGGAAGAGATGGAAGAAGGAATCGCATTTGCACATGACCATGACGTGAAAGTGTATGTGACGGCAAATATCCTGGCGCATAATGATGACCTTGGCGGCGTGCGGGAGTATTTTAAAGAGCTAAAAGAGATTAAACCTGATGCGCTCATCATCGCAGATCCCGGGGTGTTTGAGATCGCCAAGGAGATCTGCCCGGAGATCGAACGCCATATCAGTACGCAGGCAAACAATACGAATTACGGGACGTATAATTTTTGGTACAAGCAGGGCGCGAGCCGGGTGGTGTCTGCGAGAGAACTGTCATTACAGGAGATCAAAGAACTGAGGGGGAATATTCCGGAGGATCTGGAGATCGAGACATTCATACACGGCGCTATGTGCATCTCTTATTCGGGACGCTGCCTTCTGAGCAGTTATTTTACCGGCCGGGATGCCAACCGCGGGGCATGCACCCACCCGTGCCGGTGGAAGTATGCCGTGGTCGAGGAGACAAGACCGGGTGAGTATATGCCAGTGTATGAAAATGAGCGGGGAACATATATCTTTAATTCCAAGGATCTGTGTATGATCGGGCATATCCCAGAGCTCATCGACGCGGGAATCGACAGCCTGAAGATAGAGGGCCGCATGAAGACAGCGCTCTATGTGGCGACCGTAGCGCGCACTTACCGCAGGGCGATCGATGATTATCAGAAAGACCCCGAGCTGTACCGCAAGAATATGCCGTGGTATCTTGACCAGATATCCAACTGTACGTACCGTCAGTTTACTACGGGATTCTTTTTTGGAAAACCGGATGAGAATACCCAGATATACGATAGCAATACGTACAATAAAGAGTACACTTATCTGGGCATTGTGGGCGGGGTAAAAGATGGATTGTGCCGTATTGAACAGCGAAATAAATTCTCCGTAGGAGAGACCATCGAGATTATGAAGCCCGGCGGCGAGAATGTGGAAGCAGAGGTGAAGCGTATTCTTAATGAGGACGGAGGAGAGCAGGAGAGCGCTCCCCACTCAAAGCAGGTGCTGTATGTGGAGCTGAGTGAGCCGGCGGATGTGTACGATATACTGAGGCGGGGGGAAAGCGAGAAAAATTTTTGAGAATCGTTCCAAGCCGTCCGGGGTCATATCCCGTACCTTCACGAAAGAATAGAAAAGAGAGGGTGGCGAAACCTTGTTCTCCGGCCGTATACATGATAGAATAACATTCATATGAGTTAAAGCAATTTGGTGATATGTCAAGAGGAGTGTGGAATTTAAGTGAAGACATTGTTGGAATTGATTACAATAGAGATGAGAGATGCGTTTGTAAAGGCGGGATATGATGAGGAACTGGCAAAGGTGACTCTCTCCAACCGTCCGGATCTGTGCGAGTATCAGTGCAACGGAGCTATGGCGGGAGCAAAAAGATATCAGAAGGCTCCCTTCATGATCGCTGAAGGTGTGGCTGCTCATTTGCAGGACAGCGAGTATTTTGAGTCGGTAGATGTGGTAAAACCGGGCTTTATCAATCTGAAACTGGCCCCGCAGTGTGTGGCGGCTTACTTAAATGAGATGTCAGGAGAGGAGAAGCTGGGCGTGGAGGAGGAAAGCTCCCCGAAGATGATCATGATCGACTACGGCGGACCGAATGTGGCGAAGCCGCTGCACGTCGGACATCTTCGCTCTGCGATTATCGGGGAGAGCGTAAAGCGTATTATGCGTTTCAAAGGGAATCGTGTGATCGGAGACATTCATCTCGGTGACTGGGGATACCAGATGGGACTTATTATCACAGAACTTAAGAAGCGCCGGCCGGAGCTTCCGTATTTTGACGAGGACTTTGACGGAGAGTATCCGAAGGAAGCGCCGTTTACCATCGGGGAGCTGGAGGAGATTTACCCGACGGCAAGCGCGTATGCAAAGGAAAATGAGGAGTACAGAGAAGAAGCATTGCATGCGACTTATCTCCTTCAAAATGGTTACCGCGGATACCGTGCGGTATGGGATCATATTATGAACGTGTCTGTGACAGACCTTAAGAAGAATTATGAGAGGCTGAATGTAGAATTCGACCTTTGGAAAGGTGAGGCCGACGCGCAGAAATACATTCCCGATATGGTGCAGATGTTAAAAGACAAAGGATTTGCCCGTTATGACGAGGGCGCTCTTGTGGTAGATGTTCAGGAGGAGACGGACAACAAAGAAGTACCGCCCTGTATGATCCTGAAGTCTGACGGCGCCGCACTTTATGATACGACAGATCTTGCCACACTGGTTGAACGTGAGCGGGATTATCGGCCGGACGAGGTTATCTATGTGGTGGACAAGCGTCAGGAGATGCACTTTACACAAGTGTTCCGCTGTGCAAAGAAGACGGGTATCGTGCGTCCTGAGACGGATCTGCAGTTTCTGGGATTCGGTACCATGAACGGGAAGGACGGAAAGCCATTCAAGACCCGCGAGGGCGGTGTGATGCGCCTTGAAAATCTGATCCGCGAGATCAATGAGGAAATGTATAAGAAGATTATGGATAACCGGACGGTAGAAGACGGTGAGGCGGAGCGCACGGCGCAGATTGTCGGACTGGCTGCCGTCAAGTACGGGGATCTTTCCAATCAGGCATCAAAGGATTATATTTTTGATGTGGACAGGTTTACTTCTTTTGAGGGAAATACAGGCCCGTATATTCTCTATACAATCGTGCGCATTAAATCGATCCTGGCAAAATATCAGGAGAACGGCGGAAGTCTGGAGAACCTGATGATGCGTCCGGCGGAAAACAACTATGAGAAAGCGCTGATGCTTCAGGTGTTGAAATTCAATGATGTGTTCGAGGCTGTTTATGAAGAGACAGCGCCTCATAAGCTGTGCGCGTATATTTATGAGCTTGCCAATGAGTTCAATAAGTTTTACCACGAGACAAAGATCCTCTCAGAGGAAGACGGGCAGAAGAGGTCGGGCTACATAGCGCTGCTGATGCTGGCAAAACGTGTGCTTGAAACATGCATCGACCTGCTTGGATTTGAGGCGCCTGAAAGGATGTAAGATAAGAAATGACGGAAAAACTGTTTTATCAAGACAGCCATCTTTCGGAATTTGAAGCTGTGGTCACTGCATGCTATGAGGAAGGGGCAGATTCCCCGAAATCGGAAAAACAGACTTATTATGAAATCGAACTTGACCGTACGGCCTTCTTTCCAGAAGGAGGCGGACAGTACGCGGATACAGGGGTTCTGGGGAATGTATGTGTGCTGGATGTCCGGGAAGAGGCCGGGCATATACGGCATATCACGGATGGACCGCTTGAGGCAGGGAGCAGTGTAAAAGGGCGCATTGACTGGGATGAACGTTTCATGAAGATGCAGCAGCATACCGGGGAACATATCGTCTCAGGTCTTGTGAACGCCCGATTTGGCTATAATAACGTGGGCTTTCATCTTGGCAGAGAGGACTGCACCATGGATTTTAATGGGGAGATCACCTTGGCAGAAATGGCAGAGATCGAGCTTGAGGCGAACCGTGCGGTGTGGGAAAATCTCGAAGTACAGACGCTCTATCCGTCAGAGGAGGAGTTATCATATATGGAATACCGCAGCAAGATTGAGATCGAGGGACAGGTGCGCATCATTGTGATTCCGGGATACGACCGCTGCGCCTGCTGTGCTCCCCATGTGGCGCGGACCGGAGAGATCGGCCTGATCAAGCTGACCAATATGCAGAGATACAAGGGCGGCGTGCGTGTGACTATGCTTTGCGGTGTGAGAGCGCTTGCGGATTATGCTCTGAAGCAGGGACAGGCGAAGGCGGTTTCAGCCATGCTCTGTGCAAAGGAGAATGAGATTGCAGAGGCAGTGAAGCATCTGCGGGAAGAATGTATTTCTTTACAGTATAAGATTACAGAAAAGGAAAAGAAATTAATCGCATGCAAAGCAGCTATGATTCCTGTGGGAGAAGAGGCGGTCTGTGTATTCTCGGAAGATATAGAAGGTGAGTCTATGCGTCTTCTTATGAACCTTGTGCTGGAGGCGGGGCATTGCCTGTGCGCAGTGTTTCATCAGAATTCCGGAAAAGATCCGGGGACGGCGGCATACCGTTATGTTATCGGGAGTAAAAGACAGGATATGCGTCTTTTTGCAAAAGAGTTCAATGAGGCTTTTGAAGGAAGAGGCGGTGGAAAACCGGAGATGATACAAGGGACAGTGAAAGGGAGAGAAGAGAAAATACGGGCGTGGATCATGGAAAAAGTGGAGGACAGAAGATGAATCAGATACAGAGAAAAAGCCCGTTCTGGAGTCTGGCGGGACCGCTGCTTATCTATCTGGCAATCCAGATGCTTGTCCAGACGGCGGTTGATCTTGTGATCAGTATTCCTTATTTTGCGCGGGCTTACGCTGACGCTTTAAAACAGGGAGCAATGCCGGCCATGGAAGAGTGGCTCCGGACTTGTATGGAAGCGCTGGAACCGGCATTTCAGATAATCGCGGCCCATCAGGTAGAGATTGCCGGTGTGGCGACTCTTGCTACATTTGCTTTGACGGTTCCGTTGTTTATAAAGGACAGAAAACTTGAGAAGATGTGCGGTATTTCGGTAGTTAAAAAAGCGCCGCTGCAGGGTTATGGTTTTATTATTTTTTTCGGCGCGGCGGGATGCATTGCGGCCACCTGCCTGATGACGATGGCGCATCTTGCGTTCTATGATGCGCAGTACCAGCAGACGGCGGAAGTGATGTACGCGGCGGGACTTCCTTTGCAGCTCCTTATTCTCGGAGGGGTGATCCCTGTGGCGGAAGAGATGATGTTCCGGGGACTATTGTTTAAGCGGTTTCGGGAGAGGCAGAGATTTTGGTACTCCGCAGTCTGCTCTTCTGTGTTCTTCGCGTTTATGCACACAAGCATAACACAGACAATTTATACGCTGCTGCTCGGCCTTATGCTGTCCTATTTGTATGAGAAGTTCGGCTCGCTTAAAGCGCCGGTGCTGCTTCATATCGTGATGAACACGGGATCCGTGCTCCTGACAGCGACAGGGGGATTCCGCTGGATCGGGGCAGATCCGATGAGGATGGCGGCGGCCGCTATCGGTGGGGCTTTCATCTGTTCCGTGGCGTTTGTAATGCTTCAAAGGATGCCGGGGGCAGAGTATGCACAGGCACCGCAAAGTGGAGAATAATGCTGAAAGGCGAAAAATACTGTTTTGTTTCTATAAAAAAACAATATGAAATTGTGTATGGCAGAATTCATTTCTGCCATATTTTTTTGCCGAAATATCAGGGAGAACCTTTGAAAAACAAGAGAATATAGAAATCGGTAACGCCCGTGAGAGGATTATACATTAAAAAATAATCTGATAAATTTATATACAAACTATAAATATTCAAATAATCTGACAATTTCAATGATTTTCCTGTTTACAAATGAAAAGAAATGCTGTATAGTCATCCCATAAAAAGCAAAAGAGAGGAGACGGGCCATGAAAAGACCAAATGAATCACAGCAGGGGCTGTACCGCGAGAGCTTTGAGCATGACAACTGCGGGATCGGCGCCATTGTAAATATCAAGGGCAGGAAGAGCCATGCAACGGTAGCGGGGGCGTTAGAGATCGTAGAGCATCTGGAGCACAGAGCCGGAAAGGATGCGGAAGGCAAGACCGGAGACGGTGTGGGTATCTTTCTGCAAATTTCCCACCGTTTTTTTAAAAAGGTCTGTAAGCCGCTTCATATTAAGATTGGCGGAGAGAGAGACTACGGCGTGGGAATGTTCTTTTTCCCGCAGGATGAGCTGAAGCGCAATCAGGCGAAAAATATCTTTGAAGTCATTGTCAAGAAAGAAGGACTGAATTTTCTTGGCTGGAGAGAAGTGCCGGTCCAGCCAGAAGTGCTTGGCAAGACGGCCGTGGACTGTATGCCGTGTATCATGCAGGCGTTCATCGAGCGCCCGGAGCGGGTTGAGAAGGGGCTTTCATTTGACCGCAGACTCTATGTGGTGCGGCGTGTTTTTGAGCAGAGCAGCGACGATACCTATGTAGTGTCCCTCTCAAGCCGTACGATCGTATATAAAGGAATGTTTCTGGTGGGACAGCTTCGCCAGTTTTTCGGTGATCTTCAGGATGAGGATTTCGAGTCCGCGATCGCCATGGTCCATTCTCGTTTCAGCACCAATACCGCGCCGAGCTGGCAGAGGGCACATCCCAACCGGCTCATGGTACACAACGGTGAGATCAATACCATCCGGGGAAACGCGGACAAGATGCGGGCAAGGGAAGAGACTATGGAGGCAGGCTGCTTAAAAGGCGAGCTTCACAAAGTGCTACCGGCCATCAACACGTCGGGATCCGATTCTGCCATGCTGGATAATGCGCTGGAATTTATGGTCATGAGTGGTATGGAGCTTCCTCTTGCCGTGATGATCGCTATTCCCGAACCATGGGTGAACAACCGCAGTATGTCCCAGAACAAGAAGGATTTCTATCAGTATTACGCCACCATGATGGAGCCGTGGGACGGTCCTGCGTCTATCCTTTTCTCGGATGGAGATGTGATGGGAGCTGTCCTGGACAGAAACGGGCTGCGTCCGTCCAGATATTACATCACGGACGATGACAACCTGATCCTGTCTTCAGAGGTGGGAGTACTGGATATCGACCCGGCGAAGATCCTTGTAAAAGAGCGTCTGCATCCGGGGAAGATGCTGCTCGTTGATACGGTGGCAGGAAGAGTCATTGACGATGAGGAACTGAAAGAAAAATATGCTAATGAAGAGCCTTACGGGGAATGGCTGGACAGTAACCTGATCCATCTGAAGGATCTGCCGATCCCCAACAAGGATATCCCGAAATATACAAAGGAAGAGTGTACTCGTCTGCAGAAAGCTTTTGGATACGCATACGAGGACGTCAGGACATCTATCCTTACCATGGCCAAGAACGGCGGGGAAGGCATTGCGGCAATGGGTATCGATGCTCCGCTTTCCGTGCTTTCAAAGAAACGCCAGCCGCTGTTCGGGTATTTCAAGCAACTCTTCGCGCAGGTGACAAATCCGCCGATCGACGCCATCCGTGAGGAGATCGTGACTTCCCAGACTATCTATATCGGGCGGGACGGAAATCTTCTTGAGAAGAAGGAAGAAAACTGCAAGATGCTCAGGGTTAACAATCCGATACTGACGAACACGGACCTCTTGAAGATCAAGAATATGAATGTAGAAGGCTTCAAAGTGGCGGAGATCCCGATCACCTATTACAAGAACACGAGCCTTGGGAAAGCGTTGGAATATCTTTTTGTAGAGGTGGACCGTGTGATCCGCGAGGGAGCGAACATCCTCATCTTAAGCGACCGTGAGGTGGACGAGTACCATGTGGCGATTCCGTCGCTTCTTGCGGTATCCGGTCTGCAGCAGCATCTTGTGCGCACGAAGAAAAGAACGTCGGTAGCCATGATATTAGAAAGCGGGGAGCCAAGAGAGGTGCATCATTTTGCGACTCTCCTGGGATACGGCGCCTGCGCCATCAATCCCTATCTGGCTCATGAATCTATCCGTCAGCTGATCGAGGCAAGGCTTCTTCACAAGGATTACTACGCAGCAGTGGATGACTACAACAGTGCGGTCATCCACGGCATCATCAAGATCGCTTCCAAGATGGGAATCTCTACGATCCAGTCCTACCAGGGAGCAAAGATCTTTGAGGCCATCGGGCTGAAAAAAGAGTTCATTGACCATCACTTTACTGACACGGTAAGCCGCGTGGGAGGAATCGGCATTGAGGAGATTGCGGAGGACTATACTGCATTCCACACACAGGCATTTGATCCGCTGGGACTGGACGGTGACATGACGCTGGACAGCGTGGGGCGGCACAAATATAAGAGCGGCGGAGAGGAACACCTCTACAACCCGCAGACTATTCATATGCTCCAGCAGTCTACGAGGCGCGGAGATTATAAGATGTTTAAGGAATACACAAAGATGGTGGACGAGGAAGAAGAGAAGGTCAGCTTAAGAGGACAGATGGACTTCAATTATCCGAAGAAAGGCGTACCCATCGAGGAAGTGGAGAGCGTGGATTCCATTGTCACCAGATTCAAGACAGGAGCCATGTCCTACGGTTCCATCTCCAAAGAAGCCCATGAGACGCTGGCCGTCGCCATGAACCGGCTCCACGGGAAATCCAATTCCGGAGAAGGCGGGGAGGAGATCGAGCGTCTGGATACAGACCGCTGCTCTGCCATCAAGCAGGTTGCGTCAGGACGTTTCGGTGTAACGAGCCGTTATCTGGTCAGCGCGCAGGAGATACAGATTAAGATGGCCCAGGGTGCAAAGCCTGGAGAGGGCGGACATCTGCCGGGTGGAAAGGTCTATCCGTGGATCGCGAAGACCCGTCACTCTACACCGGGTGTGAGTCTGATCTCACCGCCGCCGCACCATGATATTTATTCCATCGAGGATTTGGCACAACTTATTTATGACTGTAAGAATGCCAATAAAAACGCAAGAATCTCTGTAAAACTTGTATCCGAGGCGGGAGTGGGAACCGTTGCGGCGGGTGTTGCAAAAGCCGGGGCGGGCGTGATCCTCATCTCCGGATACGACGGAGGAACGGGAGCGGCGCCGAGGAGCTCCATCCAGAACGCGGGGCTTCCGTGGGAGCTTGGTCTTGCGGAAACACATCAGACGCTGATCGAGAACGGACTGCGTGAGCGTGTGCGCATTGAGACGGACGGAAAGCTCATGAGCGGACGCGATGTTGCCATCGCGGCGCTCTTAGGAGCAGAAGAATTCGGGTTTGCCACAGCTCCCCTTGTGACCATGGGATGCGTCATGATGCGTGTCTGTAATCTGGACACCTGTCCGGTGGGTGTGGCGACACAGAATCCGGATCTTCGCAGACGTTTTGCGGGAAAACCGGAATATGTGATGAACTTCATGAGATTTATTGCGGAGGAATTAAGAGAATATATGTCCAGACTGGGAGTGCGCACAGTGGATGAGCTGGTGGGCCGCACGGATCTTCTGAAAGTGAAAGAGAATCCCACTTCATCACGGGCTGCGGCTCTTGACCTGGACGGTATCCTTTATAACCCGTATGCGAAGCAGAAAAAAGGCATGATCTTTGACCCGAAGAAGGTGTATGATTTCGAGCTGGAGAAGACACTGGATGAAAAGGTACTGTCAAAACAGCTCCTTCCGGCGCTGGAGAAAGGCCAGAAGCGAAGCATTGAGGTAGATGTGACCAACACGGACCGCACCTTCGGAACGATCTTCGGCTCTGAGATCACAAGGAGGTATCCGGACGGGCTTGAGGAGGACAGCTTTATCATCAAGTGCAACGGTGCGGGCGGACAAAGCTTCGGTGCGTTCATTCCCAAAGGGCTGACACTGGAGCTGACCGGCGACAGCAACGACTATTTCGGCAAGGGATTATCCGGCGGCAAGCTGGTCGTATACCCGCCCAAGGGAGCAGTGTTTAAGTCAGATGAAAATATCATTATCGGAAACGTGGCGTTCTACGGAGCGACCAGCGGAAAGGCGTATGTCAGCGGAGTGGCAGGAGAGCGCTTCTGTGTGCGAAACTCCGGCGTGCGTGCAGTTGTGGAAGGCGTGGGCGATCACGGATGTGAATATATGACCGGCGGATGCGTGGTCATCTTAGGCCGGGTGGGTAAAAATTTTGCCGCGGGAATGAGCGGCGGTATCGCCTATGTGCTGGATATGGATAATACCCTCTATACAAGAGTCAATAAAGCAATGGTCAGGATCAAAAGAGTGACGGACAAGTACGATGTCCAGGAGTTAAAAGGTATGATACAGGAGCATGTCTCGTACACGAACTCAGAAGTCGGAAAGTGGATTCTGGATCATTTTGAAGAATATCTTCCCAAGTTCAAGAAGATCATTCCGGAGGATTATGAGAAGATGATGTCAGCCATCATCCAGATGGAAGAGAAAGGCCTGAGCAGGGAAAAAGCTCAGATCGAAGCATTCAACATGGTGAAGAACGGAAGATAGGAGGCGTAAAAAATGGGAAAACCGACAGGATTTATGGATTATGCGAGAAAAGATAAGACAGCGGAAGCACCGCTTGAGCGGATCAGACATTTCGGGGAGTTCCACACGCCTCTTACCAAAGAGGAGCAGGAACTCCAGGGAGCGCGCTGCATGGCGTGCGGCGTTCCTTTCTGCCAGTCCGGCTTAAACCTGATGGGGATGGCAAGCGGATGTCCGCTGCACAACCTAGTGCCGGAGTGGAATGACCTGATCTACAACGGGAACTGGGAGGAAGCGTACTACCGCCTTGTGAAGACAAACAACTTCCCGGAATTTACTTCCAGGGTCTGCCCGGCGCTCTGTGAGAACGCCTGTACCTGCGGACTCAACGAGGAGCCGGTGGCGACTAAGAGCAACGAGTATGCCATTATTGAAAATGCCTATGAAAAGGGCTATGCCAGGGCGCGTCTGCCGAAGGTGCGCACAGGAAAGAAGGTGGCAGTCATCGGGTCGGGTCCATCCGGACTTGCGGTCGCGGACCTTTTAAACCGCAGAGGGCATCAGGTGACGGTGTTCGAGCGGGAGGATAAGGCTGGCGGACTGCTCCGCTACGGCATCCCGAACATGAAGCTGGAGAAGCAGTATATTGACCGTAAACTTTCAATTATGGAAGAAGAAGGGGTCGAGTTCCGCTTAAGCTGCAATGTAGGGAAGGATATAAAGCCTGTGCAGCTCCTGAAAGAATATGACAGAGTCATCCTTGCCTGCGGCGCGTCCAATCCCCGGGACATCAAGGTGCCGGGAAGAGACGCGGAAGGGATTTATTTTGCAGTAGATTTCCTGAAATCCACAACAAAGGCTTTATGGGCGGAAGCTGGTCAGACAGAAGCAAAAGACCTTGCCCGGGCAAAGGAAGGCTCCTATATTTCCGCTAAGGGGAAACATGTCGTAGTTATCGGCGGAGGCGACACGGGAAACGACTGTGTGGGAACCTCTATCCGCCATGGAGCGAAGTCGGTGCTTCAGCTGGAGATGATGCCAAAAGCTCCCGATGAAAGAGCGCAGAATAACCCGTGGCCCGAATGGCCTAAGGTCTGCAAGACGGATTACGGCCAGCAGGAAGCTATCGCCGTATTCGGCGAAGATCCCCGCGTGTACGCGACGACAGTGAAGGAATTTGTCAAAGACAAAAAAGGCAGAGTATGCAAGGCAGTGCTTGTGAAGCTGGAGAGCAAGAGAGACGAGAAGACCGGCAGAATGATGATGGCAGAGATTCCGGGAAGCGAGTATACAGTGGAGACAGATCTTGTCCTTATTGCTGCGGGGTTCTTAGGAAGCGAGGATTATGTCACGAAGGCCTTCGGAGTGGAGACCGACGGGCGCACGAATGTTAAGACAGAGTCAGGAAAATATGCAACAAATGTAAAAAATGTATTTGTCACAGGAGATATGCACAGAGGACAGTCCCTTGTCGTGTGGGCGATCCGTGAAGGACGCGAGGCGGCGAGAGAAGTGGATGAAAGTCTGATGGGCTATACAAACCTGACGGTCCAGTAAAAAAATAAGGGATCCTGGAACTGTGGTCTGCAAGTTTCAGGATCTTTCATTTTTGTTATAGAAAAAATAAGTTGTAGAAATATTACAAAAATATTAAATATGTATTGAAAAAATGTCGGATGTTTATTATAATCTATTACATATTGGGAGAAAAAGAGTAGATTTACCCTGCAAATACATTTTTTTTGGTTTTTCTGTTGATAATCCGATGTTTTTGTTGTATCATGTTTGTATGTGGGGATATAGATAATAATATAAGGAAAGGTGAAAAGATGAGATTTAAAAAGATACATAGTGCGTTTATAGCAGCGGTTCTTACCTGTTCGCTGACAGTGACACCTGTTTTTGCGGAGCCGACCCAAAGCGAGCTGGAGGATCAGAAGGCAAATGCCCAGAGTGAACTGGCAACTCTCCAGTCAGATCTTGATGTGCTGGCTTCCAAGATCAGCGAACTTGAGAATCAGTTGATCCAGACCGGCGAGGAGATCGCCCAGGCAGAGAAGGACCTGGCGGCAGCAGAGAAGAAAAAAGAAGAGCAGTACGATGCGATGAAGCTTCGTATTAAATATATGTATGAGTCCGGAAGCGGAACAGCTACTATGGAGAAAGTGATGACTTCAGGAGATATTTCTGATATGCTGTCTCAGGCTGAATATTCCCAGCAGGTTCATGAATATGACAGAGAACAGCTTCAGGAATATGCCAATACCGTTGCCGAGATTGAAGATCTTCAGACAAAGCTTGAGCAAGAGATGGCGAGTCTGAAAGAAAATGAAGCGGAATATCAGGAGCAGCAGGCAGTGCTGACAGAGACTATTGCCGACAAGCAGGACGAGATTTCCAATCTGGATGAGATGATTCAGGAGGCAGCAAGAAAGGCAGAAGAAGAGCGTAAGGCCGCAGAGGAAGCAGCAAGGCGGCAGCAGGAGGAAGCCAGCCGGGCTGCAGCCCAGGCAAGCAGCGGGAACTCAGATAACAGTTCTAATAGCTCCAATAGTTCCGGCAGTTCATCCGGTGGCTCGTCCGGCAGTTCATCAAGTTCAAACCCGCCGTATAACGCTTCTACCGGAAATGCGATTGTGGACCGCGCATACAGCAAGCTTGGATGTGCATATGTCTGGGGTGCGACAGGACCGGATACATTTGACTGTTCCGGACTTGTAGGATATGCGGTTTCGGGAAGTTACAGCCGTGTATGTACTTCAAGTTCACTGGCAGGACTGCCGAGCGTAAGTGATCCGCAGCCGGGTGATATATGTGTCAAGAGCGGACACTGCGGTATCTACATAGGAAACGGAATGATGATCCATGCGCCGACGACAGGTGACGTTGTAAAGGTTGCACCGGTACAGAGCGGTATGTGGTATGTTCGTTGGTAAGATAGTTGGTTAATGAACTAAAAAATAAAGAGGAGTCCTAAGTCGGACAGACTTAGGATTCCTCTTTATTTTTTTACAGGAAAGTCCTCGAACTTTCCTGTAAAAGAAAAAGAACTCTGAAAGATGTGTTCGGAACGCTATTTTTTCGGAACGATCTCCAGCCAGTAACCGTCAGGATCTGAGATAAAGTATATCCCCATTTTAGGATTCTCAAAGCAGATGCATCCCATTTCCTTATGCTTTGCGTATGCCGAGTCATAGTCGTCCGCTGTAAAAGCAAGATGGATTTCATTGTCTCCCAGATTGTATGGACGTTCCATATCTCTAAGCCATGTCAGTTCAAGCTGATGCGGGGTGGAATTGTCTCCCAGATAGACGAGTTTAAAGCTTCCGTCCTCAGCTTCTTTTGTGCGGGTGACTGTAAGTCCCAGAGCATTTTTGTAAAAATCCAGCGACTTTTCAAGGTCAAAGACATTCAAATTGTTGTGAGCAAATGTAAATTTCATTTTAAGATACCTCCCATAGTGATGATATCAGGATACCATAAAAGAACGTAAAAAAGCAAACTGTCATTTATATTTGTAATATGGTAAAATTAATGAAGTAGTAAAAGCAGAGGTTTGATATTTATGAAAGAAAAGATATATGAATTTACAGCGGCCATTGAACCAGTACCCGATAAAGGCGGCGCCTTTGTACGGTTTCCCTATGATATTAGAAAAGAGTTCGGTAAGGGACGGGTGAAAGTAGAAGCGTCCTTTGACGGAATCACTTATACAGGAAGTATCGTGAATATGGGGGTCAAGAATGACGATGGTTCTGTCTGCTATATCATCGGCGTGAGAAAAGACATTCGGAAGAAGCTTGGAAAGCAGCCGGGAGATACAGTAAATGTAAGGCTATGGGAGAAAAAGGAGGGGTAGGAGAGATGATTATCCGTGAATATGAGAGCGTGGACTGCGTATGTCTCGCACAGCTTTTCTATGATACAGTCCACACGGTAAACGCCAGAGATCATTCAAAAGAGCAGCTTGACGTGTGGGCAACAGGAAAGGTGGATGTTGAAGCGTGGGACAGATCTTTTAGAGAGCATCAGACGTTTGTGGCTGTCTGTGGCGAAGAAATCGCCGGATTTGCAGATGTGGATGAGACGGGATATCTGGACAGGCTGTATGTCCACAGGGATCACCAGGGGAAGGGCGTCGGAACTGCGCTGTGCGAAAGGTTGGAAAATGTGATAAATACAGGAAAAATTACCACGCATGCATCCATTACCGCAAGACCTTTTTTCGAGAAAAGAGGATATAAAGTGGTTAGAGAGCAGCAGGTGGAGCGTCAGGGGATTATGCTGACGAATTATGTTATGGAAAAGAAGAAAATATGATGGGGAAAAAAGATCTGACAGAAAAGAAAATTGCAGTCGTGGGTATCGGGGGCGTAGGAGGATACCTTGCGGCGATGCTTGGCAGAGTATGCCCGCATCTTACACTTGCAGCCCGTGGAGCAAGAAAGAAAAGCCTTCTGGAAAACGGTCTGACACTTCACAGCGATTATAAGGGCGAGATTAATGTGAAACCTGAAAATGTGGTGACAGTGGATGAACTTGAACAGCAGGATTACATTTTTCTCTGCGTAAAAAACTATTCCCTTGAAGAGGTATGCGCGGATATGGAGCACGCGGTAACAAAAGATACAGTGATTGTTCCGGTTATGAATGGAGTGGATCCGGGAGAAAAAATCCGCTCCATGTTGGAGAAAGGAACAGTAGTGGATTCTCTCATTTACATCGTTGCTTTTGCAAATGAGGATTATTCTATCACTCAGCAGGACAATTATGCCTATATGCGGATCGGTATCAAAGACGCAGACAGGGTACAGCAGGAAAAGGTGGAGGAAGTGTCTACAATTTTGAGCGCCGCGGATATCGACCACAAGGCAACCGGAGAGATCGAGACAGAGATCTGGAGGAAATATATCCTGAACTGTGCCTACAACGTGGCAAGCGCATATTACGATAACACCATCGGCCAGCTTCGAAATGACCCATTGAAGGCAAAGGAGTACGAGGCTCTTGTGCATGAAGCTTATCAGGTGGCGCTGGCAAAAGGTGTTGATGTGAAGCAGGAGCATATCGATGCCATTATACACCGCTTTTATCATGAATTGGCGGACGAATCGACCAGTTCTCTGCAAAGGGATATCCGGGCAGGAAAGACAGCAGAGGTTGATACATTCAGCGGATATATCGTCAGAGAGGGCAGACGCCTGGGCGTGGACATGCCTGTATCTGAGAAAATGTATGAGAGATTAAAAGAATATGAGTGATAATGAGAGAAAAGAAAGGCATGGCCGGTCCATGCCGACAGGAGTGACTGGAATATGATCAGAAAAGCGAAATTATCGGATATAGAAGATGTGGCGGACATCTGGCTGGAAGCTAATATAAAAGCCCACGATTTTATTGATGAGGATTATTGGCGGGATCGGTTTGAGGCGGTAAAAGAATTACTGGCTCAGGCAGAACTGTATGTATATGCGGCAGATGCACCGGACCAGGAGGCTATCTGTGGATTTATCGGAATGAGCGGAGATCATATAGAAGGGATCTTTGTGAAAGAAACAGAGCAGTCCAGAGGGATTGGGAAAGCCTTGATCGATCATGTTAAATCAATAAAAGGCAGGCTGACTCTGAACGTGTATCGGAAAAATAGGCGTGCCTTGAAATTTTATGAAAAAGAAGGCTTTATAATACAGGGAGAAAGTACAGAACCGGAGACCGGAGAAAAGGACCTGTTCATGGAGTGGGAGAATGATGCGTTGTGGAACAGAGATGCAGTATCAGATAAGGACGTAAAGATCGAGTATGACGATGAATATTTTTTCAGACAGTATGCGGAGATGTCAAGGAGCCGGAACGGTCTGTCGGGTGCGGGAGAATGGCATCAGATGAAACGGCTGTTCCCGGATCTTGCAGGCAGACGAGTGCTGGACCTTGGCTGCGGTTATGGGTGGCATTGCAACTATGCTGTCTCACAGGGCGCAGAGGAAGTGCTTGGGATCGATATCAGCGAGAGGATGATCAGGGCGGCAGTAGAGCGGAACTCGGATTCAAAGATTTTGTACCGATTATGCGGTCTGGAGGAATACGAGTATCCGAAAGAAAACTGGGATTTGGTGATCTCTAATCTGGCTCTGCATTATATCGCAGATCTCGACGCAGTGTACCAAAAAGTATATCATACGCTGAAACCCGGCGGGAAATTTCTGTTTAATATTGAACATCCGGTATTTACGTCGGGTGTGAGGCAGGAATGGGTGTGTGATGACGCAGGAAAACCTCTGTATTGGCCCATAGATGATTATTTTTATCCGGGAGAGAGAAGCACGCAGTTTCTTGGATGCGAGGTGAAAAAGCAGCATCATACGCTGACACAGATCCTGGGCGGATTGATCGCATGTGGATTTGATATCGAGAAGGTGGAGGAAGCCCTGCCTTCGGAAGAGATGATGGAGATTCCCGGGATAAAGGATGAGATGCGGCGTCCGATGATGCTGATGGTGCGCGCAGGGAAAGAAAAGAGGCAGACAGCTATCAGGTGACGGAAATGCTTATAAACAGCAGAGAGCATCTGCTGGTACTAGTTCTGTCTGAGGAGAGAATAGGAGTATGACCGGAAAGGGTGATCATTATGGCAAAGAATACTGACAAGACAAATGTCATGCGAATATTGGATCAAAAGAAAATAAAATATATCGGCCACAACTATCTCGACACCGGGGCTGTCAGCGGGATGGAGGTTGCGGAGGCGCTGGGCGAAGATCCGGACATGGTATTTAAAACGCTGGTGACCGTGGGAAAGTCTAAGGCAAATTATGTGTTCGTTGTTCCGGTGAACAAGGAACTGAACCTGAAAAAGGCGGCCCAGAGCGTGGGAGAAAAGAGTATTGAGATGATCAGATCAAAGGAACTGCTTGGTCTGACGGGATATATACATGGGGGCTGCTCGCCAATCGGGATGAAGAAGCAGTTTGTCACAACCATAGACAAGAGCGCAGAGGAGCATAAGAGGATCATTTTCAGCGGGGGAAAGATCGGATATCAGGTAGAGATGACTTTGGCGGACCTGGGAAAGGTGCTCTGTTTTCAACTGGAGGAGGTTGCAGAATGAATTATGAGAAACTGGAGAAAAACATTGCTGATGTGTTAAAAGAGCAGCAGGCAAAGCTGGGATATATACGGGAGAAGGTGAGACTGTATTATCCCTTGAGTTCGCTGAATCATTTTTTCGGGACAGAAGAGAACACAGAGGGAATGATGCGCATCCTGGAAGGTTTCCGCAACTTTGTAAGGGACAGGCTGGGAGACGTGAAAATATCGGAAAATGACGGGAGGTTCTGTTTCCTAATCCCGGAGGAAGGTGCGGATCATGTCCATGGACTTGCCGGAGAAGGAGATTTTATCGCGGAGCTCATTGAACTGGTCAGGGAACACGGATGCACTATCGGACAGATACGGGAATTATTTGAAACTCACTCTGATAAAGTGTATTTTGAAAAGAAGGACAATGGCGAGTTCGACTATCTTATTCGTTTTGAGGAGAATCCGGAAGACGAGTATATGTACTGTTTCAAAGATGAGGGAGGACATATGACGTACCATCGGTTCCTGCCGCAGGACTATGAAGAATTTGGATTCGGACAATAGGAGAAAATATGGGAGTATATTACAGCGGAAATTACCGGGGTCATGAAAAGAAGGGAGTGACTCGGCAGAAATAAAAAATACAGGAATCAGCCGTTCTTCCGGACCTGGCTGATTCCTGTATTTTTGACATGCTTCCGGACCTAGTTCAAACTGCACAGGGAACATCCTGTGGGGGTTGCTGCGCAGCCGCCTTTTGCTGTCTCACGGTATTCGGAAGGAAGCCGTTTCCCTGCTGTATACATGGCATCCAGCATCTCATCAAAGGGAATGAGCTGTGGAATCCCGCTTAAAACAAGTTCTGCCGCTGTGAGCGCATTCGCCGCTCCGGCGGCGTTTCTGCCCTGGCAGGGGCATTCTACCAGTCCGCCTACGGGATCGCAGACAAGACCGAGCATATTCATAAGGACAGTGGACGCGGCGTACAGGCACTGTTTCGGCGTTCCGCCCATGAGTTCCACGGCGGCGGAGGCTGCCATGGATGCAGCCACGCCCACCTCAGCCTGGCAGCCGCCGACCGCGCCCGCTACGGTAGCGTTGCGCATGGCGAGATAACCAATGGCGCCGGCGTTGAAAAGAGCATGGACGATCTGTTCATCTGTCAGATCATATGTTTCCTGAAGGGAGAGCATAACGCCGGGGACAATGCCCGAAGAGCCTGCTGTGGGGGCGGCAACAATCAGTCCCATGGAAGCGCTGTTCTCCAGTACCGCCATCGCGTATGTCACGGCGCGGTTCAGAATATCGCCGCAGACGCTCTTTCCTTCTGCACGGTGGCTGGCGAGAAGCTGTGCTTCCCCGCCGATAAGACCGCCGATGGATTTTTTTGGAACTTTTACCGGATCGAAGGCAGAGGACTTCATGATCTCCCACGTGTGATGCATCTGGCCTAAAATATCTTTTTCTGTTCTGTCTGTCTCTTCACTCTCACGGCACAGCATGATATCGGAGATGGGGCGGTTACGCTCTTCACATTGTGATGACAGCTCGTTTCCGTTTCTGAAATACCCTTGTCTTTTGCCTGAATTTTCGAAACCGGCCATTCCTGTTTCTTTCTGAGAAATATCCTCCACATCTGCTCCGCCCGGTATGGGGTCTGCCGCGTTCTGTCTTTGGGGCTGGATGAGCATGACATCCTGCACATACGGATTCTGACGGATCTGTTCTGCTGCGTCGCCGGGCAGTACGCCGTCAGATTCAACGATGCTGTAGGCAGTGCTCCCTTTTTCTTCCCGGTACAGTTTCATATAAGCGATGTTTACGTTTTTCTCGCTCAGGCATCGTGTGATATGGGCGATGACGCCGGGCTTATCCTGCTGGATGACGATAAGGGTGCTGTATTCTCCTGTAAAATCAACTTCTACCTGATCAATGCGGGTGATGCGGACCTTTCCGCCGCCGATAGATTCTCCACGAACCGAGAGGGCGTGTCCGTTGTCGTCGGACATAAGGATATCCACGGTGTTCGGATGTACCTCCGTGTCTGTGCAGTCTGTGGCAAAGCGGTATGAAAGGCCGGACTGATCGGCAATGGCGAAGGAGTCGGGGATTCTCCGGTCATCGGTGGAGAACCCCATGATCCCGCCTAAGAGAGCACGGTCCGTACCATGCCCCTTATAAGTCTGTGCGAAAGAACCGTAGAGTGTAAATTCTACAGTTTTCAGATCGTAATGGAACATTTTGCGGGCAAGCAGCGCGATAGCTGCAGCCCCGGCTGTATGTGAACTGGAGGGCCCGATCATATTCGGACCGAGCACGTCAAATACGCTGATAAAAGACATAGCATTCCTCCTGAGTTATTAAACGTCGGCAGTACCGGCCGATGTATCTGCCGCAGAATCCTTTAATATAAACTTTTTGTAGATCGTGTCTACAATGACGCCTATCGCATTGTCGCCGGATACGTTGCATGCGGTGCCGAAAGAGTCCTGTGTGATATACAGGGCTACCATGATGGCGCAGATCGGTCCGTCCGGATCACCGGCAGTCGGCCCAAATACCATATAGAGGAAGGGAAGAGCGGTCATGATGGAGCCGCCCGGAGCTCCCGGAGAGGCCACCATGGCAACGCCCAGAGTCATGATAAAGGGAATGACGGTTGCAAGGCTGATAGGGAGCTGGTTCATCAGACAGACCGCTGTAGCACACGCTGTGATCGTGATCATAGAACCTGCCATGTGGATATTTGCGCAGAGCGGAACGACAAAGTTACGGATCTGTTCACAGACGCCGTCTGCCTTGGCACATTCCAGATTGACAGGGATGGTAGCCGCTGACGACTGAGTTCCTAATGCAGTAGTATACCCGGGAATCTGGTTTTTGATCAGGCGGAATGGATTTTTCCGGCTGACCGCGCCCGCCACGATGAACTGAACCAGGATGCAGATAAAATGCATTGCGATTACTACAAGGAATACCTTCCAGAGGATGCCGAGGATCACGAAGGTCTGCCCGGAATATGTCATGTTTACAAACGTTCCGCATATGTACAGAGGAAGAAGAGGGATGATGACAGAATGTAAGACTTTGTCGATGATCCCTGAAAAATCGCTCATGCCGTTATATAAGGAACTGCCGATTGATTTTCCGCGCATTGTAGACAGGCAGAGACCGAGTATAAATGCGAGCACAACGGCGGAAAGTGTGTCCAGAAGGGGCTCAAGCGTCAGGCTGAAATAAGCCTCAAGAGAATTACCGGCCGTAGCGGCAATCTGCTCAAGGGCGCTCTCATCCATGAAACTGGGGAAAAGGTTGTACGCGACCGCATAAGATGCGGAACCCGCGATCAATGTCGAGGCATAGGCGATCGCCACCGTGATGATCAAGAGCTTTCCGGCGCCCTGTGAGAGATCTGCGATCCCCATTGTAACATAAGCAACGATCATCAACGGAATGACAAATTTAAGAAAAGTGCTGAATATGCCTGAAGCTGTAACGACAAGCCGACAGAACGGCTCAGGGGTAAATTGTCCGATCAGTATACCGATGATGATCGCGATGATGAGTTTTGGAACAAGTCCAAGTTTGAATTTTTTTCTTGTTTCCATAGTGTCCTCCTTTTACTTTTGTGCATGTTGTCGGTTTTGACGCTTGACGTCTTCTTACATCTAGTATATCATGACAATATATATGAATCCAATTCATAGAATATATAGATATTATGAAATGTATTTATATCATAGAGCAGCCCTTTTGTCTGACCTATGTTATAAAAATCAGGAGAAAAAATGGAATTAAGACAGATTCAGACCTTTGTGGCAGCCACACAGACAAAAAGTTTTACAAAAGCGGCAGAGTATCTCGGGTATTCCCAGTCCGCCGTGACCGTTCAGATCAGGCTTCTGGAACATGAACTAAATACAAAACTGTTTGACAGGATGGGGAAGGGAATTGAACTTACCGCACAGGGCAGACAGTTTTTGGACTATGCGAATACGATTATCAGAGAAATGAACAGGGCGAAGCATTTTATGAGACTGGAGAGCGAATTACACGCTCCTCTCCACATCGGAACCCTGGAGTCGCTTTGTTTTTCTAAGCTTCCGCAAATTTTGTTCTATTTCAGGGAACATCACCCGAAGGTGGCTGTTCAGATCACGACAGCCACACCGAAAGAGTTAATAGAAATGATGGAAAATAACCGCCTGGATCTGATCTATATTCTTGACAGACCGCGGTACAGTGACAGGTGGAATAAAGTAATGGAGATAGAAGAGCCCATAGTTTTTGTGGCTTCGGCTGGGTCCGATCTGGCACAACGCAGGCAGATCACCTTGCATCAACTGCTGGACAGACCGTTTTTCCTGACAGAGCGAAATGAAAATTACCGGAGGGAACTGGATAATTTTCTGGAGTCAAAAGATATTGAAATCACGCCCTTTCTGGAGATCAGCAACACGGAGTTTATTATCAAAATGATAGAAAGAGACAGAGGGATATCCTATCTTCCGAGGTTTGCTGTCCAGGACAGTGTGGATGAAGGGCGTCTTTCCATATTGGATGTGCCGGAGTTCCAGAAGAGTTTATACCGGCAGATCTTTTATCATACGAATAAGTGGAAAACTCCTGAGGTGGAAGAGTTTATCCGCCTTGCAGGGCAGGAGTGATAATTCTTTTTATCTATCAATCCTCTGTGCATGCACTTGCTGTGAGTGCTTTAAAAATGTGCTCCATACTCCGGGATTCGGTGAAAAGCTGGTGTTCGGGCTCATGGATGTCTCCCAGATAATGCGCGTCCGAACAGCAGATCACATTGCATTTTCCAAAATACGGGTGTGCTTTTCTGAGGCTGTGCAGATTTTTGAAATCATGGAATTCCGCACAGGTAAATGTGCTCTGCGGCGGCACGAATCCCAGGTTGGATATAAGGCTTGTGGAGGATTTATCTACATGTGCCGGGTAGGCAATACCTCCATATGATTCCACAAGTGGGAAAGCCTCGTCAAAGGAAATGGAGGTGGCGTTAATGAGCAGTTTTTTTTTAGTGCCTATGATGTTATCCTCTTCGTTCATAATCTGCTGTTTTCCGAAAATATCCTCGCGGTTTGGGATGGGCATGAGCCTGTCATATACAAGAGCATCAAAGGCAAGAGCATTTTCAAGAGAGGAGAACAGGCATATTACATGAACCTCTTCTTCGGTAGTCAGTTCCATGCCGGGGATCACAGTGACTCCGTAATTTTCTCCGTGATAAACGGCAGCAGGACAGTTGGCGCAGGAGTTATGGTCCGTCAGCGCAATCACGTCCAGCCCTTTTATGGCGGCCATGCCCACTAGGTTTGCCGGCGTCATGTCATCATCCCCGCATGGGGAAAGGCAGGAATGAATGTGGAGATCATAATAAAGAGGGATCATTCCATACCCGCCTGATGGATCTCAAGCGCGATATCGAATATGGGAAGCTCTGTAGCGAGCACAGCGATCCCTTCTTCTTTGGCTTTAGCAAGCGTTCCTTCATCAAGGGAAACGCCCTCCGCCAGTACGATGCACGCTATATCTGTGAGGGACGCCACGGCGAGGGTGTTCTTGTTCCCCATCACAGTCACCCATACCCCGTCCGCAGGGGCTTTGCTCATGGCAATACTTAAGAGGTCGCAGCAGAATACGCGGGAGACGGTTCTGTTTGGGTCGCCTCCGGAAAGAGTACGACATTCGGGCAGTTCTGATATTTTTTGTAATTTCATAGATCTGTTATCCTTTCCTGAAAATGTAGGGTGATTTGAAAATATACTGTCTTTGTGATTGTACAGTGTCGTCACCTGTTTTTGGGACGCTCCGGCACGCCGAAAGACGCAAGCTCCGCGGTCAGCGTCCGTATATAGGAGTCAAGGAGCTCTGAGTCGCCGGGACTTATGCCTTCATCCGTATTTTTATCCTGCGTCAGCGCGGCGATTTTGCGGGACAGATCCGCAATATTGGCGCGCAGGACATATATGCAGTCATTAGGCGTTGCGTCGCCCCGCACAATGTCCTCCGCCAGAGTCTGACAGGTAGGTGCCCCGCAGGAGCCGCAGTCCAGTCCAGGGAATCTGGAGGCCAGTTTCTCCACATCATTCATCATCTTCAGACTTTCTTTAAATGTATTGCCTAAACGGAATACAGGTTCATATTCCACGTCATCAGCCCAGAAAAGATTGCTGACTTCAGGATTTTCAGCAAGATGGTTTTTAGATACCGGCTGATATCTGATGAGGCGCTTTGTCTTTGTAGTGGCAATGTACGCATTTTCCACAGTGAGCGTGCCGCCTACACATCCACCGTTGCAGGCGCTGAGCTCTACAAAGGTAAGGCCGTGAAGCTTCTCATCCTCCAGTTCTTCCAGCACCCGCAGGATATTTACAATGCCGTCCGCGGCAAGGTAATTCTCAGTCAGCAGCCCCGCTACTTCCCCGCCTGCGTTGCTCCAGCCGATCCCGATTCTGCCTGAGTGGGAGAGGGGTTTCAGCTGACTCTCATCATGCTTCATATGCGGCAGAAGGAGTGGATATACATCCTTGATGGCAATGACATTATCGATGTTGCTCTTCTCAATCCCCAGAGGTGACTTGGCATAAGACACTTTGGAGGGGCAGGGGGAGATGAAGATGATACCGATCTCCTCAGACTTTAAACCAGTCTTTTCCATAGCTCTTGCGCGCGCGATCTCGGCCGCCACTTCCACCGGAGCCTTGATAGGCAGAAGACGGGAAATCAGAGAGGGAAATTTTACCCGAATCAGCCGGATCACAGAAGGACAGGCCGAACTGATAAAAGGAACTCCGTCGGGGTGTTCCTTTATGTATTTTCTCGACGCCTCAGATACCAGCTCTGCTGCGGCGCTCACCTCGTACACATCGTCAAAGCCCAGCTTTAAAAGAGCATTCAGGATGATGTCTACATTGGTCAGGTTATTGTACTGCGCATAGAGTGACGGGGCGGGCAGAGCCACGGTGTATTTGAAATTATTAATAACGGAAAGTGGATCATAGACCGCGATCTTGGCATGATGAGGGCAGTAGCGGATGCATCTGCCGCAATCGATGCAGAATTTGTCTATGATATGCGCCTTGCCGTTATGTACCCGGATCGCCTGTGTGGGACAATATTTGATGCAGTTGATACAACCCTGGCAGTCGGCCTCCCTAAGACGTACGGAGCGCATGAATTTATTTTTTTCCACGAGCGGACGCCCCCTTTCATTGAAATTCTTATCAGTGTATGGATGAACTGTCAGAGATGCACCTTCATGGTGATAGTGGTGCCCTGTCCGATCACTGTGTCGATCTTCATCTCATCTGTGAAACGCTTCATGTTGGGCAGACCCATCCCCGCGCCGAATCCGAGAGAGCGCACTTCTTCTCTGGCAGTGGAGTATCCCTCCTGCATGGCTTTGTCGATATCCGGTATTCCCGGGCCTTTGTCCGCAAGCACCATGGTGATATCATCGTCGGAGACGGCCACTGTGATCGTTCCGCCTTTCGCATGGATGACCATATTGATCTCGCCCTCGTACATGGCGATGGCCACTTTCCGGATAGCGTCGCTGTCCACGCCCAGCATTTTAAGCTTGTTTTTCACGGAGCTGCTGGCTTCCCCCGCGCGGGTGAAGTCTTCACCGTCGATCTCGTAAGTAAATATAAGCTGATCGCTCATCTAAGCACCTCCCCGCAGCCCGTTTTCATACAGGATACCACATGTGGTGAACATGTAGTGGTCTGTAGCGAGAATAGAGATGCCCTTCCCCCGGGCGAGGGCAAGCATGTTGTCATCAGGCATCTTTCCGCGCACGAAGATGATACAGACAATGTCCAGCATTTCCGCGGTGCGGACTACCTGTGGGTTGCACAGCCCTGTGATGAGTACTGAACATCTGCCGCAGTAAGCGAGGACATCGCTCATCATATCAGCGGAAAAAACAAATTGTGCGTCCAGATCCGCAAGCTCTTCTCCGTAAAGAAATTGTGCGTTCAGGACTTTCTGCATTTCTTTGATCGTCATAAGCCCCTCCTGAAAAATATTTTTGCCGGGTGCACAGCTGAAATAATGGTTTTTCGGACATAGAAACAACTGTGCATTATGTAAGGTCAGTATAACATTTGGATATGCAAAAAGCAATAAATGGCTTTTTTGCATAATATAGATATTTCAACTATTGAAATAAATAGTATGATATATACAAAATGTTTATAATAAACAAGTGGTATTTTGTAATATCTTGTGATATCATAAACCTAATGAGCACAAAATATATCTTATTGACTGCCGAACTCTTGTTCATGTGCGGTCGTATAAGGAAGAGAAATGGAGGTTGAAGAATGGCAGCTAAGAAAGGAACAGTTCCATTTTCCGGGACAAAAGAACAGGAAGAGGCACTCATGCAAGTAATCCGCGAGCTCAAGGATGACAAAGGTGCTCTTATGCCGATCCTGCAGAAAGCACAGGATATATACGGTTATCTTCCGATCGAAGTTCAGAAGATGATCTCGGACGAGACGGGGATATCCATGGAGAAGATCTATGGAGTGGCGACATTTTATTCGCAGTTCACGTTGAGTCCGAAGGGCAGATACAGAATCTCTGTCTGTCTTGGTACGGCGTGTTATGTAAAAGGCTCTGGAGATATCTACAATGCCCTGATGGAAAAACTGGGCATTGTGGGCGGAGAGTGTACGCCGGACGGTAAATTTTCACTGGATGCGTGCCGCTGTGTCGGCGCCTGTGGACTTGCTCCGGTCATGATGATTAATGACGAAGTCTATGGACGTCTGACAGTGGACGATCTGGACGATATCCTGGCAAAGTACGAGTAAGCGTATGATGCCGGAGATCTCTCTGAATATTCTGGATGTTGCGGAGAATTCTGTGCGGGCGGACGCATCTCTTGTGGAGATCATAGTGTCTGTGCAGCCAGAGGACGATACGCTGACCGTTATCATCAAGGACGACGGCTGCGGAATGACGCCGGAACAGGCGGCAAGCGTGCAGGATCCGTTTTTCACGACAAGGACCACGAGAAAGGTGGGGCTTGGAGTTCCGTTTTTCAAGCAGGCGGCGGAGAGCACGGACGGCAGCTTTCAGATCGATTCAGAAAAAGGGAAGGGAACAACAGTAAAAGCGGTGTTCGGTCTGTCGCATATTGACAGGATGCCGCTGGGTGATATCAGCTCTACGATCCAGACGCTGATCGTATTCAATGAGCACATTGATTTCCGATATACATATGAGTACGGACAGGACAGCTTCGTACTGGACACAAGAGAAATGCGGGAGGTGCTTGGGGAAGATATTTCTTTTAAGGAGGCGCAGGTTTCCGCGTTCATCAAAGAATATCTGGAGACGAACAAACTGGAGACGGACAAAGGAGCCGATATATAGAAAAGGAGGACTACTATGAAATCTCTTGAAGAATTACGCGCGATCAGAGAGAAGATGCAGGGCAAGGTCGGAGTCCGCGCAGAGAATGAGAACCAGACTCGCGTGGTGGTGGGAATGGCTACCTGCGGGATTGCAAGCGGGGCAAGACCGGTACTGACAGCTCTTTCCGACGCGGTTCAGGAGCAGAATTTATCTGACAGGATCAGCGTGACACAGACAGGATGTATCGGACTGTGCCAGTATGAGCCCATCGTGGAAGTGATGGAGCCGGGCAAAGAAAAAGTGACTTATGTGAAGATGGATCCGGAGAAAGCGCTCGAAGTGCTGCGTATCCACTTACTGGGCGGCCAGATCGTGACCAAATATACGCTGAGCGCTGCACAGAATAATAATGCATAACGAAAAGGAGGCAAGAAAATATGTATCGTTCACACGTACTTGTCTGCGGCGGAACCGGATGTACCTCCTCCGGAAGCCACAGGATCATAGAGAGACTGGAGAAAGAGATCTCGGCGAACGGGCTTTCTGATGAAGTCGGCGTAGTTAAGACCGGATGCTTCGGGCTCTGCGCTTTAGGGCCGATCATGATCGTGTACCCGGAAGGGACATTTTACTCTATGGTCCAGGAGGATGATATCCCGGAGATCGTATCCGAGCATCTTTTGAAGGGAAGAGTTGTTACCCGTCTTCTCTATGATGAGACGACAAAGTCAGATAAGATCATCCCGCTCAACGAGACGAATTTCTATAAGAAACAGCACAGGGTGGCGCTTCGAAACTGCGGCGTGATCAACCCGGAAAATATTGATGAATACATAGGTACGGGAGGATATGAGGCGCTTGGCAAGGTCCTCACAGAGATGAAGCCACAGGATGTGATCCAGACACTTCTTGACAGCGGCTTAAGAGGACGTGGGGGAGCCGGATTTCCCACGGGAATGAAGTGGAAATTCGCGGCGGCAAATGAAGCGGATCAGAAATACGTCTGCTGTAACGCGGACGAGGGCGACCCGGGCGCGTTCATGGATCGCTCTATCTTAGAGGGAGACCCCCATGCGGTACTGGAGGCTATGGCTATCGCGGGATATGCCATCGGCGCTTCCCAGGGATATATCTATGTGCGCGCGGAGTACCCCATCGCGGTAAAACGTCTTGATATCGCCATCAACCAGGCGAGAGAGTACGGACTGCTGGGCAAAAATATTTTTGACAGCGGATTTGATTTTGATATCGAGTTAAGGCTCGGAGCGGGAGCATTTGTCTGTGGTGAGGAGACGGCTCTTATGACTTCCATCGAAGGAAACAGAGGCGAGCCCCGTCCGCGTCCGCCATTCCCGGCTCTTAAGGGTCTGTTCCAGAAACCGACCATTTTAAATAACGTAGAGACTTACGCGAACATTCCGCAGATCATCGTCAATGGTCCGGAGTGGTTCGCTTCCATGGGCACGGAGAAATCCAAAGGAACAAAGGTATTCGCCCTTGGCGGCAAGATCAATAACACGGGTCTTGTGGAGATCCCCATGGGCACGACGCTGCGCGAGATCGTAGAAGAGATCGGAGGCGGCGTGCCGAACGGGAAGAAGTTCAAGGCGGCCCAGACAGGCGGACCTTCCGGCGGATGCATCCCGGCAGAGCACATGGATGTGCCAATTGATTATGATAACCTTATCGCCATCGGTTCTATGATGGGTTCCGGCGGCCTGATTGTTATGGATGAGGACACCTGTATGGTGGATATCGCAAAGTTCTTCCTTGAGTTCACGGTAGATGAGTCCTGCGGTAAATGTACGCCGTGCCGTATCGGAACGAGGCGTATGCTGGAGATCCTTGAAAAGATCACCAAGGGCCAGGCGACTATGGAAGACCTGGATAAGCTGGAGGAGCTGTGTTATCACTTACAGTCCAACTCCCTGTGCGCCCTTGGACAGACCGCGCCCAATCCGGTGCTCTCCACGCTGAGATATTTCAGGGATGAGTATATCGCCCATATTGTAGATAAGAAATGTCCCGCAGGAGTTTGTAAGGATCTTCTGCAGTACAAAATCGATCCAGATAAATGTAAGGGATGTACTCTCTGTGCGAGAACCTGCCCGGCTGACGCGATCATCGGCAAGGTAAAAGAAGAACATATGATTAACCCGGAGAAATGTTTGAAGTGCGGCGCCTGCATGGAGAAATGCCGGTTTGGCGCGATCTATAAGGAATAAGGGAGGGCAGTGAATATGGAAATGGTGAATTTAAAGATTAACGGCTTGAATGTAACTGCACCCGCAGGTTCTACGATCCTCGAGGCGGCGCAGGCGGCGGGTATCCGTATCCCCACGCTGTGCTGGTTAAAAGAGGTCAATGAGATCGGCGCATGCCGTATGTGTGTTGTGGAAGTCAAGGGTGCGAGAAACCTTGTGGCGGCGTGTGTGCATCCCGTATCTGAGGGGATGGAAGTGCAGACCAACACGAAGAAGCTTTTAGATTCCAGAAGAAGAACGCTGGAGCTTCTTCTGTCCAATCATGATAAAAAATGCCTCTCCTGCGTGCGCAGCGGTCAGTGTGAGCTCCAGGCGCTCTGTCAGGAGATGGGCGTGACAGACGAGAATTATTTCGAAGGTGAGAGTCCGCATTATGAGCTGGATGAAAGCGCAGTACATTTGGTGCGTGACAACAATAAATGTATTCTCTGCCGCCGTTGTTCCGCAGTGTGCGAGAGGGTGCAGAGCATAGGCGTTATCGGACCGAACAACAGAGGATTCGCAACATTTATCGGCTCTCCGTTCGAGATGGGGCTTGGAGATACGAGCTGCGTGGGATGCGGTCAGTGTATCACGGCATGTCCTACAGGAGCGCTCTATGAGAAGAGCAATATCGACGATGTCCTTGAGGCGATCGCTGACGAGACAAAACATGTGGTCGTGCAGACTGCTCCCGCAGTACGCGCGGCATTAGGTGAAGAGTTCGGCTATCCTATGGGAACAGATGTGGAAGGAAAGATGGCAGCAGCCCTTAGAAGAGTCGGATTTGACAAGGTATTCGATACTAATTTCAGCGCGGACTTAACGATCATGGAAGAGGCGCACGAGTTCCTTGACCGCGTGAAAAACGGCGGCGTGCTGCCGATGCTGACCTCCTGTTCACCGGGGTGGATCAAATACTGCGAACACTACTACCCGGATCAGCTTGCACATCTGTCAAGCTGTAAATCACCGCAGCAGATGTTCGGAGCGATCACAAAGACTTATTACGCAGAGAAGATGGGCATTGCGCCGGAAGATATTGTATGCGTCAGCGTGATGCCGTGTACGGCGAAGAAGTTTGAGCTTCAGAGAGACGACCAGTACGCAGCCGGAGTGCCGGATGTAGATATCTCTATCACGACAAGAGAAATGGCACGGCTCATCCGCAAGGTAGGAATCAACTTCAGGAGTCTGCCGGAGGAAGGATTTGACGATCCGCTTGGCGAGTCCACAGGAGCGGGCGTCATCTTCGGCGCGACAGGCGGCGTTATGGAGGCAGCCCTTCGTACTGCGGTTGAAGAGCTGACAGGCGAGATGCTGGAAAAACCGGAATTCATGGAAGTGCGCGGAACAGAAGGCATCAAAGAAGCTACATACAACGTGGCAGGAATGGATGTAAAGATCGCGGTGGCTTCCGGATTGTCCAACGCTAAGGTTATCATGGATAAGATACGCGCCGGAGAGGCGGATTATCATTTCATCGAGATTATGTGCTGCCCGGGCGGATGTGTCAACGGCGGCGGACAGCCTCAGGTACACGCGGAGGTGCGCAACTTTGAGGATGTAAGGGTAATCCGCGCGAAAGCGCTGTACGACAACGATGCGGCGAAGAAGATCAGGAAATCTCACGAGAATCCGTCCATCAAGAAAGTATACAGTGAGTATCTCGGCGCTCCGGGAAGCGAAAAGGCGCATCATATCCTTCATACGACATATGTAAAGAGGACGATCAACTAAATAAGCAAAACGGACAGAAAGGCAGAGCAGTAGACGGATAATATCAGATGGAAAAAAGAATCAGTTGTAAAAAAGTAAGAATCAGAGTATAATACTTGTAGAGCTAATTAGGAAGTCAACCTGAGATGTTCGATAACCCTGTAATTTTGAACCTACATTTGTTTAAACGGGATTCCTATATTTCTGTAATATGTCAGGCCTCCGTTATGCAGTGGACGACAGAAAAGCAGATGCGGTTGCCCACCTAGCTGTGGCTAGGACTCAAAATACAGGACCGGCATTTTGGGTAATTACGAAAGATAAGGGCGGTCGTCTGGTACGACCGCTTTTTCCAACAAATAAAAAATAAAAACAGGAAAGCTTAACGCTTTAACGTTTGATCATTTCCTGCTGCGGGAGTGCGGCAGAGGACAGAGAGTTTTTGGATATGAAGAATGGAAAGAAGCTTAAGCATAAAATAATCAGGATTATACAGACTATAAATTCCCACCACACAGGTGTCTATGCGGCTCAGGCAGCTTATTTTTTTGTGCTTTCACTGATCCCCATTTTTTTTCTGCTTCTGACGATGGTGCAGTTTACCCCGGTTACGCGAGATGATGTGCTCAAAGCGGTGGTGGCGGTGTTTCCGGACTCAGTACAATACTTTATCCGCAGTATCGTGATTCAGCTCTATTCACAGTCCGGAACGGCTATCCCCATGATGGTCGTGGTAGCGCTTTGGTCTGCGGGCAAAGGTGTGTTGTCTGTGACTTCAGGATTGAACGCCATATATGCGAATACAGAGACAAGAAATTATATCTATCTGCGTTTGCGGGCAACTCTTTACACTGTCATCTTCCTTGTGGCGATCATCCTTTCCCTCGTGCTTTCGGTATTTGGGAACAGCATCAGCGCGATCGTGTACCAGCATGTGCCTTTTCTGAGCAAAGTGGTTGATTTTATCATCAGGATCAGGACATTTACGACGCTGATCGTGCTCACAGTGTTCTGGGATCTTGTGTATAAGTTTCTTCCCAACAGGGGAAATACGGCAAAGGCAACGTTTAGGAGCCAGCTCCCGGGAGCGGTATTCACTGCGTTTGGATGGCTGCTCATATCCTTCATATTTTCTATTTATCTGGACATTTTTACGGGATTTACCAGCATGTATGGCAGTATGACGACGATCATCCTCATAATGCTCTGGCTGTATCTGAGTATGTATATCATTCTGCTGGGTGGAGAACTGAACGCGCTGCTGGAAGGGGATAATGATGTGCAGACCGCCAGAGGAGTATTCTGATTCCATCATCAAGTGGCAGACAGAGTATTTCAGAGTGGAAAGGCTTGAAAGTAAGATGCTGGAAGGATATATGCAGAAAAAAACCTCCCCCTCCTAGTGACAGGCTTCATCTTTTGCCCGGCATTCGGAAGGGGATGTTTCAGGTTTCATCAAAGGCTCATTTTACAGGATAGAATCCAGTGGGAGCCTCTCCGAGATTGATCATGATATTCTTCATCTGTGTGTAGTGTTCAAGGATGATCTTGTGCGTCTCACGTCCGATGCCGGAAGTTTTGTAGCCTCCGAACGGAGCTCCCTCGGGGATCGAGTTGTATGTATTTATCCACATACGTCCTGTCTCTATTGCCATGGAAACCCGGAGCGCCCGGTTGATATCTCTTGTCCATACCGCGCCGCCGAGACCATATTCACTGTCATTTGCCATAGCTATGACTTCTTCCTCTGTCTTAAATTTCAGGATGCATGCCACCGGTCCAAAGATCTCCTCCTGAGCGACCCGCATATCATTTGTTACATTGCCTAAAAGGGTGGGGCGGATAAAGCACCCGTTTTCAAGGCCGTCCTCTGTGATCTGATATCCGCCGCAGAGCACTTCCGCGCCTTCCTCTTTTCCGATTTCCACATATTTGAGGATCTTCTGCATCTGGCCTTTATTGATCTGCGAGCCCATCTGTGTTTCGGGATCAAGGGGGAGCCCTACTTTGACCTGCTCAAAACGGCGTACCGCATCTTCTACAAATCTGTCGTAGATGTCCTCATGGACAAATACGCGGGAACCTGCGCAGCATACCTGACCCTGATTAAAGAGAATCCCCATCTGCAGACCATCCATCGCCATCTCCCAGTCACAGTCGCTAAAGAAAATGTTTGCTGATTTTCCGCCAAGCTCAAGGGTGGACGGGATCAGTTTTTCAGCGGCGGCAATGGCGACACTGCGGCCGACTTCCGTTGAACCGGTAAACGCCAGTTTGCGGAAGCCTTTGTGCTCCAGCATATACTGGCCGGATTTGGAACCTGCGCCTGTGATGACATTGAAAACACCTGCGGGAATCACATCCTGGATGAGCTTTGCAAATTCAAGGACGCTTAAAGGAGTCGTGCTTGATGTCTTAAATACGGTACAGCATCCGCTTGCCAGAACGGGGGCAAGCTTCCACGCGGCCATCAGAAACGGGAAATTCCAGGGTACGATCTGCCCGACTACGCCGATGGGCTCCTTGAGGATCAGACTGAGCGTATCCTTTCCGAGCATGCTGGCGCTTCCTTCCTCCGCCATGATGCAGCCGGCAAAATAACGGAAATGCTGCGCTGAGAGGGGAATATCGACAGCCATCGTCTCACGGATTGGTTTTCCATTGTCCATGGATTCTACGGTTGCGAGAAACTCGGTATTTTCGTCAATAATGTCTGCTATCTTATTTAAGATCGCGGCGCGTTCGCTGACTGTGGTATTTTTCCACGATTCAAATGCCTTCCATGCAGAGACTACAGCTTCATCCACGTCCTCGCGCGTTGCTTCGGCACATTCGGCAAGAAGGCCTCCGTCTGCGGGTGAGAAGGTCTTAAAGGTGACTTTGTCAGAGGCGTCTTTCCAATGCCCCCCAATGAATAACTGATATTTTTCCTGAAGTTTTGCTTTCATGATTGAACACTCCTTCCTATGCTTTGTTTATCTTCAACATTATCATATCTATCGAATATGTAAAAAGTCAACAAAAATTTATTATTTAACAAAGAAATATTGTGTAATTTTTAACAATAAAAATGGATATGCTAAAGATGCAGGGTTTTATGCATGCCATATGCCGGATACAGGAAAATGGGACTGGAAGAAGCGTCCTTATTCATTTTTCCTGCATTTTTGGCGCGGAATTTTGATAAAAAAGCGACAAACATTGTGAGCAGGGAACTTTACAGCACGCATCCTGACTCCTGCCGCCTGAAAGGCGGTGCAGAGTGACTGGCAAGGACGCTGTGACGTTGACATTCAATTTAGAAATATAGTATAATCACAGCATGAAATATCAGGGAAGGGAGAGGTGCTATGCAAAAAAAGCTGGGGGCAGGAGAAGTATTCGCGATTCTTCTTGGAGCGATTATCGGCTGGGGCTCTTTTATGCTTCCCGGCAGTCAGTTTCTTTATCATTCAGGAGTTATCAATACGACAATTGGTCTTTTCTGCGGAACGATGGCCATCATCGTCATTGAGAGAAGTTACTGGTACATGCTGAAACAGAATATTGACGAAGGCGGGGAATTTTCTTACATCCTCATTTTTATGGGAAAGAAGAACGCTTTTATAGTGGGATGGTTTTTGTTTCTTGCCTATTTGAGCCTTGTGCCTTTGAATGCAACGGCATTTCCCTTGGTGATCGATAAACTGCTTCTGGGCGTCCTGAACTTCGGCTATCTTTATACAATCGCGGGAGATCCGGTCTATACGGGCGAAGTTCTTGTGTCTGTGCTCATAGTCCTTTTTTTTATGTTTTTAAATTTAAAAGGGATCAAACAGTCCGGCAAGGTTCAGTTCGTTATTGTGGCTGCTTTAGTTCTGTGCGTGGTCGCTGTTTTTACAGGGATGCTGCTTACGGCAGATATGGACGCTTTCCGGGAAAACTATGTTGCCCACAACGGATTTGACCTGGGGCAGGTTCTGCAGGTTGTTGCGATTACTCCGTTCCTTTTTATCGGTTTCGATGCGGTTCCGCAGCTGATACATGATATGGATATCAGCAGAAGAAAGGCTTCTTTTATGGCGGTGGCGTCTCTTCTGATCGGTATGAGCTGTTACATACTTCTGAACTTTTCTACAGGGCTTGCTTACGGGCCTGAGAAAGCCTATGCTCTTGACTGGGCGCTTGGAAGCGGCGTGCTTGAACATCTCGGTATGGCTGGTTTTTTGCTGCTCGTCATTGCACTTGGCAGCGCGGTCTCAGGCGGAATCAACGGATTTATGATCTGCTCTACTAAACTGATCAGCTCGATGGGACGGCAGAGTATCCTGCCTATATGGATCAGCAGAACAACGAAAAAAGGAATTTCAAAAAATGCGATCATTGCGGTATCAGTGATCAGTATTTTTGCCTGCTTTTTTGGCAGAGAAGTAGTCACATGGATTGTGGATATGTGTTCTTTTGGGGCGGCAGTTACTTACTTTTATGTCTGCCTGAACACCTGTCGGATTGCGGAAAGCAGAGGCGACAAGATACAGGGCGCTGTCGGAGCGCTGCTGGGGCTGCTGTTTATGCTTCTGCTGATTATTCCGTCCAGTCCGGCGGCTTTAAGCAGACCCGCGCTGGTCTTCCTCAGCATCTGGATCGCGGCGGGCGCATGCTTTTTTATTCATATGTTTTTGAAAGGTAAAAAATAAATAACGGTTTGAACCGGAGAGACCGCTCCGGCGGATGAATGACCAAAATAGAGGAGGAATACGAGAATGAAATATGTAATTGTTGGAGGAGTTGCAGGCGGTGCAAGCACAGCTGCCCGGCTGCGCAGACTAGATGAGCAGTCTGAAATTATCATGTTTGAAAAAGGCCCTCATGTTTCTTTTTCAAACTGCTGTCTGCCATACAGACTGAGCGAAATGATCGATGAAAACGAGAAACTGGTGCTTATGACGCCGGAGCAGTTCAAGAACCAGTACAATATCAATGCAAGAACTTCCTGCGAGGTTCTCTCTGTCGACAGAAATGCGAAAACAGTGAAAGTCAGAGATCTTCAGAAGAACGAGGAATATGAAGAGTCTTATGATAAGCTGATCCTTGCACCGGGGGCAAATGCGATTATCCCGCCGGTCAAAGGGATTGAAGGCGCAGAGATCTTCGTAGTGAAAAATGTAGTGGATATCGCCCTGCTCTATGGGTTCCTGAAAGAAAAGAATGCAAAGAAAGTAGCAGTAGTCGGCGGCGGATTTATCGGAGTGGAAGTGGCGGAAAATCTGACAGAGGCCGGGTACGAGGTGTCCATGGTGGAGGCATTGCCCCAGATTCTGAAAACCTATGACTATGATATGGTTCAGATCCTCCAGAAGGAGATGATGGACAAAGGCGTTAATCTTATCGTAGGAGACCAGGTTGTAGAATTTAAGGGTTCTGATATGTTGCTGAAATCTGGAAAGACCGTGGAGGCGGAAGCGGTTGTTATGGCGGCAGGTGTGAGGCCAGACAGCAAACTTGCCCGGGAGGCAGGCCTGGAGCTGAATGCGCGAGGCGCTATCAAAGTAGACGCCAACTACTGTACGGATGATCCGGACATCTATGCAGTTGGAGATGCTATCGAGGTATTCCATGCACTGATCCACAAGCCGACGATGCTGCCGCTGGCCGGACCGGCACAGAAACAGGCTCGTGCTGCAGCAGATCACATCTACGGAATGCCGGTAAGAAATACGGGATACATCGGATCAAGCTGCATCAAAGTATTCGATTACAATGCGGCAAGCACGGGGCTTACCGCTGCTCAGTGTGAGGCAGAAGGTATTTCATATGATATTGTCTATGTGATCCCGCAGGACAAGGTGGGACTGATGCCTGGAAGCTGCCCGCTTCATTACAAGCTGGTCTACGAAGTCCCGACAGGAAAAGTGCTTGGCGCTCAGGTGATCTCTAAAGGCGACGCGGCAAAACGGGCGGATATTGTAGCAACATTGATTAAATTCGGCGGCACGGTGGATGATCTCCGGGATCTGGAACTCTGCTATGCTCCTCCGTTTTCCACGGCGAAAGACGCAGGAAATCATGCGGGACTTGTGGCAGGCAATCTTCTTCAGAAAAGATTCCGCCAGGTACGTGTTGATGAGGTCAGAGGCCTTGTGGAGTCCAACGCGTACATCATCGATGTCCGCGAGGCGGCGGAGTATGCTCAAGGACATATCAAGACGGCGGTCAACATTCCGCTGAGCCAGATCCGCCAGCGCATGGACGAGATCCCCAAGGATCGTCCGGTATATCTGCACTGTAGAAGCTCTCAGAGAAGTTATAATGCAGTTCTGGCTCTTCAGGGACATGGCTTTCACAATGTGTATAATATTTCCGGAAGCTTTCTCGGCATCTGTTTCTATGAGTATTTCAATGATGTGACCCAGAAACGGGAACCGATCGTTACAGCTTATAATTTTAACTGACAGCATTTCCCTGACGGCGCACAATGTCCGGCAGACGTCTGCTGTGTGCCTCTGAAACAGGGAAAATGAAAGAAAGCAGGATAAGAAGGGAAGATAAAAATGGGAAAAATCAACAGGAAAGAATTTACCGCGGGAATCATCGTACTGGTAGTCGTCCTGATCGCAGGAGGAGCATTTTTGAAAGACAGCAGCCTCTTTTACAGAATGCTGGTCGGACTGGGTCTGGGATATGCCCTTGCCCGTGCAATGTTTGGATTTGCGGGGAGCGCTAACAGGGCGTATAACGCCGGTTCTACGAAGTTGCTCAGAGCGCTGACCATGATGTTCTTTATGAGCGCAGTTGTTACCGCCGCACTTTGCTTTGCGGGCGGCTCGGAGAATTACGGTCTGTGGATCAATCAGATCAATTTGGGACTGGTTCTCGGCGGGTTGATGTTCGGTATCGGTATGGCGTTTTGTATGTGCTGTGCGTCAGGGGTTCTGACAGATATCGTGGCAGGCCCTTCGAGAGCGGTCATTACGCTTTTCTTTTTCGGAGTAGGCGTTTACATCGGATTCCCGCTGCAGGCGACTCAGGGATGGGTGACTGACACGCTGGTACATAGCTCATCTTATGAAACAGGGGTTTTTCTTCCGGATCTGTTTAAATTCGACGGAATGAGCGGATATCTGGGAGCTTTGATCCTGACAGGAATTCTCTGCCTTCTGGTTGCGGGACTTGGAAAATCGTATGAAAACAAGCGCCGTAAAGCGGGGACGTATACTGGAGTGGATACAGAGATCGAGCAGGAGAAACAGGAGATAGAAGTGTTAAAAGACAACGAATCTGTGCCGGTGCTTTCCGAGACAACAGTTTACCGAGTTTTTGCAAAGCCATGGACGCTGAAAATGGGCGCGGTCGTTATTACGATCCTGTTCGCTACTCTCATGATCGTAACAAAAGGAGGCTGGGGAGCTTCCACTCCGTATGGACACTGGTTCGGACGCCTGCTTCTTCTGTTCGGCGTTCCGATCGAATCTATTACCGGCTTCACAATGCAGGGAGCGGAATCATTTACCATGCCGTTTTTTGAGAATGCGATGAACGTACAGAACGTCTGCATTATCCTTGGAGCGCTGATCGCAAGCCTGATGATGGGAATGTTCACCAAGCAGTTCAAAGCAGGACTGAAGATCACTCCGAAAGAAATTTTGATCTATGTCATTGGAGGACTTCTTATGGGAGTGGGTACGAGGCTTTCCAACGGATGTAATGTAGGAGCGCTCTACAGCCCGATTGCAAACCTTTCTCTGTCCGGATGGATTTACTTTATTTTCTTGTTTGGCGGAGGAATGCTCGGAAACGCGATAAAGAAATGGTATTTTTCCGGGAAACAATAAAGGATGAACCGGGGCTTCCAGGGAAAGAGCTTTAGCGGTTAACAGAAGCTTAAGCGGGCTTGACAAAAAGAAAACATATGATAAAATAAAAGAGTAATTTTGAAAAAAGCTATGACCGTGTAAAGTAGAGACCCATTTTCTATCAGAGAGAGAGGATCACCGGCTGAAAGTCTTCTTTAGTTCAGATGGCAATCGAATTTCGCATGTGAGCCGCGCTTGTGAAATCGCAGTAGGAAGCGCCGTATACTGTACGTTACACAGATGAGAGCGCCCGCGGGGAGAACTTGCGGGAATCAGGGTGGTACCACGGAGTTTGACCCCGTCCCTTTTGGGACGGGGTTTTTTATATTACAGGAATATCCTGTAATATAAAAAACTGAGAAAGGAGTCAGAAAAGATGAAGGAAAAACTGGAACAGATCAAAGCGGAAGCTACCGCGCTCATTCAGGCGGCGGACGTGCCGGAAAAATTAAATGACGTGCGTGTCCGTTTCCTGGGAAAGAAGGGAGAGCTGACCGCTGTTTTAAAGGGGATGAAGGATGTTGCGCCTGAGGACAGGCCGAAGGTAGGACAGCTTGTCAATGACGCGAGGGCAGCCATCGAAGAGCTGATCAACGAGTACAAGACAAAGATGGAAAAAGTCATCCGGGAACAGAAAATGAAAGAAGAGGTGATCGATGTCACCCTGCCGTCCAAGAAAAATATCATGGGACACAGACATCCGAACAGCATCGTGCTGGAAGAGGTGGAGCGCATTTTCGTGGGAATGGGATATGAAGTTGTGGAAGGTCCTGAGGTAGAATATGACGAGTACAACTTCACGAAGCTGAACATCCCGGCAGATCATCCGGCTAAGGATGAGCAGGATACTTTCTATATCAATAAAGACATTGTGCTGCGTACACAGACATCACCTGTCCAGGCGCGTGTGATGGAGCAGGGAAAACTACCGATCCGTATGATCGCTCCGGGAAGAGTGTTCCGTTCCGACGAGGTAGACGCGACACACTCACCGTCTTTCCATCAGATTGAAGGTCTTGTGATCGACAAGAACATTTCCTTCGCAGACCTGAAAGGAACGCTGGAAGTATTTGCAAAAGAGCTGTTCGGGCCCGAGACAAAGACAAAGTTCCGTCCCCATCATTTCCCGTTCACAGAGCCCAGCGCCGAGGTGGATGTAAGCTGCTTCAAGTGCGGCGGCAGGGGATGCCGTTTCTGTAAGGGTTCCGGTTGGATCGAGATCTTAGGATGCGGCATGGTACATCCTCATGTGCTGGAGATGTGCGGCATTGATCCAGAGGAGTACAACGGATTCGCGTTCGGCGTAGGTCTGGAGCGTATCACGCTTCTCAAATACGAGATCGACGACATGAGACTTTTGTATGAGAACGACGACCGTTTTCTGAAACAGTTCTAGTCAGTATTAAAATTGGAAAGGAATCAAGAAAATGAATACTTCATTATCATGGATAAAAGCATATGTTCCGGATCTTGACGTGACTTCCCAGGAGTATACAGACGCGATGACTCTGTCCGGGACAAAGGTAGAAGGTTATGAAAGGATGGATGCGGATCTTGAGAAGATCGTGATCGGGCAGATCGACAAGATCGAGAAGCATCCCGATGCGGATAAACTCATCATCTGTCAGGTGAATATCGGTGCAGAGACAGTGCAGATTGTGACAGGAGCTCCCAACGTAAAAGAAGGAGATAAGATCCCAGTTGTTTTAGACGGCGGGCGTGTGGCAGGCGGTCATGAACCGGGACAGAAGACAGCAGGCGGCATTAAGATCAAGAAGGGCAGGCTGCGCGGCGTGGAGAGCTGCGGCATGATGTGCTCCATCGAAGAACTGGGCTCCACAAGAGACATGTACCCGGAAGCGCCGGAGTACGGAATCTATATCTTTCCGGAGGATGCACAAGTCGGAGCAAGCGCTATCGAAGCATTGGGGTTAAACGACGCTGTCTTTGAGTATGAAGTGACGTCCAACCGTGTGGATTGTTTCAGTGTGATCGGTATCGCGAGAGAAACGGCGGCTACATTCCGCAAGGAGTTCAAGCCGCCGGTAGTGACACCCACAGGAAATGATGAGGATGTAAACGACTATGTAAAGGTGACAGTAGAGAATACAGAGCTTTGCCCCCGTTACTGCGCGAGAGTCGTGAAGAACATCAAAATAGAGCCGTCACCGAAGTGGATGCAGAGAAGGCTGGCTTCCGTGGGTATCCGTCCGATCAACAACCTGGTCGACATCACAAACTATGTGATGGAAGAGTACGGACAGCCTATGCACGCGTATGATCTGGACACCATTGCGGATCATCATATCGTTGTCAAGACGGCAGAAAACGGTGAGAAGTTCGTGACGCTGGATGGACAGGGGCGTACCATGGATGAGGATGTGCTGATGATCTGCGACGGCGAGAAGGCCATCGGCATCGCAGGCATCATGGGCGGTGAGAACTCCATGATCACAGACAATGTGCAGACCATGCTTTTCGAGGCGGCATGTTTCGACGGCGTGAACATCCGTAAGTCCAGCAAACGTGTGGGATTGAGAACAGACGCATCCGCCAAGTTCGAGAAGGGACTGGATCCCAACAACGCACAGGCAGCCATTGACCGTGCATGCCAGCTTGTAGAAGAGATGGGCGCAGGCGAAGTCGTAGGCGGGATCGTAGACGTATACGGCAAGAAGAAAGAACCAGTAAGAGTGCCCTTTGACGCAGATAAGGTCAATGCCATGCTGGGAACAGACATTTCGGAAGAAGAAATGCTCGGTTACTTTAAGATGCTTGACCTTGTGTATGATGACAAAACTAAAGAGGTTATCGCGCCTACATTCCGTCATGACCTGTTCTGTCTTGCGGATCTTGCAGAGGAAGTGGCAAGATTCTATGGATATGACAACATCCCCACAACTCTTCCTACAGGAGAGTCGACTACAGGTAAGCTGTCCTTCAAGCTGCGTGTAGAGCAGGCGGCAAGGGATATCGCAGAGTTCTGCGGTTTCAGCCAGGGAATGACCTATTCCTTCGAGAGCCCGAAGGTATTTGACAGGTTGCTTCTCCCGGAAGATTCTCCTCTTCGCAATGCGGTAGAGATCATGAATCCGCTGGGCGAGGATTACAGTATCATGAGAACCATTCCCTTAAACGGAATGCTCACCTCTCTTGCGACCAACTACAGCCGCAGAAATAAAAACGTGCGCCTGTATGAGCAGGGCAACATTTATCTGCCTAAGTCTCTTCCGCTGACTGAACTTCCCGAGGAGAGGATGCAGTTCACGCTTGGAATGTACGGGGAGGGAGATTTCTTCACATTAAAAGGCGTGGTAGAAGAGTTCTTTGAGAAGATTGGCATGAAAGACAGAGAAAGATATGATCCCAACGCTGGAAAGACTTATCTTCATCCGGGACGCCAGGCAAATATCATTTACAAAGACAAGGTTGTGGGATATTTGGGAGAGGTGCACCCGGAGGTGGCCGATGCTTACAGCATCGGTGAGCGGGCGTACATTGCAGTTATCGACATGCCAGAGATCCTGCCGTACGCGACATTTGACAGGAAGTACACGGGCGTCGCAAAATATCCGTCTGTTACAAGAGATATAAGCATGGTTGTTCCGAAGAGCGTCCTTGTAGGACAGATCGAGGATGTGATTGAAAAAAAGGGCGGTGCGCATCTGGAGAGCTTCCGTCTGTTCGACCTGTATGAGGGGGCACAGATCAAGGCCGGCTTTAAGTCTGTGGCATACTCTATTGTATTCCGTGCGAAAGACCGTACTCTTGAGGAGGCGGACGTGACTGCAGCGATGCAGAAGATCCTGAAAGGACTTGAGGAGCTTGGAATCGAGCTGAGACAATAACACGATCCTATACAATTATACAGCAAACAGATGGTGTCAGGCATTTTAAGTGATGCCTGACACTTTGTGCGATAGCGAAGAAAGGATAATATCTGTGAAGACAAGTGATTTTTATTATGACCTTCCGGAAGAGCTGATCGCCCAGGATCCCCTTGAGGACCGTTCTTCCTCACGGCTTCTTGTCCTTGACAAGGAGACTGGGAAGACGGAGCATCATGTATTCCGGGATATCGTCGGGTATCTGAACTCCGGGGACTGCCTGGTCATTAATGACACAAAGGTGATCCCGGCGCGTCTCATCGGAGCCAAAGAAGAGACCGGAGCCAAGATCGAGGTGCTGCTCTTAAAGAGAGGCGCGGACGATGTGTGGGAGACACTGGTGAAGCCGGGGCGCAAGGCAAGGCCTGGCACAAGGATCAGTTTTGGCGGCGGGCTTCTTGCGGGCGAGGTCGTAGACATCGTGGACGAAGGGAACAGGCTGATCCGCTTTGAGTACGAGGGGATCTTTGAGCAGATCCTGGATCAGTTAGGTCAGATGCCTCTGCCACCGTACATCACCCATCAGTTAAAGGATAAAGAACGCTACAATACGGTGTATGCCAGGAACAACGGCTCTGCGGCGGCTCCTACGGCGGGGCTTCATTTTACCCCGGAACTGCTTGATGAGATCAAAGAGAAAGGTGTGGACATTGCCAGGGTGACCCTTCATGTGGGGCTGGGGACGTTCCGCCCGGTGAAGGTGGACGATGTGGAGAACCACCACATGCACTCCGAATTCTATATGATCAGTGAGGAAGCGGCAGGGAAGATCAACCGTGCTAAAGAAAACGGCGGGCGCGTCATCTGTGTAGGGACTACAAGCTGCCGGACTATCGAGTCTGCGGCAGATGAGAACGGACGCTTAAGCGCATGCAGTGGGTGGACGGAGATCTTTATCTATCCGGGCTATCAGTTCAAGATACTGGACGCCCTGATCACCAACTTCCATCTTCCGGAATCCACACTGGTCATGCTCGTATCAGCTCTGGCGGGAAGAGAACATGTGCTCGCGGCATATGAGGAAGCAGTGAGGGAACGGTACAGGTTCTTTTCATTTGGAGATGCCATGCTCATTAAATGAGAACCTTTGTCCGATAACATATTCAGCTATTTCTCTGTGCAGGAAAGATATACTGGCACGGCATTTTAAAACGGCAGTCACTTCCGATTGACGCACGTTGCCGTAAGCTGCAAAATACAGACTTTCCGGCATGGATAAAAAGCTCCTGGAATATCTCTTGAGAGCAAATCTTTGAAGTAGAGCGGAACGGTTTTGCGAGGGGAGACATTTATGGGACGTATGCTATTTATGGCAGAAATATATATTTTACAGAAATTTCTAAACACACTATTGACATAATATTCTTAATAGGATATATTATCAATAAGGAAACAATGTTAAAAGGAGATTGATTCCTATGAAACGCAACACAATTCAGCGTTCTTTGACACTGGAAGCCGTACAGCAGCTAAAATCCCATCCGACTGCGGAGGAAGTATATTATGCTGTTGCCGAAAAGCACCCGACGATCAGCAGAGGAACGGTATACAGAAATCTGAATGAACTTTCCGAGAGCGGGGAGATCAGGAAGATGGAGATCCCTTCCGGCGCCGATCACTTCGACCATCGCTGCCACGACCACTATCATGTGAGATGTCTGAAGTGCGGCAAGGTATTTGACTTGGATATGGAATACATTCCGGATTTGGAAAAATCAGTGAAAGACGTCGGCGGATTCAAGCTGAGCGGTTATGACCTTGTGTTCAAGGGCATATGTCCGGAATGTTCTGCATCCTCTGGACAAAGTGCGCATACGGGCGCAGAAAAACCCGTAAATAATAGAAAAAGGAGAGATGAAAATGAGAAGTATCACAACACTTGACTTACAGTATGCACACCGGTTTTACGGATTTAAAGGTGAAGCCCAGTATTTGCACGGGCACACAGGCGTTCTGACTATTGAGGTTGAGGACACTGTCAATGCCGGGGTAAATATGGTTTTCCCATGTAATGAGATTCAGAAAACCGCATGGGAAGTTTTGAAAAACTTTGACCATGCGCTGATTCTCCGCGAGGACGACCCCCTTCTTCCGGCGATTCTCGGTGTTTACGAGAAGCAGGGAATTAAGGACGGCGCGCCTAACAATGTCATGAAGGGACCGGCTTTCAAGACAGATTTGGCGACTGCTTACCCGGAATGTCGCCTTGTTGTGACAAAAGAGACAATGACAGTGGAAGGAATGATCAAGATCGTGTACGACCTTCTGAAAGATAAGCTGAATATTGTAAAACTGACTTTCACAAGCGGCGTCAACGCGGCTTCCGAGGAGTTCAAACCGTCGCTTGCTATCGACCGCTGTCCGCTGTGCGGTATTGCTCTGGACGAGAACGGCGTATGCCCGAAGTGTGGTTATAAGAAAAATTAACATCCGGTACATAACATTTTAGCGAATCAGAGAAGAGTCGCCCTGCCATTCATTCCGATGGCAGGGCGCGTTTTTTGAAAGCCTGAAGGACAGAGAGGGAAAATGCCGGGAGCAATTGAAAATACACATGTCATAATCCCCTGCCGGGAAGCATATGCTTCTCCACGGGGGTGACTTTTTGATCTATGTAGTGGAAAGAGGCGATACGCTGGAAGGAATTTCCCGTCAGACGGGAGTTCCTGTCTGGAAGATCGTCTATGATAATCAGATATCAGACAGAAATCGTATTGTTCCAGGGCAGGCGCTCCTTCTTCTTGCGCCCGGTGAAGAACCTGATCTGGCGCAGGGAAGGACAGTGGGCGGGTATGCTTATCCGTTCATTGAACCGGAAATTCTCGGCCAGACATTTCCTGCGCTGAAGGAACTTCTTATATTTTCTTATGGATTTACGTTTGAGGGGGATCTGGTTCCTCCTCTCCAGAATGAGCTGTGGATGATCGAGACGGCGTGGAACCGCGGAGCGGAGCCCCTGATGGTGCTGACTCCGTTTTCCGAGGGAGTGTTCAATAATCAGCTTGTAAAAGTGCTTGTGGAAAATGAAGCGGTGCAGGAAAAACTGATCGGGCAGATGTTGGAGACGGTGAGTGACAGAGGATATTCGGGAGTGGATGTTGACTTTGAGTACGTGCTGCCTGAGAACCGGGTCCAGTATGCGGAGTTTGTGGGAAAACTGCGCGCCAGGATGAATGAGAATGGATACCGGGTGTCCGTGGCTGTGGCGCCTAAAGTGTCGGATGACCAGAAGGGGCTTCTGGTGGAGGGGGAAGATTATGCCCTGCTCGGGGAGAATGCGGATTCAGTGTTTCTGATGACTTATGAGTGGGGATACACCTACGGTCCGCCCATGGCTGTGGCGCCCCTTGATAAAGTGCGTCAGGTGGTGGAGTACGCGTTGACGCGGATTCCGGCAGAGAGACTTATCATGGGGATTCCGAATTATGGGTATGACTGGCAGCTTCCTTATGAGCGCGGCGTGACAAGGGCGCGCACTGTCGGAAATGTGGAAGCGGTGGATATTGCCGCGGAGAACGGAGCTGTCATCGAGTATGCTGCAGTGGCGCAGAGCCCATGGTTCACTTACCGGAAAAACGGAATGGAGCATGTAGTCTGGTTTGAAGATGTGAGGAGCATTGAGGCAAAATGGAATCTGATAAATGAGTATGGGCTGACAGGGGGCTGGTACTGGAACCTGATGCGGCCGTTCCGGGCAAACTGGCTGATGCTGCAATAAATATAGAACGCACGGATAGAAATAAAAGTATTGCGGTTTATAAAATTATAACATTTTCTTCATCCCGGAGAAGTATTTATGTGATATAATTTTTAATCAGCAGAAACTGGAAGCAGGACGATACGGCGAGGCGTACAGATGAATTCATACACAGGGAACAAAAGAAGTAATACATACAAAAAGAAAAAAGGAAGATCAAAAACAGGAAAATCGGATCGGAAGAGAATATTTAAAAACCGGTATATCCTTATCGGCGCTGCCGTACTGCTTATACTGACCGTGGTGCTGGGCGTGCGCTCCTGTATGACAGACGGGACATATCATGTGGATGTGGACGCTTCTGAACCGGAGCTTGACGTTCAGCTCCTTGATGTGAACCCTTATTCCAGACCAGGGATCAATACAGACGATATCACCGGAGTGGTCATCCATTATACGGCGAATCCGGGCAGTTCCGCCCAGGAGAACAGGGATTATTTTAACAGTCTCCAGTATTCCCAGGGAACACAGGCGAGCAGTAATTTCATCGTGGGACTGGAGGGAGAGATCATCCAGTGCGTTCCCACATGGGAAGTGGCATATGCGTCCAATGAAAGGAACAGTGATACCGTGTCCATCGAGGTATGTCATCCCGATGAGAGCGGAAAGTTTACGCAGGAAACGTACAGCTCTCTCGTGCAGCTTACGGCATGGCTGTGCGTGAAGTTCGGGCTGACTGAGGATGACGTGATCCGGCACTATGATGTGACGGGAAAGATCTGCCCAAAGTTTTTCGTGGAGGACGAGGACGCATGGACGGAGTTTAAAGAAAACGTCGGGAAGGCTATTGATAAGACGGTCTGAATTCGAACTCTTCTTCTACTAAAGACGAAAAGTTACAGTCTGTAAACGCAGAATCTTCGTTCTTGATATCATGAAAGGAAATTGGTATACTATAGTAGTTATTATACAGGGAACGGAGGACGAAGATGAACGATCTGGAAATGTACCGCGAGCAGCTCGCGTTCTGTGACGATAAGATTATTGACGCGCTTGTGGAGAGAAATGCCATCATTGAAAAGATCATGGCATATAAAGAGACATACGGGATGCCGATTCTGCAGCCCGCACAGGAGCAGAAGCAGCAGAGGCGTTTGGATGAGAAACTCAGGGACAATAAATACCGCGACGAGATACAGGACGTATTTAAGCGTATCCTAAGGAACAGTAAGAGGATACAGGCGAGAAAGCTCTTCTCTTACAATATCGTCCTCATCGGGTTCATGGGAGCTGGCAAGACGACAATCTCGGATTATCTGAGCATGATGTTCGACATGAAGCTGGTAGAGATGGATCAGGAGATCGCGGAACGGGAGGAGATGAGCATCCCGGATATTTTTGCTACATATGGAGAAGAATATTTCCGCAGCCTTGAGACAAACCTTTTAAAGGAGCTGCAGACAGGAAAGAACTGTATCATTTCCTGCGGCGGAGGCGTGGCACTCAGGGAAGAAAATGTAATTGAGATGAAGAAGAACGGAAGGGTGGTCCTTCTTACGGCCAGCCCGGAGACCATTTACGACAGAGTCAAGGACAGCAATGACAGGCCGCTTCTTAAGGATAATAATAATGTAGAGTTCATCGCAGATCTGATGGAGAAGCGCAGGGAAAAATACGAGGCTGCGGCGGACGTGGTCATCCAGACGGACGGCAAGTCGATCCTTCAGATATCAGAGGAGCTGATCACCAAGCTTACGGAGTTAGATGAGAAATGATGTTTGAGAGATTTTTCCCGGATGAGTATGTGGCGTCCACTTACATCATCCCTTTTGAAAAACTGTATGAGGAAGGATACAGAGGCATTATATTTGATATTGACAACACACTTGTGCCTCACGGTGCGCCCGCGGATGAGAGGGCAAAGAAGCTTTTTAAGAGGCTTTCGGATATCGGGCTTTCCTCATGTCTTCTCTCGAATAACAGGGAGAAGCGCGTGAAGATGTTTAACAAGGATATCGGAATCCATTATATCAACAATGCGAACAAACCTTCCACGAAGAATTACATCCGCGCCATGGAGCTTATGGGGACAGACAGGACGAACACAATCTTTGTCGGAGACCAGCTTTTTACAGATGTCTGGGGAGCAAAGCGCACGGGAATCCGCAATATTCTTGTTAAGCCCATTCATCCCAAGGAGGAGATTCAGATTGTCCTCAAGCGGAGTGCGGAGAATATTGTCCTGCATTTCTATAAAAAAAGATTGAAAAATGGGGAAAATTAGTATAAAATCAAAAGATAGAGCGTCCGATGAGACGCGCGATTGAAGGAGGAATATAAATGGTCGCAGCAGGAGATTTTAAGAATGGTATTACCGTGGAGATTGACGGGAATATCTATCAGATTCTGGAATTCCAGCATGTAAAACCGGGAAAGGGAGCTGCTTTCGTAAGAACAAAGTTAAAAAATATCATCAGTGGAGGAGTTGTTGAGAAGACATTCCGCCCGACAGAGAAATTCCCGAAGGCGCATATCGACAGAAAGGACATGCAGTACCTGTATCAGGACGGTGATCTGTATAACTTCATGGATGTGGAGACATATGATCAGATTGCTCTGAATGCAGAGGTTGTCGGAGACGCACTCAAGTTTGTAAAAGAGAATGAGACAGTGAAGATCTGTTCACACAATGGCAATGTGTTCTCTGTTGAGCCTCCGCTGTTCGTCGAGCTGGCTATCACAGAGACAGAGCCGGGCTTCAAGGGAGATACAGCACAGGGCGCTACAAAGCCGGCTACGGTAGAGACAGGGGCAACAGTTATGGTTCCGCTGTTTGTAGAGCCAGGTGATGTGCTGAAGATTGATACACGTACAGGCGAATACCTGTCAAGAGTGTAAGATTGATTTTCCGGGAAAATATTTACCAAAATTGCAAGATCAAAGGATGTATCGTTTTGTGCGGTACATCCTTTTTTGGTGCTGTCAGATAAAAATGAGGGTAAAACTGTAAGAAAATCACCCGCTGTATTTTGTGGAACATTCCAGATTGTTTTTTCTTATATGCTCGTCTATAATCAAGGTCACATAATATTGTTCATAAAGTTTTATCTTATTCAGAAGGTACGGTTCGTACCGGTTTTCTCATTTAATTTACGATGGACCGCGTTGAGAAAGGAGAAACATGGACTACAAAGAGTTTGCACACGCGGTAGAGAAGCAGATGAATCAGAGAATGACGGGAGGTGTTAAGGCCGGTCTGCATACGGCGGTAAAAAATAACGGCAAAGAACGTACAGGGGTACTCATTGAGACGCCCGGAGTTAATATTTCTCCCACGATCTATCTGGAGGAATACTATGAGAGCTATCTTGAAGGGCGACCGCTGGGATATATTGTGGGAGAACTTATAGAGTTCTACGAGAACATCAAAAAAGAAGAATCGTGGGACTGCGACCGGATTCTGACCTATGACGGGGTGAAGGACAGGATTGTCTTTAAGCTGATCAATACAGCGAAGAACAGAAAGTTTTTGTCTACAGTCCCTCACAGGATGTTTCTTGATCTGTCGATCGTATTTTATGTCCTTTTTGAAGCCACAGGGGAAAGCACGGCGGTCATGGCTGTATCCAACAACCATGCGAGGCAGTGGAACGTGGGGACGGAGACCCTCTGGCAGGACGCCATAAAAAATGCGAGAAAGCTGCTTCCCGCGGAGATGATGACCATGGATTATGCTTTGAAAGAGATGCTCGGAAAGGGCTGCGGACAAATGCCGGAAACAGAAAATCTTCTTTCAGGAGCTGGAAAGGAAAGAGATGGAATGTATGTATTGTCCAATAGTCTGAGAAATTACGGGGCGGCCTGTATTGCTTACCCGCATATCATGGAAGACGTCGGGGAGATCCTTCAGGGAGATTACTATATTCTGCCGAGCAGTATCCACGAGGTTGTGATCGTTCCATATACCCGGGAGATCAGCAGAAAAGAAATGGATGACATGGTAAAGGATATCAATGAGACGCAGGTGGCGGAAGAAGAGGTACTGAGCAATCATGTGTATCTATATGAGAGAAGCACCGGACGATTCCTTGGCAGAAATGTAAAGCAGGCGGGAGGGGATATCGGATGAAGTATATGAAAGAATGGAGAGCTTTTCTTCTTCCCATCGCGATCACGATCATATGGGTGTCCGCTTTTTTACATATCCGGCCTGCTTTCGCCCAGAACGGGCAAAGTGTGGAGCTGATAGTCGGAAGAGAGATCTATTACGGAACATACAGCACCAATTATTTTACTGCGGACGGCAGGACAGCATACTGTCTGGAACCTCTTGAGGACACGCCGGGGTCCGGGAGCTATGCCTCTCAGCCGCTTGAGAGCGGGATCGTGCGAAAGGGGCTCTACTATATGTACGGAGGACCGGGGTATGATGTGTTCCGTGAAAAGTTTGGCTCTCTGGGGAAAAGCGCGGAGGACAGTGGTGAAGAATATTGTATGAGTCATTGTATCCTTTCTTATCTGTATTCGGGAAACGAAAATGCATTTACAGGATTGGACAGCCAAGTGACAGAGTTACTGAAACAGAAGATAGAGATGCTTAAGACGCTGCCTGATCCGCCCCGGTCCTTTTCCGCCGTTCTGTTCAATGTAGACGGGAGTGGTCAGACGATGGGCGGTGTGGGAAAGGACAAGACTGGCGGCATTGAGATCCGTAAAACGTCTGATCAACCGGATTGGACAGAGAATAATCCCTGCTATTCTCTGGGAGGAGCGGTATTCGGGATCTACGCACAGGGCGGAGGAGAGCTGTTGTGGACGGTCACAACGGATACAGGAGGATACGGAAAATTGGAAAACATTCCCATTGGAAGTTATGAGGTCGCGGAAATGGAAAGCCCACAGGGATTTGCGATATCAGAGAAACGTCAGAAGATCACAGTGGAGGAAAACACAGTCTTTCAATACAAGTGCGTGAACAGGGCTCAGTATCATTCTCCTCAGCTTGTCATAAAAAAGGCGGATGCCGAGACAGGGGAAAGTAAGCCGCAGGGAACGGCAACACTGGCCGGAGCGGAATTTGAAGTGAGATATTATGCGGGATATCACGACAAAGATCCGGCATCAGAGGGCGCGGCAGCGTTACGCACATGGGTGCTCAGGACGGATGAGGCGGGAGAGATCCGGCTCTCAGATGAATACAAGGTGAGCGGCGACGAGTTTTATACGAACAGCGCGGGGCAAACGGTATTTCCGTTGGGGACTGTCACGATCAGAGAGACGAAACCCCCGGAGGGATATCTGGCAGATGAAACAGTATTCATAGAGAAGATCACCTCAGAAGGGGGTGGCGAGACGGATACAGCGTGGCATGCGACACAGGTTCCCGAGAGGATCGTAAGAGGCGGCCTCCGGCTTGTAAAATTCCGGGAATCTGACGATGTGAATGAAGAACAGAAGATATCTCTGGCAGGGATCTGCTTTACTCTTACTTCCAGGACTACAGGGGAGACAATAGAGATTATCACCGACGAGAATGGGTACGCAGCCACTCCCGTGGATGGAGAAGGCAGAGGAAGTCTTGTATATGATACTTACGTGGTCAGTGAGAAGAATACTCCCGCCGGACTAAAGAGGGTAGAGGACTTTGAGATCACGATATCGGAAGAAGGGCGGACACTGTATTATATCCTTGAGAATAAGAAGATATTTTCTCCGGTCAGACTGGTAAAGAAAGATGCGGACACCGGTGAGACTATCCCCATAGCCGGGGCAGAGTTCCGGCTCCTTGATCATGAGAAACAGCCAGTCACGATGACCACGTACTATCCTCAGCAAATAATACACGATACATTTCAGACAGATGAGAGCGGCAGTTTTACCTTGCCGGATAAACTAAGCGCAGGCAAATACTATTTTCAGGAAGTACATGCGCCTCATGGGTATGTGCAGAATGAAAGTCTGCTCGAATTTGAAATAACGAAGGCGCATGACTGGACAGAGCCTTTTGCAGTAGAATTTAAAGACACTCCCGCTATGGGGCGGATCAACATTATAAAGACAGACGGGGAGACAAAAAAGCCGTTGGCCGGCGTCCGTTTCGAGATATGCGCTAAAGAGGATATCCTGACGCCACAGGGGAATGTGCGCACAGAGGCAGGAACCATCGTGGCAGAGCTGGTGACAGATGAAGAAGGAAAAGCCCGCACGGATAAACTGCATCTGGGAAAATATGAAGTCAGAGAAGCAGATCAGGCGGATGGCTATGCGCTTGATGAAAAAGTTTATGAGATAGAGTTGAAATATAAGGATCAAAATACAGAGATTGTGACAGAGAAGATCGAATGGGAAAACCAGCCGACCACGCTCATCATCACTAAGAAAGACCATGAGACAGGAGAGAAAATAGAAGGAGTCCGGTTTGCCGTATCAGAAAAGACCACAGAAGGTAAGGAAAGCGCCGGGACGGAAGCAGACAGTGTGGAAGAAGGAAAAGAATCACAGGCCGACATGAAGGAGCATGTGACGGACGAGAACGGTCAGATCATCATCAAATATATCCGTCCGGGCAATTATTTCATCCGGGAGACAGAGAGTGCGGCGGGATACCGAAGGAATGATAATATAGTTGAATTTACAGTAGATGACAATGGAAAAATAAACGGAGAGGCATGTATGGAATTTACGATAGAAAATGACAGGACAAAGATCAAGGATACAACTGCTGTCTGGAAAGAGACAGGAACAAAAGAAATTTACGCAGGAGAAGGAAATACGATCACAGATACAGTTGTTATGGAAAATCTGGAGGAAGGAAAAGAGTATACCCTGCGGGGGATACTTGCAGATGCAGACACTGGAGAGACGCTGACCGCAGAAGGAGAAACATTTGCAGCGGAAAAGAAATGGACAGCGGATAATACCTCGGCGAGCATAGAGATGGAATTTGATATAGAGCTCGCTCTCTTTTCGGGGAAGAAGATCGTTGTTCTTGAATATCTTTATGAGGGGGATGTCCTGATTACATCTCATGAAGACATGGAAGATGAAGGACAGACGGTATCCGTCTTAAAAAGACCTCAAGTATCAGTTGCTACAGGAGATGCGCTGGGGACCGGCGCCGTAACCGCTGCGGCATTTGCGGCCCTGATCGTTTCAGCGGCGTGTGCCGCAGCAGGGTACAGGAGGCTGCGAAGAAGAAAGACACATTGCTGAGACAAACCACAGAGAGGATGGAAAAGTACTTTACTTTTGCCTCGTTCTGTGCTAGGATAATTAAGGCTGTTCAAGGAAACAATAAGTTTTCCTTGAACGCAGCCGGAATGCGTCTGTAGCTCAGTGGATAGAGCAATGCCCTCCGGAGGCATGTGCGACGGTTCGACTCCGTTCAGACGCTTCGAACATTTCCCGAGAGATACCTTAAACCCAGTGTTTATTGTATCTCTCGGGATTTTTTGTCATATAAGATTAATCTTCTTTTTTATGATATAGTGTGTGGCAATATATTCACCGACTGTTACGGTGACCGAGAATAACGCCGTCGGAATGATTATGTGCGTCAGCTGTTCAGAGAATGTACCCGAAAACCTCATATAATGATTGAAGAACCCGGATAATATCATCAGCAGGAAGGTGCCGATCTGTAGCACAAAGCTTAAAATGAAATATGTCGCTACGGCCCAAAGAACCCTGTGGTTTGAAAACAACTGCCCCACAGCAATGCAGAAATAGGTCGATATAACAGTGGCGATACATGAAACCATGACAAATAAAAATATATAAAAGAAGAAAGTGCTGATTGTCATACCGAGAGCCTCTGTCGCGTCTGCGGCGACCAGACTGTAGGCTTCTGTGACATTTCTGCCGGAAATAAGGAGAAACACGCCGAGTCCGATAATAATGGTATCAATCCACATGAGGATGCAGCCGGATATGATTTTTGCCCAGAGATGTTGAATCCCTGAAACAGGCAGAGTCCAGCTTAAATATCCTTCTCCTGTAAAGAGATTCCGGTAGAATCTAAATGTGACCATCAGCCATGAGCAGATACTGACTGCTACAATAAACACAGTGACAAGGCATAAAATGATTGTGAGCGGAGCTAAAAGGGATTCCGCAGATGAATTTACAAAATCCATCTGGTTGATAAAACAGATTCGTCCGAGCCCGCAGGCAATGAGAAACACCAGATGGAATAAAAAGAAGAGCTTCATTGATGCCTTTAAGTCATATCTGATAAGTTTTCCTAGCATTTGAATACCTCCCGGAATATAGCATCCACTGATTTCCCATGTTCTGTCCTGATCTCGTCCACGGACGCGTTCAGGACAAGGTGTCCGTTCTTCAAGAAAAGGACATGATCTAAGATATTCTCGATATCAGAGATCAGATGAGTAGAAATGAGCAGTGTGGCATTTTCATTATAATTGGCAAGCATGGTCCTGAGGATATAATCCCGGGCCGCAGGGTCGACCCCACCGATCGGCTCATCCAGTATATAGAGATCCGCGTCTCTGCTCATGACAAGGACGAGCTGTACCTTCTCCTTTGTTCCCTTGGAAAGCGACTGGAGGCGGGAACGCCTGTCAATTTCTAATGCATCCAGCATTGAGGAAGCACGTTCTGTGTTGAAATTATTATAGAAGTCATGATAATAAGAGAGGATCTCGCTGACCCGCATATGCCTGTCCAGAAAATCCTGATCTGGCAGGTAGGAAACGATCCTTTTTGTGTCAGGGCAAGGAGCAAGGCCGTTTACCATGATGTGTCCGTCCGTGGGAACGAGCAGCCCGTTGATCAGTTTGATCAGGGTGGTCTTCCCGCTTCCGTTCGGACCTAAGAGGCCGACGATCTGTCCGCGTTCAAGGGACAGATTCAGATCAGATAGGGCAAAAAAGCTGCCGTATTTTTTGGTAAGTCGTTGACATTCCAGTATTGGTCTCATTGTTCTCCCCCTTTTAAGGTTTTCTCCAGCATCTCCACCGTCTCACTGTCCCCAAATCCAAGATCCTTCATCTGTGCAAGAAACTGACGGACACATTCTCCCGCTATGTCCTCCCTCATCTTTTTGATCAGGAGAGGGTCGTCGCTGATGAAGCGTCCGCTCGTCCTGTGGGAATTCACAAGGCCGCTGCGCTCCAGTTCAGAGAGCGCTTTCTGCATAGTGTTCGGATTGACCGCCGCATCCATTGCAAGATCACGGACAGAAGGGAGTCTGTCCCCCGGTTTATAGACGCCGGAGATGATGTCGTGTTGGATCCGTTCCATCAGCTGTAAATAGATGGGACGTTCGTTATCCAGATTCCATGGCATTCGATCATCTCACTTTCTGTTTTCGAAGAACCGCCTAAGGCGGTTCTTGCAGGGCGGGGGATATCCCCCGCCCTGCAACTGTATTATATATATAATACAATAATATGTTGTCTAAAGAAAATTGTCAAGGGAACCTGCGGATTTTATACTTTGTTTATCATTGGCCGCTTAGCTGTTCTTTTCCTCATTATGTGCGACGACACGTCTTTTAAGATCCGGGTCAAAGACGCCGTTTCGAAGCATTGCGATCTCGTATTTATACGGGGCGTAAGACTTCTTTGGATTTGACGGAGAAGGGATGTAGGGGGTCTCCAGTATCTTGGGGATATCCTCAAAATCCGGGTGATGCACGATATAATTCAGGGCGTCGAACCCAATCTGGCCGAATCCGATATTCTCGTGCCGGTCTTTTGCCGCTCCGGGTACATTTTTGCTGTCGTTTATATGGAATACCGCGATCTGGCTCTTGCCGATGATACGGTCAAAGTCATCCATCACTTTGTCAAAGCTGTGGATGATATCATAACCACTGTCGCTTGTGTGGCATGTATCAAAACATACTCTCAGCTTGTCATTGTGAGTGACTCCGTCGTAAATACGCGCAAGCTCCTCAAAGGAACGGCCGATCTCGGAGCCTTTTCCCGCCATCGTCTCAAGGGCGATGTAGCAGTCTGTGTCTGAGCTTAGAACCTCGTTTAGTCCCTTGATGATCTGGGCGGTTCCGGTCTCTGTGCCTTCGCCCACATGGGCTCCCGGATGAAGGATCAGGGTATGGCTTCTGCAGCTTACAGTGCGCTCGATCTCCTTTGCGAGAAACTCCACGGCAAGGGAGAAGGTCTCAGGTTTGACTGCGTTTCCCAGATTGATGATGTAGGGCGCGTGGACAATGACGCCGCGGATTCCGTGTTCCTTCATGAAATCCCACGCCGGGCCGATATTTAATTCGCCGATCTCCTTACGGCGGGTATTCTGAGGCGCTCCGGTGTAAAACATGAATGTATCCGCTCCGTAGGATACAGCCTCCTTCGCGGAGCCGAGCAGCATTTCTTTGCCGCTCATGCCTACATGTGAACCTAGTATCATAGTAAAAACTCCTTTGTGTTATATGATTGATCTACTGTGCTTCCCCTGCGAAGACGATCACGGACCGTTCTCCGAGCAGAAGCTGTTTTCCTGCTGTGGGCATATTTTTTTTCTCAAAGGTCTGACAGACAGGATCGCCTGTATTGACCGCGATCTTCCAGATATAGCCTTCCGGCAGGTCCGGCAGGGTTATCTCTGCGGGATGCCAGTGGGAATTGACTGCCACATATACCAGATCTTCCTTTTCTGCCGTGTCGTTGTATCCAGAGAAAAGAACACAGACAATGTGCTCATTTTCAGGGGCATCGGGTTCCCATGGTATGAGTCCGTGGAGGCTCATGGAGGGAAATCCAATATAACTGGGCTCCAGATCTTTGCGAATGGCAGGATGCTCTTTCCGAAAGGCGATCATGTACTGAAAGAAACGGAAAAGTCTGCGGTTCTTTTTCAGCAGGGACCAGTTCAGCCATGAGATCTCATTGTCCTGGCAGTAAGGATTATTGTTGCCGTAGCGGGTATCCGCAAACTCGTCGCCGGAGAGGAACATAGGCGTCCCGCGGCTGCACATGAGCACAGCGCAGGCGTTCTGCATCATTTTCATACGGAGAGAGAGCACATGTTCGTTATCTGTGTCTCCCTCCACGCCGCAGTTCCAGCTGTTGTTGTCGTCATAACCGTCTGTGTTATTCCATCCGTTTGCCTCGTTGTGCTTCTGGTTGTAGCTGTATAAGTCGTACAATGTGAAGCCGTCGTGGCAGGTGAGAAAGTTGACGGAGGCATTGCCGCCCCGGTATACAGGATCATACAGATCGGGGGAGCCTGTCATACGTTGTGCCGCCAGACGTGCCATGCCCGTATCGCCCTTCAGGAAACAGCGCATATCGTCGCGGTAGCGGCCGTTCCATTCCGCCCAGCGTTTCCATGAGGGGAAGGAGCCGACCTGATAGAGACCGCCCGCGTCCCACGCCTCTGCGATGAGCTTAACATTTCCCAGGATGGAGTCAAAGGCAAGGCTGCGAAGAAGGGGCGGCTGGTTCATAGGAGTGCCGTCCTCATTGCGACCCAGGATGGAGGCAAGGTCAAAACGGAAGCCGTCCACGCGGTACTCGATGACCCAGTAGCGCAGACAGTCCAGTATCATCTCCTGCACGACGGGGTGGTTGCAGTTCAATGTGTTTCCGCAGCCGCTGAAGTTGTAATAGCCGCCGTCCGGTGTGAGCATATAGTAGATATTATTGTCAAAGCCTTTGAAAGAAAAGCACGGCCCTAACTCATTTCCCTCGGCGGTGTGGTTGAAGACCACGTCCAGGATTACTTCGATCCCGTTTTCATGAAGTGCTTTGATCATATTTTTTAGTTCCAGTCCTTCGCGGTTATATTCAAGAGAAGAGCAGTAGCTTGTGTTCGGAGCGAAGAAGCTGACCGGATTGTAGCCCCAGTAGTCCAGCAGTTCGTTTTCATCAATCAGGCGGGCGTCCCGCATCTCGTCGAATTCAAAGATAGGCATCAGTTCCACCGCGTTGACGCCGAGTTCTTTCAGATAGGGGATTTTTTCCTTCAGACCGTGAAAAGTGCCGGGCTGTTCTACCCCTGAGGAGTCGTCCTTTGTAAAGCCGCGCACATGGAGTTCGTAGATGACCAGATCCTCCATGGGGATGGGCGTCTGCCGCTGCGGGCCCCAGTCAAAATTGGAGCGCACAACGCGGGCGCGGTATCCGTGCCGCGCATTATTTTTATGCCCCCACCGACTCTGGCCTGTGACAGCCCGGGCATAGGGATCTAAGAGGATCTTTGTTTTATCAAAACGTAATCCCCGCTTTTCGTCATAGGGACCGTCTACCCGGTAGGCGTACTCAAATTCCTCGATGTCAAGCCCGAAGACGATCATAGAGTAACAGAAGCCGATCCGGTAATTGTCGGGAAATTTCAGGACTGCATAAGGTTCCTCTGCCTCCCGGTGGAAAAGGAGGAGTTCGCAGGAAGTCGCCCCGTGGGACTGAATGGCAAAATTCACTCCTCCGGGTATAACTGTGGCTCCGAACTGGCGGAAGAATCCGGGCCGGACCTGAAATCCGGATATTGTATCAATGGGCTGCAGTTCTTGAGCGGAAATACGTACAAGATTAGGCGAAATCATTGACATAGGTAATCTCCTTATATATATTTACGGGATATTCTTGATTATTTTTGGCGCGGATGCGCCCTTATCTCTGCTGGTGATAGAATACGGCCGCCTGCTGTCGGCGATGCGTTAAATCAATACAGATATAGTATAATCCAAAAGAAAGAAAAGGGCAAAGAAAATTACTCTTGTGAAATGTTAAGGGGCTATGGTGGCGCCGACAAGGGAGCGGAGCGATACGGCGCTAAATACCGAAAGTGATTAAGCATTATTACTTATTTATATTTATAAGGAAATTGAACAAATGATAGGTATTGACTTACTCCCCGAATTTCCTTTATCCTGTATAATAGTTCAGTATGCATATTCCGCATGCTGGACTATTACTTGTTTTTAGTTTTTAATGAGCAGACGTAGAACAGAAGGAGGCAGACACAAAATATGGGTGGATTTTTTGGCGTTGCATCGAAGAAGGACTGTATACTTGAGCTTTTTTACGGAGTAGATTATCACTCTCATCTCGGTACGAGAAGAGGAGGTATGGCTGCATATGGTAAAGGAGAGTTCTGCCGCGCGATTCACAATATAGAGAATTCGCCCTTTCGGACAAAGTTTGAGAGGGATGTAGAAGAAATGAAAGGGAACCTGGGTATCGGCTGTATCTCAGACTATGAGCCGCAGCCGCTTCTGATCCAGTCTCATCACGGAAGTTTCGCAATCGTGACGGTCGGAAAGATTAACAACGAGGAAGAACTGCTGCGAAGGACATTCAATGAAGGGAATTCTCACTTTCAGGAGATGAGCGGAGGGAAGATTAACGCGACAGAGTTAGTCGCATCGCTGATCTGCAAGAAAGCGGGCCTTGTAGAAGGCATCAGATATGCTCAGGAGATCGTGGACGGCTCCCTGACGCTCGTGATTATGACAAAAGACGGACTTTATGCGGCGCGTGACCGCTATGGCAGGACTCCTGTTGTCATCGGGCAGAAGGAGGACGCCTACTGCGTTTCCTTCGAGAACTTTGCGTATATCAATCTCGGATACACGGATTATAAGGAATTAGGACCGGGTGAGGTGGCGTTTATCACACCGGAGGGAGTGGAGACACTAGTAGAGCCAGGCAAAGAGATGAAGATATGTTCTTTCCTGTGGGTATATTACGGATATCCGACCTCATCCTACGAAGGTGTTAATGTAGAAGAGATGCGCTACAAGTGCGGCAGTATGCTGGCAAAGCGTGATGTGGGCAATGTGCATCCCGATATTGTGGCAGGTGTGCCTGATTCCGGTGTGGCGCATGCCATCGGTTATGCCAATGAATCTGGTATCCCTTATGCAAGGCCGTTTATCAAATACACGCCTACCTGGCCGAGATCCTTCATGCCTACGAACCAGAGTCAGAGAGACTTGATTGCGCGGATGAAACTGATCCCTGTGCAGGCGCTGATTGAGGACAAGAAGCTGCTTTTGATCGATGATTCTATCGTCAGAGGGACTCAGCTTCGCGAGACGACAGAATTTCTTTATAAAAGTGGCGCAAAGGAAGTCCATGTCCGTCCGGCGTGTCCGCCGTTGGTGTACGGCTGTAAGTTTTTGAATTTCTCACGGTCAAAATCAGATCTTGACCTGATCACGAGAAGAATCATTCAGGACAGAGAAGGGGAGAACTGTCCGAAAGAAACGCTGGAAGAGTATGCGAATCCGGATTCCTGCAAATATACCGAGATGGTAGAGGAGATCCGCAGGATACAGAATTTCACCACGCTGCGGTTCCACAGGCTGGATGATCTCATTGCGTCCATCGGACTGGAGCCGTGCAAAGTGTGTACGTACTGCTTTAACGGCCGGGAATAGCGGCGGAGTACGCGGGCCGATGCCGTTATGAAGAGCAATAATATATGGAAAGGAGCGGCGCCGGCATACAGATCTGTAATAGAAGTATGTCGGTGTTTTATAATATGTTTGGTAAAAAAAAACGTGAGGATCTGGGGATCGAGTGGGGAAAATTCTATCGTACGGTCATTGCCCTTGTAGTGCCTATGGCGCTGCAAAATCTGATCAATGTGGGCGTGACCGCGGCGGACGTTATCATGCTTGGGGCAGTAGGAGAGAAGGCATTGTCCGGCGCCTCTTTGGCGGGACAGGTTCAGTACATCATGACCCTGTTCTTATTTGGGCTGACATCAGGAGCTACGGTCCTGACAGCCCAGTATTGGGGAAAAGGGGATAAAAAGACGATCGAAAAGATTCTCGGCATAGCGGTAAAAGCAGCAGTCTGCGTGACCGCCCTCTTTACAATTGCAGCGCTTGCCGTACCGGGGATTCTGATACAGATATTTACCAGCGATCCTGAGGTGATTGCGGAAGGAATCAAATACTTGAGAATCGTGGCATTTACCTATATTATGATCGGCGTCACACAGGCGTATCTGTATATCATGAGAAGTGTGGAGCGGGTGGTCGTGGCGACAGTCGTATATCTGCTTTCCCTCATCTGCAATATTATCTTAAACGCGATATTTATCTTCGGGCTGCTTGGCATGCCCGCTATGGGCGTACAGGGAGCGGCGCTGGGAACACTTTGTGCCCGCATCCTGGAAGTGGTGCTCGTCGCAGGGTATGCGCGTATATTTAACAAAGAGATCAAGCTTCGTGTAAAATATATCATCCATACAGATAAGGTATTATTCAAGGACTTTATGATATACGCCTTTCCCGTGGTCGTCAATGAGATCATGTGGGGGCTTGGGACTGCGGCTAACACAGCGATTCTCGGACATATGGGGAGTGCGGCGGTGGCTGCGAACTCGGTGGCGCAGGTGGCGAGGCAGCTTGCGACAGTAGTCGCTTTCGGACTGTCCAGTGCGGCGGCTATACAGCTCGGCAAGACCATCGGAGAGAAGAAGACCGAACACGCGCGGGCGTATGCGAAACAATTTGTCTTTCTGAGTGTCGTCATGGGAGCCGTCGGCGGCGCACTCATACTGGCCGTTTCGCCTGTAGTGGCGGCAGCTCTGTCCTTGACGGAAACCGCGAAAGGTTACTTGCGCGCCATGTTCATTGTTATGTCCTATTTTGTGATCGGGCAGTCCTTTAATACCACGATGGTGGTAGGAATCTTCCGTTCCGGCGGAGATACCCGGTTTGGACTGATCCTGGATGTGACGACGATGTGGTGCTGTTCGATTTTGTTCGGGTTTCTGGCAGCGTTTGTCTTCAAACTGAGTGTTCCCATCGTTTATATAATCCTGATGAGCGATGAGATCATCAAGATCCCGATTACATATAAAAGGTACCGAAGTTATAAATGGCTGAAAGACGTGACAAGGGAGACAGCATAGCCTGGGATACGATGAGTGAAATGTCAAAAAAGTATTTCACATATGAAAAATGTGGTATAATAAGCACAGCGGACAGCGAGAAGAAGCACGGCAGATTCGGACCGGGCCCGCCGCTTGCTGCGGTCTGCCCTGCTATGCGGGGATTATACCGGGAGCCGCTGCTTAATTTAGAGAAAAATTCAGAGAGAAGGTATTTATTATGTCAGAAGAACAGAACACAAACGGATGCACAGAAGAATCTTGCGCGGGCTGCGCCCACGCGGATTCCTGTACGAGCAAGAAGACGGATTTCCGTGAACCCGCGAACCAGTATTCCGCCATCAAGAGGGTGATCGGCGTGGTGAGCGGCAAGGGCGGGGTCGGAAAGTCTTTTGTGACTGCGTCTCTTGTGAGGATGATGAGAGAAAAGGGGTATACAGTGGGTATCCTCGACGCGGATATCACTGGACCGTCCATCCCGAAAATGTACGGCATCCATGAGAAGGCAAGAGGAACAGAGGACAGCATTATGCCTTGTGTCGCCAAAGACGGGACAAGGATCATGTCTGTGAATCTCCTGCTGGAGGATGAGGCTGCCCCGGTCATCTGGAGAGGCCCGATCATTGCCGGTGTAGTGAAGCAGTTCTGGACGGACGTTATGTGGGGAGACATCGACTATCTCTTTGTGGACATGCCGCCGGGAACAGGCGATGTGCCGCTGACAGTGTTCCAGTCGCTCCCTGTGGATGGAGTGGTGATTGTGACATCGCCTCAGGATCTGGTGCAGATGATTGTAAAGAAAGCGGCAAACATGGCAGAACAGATGAAGATCCCGGTGCTGGGCATTGTGGAGAATTACAGTTATGTAAAATGTCCGGACTGCGGAAAAGAGATCAAGGTGTTCGGAGAAAGCCATATTGATGATGTGGCAAAAGAGATGGGAGTGCCTGTGCTCGGAAAGATGCCGATAGATGCGGAGCTGGCCCGGACTGTAGAAGAAGAGAAGTTCTATGAAGCACGGAATCCGTATCTCAAAGATGTAGAATTATAAAACATGCCTGAGCAGGACAGGAGGAGAGAACAGTGATCGGTGAGAAGATCCAAATATGGAGAGACGGAGAGTACAATTACCCCGGAGCATACGGTTTTGTTCCTTTCATGGTAAGTTATGTGCATGAAGACGAAGAGATACGGCCGGGAATGCTGATTGCGCCGGGCGGCGCGTACCGGTATGCTTCCCCGTCGGAAGCGCATCTTCCGGCAATGGAGTTTTACCGGGCGGGATACAATGTGTTCGTGCTGGCATATACGGTCAACTATTTGGAGGAGCCGCTTAAGACGCAGCCCCTTTCTGATATCGCAAGGGCAGTTCGTATCCTCCGCAGACACAGCGGCCGGTGCCATATTGACCCCGGCAGGCTTGTGGTGTGCGGCTTTTCGGCGGGTGGACATCTGTGCGCTTCTCTGTGCGTCCATCACAAGGATATCCGGGATCCAGATGCCGTTTACGATGCGATAACGGCACGGCCGGATGCGGCGCTGCTCTGCTATCCGGTGATCACATCCGGGGAGTATGCAAATCAGGAATCTTTCCGGGCGCTGTGTGGAGAACAGCCGGACGCGGCGGAGCTGGAATATATGTCTCTTGAGAAACATGTGACAGAAGACATGCCTCCCTGCTTTCTCTGGCAGACTGTGACGGATACTTCTGTTCCGGTGGAGAACAGCTGCCTTTTCGCGCGCGCATGCCGGGAAGCGAAAGTTCCCTTCGCGCATCATGTATTCTCAGGGGGGCGGCACGGTATGTCTGTGGCAACAGAGGAATGGCTTGAGCGTGATTACGGACAGCCGTATACTCTGGAACAGATCCGTCTTCTGGCGGAGGCGGTGCGTGCTGGAAGGACAAGTCTTCCGGCGGAAGCAGCGGAAGAGATTTTAAGAGAGCATGAGCTGGATGGGACGAAGAAACAGAAGTGGAGTCCTGCGGAGAAAGAAGAGATCCGGGCTGGCATGTACGAAGTCACATGCTGGCGGGAGCTGGCAAAATGCTGGCTTGCACGGATGCTCGATCTTGACATGCCATCGAAAGTTTACGGAGGAGAAAAAGAATGAGGATACTGTTTATCCGGCATGGAGATCCGGATTATGTGAACGATACGCTTACAGAGAAAGGCCGCAGAGAGGCAGAGGCGCTTGCTCTTAGAGCTGGGGATCTCAGAATGGGAACCTGCTTTGTGTCGCCGCTTGGCAGGGCGCAGGATACGGCAGCGTACAGCTTAAAGAAATTGGGATGCAGCGCAGAGACGCTGGACTGGCTGAGGGAGTTCCCGGCGAGGATCGATCTGAACAAGGCGGTGCATCTTCAAAAGGCATACCCCACCGCGGAAAAAGAGAACGGCATCTATGTGCCTCGTATTGTGTGGGATGTGGCGCCTTCCTATTGGATGAGCCATGAGGATTGTATGGACAGCGTCAAATGGAAGGACTGCGATATCTGCAACAATTCGGACACGGTAGAGATCTATGACCGTGTAGTGAAAGCATTTGACGATTTCCTTGTGCAGCGGGGATACAGACGGGAGGGGATCGGCTACCGTGTGGAGAAGGAGAATACAGAAACTGTGACGTTCTTCTGTCATTTCGGTATCACCTGTGCTCTGCTGGCGCACTTGTGGGGACAGTCCCCCTTTGCCATGTGGCAGAATCTGGCGCTGGCGCCGACTTCGGTGACAGAGCTTGTGACAGAGGAAAGGCAGCAGGGATACGCGTGCTTCAGAGGGCTTAAGATCGGGGATGTGTCACACCTTAATATGAGCGGGGAACCGGTCTCGTTTGCGGCAAGATTCTGTGAAGTATACAGTGATATGAGCCAGAGACATTAAGTCTGCATAGAATAATAGAAAGACATAAGGAGTTCTTTCTGTTATGGCATTTGAGACATTTCAAAGTGTGGAGGGAATCATAAGCGGGATCGACAGGGGAGATTCCTGCTGTTCCATGATGGTATCCCTGGTCAGTAATTCGAAGATCGTAAATGTAATCGTTACAGGGGAGACAACAGTGGTTGACAATGTGCGTCTTCGTCCCGGTATGAGGATCGCCGCGTTTTACGATGCAAACCTTCCTACTCCGGCGGTATTTCCGCCCCAGTACCGGGCGGAGCTGGTAACGACTTTGCGGCGGAACCAGCAGGTGAAGCTGGATTATTTTGATGACGATCTGACTTCATCTGATAATTCACTGAAGCTGAACATCGGTTCTACAACGAACATTGTGACGCTGAACGGGCAGCAGTATACATGCAGTCCGGAAAATTCGGAACTGCTGGTTTACTATACAACGACTACTTTCAGTATCCCGGCACAGACAACACCTCAGCGGGTCATCGTACTATGTGAATATTAGTCTGCTGCTGAATACGGAAACCGAACTGAAAATACAGGGAGAATACATGTCGTACGGACTGTGTTCTCCCTCTATTATGGCAAGTTTAATCCATCATCTGTGACAGCCGGATATAAAATGTGCTCAGAGCCTCGCAATGCCGTTTGGAGACCGGACATATAACGGAGATCAGCCTGTCATTGACAGATGATATATCTTCATGAGAATACATGATATAGTCATACATATATTTTAAAAATTCTTTATTCGTGGGTTTCTTATCACGATTAGATTTGTTGAAGATAATTTCGAGCAGCTGTGTATTATGCGAATCCCAGACGCAGCTTACAATGGTTCTGATATTTTTCTCCACACAGCTCCAGTTAGTGTTATAATGTTTGGCAATATTCAGATATAAAGATTTGGTGATAAGCTCCAGACGTTTAGGATCCTCAATAATGAGAAGAAGACCATAGACGACATAGGTGTGTCCTGTGTACGAACGGTTTACTCCAAAAGAATCCAGAATATTGACTATCATTTTTTCATAATTCATCGGTATGCCCCTCTCTAATTTGAGCAACCTGTTCTTTAGCACACCTATAATATCGTAAAATGTAGAAAATTGACATACAACAGAAATCATTCGATAATTTTCGACCTTAAAAGTCGAAAAAAGATTTGGAATTTTAGGGTTTTCTTTTTGCGTTTATTCTGCTATAATTATAACTCGTGGATATCTCTTGATGAGGAACTGCATACTTTATGGAGACGTATCGAAGTGGTCATAACGGGGCGCACTCGAAATCCTGCGGGGAGCTGTCCGTTTCGTCCATCAAAAGCCTTGTAACCATGCGGGTTTTACCCGGTTCGAAAATTGAATAAGTTTGCTGTTCTTTCCGTCAGTTCTTTCCAAAGCCCTTTTCTATCGGAAAAAGGCGGGGAAAAACGGCGGTTGAGCATATAGGGAGCGGTATCGAAGTGGTCATAACGGGCCTGACTCGAAATCAGGTAGTCCTCACGGGCTCGTGGGTTCGAATCCCACCCGCTCCGCCATCG
>CAJFQC010000002.1 GCA_904418845.1 uncultured Ruminococcus sp. | reverse complement strand
CGTACATCTCCATGAAATTCTCAATCCCGTGTTTCGTGCTATACCCGCGCTCCATCCACTCCCTGTGATACTCTATAAGCTGTACTCTTAGCAGAAGCAAGGTTCCCTTGCTGTTGGCATCCCGCTTCCGGTTCTGTCTTTTCAGCAGCCATACGATGTATCCCAGGATAACAGGGCTCGCTGCGGTATAGGTTTCAAGCAATATTTCTTTCATTACACTCTCTCCTTAATCAAGGTATGCACAAAAATAAGACCTGTTACGGTCCCGCTCTGATCTCCATGTCCATCACATCACTATCCGTCCATCTCTGTTTTGACTTTTTCTTTCCAGAGTTTAAGAACATCATCAAGTGTGATTGTTCCGTCTTTAATCTTCATTACATAAAAATCCACTATCATGTCTTTCATGCCTGTCCGTCTCCTCTTTCCCGCCTAAGCGGGTTTCTCTATCGTATATTCGATTTTGACCCCCTCCTGCTCTGCCAGGAGTCCGATCAGCACTTCCATGATCTTTTCGATATTCACACGCATCACCTCTCTAAAATGTATGCGCCCCTGATTGTCCGGATTGCTGGTATCTGGTATAATCTTTCTGCCAGCACCACAAAAAATGCCTTCTTGACAGGAATCTTGTATCATCTTCAGGCAGCCGGCACAATCCAGAACATAAGTTCATGGCCTGGCTGTTATTTTTGTACTTATCTTTCATACAATTACAAAAGGGAGATGATATCATGTCAGAAAAGATCAAGCGCTGCGCGATCTACATACGCGTCTCAACTTCAGAACAGATGATACACGGAAAGTCCCTGGAAGCCCAGAGAGAATATCTCTCGTGCTATGCAAAGGACCACGGAATGATCGTTGCCGGCGTCTATGCAGATGAAGGAAAGACTGCAAGGAAAGAGTTTAAAAAACGGAAAGCGATCCATGCCCTGCTGGAAGATGTAAAAGCAGGAAAGATCGATATAATCCTCTTCTGGCGGCTGGATCGCTGGTTCCGCAACATGTCCGACTTCTATAAGGTACAGGATATCCTGGATGAATACGGAGTATGCTGGATATCCGCATCGGAGCCGGGCATCAATATGGAGACCCGCGACGGCCGGCTCCAGCTTAATGTGGTGCTCTCTATCGGACAGAATGAAGTAGATACCACGTCTGAGCGCATTAAATTTGTCAACGAGGCATCCATCCGCCAGGGCAAAATAATCTTCGGGGGCGTTAACTTGCCACGCGGCTATAAAGTGGGGATCGTAAACGGAAGGAAATGCATGGTTAAGGATCCTGAGCAGGAAGAAATGGTAAACGCTTTCTATGATTACTTTGAAAAGCACCAGTCAAAGCAGCAGACGCTCCGGTTTATGCAGCGGAACTATGATCCTGCATTCTCATACAGTGTGCTTCGCACTATGCTGTCAAGCGAATTCTATAAAGGCACATACCGTGGGATTCCATATTGCCCTGCTTACGTCTCAGAGGAACGGTGGGCGCGCCTCCAGATGATCAGTAAAAAGAACATAAGGCATGCCCGTTCCGGCCGCATCTACTACTTTACCGGACTGATTCGATGCCCCGCCTGCGGGCAGATCTTGTGCGGGACTGGATGCAGGTCAGTCATAAACAGAAAAACCGGGGAGAAAAGAGACTACTGCTATTACCGATGCAACAGAGCAATGCTTGACCGGATCTGCACTAATACACATAAACTGAGCCAGAATCTTATTGAAAGCTATCTGCTGGACAATCTGAAGCATGAATTTGAGGCATATAAGATACGCGTGGAAAAGATTAAACAACAGAAAAAGAAAATGCCGCCGACCCGGACAGAGAAGCAGATTGATAAGGAGCTGGAAAGGTTAAACCTGCTCTTTCAAAAGGGAAGGGTTGAATGGGACTATTACAGCAGGGAGTATGACGCACTGGAAAAAGAAAAAGAAAGCCTGAAAGCAGTGATCGTTGAGCCGGAGCCGGACTACTCATTTATTGAGACGCTCCTTCAGCAGAATTTTGGGGAAATATACGGGTCATTGATACCCGAAAACAAAAGATCCTTCTGGAAGAACACGGTCCGGCAGATCTATTTAAAATCAGATTATACGATTGACCATGTTGATTTTATATAGGCTGTCTCTGCCTGAATTACGAACCCCGTTTGGCGCAGATAAGACAATGACTGCAGTCATCTCCGGCGAGGCGGAGATCGGATTCATGGGATCCGAGGCGTCCATCTACACTTATGCGGAAGGCGCAACAGACTATGTAGTCAACTTCGCCCAGCTTACCCAGCGTGCCGGAAACTTCCTTGTTGCCCGGGAGGAGATGCCTGATTTCACATGGGAGGATCTGAAAGGCCACCTTGTGCTCGGCGGACGAAAGGGCGGCATGCCTGAGATGGTATTCGAATATATTTTAAAGGAAAACGGAATCGACCCTGAGACAGATCTTGAGATCAACCAGAGTATCGACTTTGGCTCCACTGCCGCTGCATTTGCAGAAGATCAGGGAGATTTCACAGTTGAGTTTGAACCAGGCGCGACCACTCTGGAATCCGAGGGCAAGGGCTATGTCGTCGCGTCTCTCGGGGAGGACAGCGGATACGTTCCCTACACTGCGTTCAGTGCAAAGCAGAGCTATATTGACGAGAATCCGGATGTAATCCAGGGATTCACCAATGCCCTGCAAAAAGGAATGGACTACGTACAGTCCCACACGCCTGAGGAGATCGCGGTCGACATTGAGCCGCAGTTCCCCGAAACAGATCTGGAGACGATTACTACCATCGTAACGCGCTACTACGAGCAGGATACGTGGAAGAGCGATCTGATCTTTGAAGAAAGTAGCTTTGATCTGCTTCAGGATATCCTGGAGAGCGCAGGCGAACTGGAGGAGCGGGTTCCTTATGAAGATCTGGTGACAACGGAATTTGCAGAGAAAGCTGCGCAGTGATATAATAACCGTACAGAAAAAAGAGAGGATAACAGTATACCATGATTGATAAGAAACTCATACCTGTAGGGGGATTAAAAAAAGAACCGTTTTCCGGAAGCCACAGAGGGATGCGCTATCTCTTCCGGGGCGACGACGGAAAGGCAAGCACAACCTTTACAGTTTTTATCTATCCGGAACCCTGGTGTTTTGAACAGACTCCGGACAACGAAAAGGAAAGCGCCGTTTTTCCTCTCACTGGCGAGGGAATGGATCAGGCGATATCATGGCTTTTTGAAAAATATGAGACTGGAAAAGAACGCTGGTCAAAAGCTGAAACGGAAATGATGCACACCGTAAAAAAAGCAGATTAAAATAAAAGATTACCGCACGGCACACAATGCGAAAAATATCGGGAAAACATAGATTCTCCTGAAATCTGTCAGCACTGACTGTATGCCGTGCGGTATTTTTATGACGTTTTATTTTCTTTTTATAATTTTTAAACTTTTTTCCATATATTTACACAACTGATTCACATTTTCCTGTTATCATAAGAACATACATAAAGAGGACGGCGGCTGTGTATATAGTTCGTATACATGACCGCCGGGCTTCGCCTAAAAGATTTACATATATTCTCAAGTTCACATAGACTTCTGATTAATTTTATACAGACTCTCTTAATATTCTGCGCCTGTGTCGCGGAATATTTTTTTGAGGTCAATCTTCACTACATAGTAGTACATTCCGATCAGCAGGAGTGAGGCCAACACCCATGCCGCCGGGCTTGCCACACAGACTCCGAGATAACTCTTCTGCCCTGCTGCGATGACCGCTACCACGCCTCTTCCGATCAGTTCTGCCACGCCGGCCATCATAGGCAGGATACCATAGCCAAGCCCCTGTATCCCGTTTCTGTATATATTTACAATAGCCAGTGGTATGAAGAAGATGCCTACACATTTCAGATAGATATCCACAGATTCCATGATAAGCCCTGCGTCTTCAGAGACGAACAGATATGTCATGTATTTTCCCACGGTCATGACAAGCGCCGCCGCGAGAAACGAATAGACGATCCCCAAAACTGTGCAGGACTTAAATCCCTTCCTGATGCGCGGCACATCTCCCGCGCCCATATTCTGCGCACCGTATGTAGCCATCGTAGTCCCCATGGCCACATACGCCTGTGTGACCACCTGCTCAATCTTGCTTGCCGCCGTAAACGCCGCTACCAGAGTAGAACCAAGAATATTGAGAGCAGACTGGACCATCATCGTACCCACTGCTGTTATGGAATACTGAAGCGCCATAGGAATGCCGATCCGAAGCTGTACGGCCAGAAGATGGCCTGACGGATGCCAGTCCTTTCGTTCCATACGCAGCACAGGCACTTTTTTGATAATGTATACAAGACAGAGGAGGCCGGATACTCCCTGTGAAATGACGGTGGCGACCGCCGCTCCTGCCGCTCCCATGCCGAAAGCAATGATAAAAACAAGATCCAGTACAATATTTAACAGCGCGGACAGAATCAGGAAATACAACGGCACCTTGCTGTTTCCAAGAGCACGCAGGATACTCGCCAGCAGATTATAGAGCATCTGTGCAAGTATACCGCCGCTGATGATCATGATATACGCATAAGCGTCTGCAAAAATATCGTCGGGAGTGTTCATTGCTGTAAGCCACGGCTTCATAAACACCATGAACGCCACGGTCAGGACGATGCCTATGATAAGAGATAAAATCGAAGCTCCCGCCACGGTGCTGCGCATTGCCTGCATATCCCCGGCGCCGAACTTCTGCGCGGTCAGGACGGTAAAGCCCGCGGTCATGCCGACTACAAACCCGTAGATCAAAAACATGATCGTTCCCGTGCTCCCCACTGCTGCAAGAGCCTTTGTTCCCACGAATTTTCCGACGATCACCGCGTCAGCCATATTGTAGAACTGCTGAAACACATTCCCCAAAAAGATCGGAAATGTAAAGCTTAAGATGATCTTCATAGGACTTCCTTTTGTCATGTCATTTTGTATGGTCCTCATTATTCAGTTGCTCCTCTCTGTATATTTGCGCCTGAAAGGACGGCGGCCGTCCATTCAAAAAGGATATGCCTTTGACATACCCTTTTTCCACTACACAAGTGCACATTATATAACAGACGATTCCATCTGTAAATACATTTTTCCGATATTTTACACAAGAATTTTTCACCGTCCGCTTTTCGAATGCTGCGTGCTGGATCAATGCTGTTTTCCGCGCTTCCCGGCAGACATCTGCCGCCGGTCCTACCGCAGAAATAGCAGTTTCTCTTCTTTTATCTCCAGATAATCCGGAAGCCCTCTTTCTTCCAGCACATACTGTTTCTCTCTCTGCACAAACCAGCAGATATTCTGCACTCTTACATGCTCTGCCGCGCCTGACCTGTTTACATGCCCCTGCGTATCGGACTCCTCTGCCGTTTTCCCGCCTTCCGGCCAGAGATAATAATTCTGTTCAAATGGAAGAACCGCGCTGCTTTCAATATCGGCTTTCAGCATATTTTCTCCACGCTCTCCCCACACGGGGACAAAATCATGGGCGCGGTATCCGATCCACTCTGTGTATTCCGGGATCTGTCCCCGGATGTGCAGGGTAATACCCCAGTCTTTTGCTTCCAGAGTATGAGCGTCGATCTGTCTTGCCCGGGAGAAATTCTTGCACCCGGTAAGGCGCGCTGCCTCCTTACTGACCGGATTCTTAAAGAGCTCTTTCGTCGCTCCTGAAACAGCGATCCTGCCCTGATCTATGACGAGCAGTTCCTCGCTGAACCGATACACCTCGTCCCGGTTATGGGACACCATGATGACCGTCCCTCCATAATCCTCAAGCATCTGGATGAGTTCCTGCTGAAGCTGGTCTTTCAGATACATATCCAGCGCTGAAAAAGGCTCGTCAAGAAGGATCACATCCGGCTCGTAAGCCATAATGCGCGCCAGTGCCACTCTCTGCTGCTGCCCGCCGGAAAGCTGTCCGGGCAGACGTTTCTCCAGTCCGGACAGCTGGAATTTCTCTATCATCTGACGGACACGCTTCTCATTTTCCTGTCTGCTTCCCTTGAGCCCCGCCGCGATATTTTTCTCCACGCTCATCGTGGGGAACAAGGCGTAATTCTGAAACAGATATCCTACGTTTCGCTTCTGCGGCTTTAGGTTTACTTTTTCCTCCCTGGCAAAAAGCACGCGTCCTTCCACTTCGATCTTCCCAGTATCCGGCGTCTCGATACCAGCAATACTTTTTAACGTCATACTCTTCCCGCATCCGGAAGCTCCCAGGATGCCGATCCGCTTTGATTTGCTCTGAAAGCTGATATCCAAAAGGAAGCTGTCCAGCTTCTTTTTGATCCGCACATTGATCGCCATGCCCTACCACCTCCCGATGTTCTTCATCTTCTTCCCTGAGATAATGTTCATCAGGAATATAACGATAAATGCAATGATCATAACGATCGCCACCCAAATTCCGGCTGTCAGATAGTCGCCGTCCTGTATGACCATGGCGATCTTCTGAGAAATAGTTCCTGTCTTTCCGGGAATATTTCCCGCCAGCATGGACGTAGCGCCGTACTCGCCCAGTGCCCTTGCAAATGTCAGAATCGTTCCCGAAGCGATTCCGGGTCCCGCGGTCGGCACGATGATATTCCAGAATATCTTTGTATCCGACATGCCCAGGGTGCGGCCCGCATACACCAGATTCGTGTCGATCTGCTCCATCGCCGCGCGGGCATTGCGGTACATAAGGGGAAAGGCAATCACTGTCGCCGCGATGATACAGCCAAGCCATGTCTGCACCACCTTGAATCCGAATTCATCGAATAGAAATTCCCCGAAAGGTCTGCGTCTGCTGAACAAAAGGAGCAGGAAGAAGCCTGCCACTGTGGGCGGAAGTACCATCGGCAGAGTAAGGATGCCGTCAATGACTGCCTTTTTTCCCGGGGAAGCCTTCACCACTTTGCGCGCTGCGAATATCCCAAGAAAAAAAGAAATAACGGTCGCCACCACTCCTGTTTTCATGGATATGAACAGCGGGCTCCAGTCCAGCTCTTTTAAAATCTCTGTGATCTCTTCCATAAATGTCCCTTTTATTCTACATTTGTGTCAAAGTAATAGGAATCAAACACGGTCTTCGCCTCATCTGAAAGAATGAATTTCAGGAAATCTTCTGCCGCCGCTGTCTGCGCCTCGTCTGCTTCCTCATTTACAACGCGGGCGATCGGATAGATCACGTTCCCTGTCAGATCATAGCTTACAGTCTCAAGGATATCCAGATCGTCCTCATACCCGTATGTATCAGAATAGTAAGTCGTTCCCACCTCGCAGGAGCCTTCCACAACTGCCGTGAGCACTTTGCTTACGTTGTCCTGCTCGCTAATCTCAACGCCGCCAAGGGCCTCCGACACTTCCTCTGTGGTAATCGCCGCCACGTCATCTGTCTCCGGGAGCATTCCCAGATTAACAAAAGCCTGTCTCGTGTACTTTCCTACCGGAACGCTTCCGCCTGCCAGAGCAATGCTCTCCGCCTTGCCAATGTCCTCCAGCCCTGTCACTGCCGTCCCGCTGTCTTTAAGTGTCACGACAACGACCTGGTTGTTGACTACATTGGCTCTCGTGCCTTCCACCATGAGCCCGTCCGCCTCAAGGTCGTCCATCTGTTTCTGAGCCGCGGAGAAGAAGATATCACACTCATATCCCTCCTGGATCTGCGTAAGAAGTGTGCCTGAGCTGTCGGCGTTATATGTGATCTTCACATTCGGGTGCTCCTCATTATACTTTTTTGCAAGGTCCTCCATAACAGTGCTCAGGCTCGCCGCGATAAACACCTGAATCTCTGTCTCTTCTTCATCAGAATCTGCGTCCTCTGCCTGAACGTCTGTATTACCAGCCGCGCCGGAATCATTGTTTCCGCCTGAGCATCCTGCCAGGGAAAATATCATCACTCCTGTCAATATTGCTCCCAATAACTTTTTCTTCATGCGTTTGTCCTCCTCGTTGGTTATATCTACCATAGAATTATACCCGATTGTTTTTTCAAAAGCAATCGCTTTTAAAATACAGAGTTCCGCCTAAAAGAGTTACGTCTGCGGAACTCCTGCGCCGAACACAGTTATGTTATAATCTGTCAGTTTTCAAAAATCTCCCGGAACTTTTCCTCCGCCGTCTCTGTCAGTTCTTTTTCGAACCTTTCATATTTTTCCAGAAGCCGCAGGCCTTCTTCACTGACACAGGCGCTCCCGCCATGCTTTCCCCCGGGGCTGCGCTCGACGATCGTACAGCCCAGCTCCTGCTCCGCCCGGTCGAGAAGTTTCCTTCCCTTGCTGTATGACAGTCCCATCTTCTCACAGGCCTCACGCACGGAGCCCTCTGCCTGGATATGTAGAAGAAGCATCCGTACACCCGGCCCGAAAAAAGGCTCGGATCCCATAAGCTGTACTTTCAGGCGGGGACGGATGGAAGAAGCTTCATCCGTCCCGATGCCGTTTCTCTCCTCCGTCTGCTTTTCCATCCGCCTCACCTCTTTTTTTCTGTTTTTATTTCACGGCTCTCTGCTTTTTAGAATAATATGTATCCTCCATGGGAAGCTTTGTCCTGAGCACATGATCCATCGCGTAGTACGCGCCCTGCGCCGCCGGAGCGGTGGGAATCGTAGCGATCTCTCCAATTCCCTTTGCGCCGTACGCAAAGGGAAGAAGCTCTTCCTTCTCCACATAGATGGCGTGAATATCCGGTATCTGTGTAGATCTCATCAGGCCGAGCGTCCCGTATCTCGCCTGAGGCACGGAATCTTTCAGCGGAAAGTCCTCGGTCAGCGCATATCCCAGTCCCATAAGTACTCCGCCCTCGATCTGTCCCTGTATGGAGATGGGATTGACAACCTTGCCGGAATCATGTGCCGCGTACACTTCCTTCACCCTGCCGTCATCATCCAGAATAACGACGTGTGTGGCGAATCCATATGCCACATGGCTCTTGGGATTCGGCACATCCGCGCCCAGCTTGTCGGTTGGATCAAAGAATTCTGCGAAGGTCTCCCAGCCCTCCAGCTTGTTGAGATCTCTGCCGGCCTCCTCCAGCGCTTTCGCCAGATCGGCAGACGCCATGCGGACCGCTTCACCTGTGATCAGTGTCTGCCGGGAACCCGATGTCGTGCCCGAGTCCGGCGCCACCTCGGAGTTGGCTCCCATATTGCGTATCTTTTCTCTTCCGAGCCCGGTTGTCTCAGCCACCATCTGAACAAATACAGTGGCGCAGCCCTGCCCGATATCGGACGCCGCACTGTATAATTCTACCTTTCCGTCATGGACTTTGATCTTTGCCCTTCCTTTATCGGGAAGTCCCACGCCCACTCCGGCATTTTTCATGGCACAGGCAATCCCCGCCCTGCCCGGATTGCTTTCATAAGCATCCTTCACTGCCAGAAGCGTCTCCTTAAGCGCGGTGGAACAGTCTGCGATCTGGCCGTTCGGAAGCACCTTTCCCGGTTCGATGGCATTGCGGTAACGAATCTCCCATGGAGATATGCCCACTTTCTCGGCAAGGAGATTGATATTGGATTCAAGGGCAAATTCACTCTGGCACACGCCAAAGCCGCGGAACGCTCCTGCCGGCGGATTATTCGTATAGTATCCGAAGCCGCGGATATCCGTATTCTGGTAGCAGTACGGTCCTACGGAATGGGTACACGCCCTCTCAAGTACCGGACCGCACAATGACGCATATGCTCCTGTGTCAAAATAAATTTCACAGTCCAGTCCTGTAAAGATACCGTTCTCATCGCATCCAAGGGTAAATGTTCCTTCCATGGCATGGCGTTTCGGATGGAAGTTAATGGATTCCTGTCTGGAAAACGTCACCTTTACCGGTCTTTGCACCTTCACCGCCGCCAGTGCCGCAATATGCTGGGTGGAGACATCCTCTTTACCGCCGAAGCCTCCGCCCACCAGCTTGTTCTCCACCACAACTCTCTCCGGTTCCCACCCGAACATAATGGAAATCTCATGCCGTGTATCGTACACGCCCTGATCCGTGGAATAGACCTTCACCCCGTTCTTATAGGGCATGGCCACCGCACATTCCGGTTCAAGAAACGCATGCTCTGTAAACGGAGTACGGTAAGTCTGAGTCACCACATATTTCGAATTTGCCAGCGCGGTCTTTGCGTCTCCTCTTGTGACGTGTCTGCTCTGGCACAAGTTTCCTTTGGAATGAACTTTTGGCGCGTCCTCCTGCATAGCTTCTCTGATAGAAGTCACAGGCTTTAACTCCTCATAGTCGATGCGCACCAGTTTCTTTGCGTTCTCAAGGATTTCCCTTGTCTCTGCCACCACAAGGCAGATAGCGTCACCCACACAGCGGGTGATATTGCCTTTAGCTATCATCACATCCCAATCCTGCTGTAGATGTCCTACCTTATTGTTGGGTACGTCGTCCGCAGTCAGTACTGCCAGTACGCCCGGAAGGGCCTCTGCCTTCTCTGTATGGATGTCAAGGATGCGTGCCCGGGGATATTTTGACCGCACTGCCGAAGCATAGACCATACCCTCCATCTCCACATCATCCGGATACTCTCCATATCCTAATACCTTCTCACGGACATCCAGCCGGAAGGCTCTCTTGCCTACTCCGTAGCTGTCTCCTTTTTCAAGTTCTTCGTCGATCTGCTCGTCGCCCCGCAGAATCGCCGCCGCGAGCTGGACTCCTTCTATAATCTTTTTATATCCCGTACAGCGGCAGATATTTCCCTTTAATGCCACTTTGATCTCTTCCTCTGTCGGATCCGGTACCCGGTCGATCAAGGCTTTCCCTGCCATCACCATCCCGGGGATACAGAAACCGCACTGGACAGCGCCCTTTGCCCCAAAAGCATAGACAAAGGCTTCTTTCTCTTTCTCACTGAGCCCTTCCGTGGTGAGAATATTTTTCCCCATCGCACGTTTTGTCGTCAGGACACAGGATTTGACTGCTTTCCCGTCCACCACGATGGTACACGTCCCGCAGGCGCCCTCGCTGCATCCGTCCTTGACAGAATGTAGATGAAGGTCATCCCGCAGATAGCGAAGGAGCGGCTTATCTACATCTGTAACACGTTCTATTCCGTTTACCGTAAAACAAAAGCTCTCTTTCATCCTCTTCTCCTGCCTTTCCTTTACTGAACTGTCAGTATCCCGTTCTGATCCCGTATCACGCCCCGGGGACATTTGACCGCGCACATCCCGCAGACAATGCATTTTTCCTCATCGATCACCGCATGGTTATCCACAATACCAATCGCCTGCATAGGACAGGCCTTCACACAGATTCCGCAGGCAATGCATCCTGTCCGGCACTCTTTTCTCGTCTCCGCTCCCGCGTTCTCATTCGCACAGGCGGGATAGATGTTGTATTCCGGTTCCGTAAGGCGGATCAAATGCATGGGGCAAGTCTTTACGCACATCCCACAGCCGACACATTTCTCCCAGTCCGCCTCGGCTGTCCCCCGGCTTCCGATATGTAACGCGCCCAGCCTGCATGCTGACACACAGCTCCCAAGCCCAATGCACCCCCACCGGCATTTTAAGACCCCTTCCGGATGCTCTGCGGCCGCCTGTACGCAGTCCGCACCATAGGATTCCCGTGGAAGCTCCGTCTGTGTGCAGCTTCCGCCCAGGCACTGCACGACAGCCACTTTTTTCTTATGTTTCTGAGCCATCTTCCTTCTCCTTTTCCTGCTATTTCTAATGCGAGGCGTGCCGCCTCTTTTACATCGAAATGATATCTTCCCGACGGTCAACGTCGTTTAATTCTCTTTCGTCCGTCTCCACGACGCGTACATTTTCCCTGTATCTGTCCATGAGCTGTCTGCCGCCCACATCTCCGGAAAGCTCCATGAGCTCCGGGAAATATCTGTTATCCCACAGCACCGGGTTGCCTGCTTTTCCATCATGCCCCGCACAGACGATACTGCCGGGATGCAGGACCGCAGTGCGGAAAATCTGCTGCATGGTAGAGACAGTAAGATTCGGCTGGTCACACACAGAGAAAAGTACCCCCCTCAGCTGCTCTTTCACCCTGCTGGAAAAGTCACTTCTAACGGAAATATCGCCCCCATCTCCGGTACTCCCTGTCGCTGCTCCAAGCCCCAGCTTAAGCGACAGACTGATCCCTTCTTCGGGCCGGTCATTGCGCACCGGTGTTATGCCCCGCTTCTTCGCTTCCTCAGCGATCTTCTCATCACCGGTCACGATATATGCGGGAAATGACGAAAATGCCTGAACATTGTGAAGCATTTTCTCATACATAGGCTCCCCGTCTGCCAGAGTGTGCAGCTTATTTCCGCCAAACCGCACCCCTGCTCCCGCAGCGAGCACCACAATGGCATATCTGCCATTCATCCTCTCGAACCTTGTCACTGCCTCCAGCGTTCCACCGCCGATGGCGCGCGCCTTATCAGAGATCATATAGCAATGGGAAACCTCCGTCCGGGCGTCGATATCGCCAATCTTCAAGCCTTCTTTTACGGGAACTCCTCTTTGGAGCATTCCCCTGACAATCCCCGACATCTGAGCGTACACCGGCTGTCCGCCAGTCACAGCCACAACCTGTCCTTTTTCCACCAAATCGCCGATCTGCGTCTGCGGTTCCACGATGCCGTCAGCAGATGCGCGTATAAGCCGCTCTCTCGTATAGCCGCCCACGTTGCCGGGTACTCCTGTATTGGGGATGGCGCTGCCCTTCCAGATGATATTGCCCAGTGTATGTCCTCTTTTTGTCTCAATCACGCAGTGGCAGTCCTTCCCTGCCGTAAAGCCGGGCCCTACTCCGATGACAAAAGGAGCGTCTGTGATCTGCGTTCCGAGATTCTTCTTGGCGAGAATAGCGTCCACAATTACTTCCGGTCTGTACCATCCGCGGCATCGTGCCTCGGAATCCACCATCACCGCGATGTCCCCCCGCTCAAGAATCCGCTGGGCGTCTTCTTTTGAGTCTGCGCGGAAGGCTTCCATCTCTTCTACCTTTGCCGTCCTTTCATAGACAGCTCTTGACAGGGCCACTGTCCGCCTTACCGTCAGGGGTATATCGATCTCTGTCATCAGGATCTGATGTCCTGCCCCGTAGAGGCGGGAGGCGATACCTGTCGCCAGATCCCCTGCACCTTTGATTAATATCTTCATGTCGTTGCCCTTCCTGTCCTGTTTTCTCTGCAGCGCCTTTTCATACTGCAAAGGATGTGACGATCACATCCGGTACGCCTTTCGCCACCAGCATCCTGCATATATCAAGCGCGTACTCTCTTCGGACCGGATCGTCTGCTTTATTTAAAATGACCGTGTACGCGGCTCTCTTGGAACATTGTTTTTGCCCGCCCAGTTCTGAGGCGGCAAGAAACGCGATATCCTCCGCTGTAACTGTATCTGTATCATTCTTATTCAATATAAGGTATGCCAGCTCAGATCGAAAACAAACCTCTTTGAAGGGTTTTCCCACCGCGTCCAGCCCGTATACAGACAGGACATGTGTCGTTTCTTCCGGTATCACCGGCTCATGTGCTGCAGGAACTTTGAGCGGCATCCGCCTTGCGCCGTCCGCCTCAATAAGTACCGGAACACCCCATTTCAAAATCTCCTTGAATACAGGCACTGCAAGTCCTTTTATTTTTCCGCCGGGCGCTGGCGTACCCGCCCAAACCTGTCGGAACTTTTCCAAGTATTCTCCTATCTTTTCCACGGATGGATCTAAGAGGAAGTATCCTTTCCCCTCGTTCACGATATGCGTCGTCGTTGTGACGATCACCTTTCTCCCCGCACGGGTATATTCCTCTGCCAGCCGGTGGAGCACTGTCGTCTTTCCGCCTGCCCCCACCACTGAAATGACCGGAACAGACTGCTCTGCCCTTATGGTCTTTGAAGCTGTATCCTCAAGCGTTTCCTTTAAAGTTTCTGCCCCGCACAGTGTTCCTTCTTTATAATTCCATATCATTACTCTGCGCCGTGCCGGATATACATCCCGGCATTCTCCACAAGTATCTTCCCATTCTCTGCGGCCAGCGTACCTCTTAAATACACCTGCTCCGCCCTTCCGCGAATCTTTGTCCCTTCCATTGGACAGTAATCACATGCGGACTGATGCTCATCTGCTGTCAGCATCCACTCTGTGCCCGGATTCCAGACAACGATATCAGCGTCCGCCCCGGGTACAAGCGCGCCCTTCCACGGATAGAGATGATAGAGCTTTGCCGGATTCTCCGACAGATAGATACACATCTGCTCCGGTGTGATCCTGCCTTCATTTACACCGAACTGCCAGATCAGTGCCGGGCGTTCCTCCGCTCCCGGCATGCCGCACGGTGTCTTAGAAAAGTCGTCCGCTCCGGCCATTTTCTGCTTTTTTGTAAAACTGCAGTGATCCGTGGCGATGGTCTGTATGCGGCCTTCTTTTAATGCCTGCCAGAGAACATCCTGATTTTTCTTTCTGCGAAGAGGCGGTGCGATCATATAGTGTCTCGCCTCCTCCGCGGGAAGGGAATATTTCTCCTCATCCATCACAAGATACTGGGGACATGTCTCCACATAGACAATCTGTCCTGCTTCCCTTGCCCTGAGGATCTCACGATACCCTGCTGCTGTACTCAAATGCACGACGATCACCGGAGTGTCCACGCATTTCGCGATAGCAAGCAGACGGTGCACCGCCTCTGCCTCTGCTTCCTTTGGACGGGTCCACGGATAATCTGAGACATCCTTTCTGCCTCCTTTATTCTTCTCTGCCTCTTTGAGACGCGCCTGGATAATGCCGTGATTCTCACAGTGTACCCCGGCGATCCCGCCCAGCTCTTTGAGACGCGAAAGGATCTCATACATAGTCTCATCGTCCACCATTGTGTCATAAGTCATATAAAGCTTAAAGGACATGGTCTCCTTTGCAACAATCTCACCCAGCTCCCGGCTGATCTCTTCATTCCAGTCCGTGATTGCCAGATGGAACGCATAATCACAGGAGGACTGCCCGTCCGCTTTTTTGTGCCAGTTCTCAAGCCCTTTTTGAAGGCTCTCTCCCGGATACTGGGTCGCGTAATCCACGATGCAGGTCGTTCCGCCGGCAAGCTCGGCCTTTGTCCCGGTGTCGAATCCGTCCGCGGTCACTGTATTGCACACTTCCAGCGCCATGTGGGTATGCGCGTCGATAAATCCGGGGAAAAGAAGCTTTCCTCTTACATCCACTACTTCCGCGTCCTTAAATTCCAGATCCTCGCCCACCGCAAGGATCTTCTCTCCCTTTACAAGAAGGTCCACCTCTCTCATTCCCTCGCCGCTTATCACTGTTCCGCCTTTAAATAATCGTTTCATACCCGACCCCTTCTTTCATCAAATCTTATCTCAACAAATACGTATAGTCTGTGCAGACTGTCTCCATCAGTTTGAGCAGTCCTTCCGGTATCCTTGTCTCCTCGCCTTTTGTCCACACATATGTTTCCCCGAAGAAACGGACTTTACACTTCACCGCGTCTTTATCGAGGACTGTGAATCCCTGGTTCTTGCTGTCTTCCATATCGTTCTCATCCGCGAACAGTGTGAACTTGTCAAGATACGGTGCACTCTCGTACGGACAGAAGCTCTTGCAGTTGCCGCACTCGTTGCACATGTAGTCCACATGGATGATCTGATGTCTCTCCATGCCCGGAACACGGATCGAGAGATTGGCCCTGTTGGGACATACCTCCACGCAGTTCTCGCAGATTCCGGAGCATCCGAGACAGCGGTTTGCCTCCTCGCTTCCTTCTTTCATGTCAGCCAGATTTCCCCGTTTGCCGTATATCTTCTCTTCGTCTGTAGCAGACGGGATATCTTTCACAAGCGTCTCCCCGATCACAGCCTCTGCCGCTTTCAGTCCGTCCCGGATACCCTCTACAACTGTAGCCGGTCCTCCAAGACCGTCGCCTATCACATAAACGCCTGCAAGATTTGTCCCGCATGTCTCTTCATTGACAAGGACACGCCCTCTCTCATTTACATTGATGCCGTTCGCCTTGTAGAAGCCTGTGGGAACCCTCTCACCGACTGCCGCGATCACAGTATCCGCCGGAATTTCTTTCTCTTCATCTGTCTCCACAACACCTCTTCTGCCCGATGCATCGAAATCGCCCAGCTTCATGACCTTGCAGAGCAATTTGCCGTCCTCCAGCTTCACAGGCGCTAACAGCTCCATGAACTCCACTCCGTCCTCCACTGCCATCTCAAGCTCCTCGGCATCCGCCGGCATATAGCGTTTTGTTCTTCTATACACAAGGTACGTGTGCTCCACACCTTTTGTGCGTTTTGCTGCTCTCGCTGTATCCATGGCCGTATTTCCGCCGCCGATAACGACTACGTTCTTTCCAATATCAAGGTTGCCGTCATTTGCCTTATAATCCGCAAGGAACGCAAGCGCGTTGACCGGTTCTCCTTTTTCCAGACGGAGCACGCCCGGCTCGTATGCGCCCACCGCCACGATCACTGCTGTGTATCCTGCGTTTTTGAGCATGTCAATTTCGGTGATCTCAGAGTTCAGGCAGATATTCACGCCCATCTTCTCAAGGAGTGCCGCGTCTTTATCAATGGAACTGCCTGGGATACGGAATTCCGGGATCACATGGCGTACCACGCCGCCAAGAGCGTCGTTCTTCTCAAAGAGGGTAACTTCCATCCCTGCTCTTCTTAGGAAATAGGCTGCTGCCATACCAGCCGGGCCGCCGCCGATGACCGCCGCCTTACCCGTTCTTGTCACTGCCGAAGCCATGAGTTTCTCCATGTAAGAATCGTATCCATTCTCCGCCGCGACCAGCTTCATATTACGGATATGAACCGGGTCTTCATAGAAATTGCGGGTACATTTTTCCATGCAGGCATGGGAGCAGATCGTACCGGTGATAAACGGAAGCGGATTCTTTTCCGTAATCACTTCCAGCGCTTCCTCGTATTTTCCTGCATTTACAAGCTGCAGATATGCCGTGATATCCTGATGAATCGGACATCCTTCCTTACAGGGAGCCGCAAAACAGTCAAGGAGCGGCACTTCTTTCTTCATCTTTCTGGACGGAAGCGGTTTTACTGCCTTTACATGATGGGGGTTCGTCCTCGCGTCTTCGGCAAGTTTCGCCGAGCCTTCCACACTGACGCCTGTGAATACGTCATTTTCTTTCTCAAGCAGCGCCGCCATCTGTTCCATACGGTCATATCCGCCCGGCTTTAAGAGCGTTGTCGCCACAGTCACCGGCCAGATGCCTGCCTCCACGATATCCTTGATATTATGGTAATCCGCGCCGCCTGAATAAGAAATGCGAAGTTTGCCGTCGAACTCTTTCGCCATCTTGGCCGCAAGGGAAATGGACAGCGGATACAGGGACTTCCCTGACATATACATCTCCTCGCTGGGAAGCTCGTTCTGCTTCACATCCACAGGGAATGTATTTGTGATCTTCACGCCGAACTCTAAGTTCCGCTCCGCACAGACTGCCATCAGCCTTGTCAGCATGGGAACCGCGTCCTCCCATTGCAGGTCATCCTTAAAATGGAAATCGCCGAACGCCACATAGTCGTATCCCATGTCATCCATGGTCTTTCTCGCAAACTCATACCCAAGAAGCGTGGGGTTGCACTTGATAAATGTGTGGAATCCCTTCTCCGTAATCAGGTACATAGCGATCCTCTCGATCTCCTGCGGTGGACATCCGTGAAGTGTGGAGATGGTCACCGAATTACAGATATCACCGGAGATTCCCTCGATATCTTCTTTTGTCACATGCTCAAACCTGTCCGCATGTTCTAAGAGACAGGCCTTGCAGGACTTGAACACTTCGGAATCCTGGGCATGCTTCATCGTATTTAAGAAATTGTCGATCTTCTCGGACTTGATGCCCGCCAGATCATAGCCTACGCTGATATTGAACTGGAAACCGTCCATGCTTCCCAGATCAAATTCTTTGGCAATCACCTTGCACAGGAACCATGCCTTGATGTACTCTTCCATGGCTTCCGGCACATACAGTTCTGTAGACCACTCGCAGTTGTAGCACTCATCGTCTGCCTTGATGCACGGTTTGTTGACGCACGCGGATAATTCCGCGCCGTCCTTGATCTGCACGGTCTTAAGCTCAAAGAAACGGCTGCCGGTATAGTAGGCTGCCACGATGTTCTGTGCAAGCTGTGTGTGGGGACCCGCCGCCGGGCCGATCGGCGTCTCTAAAGGACGCTCAAAGATGGTCCGCATGAACTTCCTGTCCGCATGATAAGGATGATGCTCACCAAACACAGTTCCTCTTTTTTTATGTTCTGTCAATGTCCAGTCAAGAAGCTGGGAAAAGGTCATAGGCCTCATAATATCACTCATTGTCTTACCTCCTACTATTTCATGCCTGTCAGAATGCGGCCTCTCCGAAAGAAAATCCGCCTTGTTCTGTCTTAAGCATTTTCCTCCGGCTTGTCTTTTGGCAGCAGCAGATTGAGAATCACCGCAAAGATGGTCGCCAGTACTACCGGAGATGATGCAAATGTATTATTGATGATAGACTGGAAGCTCTCAAGGCTCATGCTCATATTGAGCGCGCTGTGGATGCTCTGTGTCATCTGATTTAAGCATCCGTCGCTTAAGGATACACCCATACCAATGGCGATGGATAACCCTGCCACCGTAGTATTTCTGAATGTGAGCTTCTCTGTCGTGAGCAGCTTGATACCTGTCATGGCAATAGACGCGAACACAGAAGCAACCGCGCCTCCGAGCACGCACTGTGGGATTGTACGGAGCAGCGCGGAGAATTTCGGGATCAGGCCCGCAATGAGGAGGAATGTCGCCGACATCGCGAACACACGTCTAGCCACAACTCTCGTTGATCCCACAATACCTACGTTCTGGCTGTATGTCGCCGTCGGAGGACACCCGAAGAGAGCGCTGATCATGTTGCTGATACCGTATCCGATGATACCGCCGTTTAACTCTTTATCTGTAGGAAGGCGATCCATACCTCCGCTTGTGGTAGCTGAGAAATCTCCCATCGCCTGGATTGAATTCACAAGGAACAAAATCGCCAGCGGTATGATCGCCGACACATCAAAACTGACGCCAAATGCCAGGGGCGTGGGAATCTGCACCCAGCCCGCACTGGAAAGTGCGGAAAAGTCAACCATACCGAAGCAGAGCGCAAGGATATATCCGCAGATCAGTCCGATAAGGATGGATGCCAGCTTAAGCAGTCCTTTTCCGTAATGGTTGAGCGCCACCACAATACCAAGAGTTACGAAAGCTACGAGCCAGTTCTGCCAGGAACCGTAAACAAGCGCCTCTGTCTTGCCCTGCTGCTCTACGACCAGTTCATATGTATTGGAAGAATTACCTGCCATGTAGTTGATGGCTGTCGTATAGAGAGAAAGCCCGATCGCGAAAATAACTGTTCCGATAACAAGCGGCGGGAACACCTTCCGTATCTGCTTGATGGTCAGTCCTACTATGACCGCCACAACACCTCCGACGAGCATTGCGCCGAAGATTGTATCCACATCCTGAGCCTGTGCCGCGATCGCTGTCATAGTCGGCACATACGCGAAACTTACACCGATAATAACCGGAAGATTTGATCCAAGATGGAATCTGCCGCCATATAACTGCAGGAATGTAGAGAGCGCCGCGAACACCAGGGACACCTGTATCAGAAGTCCCATGTTCACATTGCCGCCCGCGTTATTCGCCGCGTTCGCGACAAGAATCGCCGGGGTTACGCATCCCACTACTGCGGCAAGCACATGCTGCGCCGCCAGCGGAAGTATTTGTCCAAAGGACGGTTTACCGTCCCATTTAAACAGTTCTGAATTATCTCTTTTTGTCTGATTGTCCATCGTATTCACCCTTTATTCACCCCGGTGCCTAGGCGCCGGGTCCCTTCCTTTTATTATGTAAGCTTCCGACCTATCGGCTGTTGATCCTGTCCGCCAGTTCTTTCGCCGCCTGCCTGCAGTCTGCCATGACCTTTGCCTCGTCAATCTGCGTCAGTCTTCTATCCTTCATCAGGACCTTTCCGTTGGCCACTGTGGTGACAACATCGTGTCCCGTCACGCCGAATACAAGATGTCCGTTGATATTGTTCTCATTGAGCGGAGTGAGAGGATCGTATGCCACGATGATCACATCACCTGCTGCGCCCTCTTTTAAAACACCCAGCTCCGGCTTGAAATATCTTCCGGCGATCTTAGCATTATTCTCAAAGAGCATCTGCGGCACTTCCATCCAAGCTGTGTTCGGATCGCAGAGATGATGCTTGTGGAGCACATTTGCCACTTTAAAGGACTCCATCATATCATGGGTGTACCCATCTGTCCCAAGCCCGGTGAGGATTCCTCTGTGTACCAGTTCCATGGTCGGCGGGCAGCCGCAGGCATTGCCCATATTGGACTCCGGATTATGTACGACCATGGTATCTGTTTCCTTAATTAATTCCATCTCGTGCGGATTAATGTAAATACAGTGTCCGAGAAGGGTCTTTTCTCCAAGGATACCGTGATCCATAAGTCTGTCCACGATCCGTTTGCCGTAGTGCTTCAGGCAGTGGTGCAGATCTTCGATACCTTCCGCCACATGAATGTGATATCCCACCTCATCCGGCTTGTTCTCAGCCGCCAGTTCCATCGTCTCATCCGAGATCGTGAACTGCGCGTGCATGCCCATCATACCGGCGATCATGCCGCTGTCATCCTTTAACGCATGGCGTATGAATTCCGCATTTTCCATGACAGAGGCTCTCGACTTGTCCATGCCGTCCCTGTCAGAGATCTCGTAGCACAGGCAGGAGCGCACGCCCGCTTCCTTCGCCGCTTTCTCAATCTCAAAAAGGGAGCCTCCGATCGAACCGAAACTTGCGTGATGGTCAAAAATCGTCGTCACGCCGCATTTGATACAGTCTATATAAGTAGCCATCGCGCTTAAATATGTATCATGGAGCGTGAGGTTCCGGTCGATGGTCCACCACATCCCGTCCAGGATATCAAGAAATCCCGACGGATCGTAGCCTTTGATAGAAAGCCCCCTTGCAAACGAGCTGTAAATATGTTCGTGTGCATTGATAAACGCGGGCATGATCAGGCCGCCTTTGGCGTCGATATACTCCGCGCCTGCATATGCCGTACGGAGATCCTGCGTGGTTCCGACCCGGCAGATTGTGGCGCCGTCCACCGCCACTGCCCCGTCTTCGATGAACGGACATGAGGCGTCTCTTGTGATCACTTTTCCGTTTCCTAAAACAAGCATCTTTTCTTCTCCTTTTTTATTCATTTTACACACATCTTCTTTTGCACATCCTCTGGCTTTTCTGTGCATTTCGCATATAAATACCTCTTACTCCATATAGAATACCATCAAATGTGTATAAATGCAACCCAAATTCTAAATAATTTTTAGATTACCTAAAAAATTTTTAGAAAAAGTGTTGACAGCGCTTTTTTTTATGCTATCATGGGTTTAGAGACACACATCACATTTACATTTTCTCTCTGGCTTAACGCTTAAAAAGGCAGGTGAAAAAATGGTCCATAAACTTGAATTTTTAAAACAGCTCGCACACGGTCTCACCGCCCAGTTCGGAAACTCCTGCGAGGTCGTTATCCATGACCTGACAAAAAAAGATCTGGACAGATCTATCGTTTATATCGAAAACGGTCATGTGTCAAACCGCCATACCGGGGACGGCCCTTCGGGGATCGTGCTGGAGACCCTCCGGTCTGATCCCGCCAAGGTAAAAGATAAGCTCGCTTATCTCACCCGGACGGACGACGGCAGGATCTTAAAATCCAGTACCCTTTACATCCGGAATGACGACGGCAGGGTCGCATATATCTTTTCCATAAACTATGACATCACGGCACTGCTCGCCATGGAGAATACACTCCACGGCCTGGTACAGACCGGACCCGAAGAGGACGCGGAAGAGCAAAATTCCGGTGCTCCGCAGACGATCACCCACAATGTGACCGAACTTCTGGACCTGCTCATTGAACAGGCGATCGCGAAAGTCGGAAAGCCCGTTGCCCTTATGAATAAGGATGACAAGGTTGCCGTAGTGCAGTACTTAAACAACGCCGGAGCATTCCTCATCACAAAGTCAGGAGACAAAGTCTCCACCCTGCTCGGGATATCAAAATTCACATTGTATAGCTATATGGATAAAAGTTAAAGGAGGTTCCACAATGGAAACAATCAAATGGGCAGTAAACAAAATGCCGAAGACCGACGACACCCAGCTCGCGGTCATGGGGCTTGACGAGGTGAAAAAAGCCCGCGCATTCCACGAGAGTTTTCCCCAGTACACAGTTACACCGCTGGCAAAGCTCGACCACATGGCAGCGCACCTCGGTCTCAAAGAAGTATACATAAAGGATGAATCCTACCGCTTCGGTCTGAACGCCTTTAAAGTTCTCGGCGGTTCCTTCGCCATGGCGCGCTACATTGCGAAGCAGACCGGAAAAGATGTATCAGAACTTCCTTATAATGTGCTCACATCCGAAGAGCTCCGCAAGGAATTCGGTCAGGCTACGTTCTTCACAGCCACGGATGGAAACCACGGACGCGGAGTAGCGTGGGCGGCAAATAAACTTGGACAGAAAGCAGTCGTCCTCATGCCGAAGGGCACCACGCAGACACGACTTAACAACATCCTCGCAGAAGGCGCTCAGGCGACCATCGAGGAATACAATTATGATGAATGCGTCCGCATGGCAAACGCGATGGCAGAAAAAACAGAAAATGGTGTCATGGTACAGGATACCGCATGGGACGGCTACGAGGAGATCCCCGCGTGGATCATGCAGGGATACGGAACCATGGCAATGGAGGCTGACGACCAGCTCCACGATTACGGATGCAAACGCCCGACTCATGTCTTCATCCAGGCAGGCGTTGGTTCTCTCGCAGGAGCAGTTCAGGGATACTTCGCAAACCGTTATCCTGAGAATCCGCCGAAGGTCATTGTTGTGGAAGCCGAAGCTGCTGCCTGTCTATACAAAGGCGCATGCGCAGGGGACGGCGGCATCCGCATCGTTAACGGCGACATGGTCACCATCATGGCAGGACTTGCCTGCGGCGAACCGAACACGATCTCATGGGATATCTTAAAGAATCATGTAGACACCTTCGTCGCGTCGCCTGACTGGGTAGCGGCAAGAGGCATGAGGATGCTGGCGGCCCCCATCAAAGGCGACCATCCGGTGACATCCGGGGAATCCGGGGCGGCGCCCTTCGGGACACTTGCGTGCATCATGACAATGGATGAGTACAAACCTCTCAGAGACCACCTCGGACTGGACGAGAACTCTAGGGTCCTTCTCTTCTCCACAGAGGGAGACACAGATCCGCAGAGGTACGAATCCATCGTCTGGGGCGGAAACAACCGATAGATGTAACCTGTTGATTTAACATACCAAAAATCACAAAAAGGAGAGAGATTATTATGGATTTCAACAAGATCAAAGAAGCTGCACAGAGCTACGAAAAAGACATGACCGCATTTCTGCGTGCCATCGTCAGAAACCCGGGTGAGAGCTGCGACGAGAAAGCTCACATTGACACCATCGCCGCTGAAATGAAAAAGCTGAACTTTGACGAAGTAGTCATTGACCCTCAGGGAAATGTCATCGGCTACATGGGAACCGGCGACAAGATCATCGCATACGATGCACACATCGACACAGTAGGTATCGGAAACATCGAGAACTGGACGTTTGATCCGTATGAGGGATATGAGAATGACACAGAGATCGGCGGGCGCGGCGTGTCTGACCAGTGCGGCGGTATCGTATCTGCTACATACGGCGCAAGGATCATCAAAGACCTCGACCTCATTCCGGAGGGATACAAGATCATGGTAGTCGGAACGGTTCAGGAAGAGGACTGCGACGGCCTGTGCTGGCAGTACATCATCAACGAAGACAAGATCCGTCCGGAGTTCGTAGTTTCCACAGAACCGACAGACGGCGGTATCTACAGAGGACAGCGCGGACGTATGGAGATCCGTGTGGATGTCAAAGGCGTTTCCTGCCACGGCTCCGCTCCGGAGCGCGGCGACAACGCGATCTATAAAATGGCTGACATCCTTCAGGATGTACGTTCCCTAAACGAAAACGACGACGCTGACGAGACAGAGATCAAGGGCCTCGTAAAAATGTTAAATCCGAAGTACAATCCGGACTGGGAGGAAGCCCGTTTCCTCGGACGTGGTACTGTCACTGTATCCCAGATATTCTACACCTCCCCGAGCCGCTGCGCTGTAGCGGATTCCTGCGCGGTATCACTTGACCGCCGCATGACATTCGGCGAGACATGGGAGAGCTGCCTCGACGAGATCCGCGCACTTCCCAGCGTACAGAAATACGGCGACGACGTAGTCGTATCCATGTACAACTATGACCGTCCATCCTACACAGGATGCGTTTACGAGATTGAGTGCTACTTCCCGACATGGGCGATCCCAAAAGATCATAAAGTAACGAAAGCTCTTGAGAAAGCTTACACATCCCTGTACGGCGACAAGAGAATCGGCGCAGAAGAAACCCTAGAAATGCGCCAGGCCCGTCCGCTGACAGACAAGTGGACATTCTCCACAAACGGCGTGTCCATCATGGGAAGAAACGGTATCCCGTGCATCGGATTCGGACCGGGCGCAGAAGCTCAGGCACATGCACCGAACGAGAAGACATGGAAACAGGATCTCGTGACATGTGCAGCTGTATACGCGGCACTGCCGAAGTCATATTGCGGGTAAAACTCGTTGAAGCAGTGTCCCGCTGCGAGAAACTGCACTTTTAGTATGATAACAAAGCAAAATTTATCTTTATAAGATCAAGGAGGACCAATAAAATGAAAACTTTACAGGATTACATCGACAAGCTGAACGCGCTGAACTTTAAAGACATGTATAACGGAGACTTCTTTCTCACATGGGAGAAGTCAGACGACGAGCTGGAGGCTGTATTTACTATCGCTGACGCTCTGCGTTTCATGAGAGAGAACAACATCTCCACAAAGGTATTTGAAAGCGGTCTGGGCATCTCTCTTTTCCGCGACAATTCCACACGTACACGCTTCTCTTTCGCTTCTGCCTGCAACCTGTTAGGTCTTGAGGTACAAGATCTGGACGAGGGCAAATCACAGGTAGCCCACGGTGAGACAGTCCGTGAGACAGCGAACATGATCTCCTTCATGGCTGACGTTATCGGTATCCGCGATGACATGTATATCGGCAAAGGAAATGCTTACATGCACGAAGTTGTTGACGCTGTGACACAGGGAAATAAAGACGGCATCCTCGAGCAGAAACCGACGCTTGTAAACCTGCAGTGCGATATCGACCACCCGACACAGGCAATGGCAGACATGCTCCACATCATCCACGAGTTCGGCGGTGTTGAGAACCTGAAAGGCAAGAAGATCGCCATGACATGGGCTTACTCTCCTTCTTACGGCAAGCCGCTCTCCGTTCCGCAGGGAATCATAGGCCTGATGACACGTTTTGGAATGGACGTTGTACTGGCTCATCCGGAAGGATACGAGGTATTCCCGGAGGTTGAGGCCGTAGCTGCTGAGAACGCAAAGAAATCCGGCGGTACATTTACAAAGACGAACGACATGGCAGAGGCCTTTAAAGATGCTGACATCGTATATCCGAAGAGCTGGGCTCCGTTCGCGGCAATGGAAAAACGTACAGAGCTGTACGGAAACGGCGACTTCGACGGAATCAAGACTCTTGAGCAGGAGCTTCTTGCTCAGAACGCGCAGCACAAAGACTGGGCATGCACAGAGGAACTGATGAAGACGACAAAGGACGGCAAGGCTCTCTATATGCACTGTCTGCCGGCTGACATCACAGGCGTAAGCTGCGAGGAAGGCGAAGTTGACGCGAGCGTATTCGACCGCTACAGAGATCCGCTTTACAAAGAAGCAAGCTATAAGCCGTACATCATCGCCGCTATGATCTTCCTTGCGAAGTTCGCTGATCCGGCTGCTATTCTTAAGAAGCTGGAAGAAAAAGGAACACCGCGCGTATTTGAGTAAAATCCGCTGAAAATATTTAAGCACACACACGGGGCAGACATCATATCTGCCCCGAAAACAACACAACTGCTGCAGTTCACAGAAACTCCATTTGCAGATGTGTGAACTGTAATACACAAATATCAGGAGGTAATACATCATGTTAAAATATGTTGACACAAAGAACGCACCCGCAGCTATCGGACCGTACTCACAGGGAATCGTCTACAATGGTCTTGCATTTTTCTCAGGAGCGATTCCACTCTCACCCGAGACAGGTGAGGTAGTCGGAACGACTATCGAAGAGCAGACAGAGCAGGTAATGAAAAATATCAAAGCTCTTCTTGAGAGCCAGGGCGCTGAATTTACAGATGTTGTCAAAACAACCTGCTTCCTTGCAGATATGGCTGATTTCGCGGCATTTAACGAGGTCTACGCAAAATACTTTACAGGAAAACCGGCACGCTCCTGCGTTGCGGTAAAAGCACTTCCGAAGGGCGTTCTTTGTGAAGTAGAGGCAATCGCCGCTGTAAAAGAATAAAAAGCGGGAGGCACACTATGGATAAGAAAAAACGTATCGTCATTGCCCTTGGCGGAAACGCCCTCGGCAATACCCTTCCCGAACAGATGAAGGCTGTGAAGATCACTTCAAAAGCGATCGTAGACCTCATCGAAGAAGGCTGCGAAGTTGTTGTGGCACACGGCAATGGCCCGCAGGTCGGCATGGTAAACAACGCCATGATCGCACTTACCCACGAAGATCCCCAGCAGCCGAACACACCTCTTTCCGTCTGCGTAGCCATGAGTCAGGCTTACATCGGCTATGACCTTCAGAACGCGCTCAGAGAAGAGCTGTTGAACAGAGGGATCACAGACATCCCGGTAGCGACCATGATCACACAGGTAAGAGTTGACCCGGAGGATCCTGCGTTTGAAAACCCGTCAAAACCAATCGGACGCTTCATGACAAAGGAACAGGCTGATATGATGGCAGAGAAATACGACTACATCATGAAAGAAGATGCCGGACGCGGCTACCGGCGTGTGGTCGCATCTCCGAAGCCGCAGGAAATCGTGGAGATCGGAACGATCCGCACCATGGTAAACTCCGGAGATCTTGTCATCGCGTGCGGCGGCGGCGGTATCCCCGTTATACGTCAAGGCAATCACTTAAAAGGCGCCAGCGCAGTTATTGACAAAGACTTCGCAAGCTGCCTGATGGCAAAAGAACTGGATGCCGACTTCCTTATCATCCTCACTGCTGTGGAAAAGGCCGCTGTCAATTACGGGAAACCGGAGCAGAAATGGCTTGGTGACATCACAGTAGACGAGGCAAAACAGTACATCAACGAAGGACATTTTGCTCCCGGCTCCATGCTGCCAAAAATAGAGGCCGCTGTTGATTTCGCGGAATCCAAGCCTGGCAGACAGGCGCTGATTACTCTGCTTGAGAAAGCAAAAGACGGAATCCTGGGCAAAACAGGAACCAGAATCCATCTGTAAAGACGCAAAAAGTACTATTTGCTATGATAAATCCAAACTCCTAAATGAATATAAAAAAAGAAGAAGCTGGGAATGATACAAATTCGTTTCCAGCTTCTTCTCTTTACACATAAAAGCGCTGATGACAACTTCTGACTGCTCTCACACATTCTCATTTACATCCATTGTCGATACCCGATATTCCTAAAATAACTATTCTCCCTTTCTCTTCTTCATCGTCTTTTCCACAGCATTCAATATATTCTCATACCCTGTGCATCTGCACAAATGTCCTGACAGAAGCTTCCTCAGCTCTTCCCGTGTATATTCTTTCCCGGTTGTCTCTGCATTTTCCAGAATCTCCACGGCGCTCATAATCACTCCCGGCGTGCAGAATCCGCATTGAACGGCCGCCTCGTCGATAAACGCCTGCTGGATATCCGACAGTTCCCCGTTTGGTCCCATGAGCCCCTCCAGAGTGCGGATGTCTTTGCCATCCGCCCACACAGCCAGATAAATGCAGGAGTTAAAGCACTCACCGTTGATAATGACATTGCAGGCGCCGCACTCACCGACCTCGCAGCCTTTCTTCACGCTTGTCAGAGAGTAGTCATTGCGCAGCATATCGGTCAGGGAAGCTCTCACATCCACCATAGTCTCCCGCTCCACGCCATTGATGCGGCACCGCACTAGTTTATACTGCTTCTTAAATCCTTTATCCTCACTCATCACGATGCCTCCTTTCCGCACGCTCTTTTGACAGCCTCTTTGAGCGCACGCTTACACAGCACTTTTGAGATATGCTCACGGAACGCCTTGCTCGCCCGCCAGCTGTCGCGTGGCGTCACGTCTTCAAGAACCGTATCACCGATCTTCTCGATGCTCTCAGGAGATACAGGAAGCCCTCTTCCGGCCTCTTCCGCGTGAGCGGCACGCATAGGAACCGGACCCGCTACACCATAGGCAATACGTACATCAGTAAATGCTTTCTTATCCTCAGAAAGCTTCACATTGACAGAACAGCCAAGGGTAGCGATATCCATTGCGTTTCTCATGGCATACTTGATATAATGCCCCGCGTATCCCTCATAGGATTCTTTCCGTATGAGAATGCCCGTCTGAAGCTCCGCCGGGCGCAGATCTACCTTTCCTGCCTTGATATAGAAATCCTTGATGGGAATCTGTCTCACTCCGTCCGGTCCGGTCAGCTCGATCACCGTGTCCCACGCAAACAACGTGGATGCCGAATCCGCGGATGTAACGCCGTTGCACGTGTTCCCTCCGATAGTCCCGATGTTGCGTATCTGAGGTCCGCCCACCATATCCACCGCTTCCCCCAGAACATTGATATACTTCTGGATGAGCGGGTCTTTCGTGATGTGGGAGAAGCTGGTCAGAGAACCGATCCTTAGTGTTCCGTCCTCCTCCATCTTCACGCCACGAAGTTCCTTCAAACCGTAGATACTCACCAGTTCCACGCCCGCGCGTTTTCCCTCTCTCATCTGCACGAGAACGTCGCTTCCGCCGGCAATAATCTGGGCCTTTGGATGCTCTTTTAGTAATTCTATAGCATGGGACACACTCTGCGCCTCATACAGTGCTTTCATATCATACATATATCACGCCACCTTTCTCAGATCAGTTCCGCTTTTTTAAACTCATCAAATAACAGATGCGGCCGCATCGGTATCTCATTGAGCGCCACGCCCGCCGCCTGTAAGATGGCGTTTCGTATCGCCGGGGCGGGCGAACAGGTGGGCGGCTCTCCCAGCGCCTTTGTTCCATATGCACTTGTAGGCTCATAATTTTCGATGAAAGCCGCCTTCAGATCCGGATGGTCCATAAATGTGGACAGCTTGTAGTCCAAAAGGTTATTGTTGAGCGGTTTTCCGGTCTTTTCATCAAAAAGCAGTTTTTCTGAGAGCGCATAGCCAATACCCATGCTCATGCCTCCGTGTACCTGCGCTTCGGCAAGTGCGGGATTGATGAGTTTTCCACAGTCATGGACGTTTAACATATCCGTCACCTGAGCGCGGCAGCCGAGGATATCCACTTCTACCTCCACAAATGTGCACCCAAACGAGTATGCGTTGTTCTTGATCTGGTGGCTGCTCTCCGCCGTCAGATGTCCGTTGTCCGTCAGACTATACAGCTTTTCTGTCGCCAGTTCTCCCAGGCTCATCAGCACTTCCCCGTCAGAAATCCTGACAATATCCCCGTTTACAATGTCTATGTTCTCTTTCATCTGCCTTGTCAGATCGCGTGCCGTCTCTAAAATCTTTTCCTTTAAGAGCTGGCCGGTCTGACGGATGGAGAAGCCCGCCATATAGGTCTGTCTCGATGCATATGCTCCTGTTCCGAAGGGTGTGACGTCCGTATCCTGGGTAGATATCACATGCACCATATCAAAGGGGATTCCCACTGTTTCTGCCGCCATCTGGGCGAACGCCGTGTCCGCTCCCTGTCCGATCTCCGTCTCTCCCACCTGTACCTGGATACTTCCGTCCTGATTGAGCACCATGCGGCACCCTGATGTCTCAAGGGAGATGGGCCACACTCCAGTATTGTACCAGAATACAGACATCCCGACGCCCCGCCGGATCTCTCCTGCCTGATGAGCATATTTTTTCAGGCGGGCGTCATAATTGAATTTTTTCCTGCCCTTTTCCATACACTCCCGAAAGCTGTCGTAGTAATTGACATTTTTTGAAAAATTATCCTTAAACCCTTTGGGCATCACGTTCTTCATGCGGAACTCATAAGGTGACATGCCCATGGCGCGCGCCACATCGTCTGTATGGCTCTCCATGGCGAACATCGCCTGAGGAATGCCGTAACCTCTCATAGCTCCGGCCACAGATTTATTTGTAAAGACCGTATATGTATCTGCCTCGATATTCGGACATGGATAGAGCTGCGGGAAACAGCCCATTCCCTTTGCCGCGATGCTGTGTCCGTGGGACGCGTATGCCCCCTGATCAGAAAAGCTCTCGAACTTGCGCGCCGCGAATGTTCCGTCCGGGCGCACATAGGACACGATATGAAAATGGATGGCGTGCCGTACTCTCGTAGATGCAAATGTCTCCTCTCTGGATACATCCAGCTTTACCGCCCTTCCGCCAACCACTATGCTCAGATACGCGCACAGCGGCTCATACAGTACGTCCTGCTTGTTGCCGAACCCGCCGCCGATATACGGCTTAATGATCCGCACCTGCCCCCATGGAATTCCCAGCGCCTGCCCGACTACCCGTCGGCAGATATGGGGGATCTGGGTGGAAGATATGACTACCATCCTGCCCTGCTCCATGTACGCGCAGCAGATGAAATTCTCGATATGGCAGTGCTGCACGGTTGGAGTCTGATACCAGCCTTCCACTTTTGTAAGCCCCGGTTCTTTCATAGCCTCTTCATAATCGCCGTTTCGAATGGAAGTGTGCGCCAGTATATTGTGGGGATAATCTTTGTGAAGCCGGGGAGCGCCATCCTCCATCGCCCTGTGTACGTCCAGTACAAACGGGAGCTCTTCGTATTCTACCTTGATCGCGCGCACAGCCTGTGCGGCCGCCACCTCATTCTCCGCCACTACCGCCGCCACGTCGTCCCCATAGAATCTGACATGGTCTGTCAGCAGAAGACGGTCGCACACATCCTGATGAGCCGCTTCCGTGGACCACGGATGTCCTGCCGTGGGGAAATAGTTCTTCGGCACATCAAAGCAGGTGACGACCTTCACTACTCCGGGGATCTTCTCTGCCTCTAATGTATCCACGGATTTCACATATCCGTGGGCGATATCAGAATGGAGCACCTTCGCCACATAAACATTGTGGTCACACAGATCGTCCACATACTTCGCGCGTCCGGTAACCTTCTCGAAAGCATCTACTCTTTTCACACTCTTTCCAATAATATGGTCCTTTTCTTTCATACACTCACCTCCGCTCATGAAAGATCAACCTCTCTGCCTTTTACATATTTTGCTTTTATCACACGTTCGTCCGCCAGATAGATCATCCGCTCCAGCCTGCTCCTGATATCCAGAGGCTGAGGATGAGATAATCCAGAGTCATCCAGCACCAGCGCGTCAAACTCATATCCCGGCTCAAAGCTTCCGACCTGCCCGAAGAATCCTCCTCCGCCCTTCGTCGCCATGTAAAATACCTCTTCCACGGTCAGCGGAGCAAGGTTTTCATCCATAAGCCTCCATCTTAGCTTTGACGCCTGCACAGCGTGAGCCATGGCCCGGAAGAGATTTTCTGTAGACCCCGCCGCCACGTCGCTTCCCAGCCCGACATTCAACCCATCCTCCAGAAATTTTCTCACAGGGGCAATGCCCGATGACACATTCATATTAGACTCGGGACAATGGGCCACGAAGACCCCGTTCTCTTTCATCCGTGCGATCTCTCTGTCATCGCTGTATACACAGTGCGCCATAACCGTAGGGCAGTCTGCCCCGAAAAGCCCGAACCGGTCATAGGCGTCGCCGTAAAACTCAGCCCATGGACACAAATCTTTGACCCATTCTACTTCACTCCTGTTCTCGGATAAGTGGGAATGAAGGGGAAGCCCGTACCGCATCTGCAGTTTCTTTAACTCTTCCATCAGTTCATCCGTACAGCTGGGCGTAAAACGGGGCGTCAGGATGGGACGTGTATTCTCATATTTTCTGTGGAGCACATCCTTGATCCACTCCAGAGTCTCCGCTGCCGACTCCTGCGTCTCTTCCCGCAGATAATCCGGCGCGTTGCGGTCCATGTTGACCTTCCCCACATAGGTGGAAAGCCCTGCCTTCTCCATCAGATCCATTAAAAGCAGAGTTGCCGGTCTGTGGATAGTAGCGAAGATACACGCCCGGGTTGTGGCGCTTCTTCTCATATTATCCGCGAAGATCGTGTACGCCTTCTTTGCGTACTCTATATCCTTATACTTTGACTCCTCCGGAAATGTGTTCGTCTCCAGCCATTCCAGCAGCTCCATGTCCATCCCCAGCCCCCGGAAAGAATACTGGGGCGCGTGCAGATGCAGGTCCACAAGTCCCGGAATGATGAGACAATCTCCATAGTCATGGATAGGATTGCCTCCCAGTTTAAATGGCAAAGTAGGGTACACGCCCTCCGCAAGACCGTTCCGGCACACCAGATACCCGTGTTCACAGACAGCTAATTCCGTCAGGTCCTTACTGTATATAATATTTCCTTTTAAAATAAAAACAGGTTCATTCATCAGTCTGTCTCCTCTCCCATACGCGGAATGGCGCGTTCCCCATCCCGCATACTCATAGTCAGCCGTTTGCGGCGGCTGGTAGAGACGTTCAACCGATTATGAACCTATATAAGTATGCTCTATATAATTAGAGTAACATCTGCAAAAAATTGTGTCAACAAAAAATACCATCTGTTCGTAAAATGCAGTTTTAACACCGTGAAATGTATTCCAGCATCACTTCCACGACGCCTCCGCAGACCATACCCTCATCCTCCGCGGCTTCCGACGTCATGTCCACACTGCAGATCTGAAAATCCGGTTTTCCGGCGCGCATCATGAGCAGAGCTTTCTGTATGATCTCACTCTCCACACAGCCGCCCCCGATCGTATCCACCGTCGAGCCGTCTTCCAGAATCAGCATTTTCGTTCCCACATCACGCGGCGCCGAGCCTTTCCTGGAGATAATCGTCGCGAGAACTTTTTTCTCTTTCTGTTCTGCTCCGGATACACTGCACTCTTTGCCGCAGCCCCCGGCTTTTCCCGTTCTGGACTCTCCATCCAGAAGCGCGGCAAGAATCTCTTTCGAGTATCCGCCCGACTTCTCCCGGTTGTTCTTGACCTGGATGATTTCCGCCATGATGGATACCGCGATCTCCTCCGGAGTCTGCGCCCCGATCTCAAGGCCGATCGGCGTATGGACACTCTCCAGTTTCACTCTGTCCGTTCCCTTCTTTGCAAGCTGCTCCTTCACAATCGCCACCCTGCGTCGGCTGCCCATCATTCCCACATAGGCGTGCTGCTTTTTCAGGATCTCCTCCAGACACTCCGTATCATAGCGGTGTCCTCTGGTCACGATCACAAACCATGTATCTGAATCTCCCTTGATCTCTGTAAGACCCGTGTGAAACGGCTCGCACAAGACACTGTCTGCTCCTGCTGTCCTTGCGTTATCCGCGAACTTCGGGCGGTCCTCCAGCACAGTTACCGTGAACCCCAGCATTTTCCCCATTCGGACGACAGGCATGGATACATGGCCTGCGCCGCAGATAACAAGCTTCGGAATCCGCCCCACACGCTCACAGAAGACACGGTGCGTACAGTCAGCGGACGCTACTTTATCTCCCGTCCGGAAATATCCGGCTGTACCTGTGAGCAGACGTTTTTCCCCGGCATTTTCCCCGTCCAGCACTGTTTCTGTCCAGATATCACCCTCATACTTTTCCAGTGCGTCTGTTAATTTATTATAAAACCCTTCTGTCATCTGCCCGCTCTCTTTCCTTGATCTTCTGCAACCGTCCCATCCATGCCTGTATACTTGGCACAGCCGGAGCTCCTTCTAAATCATGCAGCATATGCTCTGCTTTTTCTCTGTCTCCGTAAAGCAGTTCATATTCCGCCTGGCGAAGCTGCCAGCGCATTCGGGTAAGTCTGTTATCTGCCAGTACGATTCTCTGTTCCACAAACGCCTTCTCCGTCGTACCCCACTGGTCAAGAGGCTTGAAAGCCACATGCAGTTCCATCATAAAATTATCCATGATCTGGCGGTTCATCGTTCCAGCTTTATAGGATAGGCGGAAGTGCTCCAGTTTTTCCACACACTCGTCTCTTCCCTTAAAATCCCCGACCGCATGCCGGCACAGCACTTCAATGTTATATTTTCGGACCCATGATACATTTTTCGGAGATTTGAATGCAACCCCTGCTATACGTTTCAAAGCTTCTGCGGGTTTGTTCCGGTAGTAATCAGCCATCGCATATTCCAGCGTGAGTTTCATCTTTCCTCTTTGATACCGATCCTTTTTCATAAGCAGTTCTATCACCGCCTGGTACTTTACGGGATCACAGTCCTTATTCAGGATATCCTGCAGCCTGGCAAACTCATTGTCGCTCTTTGTTCTGAAAACAGTGCTGAATCCCAAAACAGCCAGAATACAGAAGATGAACATAATATAAAACGAAAGAACCGCCTCATCGCTATTTAAAAGCGCACTGATCATCACAACAATCACTGCCACATTCGCAAGTATAAGAAGCGCCTTTCTTTTATCCAGGTTCTTCATATACGCGCGAACAATCTCCTCCGGGCTCTTGCTATAATACTTTGAATACTCTTCCCACATTATTATCAGTTCCTTATGTCTATCTTGCCAGCCTTGCCAGCACATCCTTCAGCAGCTCATAAAATCTCTCAAAAGAGTCAAGCGGCACATGCTCATCCGGCGTGTGCACGTCATACAGTGTCGGCCCTACCGCAATAGCGTCCAATCCCGGCAGCGCCTCTGAGAAAAGTCCGCACTCCAGTCCCGCATGGATCGCCTCAAGCTTCAGTTCCTTTCCGAACAATTCACGGTAGCTCTCTACAAAAACTTCTCGAACCCTTGATTTCTCCGCAAAGCTCCAGCCCGGATACTCTCCGCTGTATTCTGCCTCGAATCCAAATGCATCCGCTAAGGTCTGGAAACGGCCTTTTGTATTCTCCTGAAGAGAGGCCACAGATGACCTCGGAGATACAACGATCAGCAGACAGTCCTCATCTGCCTTTACAACACCCATATTAGATGAAGTGACTACGAATCCATCCATTTTCATATTGCGGCTGAACACTCCGTTTGGCGCAAGACGGATCGCGCTGATGAATGCTTTGGCATCATCTGCCGGGAGCGCAGATGCAGTTCTTCCCTCCTCTGCAGAGATCTCACACGCAAAGTCCGGCTCATCCGGCGTGATCTCATCTCCAAGCACTTCGGCAAGGGCACACGCCAGCTTCCCCGCCTTATCTGCCTCCGCCTTATCTGCATAGATAAGGGATGCCTCACATTCTCTTGTGATGGCGTTATCCTTTGTACCGCCGGCAAAGTTTACAAGCTTTCCGTCTGTATTTTTCATAAGATGATCCACCACGCGCGCCATAAGAAGGTTGGCATTCTGACGCTCTTTGCTGATATCCATTCCAGAATGTCCTCCCAGCAGACCCTTAATCTTGATGGATACAAGGCTTCCCTCTGCCGCCTCTCTCTTGACCGGTCTTGTAAACTGGATGCGCAGTCCGCCCGCGCAGCTTATTGTAGCCACTCCCTCTTCCTCTGAATCCATATTGATCATCGTGCGCGCCGTAATAAGGGATTTATCCAGAACCTGTGCCCCGTTAAGTCCTACTTCCTCCTCTGTGGTGAACACACACTCTACGGGCGGATGCTTGATTTCATCGTCATCCAATACCATCATCATCAGGGCGACGGCCACACCGTTGTCCGCTCCGAGAGTCGTCCCGTTCGCGGAGAGCACACCGTCTTTTACAACAAGATCAATACCGTCTTTCTCAAAATCGTGCTCCACGCCTGCCAGCTTGTCGCACACCATGTCAATGTGCCCCTGAAGCATGACCGGATCTTTATCTTTCGCCCCCTCGCTTCCGTCCTTTTTGATAATGACATTGTGCGCCTCATCCTGATATACCCAGAGATTTCTGTCTTTGGCAAATTTCACAAGGTAATCGCTGATTTCCTTCTCATTGCCTGATCCTCTTGGTATGGCGCTGATCTCCTCAAAAAAGTGAAACAGTTTTTCCGGTTTATATCCCGTAATCTTATAATCCATTGTATGATCCTCTTTTCTATATGATTTTTATACAGGTATGCATTGTATGTGTGATCCTTACCCACGGGTTTAATTATAGCAGATTTCACCCTGTTTTTCACCCTTTTCTTTGATCATGCTATACCTATGAGCACACATATGGCTGCAGGCACGATTGTGGGAGGCATATCTGCCTCCCTGAATTTTTCCTTATACTCCTTGTTCCCCGCTTACGAATCACGTCCATTCTGCCATAAAAATCCTTGAAAAGGCATTAGGCATTACTCTGCATCGGTAAATTCATAGCCGTGCTTTTCATTATATTTTTTAATAACAAAGTAGATCGGCACAATGATCACTAACGCTCCCAGCCCGATCACAAGCCTGACCGGATCCGAGTTATAAAGAAGCCAGATACTTACCAGTATAGCTACGATAGGGATCGTGTATCCAAAGGGCACTTTAAATGTGGATTCCATCCCTCTGCGCCTGAATACAATAATGGACAGACATGTGGGAATATACTGCGTAAATCTGGAAATCACGCTGATTGCGGCAAGCTGGGTGAAGGTTCCCGAAAGAGCCAGCGGGATCACCAGCACCGCCGAGATCACAATTGCCACAACAGGGGTGCCTCTCTTACTCATCTTTTTCACAATGGGCGGGAGCATCCCTCTCTCCCCCAGAGCCAGGCAGCCGCGGGGCACGAAGATCGAATTGGCCGCGTTGATGCCGCCGATGGATATCAGCGTTCCGACTGTTACGAGCGTGCCTCCCGCGCTTCCCATAAACGTAGACATTGCATCCACTACAGGAGTCTCCGTCCCGGAAAGATCGCTTCCGAGTATCCCGATACTCACAAACTGAAGAAGGATATAGATCAGAGAAACGCAGCCAATCGCCACTGCGATCGCAATGGGAAGGTTTTTCTTCGGGTTGTCCATCTCCTCCGAAGCTCCGGCGATCGCCTCAAACCCTGTGAAGGCGTAAAAGATAAGTATCGCCGCCTCGGCAAAGGTGGCAACAGACAGATCCTCAGGAACAACGGGCTGGAAATTACTTCCTTTGATGAAGAAGATGCCAGCTGCTATAAAGATGATGATGGGCGCCAGCTTACCGACAGTTGCCACATTGTTTACATATTTCGCCACATCAATGCCGATATAATTTACTATGCTCAAAGCAACGATCAGCCCTACGACGATAACATTGCGCACAGTTCCCTGAGAAGCTTCTGGGAAAATGGCTGCCAGAGCGGTCACAAACCCTACCGCCATGGTTGCCCACGAAATGAGCTGAACCACATATTTCATGAACCCGACTTCAAATCCAGCAAAATTTCCGAAAGCCTCCTTTGCATAAATGTAAGCCGCGCCGTTTGATTTAAACAGCCCGGCAGCCTCTGCGAAACAGAGCGCCAGCGAACCTGCCAGAAGCGTAATAAATAAAAACACAAACAGGCTGCTTGTCCCTACAAGGTCATACGCCTGTCCGGGCAAAAGGAATATCCCCGAACCAATAATGGCGTTCATGCCAAGCAGAATAATACTGATAAGACCAAATTTCTTTTTGTTTTTCATTTGTTTTCCTCCTGTTATCTGCATTTATCAGCAAATGCCTGAAACAACTGAATCATAACTTTGTTTTCATGTTTTGCCATCATCTCCGGATGCCACTGGACACCGCAGATAAAACTGCCTTCTGTGCGTTCAATACCCTCAATGACCCCGTCGTCCGCACTGGCAGTGGTGTAAAATCCCGGCGCGACCGCCTTTATACTCTGATGATGAAAAGAATTTACCATCGCCTCGTTTCCTAATACACTCTCCAGGAAAGACGCTTTCTCCACACTGATCTTATGGGTCGGATCATACCTTGGCGCTTTCTGCATATGCTGGAGACAATGTTTCATCTGAGAACCGATATCCTGACAGAGCGTCCCTCCAAATGCTACGTTGATTGCCTGCATCCCTTTGCAGATGCCGAATATCGGAATAGAAAGCTCATCTCCGGCCTGTATCACAGCGAGAAAGAAACGGTCCACCTCGCTCATTGTAAAACCCTGCTGCATAAGAGGCTGTTCTCCGTACAACAAAGGATCAATGTCCCATCCGCCTGAAAGTACGATGCCATCAAGTCCCATTACCTGCTCCTTGACATCCGCAAGGTCAGACAGGACCGGCAGCATCACCGGGATACATCCCGCTTTCTCAAGGCTTTCCACATAATCATTATTCACATATGCCCGGTATATACCCGGCATCATGCCTGAGTCCATGATCAAAATATTTGCGGCTATGCCGATCTTTGGTTTCTTCATTTTTCCCTCCTTCTTTATGAATGCACCTTACACTTCTGTTTTACCGATCATAAGGTTCAGTATTTCAATATCTGTCTGTCTCATCCCCTCCCTTCCCACATGGCCGACTGCTTTCACTGTATCCTCCGCAGATTCCATGACCAGGCCGTCACCTGCCTCGAAACGGATTCCCTTCATTGCCATGTCATGACCCAGAAAGGCTGCCTGCAAAGCAGAATATATCTTGGATGCGCAGCTTGGTTTTGCTCCGTCACATATCATCCCGCCCACATTGGCGATCGTATTGACAACTGTATTCTCAATCTGTTCTGTCGTCCCACCTGCCAGATATGTAATGGCAGCTCCTGATGCTGCGGCGGCACACACGACCCCACAGTACGCAGACAGGGCTCCAATATACCGCTTCTGATCCTGGGCGATCAGATTGGAAACGCACAGAGCCCGATACAGCTGTTCCTCTGGTTTCCCTGTCACCCGGGCATACTCGATAACCGGAAGGGAACAGGTCATTCCCTGATTACCTGAACCAGAGTTGATGATAACCGGAAGGGGACACCCGCTCATCCTCGCGTCAGAACCTGCTGCTGCCCGCGCGATCGCCTTCCACCGTACGTCCTCTCCCTGTTCCTTTGCAAAATGTCCGATTCCCGCGCCCCATGGCTTTTTCAGCCCCTCCTCGGAAATCGCGTAATTACACTTTATCTGCCGGTTTAAGATATCTCTGACATCCTCAATGCGTACTTCATTTGCAAAAGCCACGATATCCCTTATATTCAACGAAGATTTGTCCGCCTGATTATCCTCATATGTGTGGTTGTCCTCATAAATTACCTCTCCATTATATGTGACATATGTAATATTTGTATGCTCATGTTCCAGTCGGACAGCCGCCCGGTTTCCGCCGCCTTCTGCCCGGACCTCTATGAACAGGTTGGCGACCCCTTCTTTCAGAGAACAGGTACAGAGCCCGTCTTCAATCAGTTCCTTTGTGCGCTCCCTGTCCTCATCTGTGATATTCTGAAGGACTTCCAGCGCTTTTTTCGCGTCTCCTCCCGTGATCCCGAGGATCACTGCCGCCTCGATCCCTTTCAGGCCTCCTGAGTTCGGCACAGTCACTCCCTTGACATTTTTAATGATATTTCCGCTGCACAGCGCTTCCACCTTTTCCGGAAAAACCCCCAGCGTCTCCCTGCACTTTGCGGCAGCATAGGCAAGGGCGATGGGTTCCGTACATCCCAGGGCCGGGACAAGTTCCTTTTTCAAGATATGCAGGTAATCCTGATATAACTTGCTATCCATCTCTATCTCCTTTTCATAATGTATTGCAATATCTAAAATATTATCAGTGATATTATTACAAATATTATCAACAAAATAAATATATGTCAATTAGCACTATTACAACAAAATCAACGCTGAATTTTTGTCATATTTACCAAATTTCTCTATTTACTTCTCTTCGAGCTTTTAGTATGATTATAATGTGAAGGAGGAACCGTATCGCCTGAATGCATACGGAAATCATGTAATGGGAAAAAAAAACCTGAAAGAAATCGTTTATGACTCTATTTTGGAGGGTATTTACTCTTCTGAGTTCCGTCCGAATGAGATCATCACAGAGAGCGGACTGATCAAAAAATTCGGCTTCAGCAAATCTCCTGTAAGGGAGGCCCTGACCGCCCTGTGCCATGAAGGAGTGCTCCACAATATCCCCAGATGCGGCTACCAGGTCATCGCCATGACTACGGAGGATGTAGAGCAGATGATGGAATACCGCAGGATCCTTGAAACCGGCATGATACGGATAAATATGCCCCATATCACGGCCAAACATCTGAAAAAGCTGGAAGAACTGGCAGTGTTGTGCAGCAAGGCAACCGAAGATGTCATGGAGCACTGGGTGTATAATGTGAATTTCCACATCACTCTCGCCTCTGTCACAGAGAATAAGTATGTCGCCGCACAGCTTAATAACTGTATGTCCAGGCTTTGGAGAGCCTACGCGCAGCTCCACTGGAATAAGTGGAATCATTACTCTCTTCCTAAAGATATGAAATACCACGAACAGATCATAGATGCTCTGAAAAGAAAAGATCTCGAGGCAGCCGTGTCTTGTCTCGAAAAGGATCTGGAGGATTTCGGGCTGTCCTCCTGAGGCGTCTGGCTGCTGTAAACGTATGGTTTATCTGTCTTCCCGTTACCGCAAATCATACAGCATACAAAATTTTTCTTGACAGACAGATGCGCGAATACTAGAATATGTGTGTAAAAATAAATAACTATTTCGGTAGGTGAGGTTACCGTAGGGATTGGGAAATACCCGAAGATTGCTGCCGCGAGATTGTGGAGACACAATGAGATGGTCAGCAGGCCGCGTCGTGAAGGCGCCGCCTAATGCAATTAATATGCCCTGCGATGCTAAAGCTTGAACGAGGCATGCTGGTCATGTTTATTTGGAGTATATTTGCGGCTCCGTCATTGTTCAGGCAGTGACGGAGCCTTTTCATATGGAAAAAAGGAGGTGAGGTTATGGACTGCGGAGCCAGTTGTCATTTGTACGGCCTAATAACAGAACATCACAGAAAGAGAGGTACTTATCATGAACAAAGATATTTTTGTAAAACTTCTCCAGCAGCGTCAGTTCAAGGCTGTGAGAAGCATTCTCGATGTAATGAACGAAGTGGACATAGCCTCGCTCCTCTCCGACCTTAACGACAGGGAGCTGGCTCTTGCTTTCCGCCTGATTCCCAAGGACAAGGCGGCGGAGGTGTTCTCCAATATGGAGACTTCCATGCAGACATACCTTGTGGAGATATTTTCAGAAAAAGAGTTAAAAGAGCTTTTAGACGATCTATACATGGACGACACCGTAGACCTTCTCGAAGAGCTTCCCGCCAACCTGGTAAAACGTATCTTAGATACAGTAAGCGCATCTGACCGGAGTCTGATCAACCAGCTTTTAAATTACCCCGAGGACAGCGCCGGAAGTATAATGACCACAGAATACGTGGACATCCGCGAAACGATGACCGTGGCAGAGTCCATGGCTCATATTAAACAGACAGGCATCCACAAGGAAACCATCTATACATGCTATGTGACAGATAAGAGAAAACTCCTCGGTATCGTCAGCGCCAAGGATCTGATGACCTCCGACGACGATCTGCTGATCCGTGACCTTATGGAGACGGAGATCATTTCTGTAAACACGCATACCGATCAGGAGGCAGTAGCACAGCTTTTTACAAAATACGATCTTCTCGCCCTCCCTGTCCTTGATCAGGACAGCTATATGGTCGGGATCGTCACATTTGACGACGCCATGGACGTCATGGTAGAAGAGGCAACCGAGGATATTACGAAGATGGCGGCTATGAGCCCCAATGAAAAGACATACTTTGAGACATCCATATTTGACCATGCGAGACACAGGATTATCTGGCTTTTGATCCTTATGTTCTCCGCCACGGTCACTGGGACGATCATCACAAAGTATGAGGATGCTTTCGCGGCAATTCCGCTGCTGGTAGCATTCATCCCTATGCTGATGGACACCGGCGGAAACTGCGGTTCCCAGAGCTCCACACTTATCATCCGCGGGATCGCATTGAACGAGATTCGGTTCCAGGATCTCTTCCGGGTCATCTTCAAAGAGTTTGGTGTATCCCTGATCGTGGGCGTGGTGCTTGCCCTTGCGAACGGAGCGCGCATCCTTCTCATGTATCACGACATCTCGCTTGCTCTGGTAATCGGTCTGTCGTTGATCGGAACTGCAATCCTAGCCAAGCTCATCGGCTGCGTGCTGCCGCTCTTTGCCAAACGGATCGGTCTGGATCCGGCGATCATGGCCTCTCCGCTCATCACAACGCTGGTGGATACATGCTCAATATTAATCTATTTTAATATTGCAACTCTGATATTTAAACTCTGATATCAGAGCGGAGTGCCTCTCCAAATGGTGAGACCGCAGACAATATCGACTGAAAAGGAGCCGTCGCAGCAATATTTTGATATTCTACCCTTATGTGTAGATTACGCACTCATATATCTGTTCCTCTTGTTTTTATACTTGCACCACTTGTATGGAAATGATAGAATTAAAAAAAGGTAGTGTAAATCAGCTTAAAAGACAGAGACCGAAAATATCTTCCAGCAGACTCAATTTTAGGGTTTCAAAGAAGGTAGGGATGCAAAACTTTACAGTACCAATAAAGATTGGAGGAAAACCAATTCCAGGTACACATACTTTTGAAGTTAGATATCGCTCTGTTAACTTCCCGTATAATGAGGAATATGCCAATGCAACATTTGATATAGCAGAAGTGGACTAAGGAGTATGGTCATAGTTGGTATTAACAATTATTATTCCAATAGTGTCTCTCCTCGCCTTAGTAGTATGCTGCGGCCAAAGACGAATCAGCAGATAAGCATTAGTCTAACGAATCAGGTAATATAAAATACTTTTAGCGGACTTGAAAGGATGGCTCCTGGAGAGTCCGTTTATTTACGATTTCATGAGACAACAAACCACCTGATTTTGACAGGTCAAAACCGAATCCTGGAAGAGAATCTTTTTCACCAAAAGGTTTATTAAAGTCTGCCTTTTTACTCAAAAGATATATAGGGAAAACATCTCATACAAAAAATAGCAAAAAGATGCTTGCTTCCGCATCTATGATTTTCTAATCATTGATACGACAGCCCTTTTCTTCAATATCATTAGGCTTTATTGCTTTAGCCAGTTGATGACACAAACTTCATCGAATCCTTCATTCTTTCTCGGCGGCTGGAGCAATAGATAGTAGAAGATGATCCCCGGGATTGGAACATGTCTTTTTCGCTTAAAGTTGTTCCAGATTGCATTTTTCAGTGGTGTGTTGATGTAAACCGCAGATATAAAATGTTCATCAGAAAATTCTTTAAGGAGTACCGCCCTTGATTTTCTTGTCGGATTCATGCAGTCTATAACAACGTTCTCTCCTCTTTTCAGATGGAATTTTGCGCGTCGAATCATTTCTTTGTGAACCCTTTCATGTCCGCGCAGTGTCATCTCCTTCCCATACATTTCTTTGCGGATTTCATCTGTGCTGATACACACAGCCTGTAAGGTGTGAGCATATGTCGTTTTCCCTGCTCCGGGAATGCCTACCATAACGTATAACATAAGATCAATACCTCCTGATATACAAATATAATGACTGTAAAGACGGGACGCTTAGATAAAAACGCCACTTCATTCCCACGCTTCGACTTATAGAAAAATTTTCATATTTCTTTTCCGGCGTGGGAGGATCATAGAAAAGCGGCCACGCCGGGAAACGTGGCCGCCAAAATACTTAAAAACCAAATTTTACAGCCGGTTATTTTAATTGATGTTCTCTGATGATTTTTTCCATTCAAATCATGTTATACCAACGGTCAAATTTATATCCGCAGTTGTGATAGTGTTTCATTGCGTATTTCTTATACGCCCTTGAAATTCTAAAATCGATGGAACAGTATATTCAAAAGTAACGGCAATATTTTCAGCATAATAAGCATAAATCTCTGATAAACGTTTTGCATCATCCATATCTGCATTTCGGGTTTTGACTTCACATGACTGTCTCCCCTCTGGCGGAATATGCGTCACTGATGCTTGGGCAAAACATAGCGAAGCCTTACCCGATCACCTTGATCCAGTCTTCCGGCGCCTTGATCCGGCCCATCTGGATACCTGTCAGTGTCTCGTATAGTTTCTGTGTAACAGGCCCCATTTTCTCCATTCCGCTTGGGAAGCAGATCTCTTCGCCGTGGTCCACAACCTTTCCTACCGGGGAGATGACTGCCGCCGTACCGCACAGTCCGCACTCGGCAAAATCCTTCACCTCGTCAAAGTATACGTCTCTTTCTTCTACTTCGAGTCCCAGATAATGCTCCGCCACATACATGATCGATCTTCTTGTAATAGACGGAAGGATGGTCTCTGAGTGCGGCGTCACGATCTTATTATCCTTTGTCACAAAGATAAAGTTCGCGCCGCCGGTTTCTTCAACCTTTGTCCTTGTAGCGGAATCAAGATACATATTTTCATCAAATCCGTTGGCATGGGCTGTCACAATAGCATGAAGGCTCATCGCGTAATTCAGGCCCGCTTTAATATGTCCCGTTCCATGTGGAGCCGCGCGGTCAAAATCAGACACGCAGATTGTGATCGGCTTGGCGCCGCCTTTGAAATACGGGCCGACTGGAGTTGTAAATACACGGAATTGATACTCATCTGCGGGTTTTACGCCGATGACCGGATTCATGCCAAACATATATGGTCTGATATACAATGTGGCGCCTGATCCATATGGCGGAACATACGCCGCGTTCGCTTTTACAGTCTCAACCACGGCTTCCACAAAACGTTCTTCGGGAAATACAGGCATCTCCAGACGCTTTGCCGAATCTGCCATACGCGCCGCGTTCAGATCCGGACGGAACGTAACGATGCGTCCGTCCTCCGTTGTGTACGCTTTCAGCCCCTCAAAAATCGTCTGGGCGTACTGGAGAACGCCCGCGCACTCATTCATCGTGATGTTCGCGTCGTCAATCAGCGCGCCCCCGTCCCATTTTCCGTCCTTATAATTTGCCACATACCTCTTGTCTGTCTCCATATAGCCAAACCCGATATTCTCCCAGTCTATGTTCTTTTTCTCCATTGTGAATCCTCCATTCCTTTGGACAAAACAATCCCTGTCTGTTTTTTCTGGTGACATTATAATACTGCCATCTTCAAAAATCAAGAGTACGCTCGGTTTTCTGCCGTAACAGTGACAGCGGCCGCAGTAAGCACAAAGTGAGGCTTACAAACGGCGACGCCAGGCAGGCTGTTACTCCTGCCCCTTGTTCCCGTAATAGCCTGTCACCGTTCCGCCTCCGGCACCATCTGCTCCGGTGCAGGAACTGTTCCCGGCGCGTTCTGATGATGTCCTTATACCGATGTCTTTGTATCAGATACAATCCATTTTTTACTTACCCGGCTGTGCCTTATGATTCCAGCATCAAAGTTTCCTGCCCTCTGAGCCGGATGATCGGTCCGCCTGTCCCTTCGATGTATTCCCGGGTGATCATTACCTCGCCGATACTGTCATCTTTGGGGATCTCATACATAATGTCCAGCATGAATTCCTCTATAATCGCCCGAAGCGCCCTCGCACCTGTATCCTTCTCCATAGCTTTCTCCGCGATGGCTTCCAGAGCGCCATCGTTAAAGTCCAGTTTCACCTCATCCAGCGCCAGCAGCTTTTGATACTGCTTTAAAATAGCATTCTTCGGCTCTTTTAATATCTGCACCAGCATATCCTTGTCCAGGCCTTTGAGTGTGAAGATGACTGGGAGACGTCCTAAGAATTCCGGAATCATTCCGAATTTCCTTAAGTCCTCCACTGTCGCCTTGGACAGGATATCCCTGTCATGCTCATATTTATCCTTCAATTCAGAGTTAAAGCCCATAGAAGTTTTCTTCTGTAGACGCTCTTTGATGATATCCTCCAGATCGGGAAAAGCTCCCGCGCAGATGAAGAGAATGTTCTTTGTATTCACCGTGGTCAGGGGCACCATCGCATTTTTGCTGTTCGCCCCTACCGGGACCTCCACATCGCTTCCCTCCAGAAGCTTTAACATTCCCTGCTGCACAGATTCGCCGCTTACATCCCTCTGGTTGGAATTATGCTTCTTCGCAATCTTGTCGATCTCATCGATGAAAATAATTCCCTGCTCCGCTTTCTCCACGTCATTGTCCGCCGCCGCAAGCAGCTTGGATACAACACTCTCAATATCATCCCCTATGTATCCCGCTTCTGTCAGGGAAGTGGCATCTGTGATCGCCAGCGGTACGTCCAGGAGCCGCGCCAGCGTCTTTACAAGATAAGTCTTTCCGCTTCCTGTAGGCCCGATCATAAGCATGTTGGATTTCTCGATCTCGATATCGTCTGACGTGCCCGCTGCCACTCTCTTATAATGATTATACACGGCCACAGACATGGCTTTCTTTGCATACTCCTGTCCTACCACATACTCGTCAAGCCTTGCCTTGATCTTATGGGGAGCCGGGATCTTCCTGATATCAAGCTTCTGGAATTCTTTCGGCTTTTCCTTTTTCTTCTTGATCTTCTGCTGCCTGGGCTGCATATTCTCCAGATCTGAAAGATTTAGGAACTGGACGCCCGGCATGTTCATCAGGCGGTTCAGGTCGACTGATCCGTTGGTCATAGCGTCGAAACTCCTCTGCATACAGTCCGGACATACCGTGATGTTGTTCGGCAGCTCAATCATCTTTCCGGTCACACTCTCCGGGCGGTGGCAGATATAACAGATCTTCTCATACCCGTCGTCCCTGCCGTCATTTTCATCTCCTGGAGTCTGCTCAGTCTGCGCGACCTCCTGCTTGTCAGCATCCCCTGACACAGAATCTCCGGGAACATCTTTTTTCTCTGTCTCCTCTTTTACATCTTCTTCATCTATGATTACAAAATCGTTATCTGACATAAATCTTTCCCTTCTTTATTATGCTATTCTTCTGTCTGCAAAAACTACTCCCCCATTATAGTACATACTCATTCATTAGACAAATGAACTTTCTATAAATCCTCCAGCATGGCCAAGAATTGTTCCTCTGATATGATCGGCACCCCCAGTTCCCTCGCTTTTTTATTCTTAGACGACGTAGAGTCCACATCATTGTTAATAAGGTAATTCGTCCTGGAAGTCACGCTTCCGGTCACTTTTCCGCCCCGTTTTTCAATCTCTTCTTTCACTTCGGCCCGGTTAGCAAAATGCTCTACACTTCCGGTAATGACAAAATTCACTCCTGCGAACTTCTGACTGTCTTCCGGCACTTCCTCCTGCGGAATCTCCACCTCCCCAAGAAGCCTCCGGAACACATCCTTGTGCTCCGCATCGGCAAAATAATCCACATATGCGCGCGCAATCACCTCTCCCACGCCTGAAATCTCATCAAGCTCTTCGACAGTGGCATTCTCTATCCTGTCCGGATCATTCCCCAGCGCCCGGCAGATGACCTTCGCATTGGCGATCCCGATATTGGGGATACCAAGACTGTATACCAGGCGGGGCAGGGTTGTCGTCCGCGCATTCCGTATACTTGTCTGAAGGTTGTCGTAGGACCTCTCTCCAAAGCCTTCCATGTCCTTGATCTCCTCTTCATGCCGATCCAGGTGAAAGATGTCCGTAAAGTCTTTTACATACCCATTGATGATGAATTTTTCCAGCGTCGCCTCGGAAAGCCCCTCGATATTCATGGCGTCCCTGCTCACAAACAGACTGAACGCCTTCACATGCTTTGCCTGACATTTCGGGTTGGTGCAGTACAGAGTTTTTGTCTCATTGTCCATGGATATCTTTGTCGCGCCTCCACACACCGGACAGGCACAGGGGATGTCTTTCACCCCGCTCCTTGTCAGGTTCTCCGCGATCTGTGGGATAATCATATTTGCCTTATACACGGTAATTTTATCTCCCACGCCCAGCTCCAGGTCTTCCATGATACTGATATTGTGCACGCTGGCGCGGCTCACGGTCGTTCCTTCCAGCTCCACCGGTTCAAAGACAGCCACCGGATTAATCAGCCCCGTCCTCGACGGGCTCCACTCGATCTCAAGCAATGTCGTCTCCCGGATCTCGTCCGCCCACTTAAACGCAAAGGAGTCTCTAGGAAACTTTGCCGTCGTCCCCAGCGACTGTCCGTAAGCAATGTCGTCATATACAAGCACCAGGCCGTCGGAAGGCACCTCGTTTGTCTCGATATGCTGTGCGAACCACGCCACCTCATCCTCAATCGTCTCCCGTGTCACCGGATGGTTCTCCACCACGTCAAATCCCTGTCTTTTAAGCCACTCCATCTGATAAAGCCTTGAATTATGGAAATCGGTATCTCCCGCGCTCACTAAGGTAAACGCATAGAACCTTACATTACGCTTCGCCGTGATCTCATTATTGAGCTGGCGCACAGACCCGCTGCACAGGTTTCTCGGATTCTTATATTTCGCGTCCGCATCGCCGATCTCCCCATTAATGTCCTCAAAGTCCTTATATGAAATCACTGCCTCGCCCCTTAATACAAGCTCTCCCTGATAAGGAATGTGAACAGGAATGTTCTTAAATACACGGGCATTGTTGGTGACGACCTCTCCCACCTCGCCGTTGCCTCTTGTGACAGCCTTTGCAAGCTCCCCGTTTCTGTACGTGAGGACAATGGTAAGACCGTCCAACTTCCATGAGAGCACGGCCTTCTGGTCTCCCAAAAACTCTTTTAAGCGTTCCACTTCTTTGGTCTTATCCAGCGAAAGCATAGGACTCTCGTGCCTTTCTTTCGGAAGTTCACTGAGCACCTCATATCCCACATTAATCGTGGGGCTTGAAGCAAGGGTAGTATTCAGTTCTTTTTCCAGTTTCAAAAGTTCATCATAGAGACTGTCATACTCAAAGTTGCTCATGATCTCCTGATCTTCCTGTTCATAAGCACGGCGAGCCCGGTTCAGAAGCTCCACTAATTCGCGCATTCGTGCCACCTTGTTTCCTTCCATGTCTGCCATTCTGTCCTCCTGTTTGACAGCATACTTTCCATATCCGTATCTGCCTTCTTCTGCCTTACCCTTCTATCTGCCCCTCCGCTCTTCTTTCTCTGGTCCGCCGGAGGAATCTTTTATCATCTCGTACAACTCATTCAGCTCTTCATCTGTAAGCTTCCGGTACTGCCCTTCCTTCAGGCTTCCCAGACGGATATTCATCACGCGCACCCTCACCAGATCCTTCACTTCATATCCGAACACCCCGCACATTCTTCGTATCTGGCGGTTCAACCCCTGCGTCAGTATGATGGAGAATGTATATTTCCCCAATTTTTCTACCTTACACGGCCTTGTCACCGTATCCAGTATCTTCACGCCCTCCGACATCTGCCTTAAGAAATTCTCTGTGATCTCTTTGTCCACGGTCACCTTGTATTCTTTCTCGTGACAGTTGGCGGCGCGCATCATCCGGTTGATGATATCCCCGTTATTCGTCATGAGCAGAAGCCCTCGGGAATCTTTGTCAAGTCTGCCCACATAAGTGACCCGTACAGGATAATCAAGAAAACGCACAATACTGTTTCTCTCCCGCCGTTCTTCGGTACAGACGATGCCCTTAGGCTTGTTCACCGCCAGCACGATCATCTCGTCCTGCTTTGAGACGACTTTCCTGCCGATGCGCACTGCCTGCCCGGGAGTAATCCTCATCCCGGTCTGAGCCGGCTTCCCGTCTACAGTCACGCGCCCGCTCTCAATGAGGCGGTCCGCTTCCCTTCTGGAACACACGCCCGCCTCACTTAGATATTTATTCAGCCTCACCGGCTCATTCTTTTGTAAAAATTCTTCTCTGATCCGATTACTCACCTGTAAATACTCCGCTGATATGATTGTCTGTCACAAATGTATTGCCGCTATACATAATCAATGTATCTGTAATTCTGTAAGTATCCATGATATCTTTCATGGTACCGCTGTAATATCTGGGATCCACGACAACGATCTCCCTGTAATACGGCGTCAGGAAAGGAATAAAGCAGTTGGCAAAAGAATCCTTCACCACAAGAAGCCTCTTACTGCTGGGGGACACTGTCTTTATATCCATGACAGATGTATTGCCCCCGAAGAACACCGCATATTTGTCCCGCGTCTCCAGTTTAGAGGAGTCATATAATGAAGAAGTTTTCTTCGCCTCATCCACATAGTTCACGACCACATCGTCGTCCCCCGACGCCGGTACATAGATCTCAATACTTTCCTTCTCATTCAGTCCTACTCCACTCTTGGCAGCTAATACCCCGTTGAAACTGTCCGTCACCGTGTAGGACACATAATCATCCGACACATCGCCCTCGATCCCGAAGCCGGCTGCCGTCTCGCGGAATACATAGAATGCTCCCTGTGTCGTCCAGTGGTGATCTGTCTTATAGTATAGCTTTTCAGCCTTACGGCTATTCAAGATAGAGTACACATCTACCCAGTTGACTGAATCCCCAAGTCCGCGTTCCACCATGCTGAACATCTGCCTCTGGTCCTCCACCGACGCAAATGCAGGCAGACTGCTGCTCAATATGCTGGCAGCGTCCGGGACAAGCATAACCGTGACCGGAATGTCCGAATATGTCTCGGCGAAACTCTTTATCGCGTCAATATTTGCCGAGTACTGCCCGTCGTCCGGCAGCGCGATATCCTCAAGAAGCTGGCCGTCTTTACCGATATATACGCCATTTTCCATACTGCTGCCGCCCAGGCGGTCGAATCCCACCTTAAGTTGACGCCACACATTTCTCCCGACAAACTGATCGCTCATATAGGCTTCCCATTGCTCCATAAAATCTCCCGTTGTGATCGACGTCAGGCTCAACCTTGGCATTGATTCCAGCATCCGGTTCTCCTCATCAGACTTCTTCTTGTCCGGAACAATAAAATTCACGATCATCACAAGAATCAGGCACAATATAAATATTTTCCCGATCAGGCCTTCAGTGCGCCCTTTTCTTTTTCTCTTATCCATAGTTTCACCTAAAATCTAAAATACAAGAACGGGTTAAATGTATCTGTCACGAGGAACGCAACGGATATCACAAATATCCCCATATAAATAACTGCTGAGACAACCGCCTTTGCCCTTCCATTACTGGTCATGCGCGGCACAGCAGTCACAAGCCGCATTCCCAGAGCTGATGAGCCAAGCACGGCAATCAGATACAACAGCCAGTGACCGAAAAAGAGGAACGCCCCCTGCCTGTCCACAATGCCTGCTCCTCCGCCGACCATGGCTCCCAGATAGCGCAGCGTATATCCAAGGCTGGGACTGAAGAAAAACACCCATCCTACCAGCACCATAATTCCTGTATAGATATGCTTTACCACATTCGGAAAGGAATCCAGCGAAGCGCCCCATACATATTTCTCCATCACAAGGATCACGCCATAATACACGCCCCAGGCAATAAAATTCCACGCCGCACCGTGCCACATACCTGTCAGGGCCCACACGATCATCAGGTTGCATATATTTCTGAATGCAGAACACCGGTTACCCCCCAGAGGGATATACACATACTCACGGAACCATGTGCTCAGGGAAATATGCCATCGCCGCCAGAATTCAGTCACGCTTTTTGACACATATGGATAGTCAAAATTTTTCTTAAATTCAAAACCAAACATCTTGCCAAGGCCGATGGCCATATCCGAGTATCCACTGAAATCAAAATAAATCTGAAATGCATAGGAAAATGCTCCCAGCCATGCCGTAAGTACAGAAAGGCTGCCCGCCGGCATCTCTGATATCTGCTCAAATACCGCTCCCATTGAATTTGCAATGATGGTTTTCTTCGCCAGACCTATGATAAAATACATTGTCCCCTGCCCAAAACGCTGCGCGGAAAGCCGCCGGTATTTCAGTTGTATCTCAATGTCCGCATAGCGCACAATGGGTCCCGCGATCAGCTGCGGGAACATAGTGATATACAGCGCAAAATACAAAATATTTTTCTGTGGCTGCGCTTTCCCGCGATAGATGTCTACAATATAAGAGATCGCCTGGAATGTGTAAAAAGAGATCCCCACCGGGAGCGGGAGTTCTCTGTAAGCAATATCTGCCGAAAACATGGCATTAAACGTATCCAGCAGAAAACCGTAATATTTAAAAAATCCCAAAATAAGAAGATTCGCCGACACAGCAAAAACCACATTAAACTTTGCCTTCCCCGGATCGTCCTCGTTCTCCTTGATATCCCTGCCGCAGAAATAATTCAACAGAATCGACAGAATCATGAGCACAACATAGACCGGCTCTCCCCATGCATAAAAGATGAGACTGGCCATGAGCAGGATGACGCTTTTTGCCTTCCCCGGAACCAGATAATAAACCGCCAGCACAACCGGCAGAAACAAAAACAAAAATGTAATACTGCTAAATAACATCCGGTATATTCCTCTCTTTTACAGACTATTCCGAAAAGCCGTCAGATACTCTTCTGCTTTGGGAGCTACTGCGAGAAAAATATATTCCCCCCTTACACTCAGTTTCGCATCCTCAAGCATCTTCACTTCCTCCGGGGCGTACCCGTCGAAATCATTGATCCGCCCCTCAATCCGCCTCTCGATGGCCTCTCTGACATCCTGTATTTGTTCTTTGCTCTTCACCTCAATAAGCAGGACTTCCTCTGCTGAAATATTGGAATCAGATGCATAGTACATAACCGCCGAATAATCCGCCGCATTGAGCCCCGTATCTCTTTTAAACGAGGCAGTATCCCTCTCCTGGAGATTACTCTTGTCAAGAGCGCCTACAACAGATTTTTTTATCTCATCAAATGACTTGCTGCTCCCGCTTGTATACAGCATGAGCACCACGATAAACGCCACGATCAGCACTGACACAACATATTTTATAATGCCGCCTTTCTTTAATTCTCCTCCTGTCATAATGACGCCACCTCCGCCATACGCTCTGCCCAGATCGGATAAAACGACGCTTTGAAATGCACCCCGTCCTGTTCGAAATACTCTTCTGACACGATCTCTGTATTATCGATAAAGCCGATCGTTTTACTGTCGCACAGCTCCTTCAGCGCAGAATTGTACTCCGCGATATCCTTAAGTTCAGGCTCCTTCTCAATGGCTTTATCCTGAACAGGAAAGATTGCATTGACAAAAATATGGGCGTCCGGAACCTCTTTTTGAAACTGATTAATCAACTCCTGATACTGAGATATAAATTTCTCTGTATCTCCATTTGTCGCCATCACATCATTAGAACCAAGCGCCAGAAAAATAATGCCCGGGCTTAGCTCCTTCACTTTTGCAATCAGTCCCTCCATCTGCGTCAGATGGACGCCGATCTCTGCCGCCACGCTTGACGCGTTAAGAACATCGTACTCCGTAAACCCCTGTGTGATAGAATCACCGACCACCACTGCTCCCGAAAACTTTTCTTTAATACTCCTCTCGTCGCCTTCTCCGGCGTCCTGCTTTTCCAAAAGATCGATCTTCGCTTCAATGGCGCTGATATCTCCCGATTCTTCCTTTTTGATATATTCCACACCTGCCGAGGTGTCGGTTTCTCCTCTGAAAAGCCCCCTCACCCCGCGCCAGGCAAAGACCATCACGATCACTGCTGCCGCCGCGCATGCTGCGATAATAAGCTTCTTTTTTGTCCTTTGATTTATTTTCATCGTCCTACCACTGTCTCTTTATAATGAATCATGCGCTGTACCCAATAAACAGCGCATAGCAATAATACACCACAATACTTATATAATAATACTTTTTTTGCCGTCAAAAGTCAATGACGGCGCTATCGTTTTGTGGTACAATGAAACAGCATATGAGGGGCTATCCTTCCCTTTAGGTCAAAGTTTCAGAATACAAAAAGGAGCAATTATGGTCGCGTTTTCCCTGCCAAATATAAAAGAATTCACATCCCACCTTCTTCTTCTCGATACATTCGACAACTTCTCGTTTATCGAAGGAGAGATCATGACGTTTAACACCTTCAAGATCGACGGCTTCATTCAGAAGGATTTTTTTGACACGGACGCGGATCTTCCCGAGTATTCTCCGTGGAAAAATGTACGAGAATACTGCTTTTCCCTGATCAAAGGAAAACGCACTCCTTTAAGCTTCCGCTTCATCTTCAGTCTGTCAAGTAAGAATATCAGGCAGCTGACCGAACAAAGCGGACTGCCGCTTCGCCCGGAGGAAGTTCGGGGGCTTTACCTGAATATCCATTATGACGGGGCAAAGCTTTCCTGCGTAACCGGAACGTCATTTAAGAGCTTTAATATGGATAAGACGCTGGAACATGGGTGGGATGAAATGGTGGAAAAATTCCTCAGACAGAAAGGAATCGAGTTTGAGAAAATGTAAAAATGGGATTTCCGAAAAATTCAAAAGACCGGAAGTCTGTTTTAAGCCTGGCGCGAGAATTGTCTGAACAACATGAGTTATCTCGCGCCAAGCCCTTTGTTTCTTTATTTCGTCAGCAGCATCATGATCTCATTGCTCCTCTGCACGAACGCCGTCATCTCTTCGGGGCTGAGCGGCTTATGCGCCAGCATCGCCAGATCATAAAGCTGTTTACAGATGACAGGCACGTTCTTGCTGCGCTTGTGCTCCACAAGAAACTGTACCAGCGGATGGCTTGCGTTGAGCACCAGTGTTGCCTGGCTTCCGAACATCGATGAATCCATGCCGCCCATGCCGTACATCTTCATCATCTCTGCCATACGTCTGTCCTGCTCGGAGAGCACTGCCATAGAAGCCACCTTATCGTCTTTGAGCTTCTCTACCTTCACATCCAGTTTGTCGTTGTTCAGCTCTTTGCGGAAGATCTCCACAAGGCTGTCTGCCGTCTTCTGGAAGGATTCCTTCTCATCCTCTGCCACTTCATCCTTCAACGATGAATGCACATCCGCGTCGATTCTCAAGAACTGCACATCCGGGTGCTTCTGCTCCAGATAGGTCACAAATGCAGAGTCAATGTTGTGCGCCAGGATAATCGCATCCTGCCCCTGGGCCTTGAACATATTCACATACTGGCTCTGCTGTACCTCGTCTGTCACATAGTAGATGCTCGTCTTTTCTTCTTCCTGATTTTCGCCGTCAGAGTCTGCATCTGCCCCGCTGTTTTCGGTCTCAGCGCTTCCTCCATCCGTTCCGGCATCTGCGTTGTCTGCATCTTTTGCCGGTTTATTCTCATTGATAATATCTTCCAGCGTCAGATACTTGTGCTCCAGATTCTTGTAGATCATGGAATCTTTCATCTTCTCGCCGAACTTCTCGTCTTTTAAGCAGCCGAATTTGATGAACGGGCTGATATCATCCCAATACTTCTCATAATTCTCGCGGTCTGTCTTGAACATTCCCGTAAGTTTGTCCGCCACCTTTTTGGAGATGTAATCTGCCACTTTATTGACAAATCCGTCGTTCTGCAATGCGCTTCTGGAAACGTTGAGCGGCAAATCCGGGCAGTCGATAACGCCTTTTAATACCATCAGGAACTCCGGGATCACCTCTTTGATGTTGTCCGCGATAAACACCTGATTGTTATACAGCTTGATGGTTCCCTCGATGGACTCGTACTCTGTATTAATCTTCGGGAAATACAGGATTCCCTTCAAATTAAACGGATAATCCATGTTCAGGTGGATCCAGAACAGCGGCTCTTTATAGTCCATGAACACCTTGCGGTAGAAATCGATATACTCTTCTTTTGCACACTCGCTTGGGTTCTTTCCCCACAGCGGATGTGTGTCGCTTAAAGATACCGGGCGTCTTACAATCTTAGCTTTCTTTTTCGGCTCGCCCTCTTCGCCCTCTTTCGGCTCTTCCGTAATATGCTCTACTACCTCGTCCGTGTCAAGCACGTCCTCCTCGTCGATGGTGTCATACTCCGGCTCTGCATTTGCTTTGGAGAGAAAGATCTCCACAGGCATGAAAGAGCAGTATTTCTCCAGCACCTCGCGGGCACGGTACTCATTTGCGAATGCAAGACTGTCCTCATTCAAAAACAGGGTGATCTCGGTTCCCACCTCTGTGCGGTTTCCGTCCTGCATCTCATACTCTGTGCCGCCCTGGCTTGCCCAGTGTACCGGTGCCGCGCCTTCTTTATAGGAGAGCGTGTCGATCTGAACCTCATCCGCCACCATGAACGCAGAGTAGAATCCGAGACCAAAATGTCCGATCATGTCGTCCTCTGTCGTCTTGTCCTTATATTTCTCAAGGAACTGTGTCGCCCCTGAAAATGCGATCTGTGTGATATACTCTTCAACCTCGTCAGCCGTCATGCCGAGACCGTTGTCGATGAATTTCATTGTCTTTTCTTCCGGATTCACGATGACCTGAATCTTCGGCTTGTACCCTTCCGGGAGCTCGTACTCACCCATCATATCCAGCTTTTTCAGTTTGGTGATGGCGTCGCATCCGTTGGAGATCAGCTCACGGGCGAAGATATCGTGATCTGAGTAGACCCATTTCTTTATAATAGGAAATATGTTCTCACTGTCGATTGATAAGTTTCCTTTTTTCACTGCCATAATAAACACTCCTTCTGTGATTGATTACCAAAACCGGCTGTAAACCTCCGTTCCTGCACGGGAATGCCGCCGACAGGATTGCTGCCGACGGTAGTATCCCGCGTTCATGAAATATTCTAGTACAGGGAAAATCAAAAGTCAATAGAAAATTAGCACTCTTTTCATCAGAGTGCTAACAATCCATTATTTCTTCTGACAAAATTCTTCCATGGCGGTCAGTCCGCCGTTTTGCTGCCATGTGCAAATCCACTCACTACGCAAGCAGCATGAGCTTGTTTTCCGCTTCTTCAATGATCCGTCCGATGTCATCCGAGACCATTTCACGTTCTGCCAGTTTTCGTATATGTTCAAAAACTTCTGCATAACCTGTCCTGGTCCTTTCTTTCATAAGAACATCGTCAACCACTTTTTTATAAAACGACGTCACCTTCCAGGCGGAATCAGAATTTTTCTCTGCTTTCAGCTTCTCACATCCACAGCCTGTCGCCAGCTTTAACATGGCGGTCATAAATATGCCTCTTCTCTCGATGAGCCGGGCAAGAGTATCGCAAATCTCCTTTTGCCTCTCTGACACGTACTCTTCGCATCCTTTATATTCTTTTATAAATTCACAAAATTCCCACTGAAAGGTCATGTTGACATAACATACAAACAGTGATTTGTCCCATATGATATGATTATCTTCTCCGCAGCCCAGTTCTCTGTTAAATTCCTCCTTCGTATTATCCGAGAGCAGTTTTAAAGAACGGGGCCAATTGTCTTTGACCTTCTGATATCTTTTTACATTGAACCCAAGGGGAACAAGAGTAAAGTTCCCTATCGTACCCGATGCGCGGAGAAATTCTCCGAAAATATCCTCCAATTTCTGTATCTGATCCCCGGATATATTTCCCGACTCTTTTAAAACAATACATTCATATAATTTCTTCACGGAACACTTAGCAAACTCATACTCTTTTTTTACATACTCATTGAGCATCGTTGCTCCGGTATTCATCGTATCCGGGCCGAACAGCACGGCTTCTCCATTCACATCGAATTTTCCCGCTTGAGTCTGCCTCTTTTTCAGATTCCAGCCCCAGAGAGCCTCGTAAATATCTGCACTGAGTTCACAGGTATCATTGGAACTGTCACAGTCAAACAGACGCACAATATACCTCTTTTTCTCCTCCGAATAAAGATGGAGTGCATCCGTATTTTTATATTTCAGATAATTTGCCAGATTACTTTCTCCATCCTGCATATAAGGCATCGCCTCCATCATCCGACTGTATGCCGTCTCGCCGATTTTTCCGCGGAAATTGCCCTTATATTTTTCGTAGTACTCTTTCATCAATCTTTTGAAATCGAATTTTTCAGGATACTTCTGTCCAAGAAAATGTTCAATAGTCCTTATTCTCTCATCATGCTGTGTATTTTTCATCTCTTCTTCCTCCGTTTCTAATGAATAAATGTAGCGTATCAGAATATCCGCCTCATCCTGCGGCGTCAGCCACTTAGGATGTTCAGACAGATGTTCCATAAAGTAACCGTTCCAGATTGCGGCGTCCTCCCGCGGACATCTGCCTTTCCTGTCATACAGGGGCATCTCCCAGTTGCTCCATCTTCTGAACAGTTTCCGCACAAAAAACTCTGTTCAACCTTTTCTGCAAATGCTATACTTGTTCCATAAGCATACACTGCCAAGACCATTTCAAAGGAGAACTACATATGACAGAAAATTGCATTGCGCTGCCGGATAATTACCGTGCTGTGCGTCATATTAACCTGCAGAAAGATAAAAAGGCGCTATTCTTTGTCAATGGAATATCCCTGATCATTCTGATACTTGCAGCAGGAATCGGCCATCAGATTGTTCCTATCCAGACATTTTACAGTATGGAGAAAGGTATAGTCTTATATGTTATCAAATTTCTCGTCACCATAGGCGGCATGATCCTTTACATTTTTCTGCACGAGCTTGTGCATGGCATCTTCATAAAGCATTACAGCAGCATCCGCCCCATATATGGTTTTACCGGAATGTACGCTTATGCCGGGAGCAGTGCCTACTTTAACAGGAAATCCTATCTTGTCATCGCACTCGCCCCGATCGTCGTATGGGGGATCGTTATCACAGTGGCCCTCATATTTGTCCCCGCATATTGGTTTTGGGCAGTTTATATCATACAGATCATTAATATCGGCGGGGCCGCCGGAGATCTATATGTAACGTGGGTCATCACATCTCTGCCTGAAGATATTCTCATACAGGACAGCGGACTATCCATGACTATATATTCCTCTGAACACAACGCATCCCAAGGAGGCATTGCCAATGACCAGTGATTTTTCAATAAAGAAAACAGACACAGATGAACAGATACAGGAGATTGCGTCTCTTGCCGAGATCATATGGAGTGAACACTTCACTCCCATCATCGGGAAAGAGCAGGTCGATTATATGGTAGAGAAGTTCCAGTCTTATCCCGCCTTAAAAGAGCAGATTGCCAATGGCTACGAGTACTACCAGCTTTTTGACGGCATCGAGTTCTGCGGCTACACGGGCATCCATCCAGGAGAGGATAGCCGCCTGTTTCTGAGCAAGCTATACATAAAGAAAGAATGCCGGGGCCACCATCTGGCAACACAGGCATTCTCATTTTTAAAAAAATTATGCAGGGAACGCGGCTGTTCTGCCATCTGGCTCACCTGCAACAAATACAATGACAACTCCCTTGCCGTGTATCGGCATCTCGGTTTTCAGATCATCGATACACAGAAAGCGGATATCGGCGGCGGATTTATCATGGACGACTATATCATGGAATACCGCCTTTTTTAGGCGCGTCCCCTCCCACACACAATGCACGGCACCACAGGGCGAGCGCGCATACAGCAGCCGGGCTTTGTTTCTTTCCGGTCATGCTTTCTCCTCATTTGCCAGAATTTACTGTACGATGTTCTGCTTTTCGCGGGCAATGGAAGCTTGCGGAGCCGCTATACCCTCTCCGGCGCCTCGTATGCCTTGCCAAATGTCTCTACAGTTACTTTCTTCATCTTCTGAGGCTCCAGCGGACGATCGCTGTAATCTGTCGCTGTCTCCGCGATCTTATTTACTACGTCCATTCCCTCTGTTATCTTGCCGAAAGCGGCATATGCCCCGTCAAGATGGGGTGATTTCTCATGCATAATAAAGAACTGGCTTCCTGCGGAATCCGGATGCATAGCACGCGCCATAGAGAGCACGCCCGGGTCATGAGTCAGATCATTTGCGAATCCATTCTGTGTGAACTCACCCTTGATCGTATATCCCGGACCCCCCATACCGTTTCCGTCCGGGCACCCGCCCTGGATCATAAATCCGCGGATCACACGGTGAAAGATAAGCCCGTCATAAAATCCCTTATTGATAAGGGAGATAAAATTCTTTACTGTGTTCGGGGCGATCTCTGGATACAGCTCCGCTTTCATAATATCGCCGTTTTCCATCTCAAATGTAACAATTGGATTTGCCATCTTATTTCTCCTCTCTGCTTCCTGTTTCTGTGCCGGTGCCGGTAACGCTGATATACACAGGACGCCGACCGTCTCATTTCGCACATTGAGGCTATTGTATCGAATTTCTAAATGCACGTCAATCCTGTCTCTCAGAAATATATCTCTTGGGACTGGCACTCAGGAATGAATCCCTATCAGCCCTCCTTTTTCCTCATACCCCGTATCCCACAGCTCTCTGAGCGGGAATTCATATTTCTCACCGTACGTAGCGACAGTGATATACACGCCGTCCAGACGTTCCTCATAACCGTAACAGAGAAACCAGTGCCAGACAAAGTCTTTGTATTTTCTCTTTTTATGCTTCAGCATAAGATAGGGTACCGGATATCCTGCATCAATCCTTTCCTTAATGAATACAGCTGCCTCATCCACAGTATTCTCTCCGGAAAAAGTTGTCAAAGCTATCTCCTTTTCCCCTGAATCTTCCAGATATTTTCCATACCCTTCCGTAAACATGGACAGTTCCTTTATACCGCCTACCCTGGGCCGGATATATGGCTTCATCTTCTGTGAGAAAGCAATGTAATCTTCCTTTGTAAGAGAATATACATTCCCGGGATAAAGATATGTCTTTCCTCTTCTCAGAGCGAGATAGATACAGCAGTCGCAGGCGGTCGCCGCCGCGCATCCTCCTATATACATGACCACATTTCTAAACCATTCCTGATTTCCCCCTACTGCCCCGTCTATCATAAAATAATCTAACTGCCTCTTCACTTCCTGCACGCCTGCCTTTCACTTCGTTCTTGTCTAATTATAGCACATTCACGCTATATGGATGAAATGTACATTTTCTTTCATTTTTTTTAGTCACTCGTGACATTGCCCGTTTTCCCCTCCCGGATTATACTGTTTTCAGATTCAAAAACGTATATTTTTAAGGAGGCTGTTCAAAATGGCAAGTTTATCACTTGAAGGCATTCAGAAAATTTATCCTAACGGATTTCATGCGGTAAAAGATTTTAACCTTGAGATCGAAGATAAGGAATTCATCATCTTCGTAGGACCGTCAGGATGTGGAAAGTCCACAACACTTCGTATGATCGCCGGTCTGGAGGATATCTCCGGCGGTACATTTAAGATCGACGGCAAGGTTATGAATGACGTAGAGCCGAAGGACCGTGATATTGCAATGGTATTCCAGAACTACGCTCTGTACCCGCACATGACAGTATATGATAACATGGCATTCGGTCTGAAACTGAGAAAAGTTCCCAAAGCTGAGATCGACCAGAAAGTAAGAGAGGCCGCAAGAATCCTCGACCTTGAGAAACTTCTGGACAGAAAGCCGAAGGCTCTCTCCGGTGGACAGAGACAGCGTGTTGCTATGGGACGTGCTATCGTTCGTAACCCGAAAGTATTCCTGATGGACGAGCCGCTCTCCAACCTTGACGCAAAACTTCGTGTTCAGATGCGTATCGAGATCTCCAAACTTCATGAGAATCTCGGCGCTACGATCATTTACGTAACACATGACCAGACAGAGGCTATGACACTCGGTACAAGAATCGTCGTTATGAAAGACGGTGTTGTACAGCAGGTAGATACACCTCAGAACCTTTACAATACACCGTGCAACCTGTTCGTCGCCGGATTCATCGGATCTCCTCAGATGAACTTCATGGACGCTGTATGCAACGTAAAAGGCGATGACGTTACTCTTACAGTCGGCAAGCATACTCTAAAAGTTCCGGCTTCCAAGAAGAAAGCTCTCATCGACGGCGGATACAACGGAAAGACAGTTGTTCTCGGAATTCGTCCCGAGGATGTGCATGATTCAGAAGCATTCATCAGCAACTCGCCGGATAGCGTGATCGAATCTACGATCAAAGTTTATGAGCTGCTCGGAGCAGAAGTATTCCTGTATTTCGACGTAGAGGGCGTTCAGATGACAGCACGCGTTAACCCGCGTACAACACTGAGAACAGGCGACAAAGCTACATTCGCCCTTGATATGGAGAAGATCCACGTATTCGACAAAGAGACAGAGTTGACGATTACAAACTAATGTTTTAAAATTGTGGGTAGCAGCTAAGCGGTTGCGAGGAGGCTATCCAGTGCTGATCGGAACAGACCGACAGCTTACCGCTTATCTATATTATATTTATGAGGGGCTGCACTGATAAAAGTGCAGCCTTTTTATTCAGAACGGAGAAAAAGGATGGACCACTCGCAGGAACTTTCAAAAGCGCTTCAGGAATTGAAACGGATCACAGGCATCACCCTTGATGTGTCAGCGGATACGTCTGAAGAGGCTGAACATGCCCTCACCCAGATACGCTGCCTGTGCACAGCTTATAAGGAAAAATACAATAAAACGGATTTCCTTCAAGGTCTCTTGACAGGCGATATCCCGTCATATGATATCCATGACCGTGCTTCCCGTCTCCATATAAATGCAGATGAGAAACGGGTGCTGTTCCTGCTGGAAACAAAGTCCACCGATGATATGACGACTGAAATTCTCAAAAGTCTGTTTCCATCACAGACAAAGACTTATCTTGTTCCTATGGCTGATAATACGACCGCAATCCTGCGCTCTCTCCGACAAGGGGAAAGTCCCGACAGTATCCGCAGCATTGCCCGCACTATCGTAGACACTCTAAATACAGAAGCACTCGCTCATGTCCATCTGTCTTACAGCTCCACTATTGAAACGCTTGCTGATCTGCCCGAAGCCTTCCGGGAGACAAGCCTTGCGCTAAAGGTCGGCAAACTTTTTTATTCTGAACAGACGATATTCCCGTACAATGAGCTGGGAATCGGACGGCTCATCTATCAGCTTCCGGTCACTCTATGCGAAAGCTTTTTAAAGGAATTATTTGGCGAGGATATTCCGGATTCATTTGATGAGGACACTACTGTCACTATCAACCGTTTCTTTCAAAACAGCCTCAATATCGCAGAGACATCCCGCCAGCTCCATATGCACCGGAACACTTTGATCTATCGTCTGGAACAGATCCAGAAACGCACCGGACTGGATCTGAGGCTCTTCGAAGACGCCATGACCTTCAAGATTGCCACAATGGTGATCAATTATTTATACGCAGAAAGGAATCCGTAAACTATGAATGACGCATTATATGAACTGATCGTAGCCCGCAAACCAAAACCGTATGATCTTGCAGTCCGCATCCTCGTGATCCTGTTGATCGTCGCGGTAATCATTATCGGCATGCCCTTTATCGGGCTTCTCTCATTTGTTATTGCCGCGCTTCTCGCTATGCTCGCATATTATTTTGTCTTTCCAAAACTTAGTGTGGAATACGAGTATATCCTCTTAAACCACGACCTTCACATCGACGTGATCTATAATCGCGCAAAAAGAAGATCTTTGCGGACTTTCGATATTCAGGGCGCTGAGATCATTGCCCCAAAGAGTTCTCCACGTCTGAATTCTTATAAGCCGGACAAAGTGTATGATTACAGCAGCGGCAGCTCTACAGGTAAAATATATGCAGTTATGATACCTATGGAACAGAAAAATGTATGCATCTATATCGAGCCCGACTCAAAGATGATCAACCTTATGAAACAATGGATGGGGATGAAAATGTATCAGGATTGATGTTCTCTTAGGCCAGGGAAAATATAGCAGCCATGTCTTTGGCTGCTTTTTCTATTGCTTTTTTATCCTACAATTTTCTTCTTCCTTTTATCATAATAAAGTGGTATAATAACAAAGACTGTGTTAAAAAGTCGTTAAAAAATCTAGAAAGGAATGAACATCATGGATAATAAAAATGAGTTCAAACCGTATATCCCGGCTGACAAAGTCGTTCCAGAGTTTACGGTCACTTCTATCGTGATTGGTATCATCCTTGCGATCGTATTCGGCGCAGCGAATGCGTATCTCGGTCTTATCGTTGGTATGACGATCTCCGCTTCTATTCCGGCGGCCGTTATCTCAATGGGTATCATCCGCGTGATCCTCCGCAAGGATTCCATTCTCGAAAACAACATCGTACAGACCATCGGTTCTGCCGGAGAGTCTGTAGCGGCAGGAGCGATTTTCACGCTTCCCGCATTATTCATCTGGGCTAAGGAAGGAAAGATGGATGCACCGAGCTTACTGACGATCTTTTTCGTCGCTCTGTTCGGCGGTATCCTCGGCGTATGCTTCATGGTGCCTCTCCGCCAGGCTCTCATCGTAGAAGAGCACGGTACACTGCCGTTCCCGGAAGGAACTGCATGTGCTGAAGTCCTTCTCGCAGGCGAGGAAGGCGGTGCAAAAGCCGGTACTGTATTCGCAGGACTTGGCATCGCCGCTTTTTACAAATTCGTAGCTGACGGCCTTGGAGTTTTCAAGAGCGAGATCGGCTATGCTTTTGAAAGCTACCCAGGATCACAGATCGGTATCCAGGTGCTTCCGGCCCTTGCAGGCGTAGGTTTCATCTGCGGTCCGAAGATTTCTAGCTATATGCTGGCCGGCGGTACGTTAAGCTGGTTCGTTCTCATGCCGGCGATCGCTTTGTTCGGAGGAGACGCTACGATCTTCCCGGGCACAGATTCTATCAGTAACCTGCTTGCAACAGATGGTCCGTCCGCGCTGTGGAGCAACTATATCAAGTACATCGGTGCAGGAGCGGTTGCGACCGGCGGTATGATCAGTCTGATCAAGAGCTTTCCGCTCATCATACGTACATTTAAGCAGGCAATGGGAAGCATGTCAAAGAACCATGCCAGAACAAACCTGAAACGTACAGAGCAGGATCTTCCGATGCCGATGCTTCTTGTGATCATTCTCGTAATCGTGGTTGCCATCTGGCTGATCCCGGCATTCCCGGTAAATCCGATCGGTTCCCTGATCATTGTGATCTTCGGTTTCTTCTTTGCAACCGTATCTTCACGTATGGTAGGTCTCATCGGATCATCCAATAACCCTGTATCCGGTATGGCGATCGCAACTCTGATCATCGCCACTTTGCTCCTGAAAGCAACAGGAACAGCAGGAACAGCCGGTATGATCGGCGCTATCGCAATCGGCGGCATTATCTGTATCATCGCGGCGATCGCGGGCGATACTTCCCAGGACTTAAAGACCGGTTTCATCGTAGGAGCCACACCGAAGAATCAGCAGATCGGTGAGATGATCGGTGTCATCGTTTCCGCTGCCGCCATCGGAGGAGTGCTCTACCTGCTGAACGAGGCATGGTCTTATGGTTCAGAGAAGCTTCCGGCTGCGCAGGCTACAATGATGAAAATGCTCGTAGAAGGTATCATGAACGCAGAGCTTCCGTGGGGACTTATCTTCATCGGTGTGTTCGTTGCCATCGTGATCGAGATCATCAAAGTTCCGGTAATGCCTTTCGCCGTTGGTATGTATCTGCCGTTCAGCCTGAGCGCAGGCATCATGGCCGGTGGTATTGTCCGCTTCATCCTTGAGAAGGTAAAAGGCACGGATGAGGAGAAAAAGGCACGTACAGACAAAGGTGTGCTTTTCACATCTGGTCTCATCGCCGGAGAAGGTATCATGGGTATTGTCCTTGCCGTACTTGCTGTATTAGAAGTCAATACAGCGATGGGCGTGACACTGCCGCAGATCTTCAGTCTGATCATCTTCATTATTCTACTGATCGGTCTGTTCTGGCTGTCCATGAGAAATACGAAAACGCAGAAATAATAAGTTATCAAAAAGCAGACTGTTCCTTGCAGACTGCTTTTTTTTATGGTATGCTATCCATTAACGTGCAGAAGAATTTCTGCGGATATACGCGGAAAAAATACTCATCGGTCATCAAACGGAAGGAAAGTTTCAAAATAATGAAGAAAAAAGAAAGCCAGAATTATCTGGACTTTATGCCAGTGAAAAACCCCGATGTCGAATATGAAACAGCAGAAAACGGACGGGTCACAGTATTCATTGAGTGGAAAGGCTTCTACCATAAGATCGCGCAGAAGTTCTTCCACCGTCCCAGAGTCAGCGACATCAAGCTGGATGAGATCGGCAGCTTCGTGTGGCTTGCCATCGATGGTTCTAAAGACGTCCATGAACTTTCTCTTGAGCTTGAGAAACAGTTTCCAAATGAGGAGAAGCCTCTGCCCAGACTGATCAGATTTCTTGAGATCATGCATGACAACCACCTCATCTACTGGAAAGGGGAGGCGAGAAAATAATGCTGCAGTACATTCCATACATTCTCCTCTTTGCACTGGCCACCATGCTCATATACGGCTGGGGGCTGTGGCGCGCCGTACGGAAGAATCAGGATCTCTCCAATATGCTCAGTGCAAAAGGAGTATCCAAGGTCAAAAAAATCCTTAAGAAGAGCGGCGCTATGACAAAACAAGAACTGGAGCCTGTAGTGAAAGGCCTGACGGCCAGCCAGCCATTCAGCAAAGACCGTATCACTGTAACAGATCCGGGACAATTTCTTGGCTCCATCCTCCCTTATATGGTCAAGCAGAAAATCATCACAGAAAAAAAGGACGGAGGCAGAGTCCTCTATGAGTTGAACAAAAAATAGACGGTATGCCAAATACCGCCTGTTTTTTTATACAGAAACCCTTTTATGAATGATAATACAGCTCAATGGGATCAATCGGATCAAAGGGATGTTCCTCCACCATTTTCTTATTCCGTCCCCTGCGCTTGATAATCTCTCCGCTCTTATTGTATACCCAGAACGAATACACCAGGACTTTATTGATCTTTCCGATTCGCTCTTTTGTCGTTTTCTCGTAGAGTGATCCGCCTGCCTTGAAAGCAGTTTTTTTGTGGATCAGAGAAATCAACTCTGTTTCACAGGTGACAGGTTCGGGCAGGATCGTATATCCTCGTCCCACGCAGCCGGGCTTGTGTGAATCACTTCCCCCTGTCATAACCTTTCCGTATTTCCTTGCCAGTTTCTCTGCATCTGCATTAGACTGGACAGATTCACAACTGTTGAAAGCTTCTACAAAATCAAAACGCTTCACGATCTCCGGCGATTGGTAAAACTTCCGCGCGTTAGTAAAACTCATATACTTCTCGCCGCACGGGTGCGCCGGTCCAAGGACGCCGCCATTGCGGTGCACGAAATCGATCAGGACAGCCAGCGGCATCCCTCTCATCTCAAGCAGACGCATTTTAACACCCTCGGGCATGATAACAAGGATATGCCCTGCGTCCCTCGTATCATATTCAATACCCTTAAGAACGACAAAATCCGTGTGCCTCTTTCCCTTTATGTGCTCCTTCCAGTAGCGATATCCATTATATGTGTCATGATCTGTTATAACCATTCCCTGAAAACCATGTTTCTTCAATATCGTGATATATTCTTCCACTCCGACTTTGCTGTCAATGGAGCCCTCTTTCACGTGGCAGTGCATATCAATCTTCATACGCATGTCCTCTTTTCTTATATATTCACTGATATAAACACTCATATATATTTTCTTGATCTTTATGTTTATTATACATCAACAGACTGATCTGTGACAATACAGGACACGCACTTTTCACTGCTTAAGGACGCAGACCTCTCACTCCATAAAAACTCGTATTTTTCGCTTCGTAAGGAATCATGCCTGTCACTCTAGCGGCAGAGCCTTGAAACTCCTCGCAGCATAATGTATAGACAGCCGATCCATGCTGCCTCATACGCACCCGATGGTATCCGCACCTCTGTGAAACAAAACATCACCATCAAAAATGCCAGGAAAGCACTCCCCCCTGCCGCTATAAGGCCGCCAAGAAATGATTTTTTACTATACATAATTAAACACACCCTTTTCCAATAAGATTTTTTCTGTCATTATCTTATCAGAAAGGGTGTGTCATAAAACGGACTTTACTCTTCCTCATCCTTATTATTTGATATATTGCCAAGATCATCCATCATAGCCCGGGCACGCTCCACCTCATTTGCGGCAGATGCCTCTTCACGGATCTCTGCCGCTTTCTCAAGGCTTTTCTTCTTCCGCTTCTTTGATTCCAGGAGAAGCTGGATAACTATTCCCACAGCTGTGAAAGAGGCACATATCAGGATATGTATGGTCTCTCCCATTACCGGAAGCATGCGGCAGACCGCGGTTCCTCCCAGCACTGCCCCAAAAACGGCGGTCGCAAGGATGGTGATGACCTCCGTGAATTTCGCAGACAATATCGCTGCCACAAGACCGATGGACGTACAGACCGCAAGCAGGATACTGTTATCGGGATTGATCACATAGGTGCAGAATGAGCTTACAGACACAAATACTGTAATGAATATTCCTACACGATACAGCGCCGCTCCTAACGCCGCAAGCACGATCCCCGCCGCCAGCCCTGCGATGAGACAGGCTTTCGTATCCATTCCCCCGGCAGCTCCGGCTATGGTACCTGCAGCGAACCCGAGTCCAAAACCCGTAAGCACAGCCCAAAACCGTACTATCTTCAGCCCGAACAGGCAGAGGAACAGTCCCATTACGGCCGTGACTGCCAGCGCTGTCAGCTCTGTCTGAGTCAGTACATGTCCGCCCTCACCCATCTCAGCGATCGCATCCCGGATATCGAATGCGCCTGTCTGCCCGAATATTTCATTGATACTGTTCATATTTATACCCTCCTCCTGTGTTTATTTTATTCCCACATCAGCAGACTTCCTCTCCTGCTTCTTTATACTTCTCTGTCAGATCTTTCAACAGCTCTCTGTATTCCTCCACCACCGATTCCGGCGATAGAAGCTGCACATCCCGTCCAAGACCGGTAACCCATCCAAAGAACTGTTCACTCACTGCCACCTCGGCACGGGCAATAAAATACTCTTCTCCGTCCGGTCTTAGGGATACACCCTTCCCAAAACGATCAATCACGGCTCCCACGTACCGGTTATGGAAACGCATCTTAACGGTCTGTTCATTCCCTCCGAACATGCCAAAGGTCTGTTTTGTATAACGTGCCAGATCAAACCGCGCGAATTCATCCCTGCCATCCCTTTCCTGCTTCAGAAGTGCGATATGAAGCATGCGGTCCACACGGAAATGCTTGATTATTCCCGCCTCCGCGTCATATCCGATGAGATAGTAATTCTCATTGTCCCATGTCAGCGCCCAGGGACTTATCTTATAATTTTCCCCGCCTTTCTTTAAACGAATCTCCTTGGATACTGTCCACTCAAAATACCGAAACACAATCTGATGGTTCTCTGCGATGGCGGCATGAAGCTGATCCACATTATAATAAATACTTTCATTCATCGCCTTAATGCGGTCCGCCACTACGACCTGTCTTTGCAGCTTGCGTGCCTCATATCTGCTGGCCAGCTTTTCGATCTTCCCTATCAGGACGTCAGATTTCCTCTGTGTAATGAATTTTGACGATTGGACCGCGTCCACAAGAAGTTTCAGTTCCGGGAGCTCAAAATCCCGTTCCGCCAGATAATAACCCTCCGGGCGTTCTTTGCGGTAAGTGATATCCATGCCGAAGTTCTTGAGTGTCTCTATATCATCATACAGACTTTTACGCTCTGTACGTATCCCCATATCCGCCAGCCTCTCCTCGAGTTCCCTGCGGGAAAGCGGATGTTCTTCGTCTGTCTCCTCCTCAAACAGCTTCATCAGATATAGGAGTTTTATCTTCTGGTTGCTGGTCTTAGACATTCCCCTCTTCCCTCTTCCTGTACTATACTGATACTTTTTCTTTTCCCATCCATTTTATCAATTATCCGGGATATTTACAAGATTGCAGACACAATGAAGATGGACGCCAATCACTTACCTGATCAACATCCATCTTCATTCTGATATTTCTGTCATTCTTTTTTACCTCTTTCTTTTTTCTATCCTTTTTACGATAGACTTAAGTTATGTTCCCGGTGGTCCGTACCTCCTATTCTTAGATTCCTGCCGGACTTTGGTTTCCGAAGATCTTTCTTATTGATATAGATTTTACTTCTTTCATAACTTTCTCGTCATTATGATGTTTCTCTATATCTGATCCCTCGTCTGCCAAGCACGATATCCGTCAGGTAAATAAAACTTTTTTGAATTTCCTTTCAAACAGAAGATAATTTCTTATTTTCTTTTGATTGATTATTCATTTAGTTTTATTTGTTGAAATTATAATAACACTCTTTTTTTTGTTTGTCAATAAATTTTTAGTTATTTTTTGATTTATTTTCAAATTATCTGTTAATTTAAAGATTGACTTTTACACTCTGCTCCGATAAAATAGAAAAATCAAGACTGCTCGCAAAGGAGGCATTTTAAATGGAACAGTTAAAAATACCCGCAGGCTATTCTTCTCCTCTTACAATCCGTGAGACAGAAGTTGCCATAAAAGAAGTAAAAGATCATTTTGAGAGAGCGCTTGCAAAATCCCTTCATCTTACCCGTGTATCCGCACCGTTGTTTGTGCGTCCGGAATCCGGTCTGAACGACAACTTAAATGGAGTAGAACGCCCGGTATCATTTGGGATCAGGGAGCAGGATGAGGCTCCTGCAGAGATCGTACATTCTCTTGCAAAATGGAAGCGATACGCACTGAAAAACTACGGCTTCCACTCCGGCGAAGGACTCTATACAGATATGAGCGCCATCCGCCGCGACGAGGACACGGACAACATCCACTCACTCTACGTAGATCAGTGGGACTGGGAGAAGGTCATCTCCAAAGAAGAACGCAATATGGAAACATTGGAGTACACTGTTCGGAAAGTCTATTCCGCTCTGAAAGACACAGAGGATTACATATCGAGGCGATATAATTATATTGAGCCGCTGCTGCCGGATGATATCTTCTTCATCACTTCACAGGAGCTTGAGGATATGTTCCCGGACTGCACGCCCAAAGAACGCGAGACCCGTATCGCGAAAGCCAAAGGTGCTGTATTCATCTCCCAGATCGGCAAAGTATTAGCTTCCGGAGAGAGACATGACGGGCGCGCCCCGGACTATGACGACTGGGAATTAAACGGTGACATCATCGTCTACTACCCTGTGCTTGATATGGGGCTGGAACTCTCTTCTATGGGCATCCGCGTAGACGAAGATTCTCTGAAGAGCCAGCTCAGGGCCGCGGACTGCGAAGAGCGTGCCGAACTCCCGTTCCAGAAATCTCTTCTGAACAAGGAACTGCCTTATACAGTGGGCGGCGGCATCGGACAGTCACGCATCTGTATGTATTATCTGAGGAAAGCCCACATCGGAGAAGTACAGTCCTCTCTCTGGCCGGAAAATGTCGTGAAAGAAGCAAAAGAAAACGGGATCAACCTGCTATAAGAGAACTACTATAAGAGAAACAGTTATGAACTATAAGAACATCGTCTTTGACTTTGGAAATGTCATCGGAAAATTTGACGGGAAATATATCCTTCATCAGTTTTGTACCAATAACGCGGATTATGAGATCCTCTCCTCCGTAGTCTTTGCCAACTGGTCTGAACTTGACAAGGGGACCATCGATTATGATGAGAATGCGAAACACGCGGTCTCTCTGGTCCCCGGTCATCTCAAGGCTGCCGTGCATAAATTTTTCCGCGAGTGGCCCAAATATGTGGAGCCACTGGAAAATACTCTAAGCTTCATTGACGAGCTGTATGAGAATGATGTGCCAATGTATCTTTTATCCAACGCACCGACATATTTTGCAGATCAGGCTGTCCATTATGACATGCTGAAAAAGTTCCGGGGTATTGTTTTTTCCGCCCCGATCAAGATGGCAAAGCCCGATCCCTCTATCTATCGGTACCTTTTTGAAACGTTCTCCCTTGATCCGCGGGAATGTTTCTTTATCGATGATCTGGAGAAAAATATCGCAGCGGGAAAAACTCTTGGCATGGACGGTCTTGTGTTTACGGGGGATATTGACAGAGTAAAAGCCGCTGTCGGGATGACGTGATACCTGTCCATCACGGTCTGCTCCTGTCAGCGGCTTTGTTATTTCCTGTCTGCTTATATTTCTGCTTTCATTATAATTTTACTTTCTATTCCCTGCTTTTACAAAAAAGGGCGCTCACCAATACGGCTGCCCCGCCTGCGGCAATGAAGAAATCTCCCAGATTATATGTGAGCGAAGCTGTTTTGTTATCCCCGCTTTTAAATCCGATGTAATCTACCACATATCCGCGTCCAAACCGATCAAAGGTATTGCTCCATGCCCCGGCTGCCAGTGCAGATAAAGATACCTTTTGCAGAAAACCCTTTGACCGTAATATGCTGAACAACTGTGACATTGTCACGATCCCCGCCGCTGAAGCGGACAAGACACACACGACTTTCGGCATATCCTTTAAAAGTCCAAAACTCATCCCACTGTTGTGGACACGCCGGAGAATAACATGTTCTGCCGGCTTCTTCTCCTCACCCAGATCCATATTCTGTTCAACATAAGCTTTACATATCTGATCTGCGGCAAACAAAGCTGCCGTTTCATACAGAAACCATCTCTTTTTCATTGGGATACCTTATTACTTTCTACTGCTCTGATACCTTGTTTACTGCTTCGCTGATCTTGTCAGCCGCTTTCTCTGCCATCTCCCCGGCCTTTTCAGCCGCTTTTTCGGCTGCCTCCCCAGTCTTTTCAGCCGCCTGCTTCGCTGCCGCTCCGGCTTTCTTTGCCGCCTCGTGTGCTTTCTCTGCCATTGTCTCCGCCGCGTCTGCAGCTTTTTCCCTCACACTGTCAACAGGATCTTTCGCCGTATCCTCTCCTGCCCCGGCTTCATTTTCTGCGCCCTCATCCACTTCCGGCTCTGGGGCTTTTTCACCACAGTACGGGCAGTAGGCCATGTCTCTTGCTATCATCTTTCCGCAGTTCGGGCAGTCGGAAGCGCCTTTAATACGGGCAATCTTCTTCTCATAGCTTCCCATTGTATCCTCTCTGTCGCTGATCGCGTCACAAAGCGCTTTCGCATTCTCTTCTACTTCTTCTCCTGCTTTATAACTGTCATAGATCGTCCGTCCAAGCTCCATCAGATCTACCGCATTTCCTCTTGCAAGCGCTCTGATCTGGCTCTTCAGTCTCTGGATCTCGATCGCTTCGCCCGCCCGGTTTGTCACCGTCTCTGCCGTCTCTCCAAGACGTTTTCCTAAATCTTCAAAAAAATCTTTCATGTCTATCTTCTCCCTTCTTCTTTTGTCCTTCCTGGACATATGGACACCGCGCAGCATACAGCGGTGTTTCAACTTATATTCATTATACCCCATTAACCGCCAAGTTCAACCGATATGGCAGGAATTTATACTTTTTTAACTTAGCTTTTGCCATGCGCCCTTCCAGAGAACGGGTAACTTGGTATACTGATACACAGACTTTCATATGATTTATGAAAACACCTTTCAGGATGATCGTTATGCCAGATCCAAATATCTGCCGAGAGCAGATCTTATCCGAAGATTACCGTGATTTCATTGGTAATCATGTGCGAACACCTTTTTTTAACAGCATCATGCAGGAGGAACGCTGCGAACAAGACGCGGGCTACGGTTACAAATGTATCTATCTGCCCAAGGATATCACAGACCCTATCACGCTCTCGCGCTATTCCTATAACTCTATTCCAAAATGCTATACGCCCCTCAGCATGGAAACACTGAACCAAACCGGGATTCTGCCTGTCCAGAATTATCCCACACTACAGTTGAAAGGAAATGGCGTACTGATCGGATTCCTCGACAGTGGTATTGACTATGCAAATGAAATATTCAGAAAGCTTGACGGGACGACACGGATCGCCGCCATCTGGGATCAGACCGTACAGACGGGGACACCCCCGGACGGATTTGCCTACGGAAGCGAATTTACAGAAGAACGCATCAATGAGGCGCTCCGCTCGGAAACACCTGTAGAACTCGTCCCCTCGGTAGATGACAACGGGCACGGAACCTATGTGGCAAGCCTTGCCGCAGGGTCTGCGGCGCCTGCCGAACAGTTCTTAGGCGCGGCGCCTGAAGCCACTATCGCCGTAGTAAAACTCAAACAGGCAAAAAAATATCTGCGTGATTATTACTTCATACCTGAGGATGTCGTATGCTATCAGGAGACGGATCTGATGCTCGGTCTTAAGTATCTCAATGATCTGGCAGATTCCCTGGGACTTCCTCTTGTCATGTGCATCACCGTCGGCACAAGCATGGGTGGACACATCGGCACACAGCCTCTCTCATTTCTCATCGAAGAGTACAGCACCCGGGCAAACCACATCTCCGTCATCGGAGTCGGAAATGAGGCCGACAAGCGGCACCATTACTACAATGTCATAGAGAATGAGTCAGATACAAAGACAGTGGAACTGCGGGTGGGGGAAAATACTTTGGGATTCTCTCTGGAACTGTGGACAGAGATCCCTAACATCCTGTCTATCTCCATCATCTCCCCCTCCGGGGAAAATACATCACGCATTCCCTTCCGTGTAGGCGCCAACGCAGAGATTGACTTTTTGTTTGAGCGCACGCGTGTATCTATTGACTACCGGCTTCTTGTGGAAAAAAGCAATTCGGAACTTATTTTCTTCCGCTTCAACACCCCCGCACCCGGAATATGGAAAATCATCGTAGAGCCGCTGACTGTGATTGACGGACGCTTCCATATGTGGCTCCCTGTGACGGAGTTCTTAAGCGGAGAGGTATATTTTCTAGAATCTGATCCGTACTACACTCTCACAAATCCTGCCAACGCTGAGAGTCCCGTGGCCGTCTCTTATTACAACGGAAACAACGACGGGGTGGCTCAGGCATCGGGAAGAGGATATACCCGCACACAGCTCATCAAACCGGATATCACCGCCCCTGGCATTAATGTCGTGGGCGCACTCCCAGGCGGACGCTTCGCCGCACGCTCCGGTTCCTGCGTCTCTGCCGCTGTCACCGCAGGCGCAGTGGCCCTTATGCTGGAATGGCTCATCTATATCGAAGAAGCGCCGGGGGTAGATTCCCTACAGCTGAAAAGCCTGCTCATACTGGGGACCATACGGCCAGGGGTCATGGAGTATCCCAACCGGGAGTGGGGGTATGGACAACTCAATCTGTATAATACATTTGAGACCATGAGGCAGTTGTGATGCGGGAAATCCAGATTTGTTGAGGACACTAGTGTGCCGTTACAGCGCCATCCTCGAATCACTTTACTGGCTGATGCGGATTAAAACTTTGTATCGGGCAGCCTGGCTCCGTCCCAGACAATCCCGATACAAAGTTTTGTTTTCAGTATCATGTCACTCTGTTGTTTTAGGATGTTATTCAATCGGAACACATCCTGGACAACCGCACTTATCAGCCTCTGTGGATATACATTCTTGACATGCCAGGTCCGCCGTCTTCCTGTACCATACAAAGAAATTCCCACCCGTATTTTTCGTAAAAGCCTATATGGTCTGTCACTAAATAAACGGGTGATATCCCTTTATCTTTCATGTCATTCACAGCCATATTCAACAGTTTCCCCGCAATGCCTTTACAGCGGTAATCTTCTTCCGTATATACCGCACATACACGTTATGTATTCCTCCTCAGGCACACCCCATTTATGATGAAACCAGGAAGCCGCTTCATCTTTCAGTGCAGGTCCTCTGTCAGCCTGATATATCTATATTTCCCCATCATTACCCTCTCCAATATAGCAATAAGCCGGATAGCTTCCGGTAACTCTTTAGGAAGAGAATCTCCTCTGTTCTAACAGAGTATAATCCCAATCGGATTATTACAACCTCCTTTTCCCCGACAGACAAACCTGTTCCGCAGAAAATCAGGAATTGGAAAACTGGGCTTTTTTTAGATCTATAAAATTGGAAGTTGTTAATTTATTTAGTTCCCTCTGCCAAAAATTCTATAAAAGCATGAAATTCTTCATCTAAACCTTCATCACATAATGTTTTCCCTTTATGTAACGTTACAGCATAACTTGCCGTCAGCCCTTGAATCTTCTCATCTAAATATTTTACTGTTGAATCCCAATGTTTTACTGTAGGTTCACCTTTTCTATTATATAGATTTATCGGCACATTTTCACTCATTGTAATATAACCAAATCGGATATCTGGATTAATCTTCTGCGCACAATTAACTGCCTTTGCTATACTATCTGTGTCCTTATTTACTTCAAAAAGTCCAGCTGCCTTACTTTCAATTATAGCAATCACATCTTCCGGCAAATAAAGTAAGTCCATATATGGACACGCATTCTCTTTTACTAAAAGCAAATCATATTCAAACTTTGAACCTGCAATATACGAATTCGTTGCTGAAACTTTAAATGGTTTATTAGAATACTTCAAATACCTGTCAATTTCCCGCCTTAATAACTCAGCGGCTACTGCTCCTCGAAGTTTCTTTGCATCTTCGCTGCTTCCTTGATACATTTTCATCATTCGCTCTAACTCGGCACAACACTCTTGATACCTATTATACAATTGGCTGCTCATACCATACGCTCCTAAATTCCAAGTTATCTCGCAAAATGCCTGTTGAACGAGCCCATCCCGCTCAAGTCCTCAGTCACTCTGCTATATATTTACAAGCTGCCAGCGCCGCCACCGCGCCGTCCGCCGCAGCAGTCGTAAGCTGTCTTACTTCCTTTGTCCGGCAGTCTCCTGCCGCGAAAATTCCCGGATGTGATGTGATGCAGTCCTCTGACGCAAGGATAAAACCGTCCGCGTCCAGCTTCACTGTATCTGCGAATATCTCGTTTTTCGGAATCTGTCCCACTGCCACAAACACGCCTGATACCGGAAGTTCGGATTCTTCCCCGGTCTTTTTATGGTTCAGGATCAGCTTCTCGACCATATCTTCACCGACAATCTCCTTGACCGTAGCGCTTAAGATAAACTCTACGTTTTCTTTTTCCCTGAGACGCTTTACAATACTGTCCTCGCCACGGAATCCATCTCTGCGGTGGATGAGAAATACTTTCTTGCAATAGTTGGATAAAAACTCTGCGTCCTGGAGCGCTGTGCTGCCGCCGCCGACCACTGCCACGTCCCTTCCGCGGAAGAACATGCCGTCGCAGGTTGCACAGTAGGACACGCCCGCCCCTGTCAGCCGCTCTTCTCCCGGCGCGCCGAGATGTCTGTGGGTGACGCCCGTGGCCAGGATAATACTTTTGCACGAATATTCTTTTCCTGCGGTCACGATTACTTTCTGTCCTCCTTCATCGCGGATGCCTGTCACCTGCTCTGTCACGGTGTCCGCGCCCAGTTTCATCGCCTGGTCGAGCAGATTCATGGAAAATTCGCTTCCGCTTACGCTGGCGATCCCAGGATAGTTCTCAACATTAGGGGACGAAGTGATCTGTCCTCCGAATGCCCCTCCTTCAATGATCAGTGTCTTTTTTCCTGCGCGCTGTCCATAGACAGCGGCTGTCATTCCGGCGGTCCCTCCGCCGATAATACCTATATCATACATAGTTTAACCTTCCTTTTCTGCGTAATTTTTAATATTTCGAGGCATTTGCCAGCTTCGTGACCTGACCGCCTTTTACTACGATAAGCGTCGGCGCCTGCATGACCCCGTATTTTTCTGCCAGTTCCATATTCTCCTCTGCGTCTATCATCTCGTAAGGAATGTGCGCTTTCTCAAGAGAACTGATCGCTATACGGCAGTTCGTACATGTCTTTGTCGTAAAGAGAAGCGTCTTTGTCCTTTCCGCGTCTGCTGACGGCTTTTCCGATTCCTCTGACGCAGCCTTCGTTCTCGGACGCATATGCGAATTGGTGATATCGTAGAGCCTGCGCTCCTGCCCATTCATTCTGCATGATGCCGAGGAAATTCACCATCTGGTTACAGAGCACGCTCAGATGCTTCGCCGGAGCGGATGTAATCCTTCCCGGAATACCGCCCAATCCTTCCTGAATGAGCTGCTTTAAGGACCAGCCCGCACAGTAGCCTGTGAGCATGGACAGGTCGTGGATGTGGATGTCGGCGTTCTTGTGCGCCTTGCCGATCTCATTGTCATAGATCTCTGACAGCCAGTAATTTGCCGTGACCGCGCCGGAGTTGCTCAGAATCAGACCGCCCACAGAGTATGTCACCGTAGAATTCTCCTTCACACGCCAGTCTGTAATCTTCACGTAGCTGTCTACGATCTCCCTGTAATCGAGAAGCGTGGAATTTAAGTTGCGGATCTTCTCCCTCTGCTTCCTATACAAGATGTAGCCCTTCGCTACGTCGTCATACCCTGCCTGGATAAGAACAGACTCCACACTGTCCTGTATATCCTCAACAGAAATAAGCCCCTCTTGGATCTTCGGCTCAAAACATGCTGTGACTTTCAAAGCCAGCATGTCGATGATATCCTGATTGTAGTTTTTCTCCTGCGCTTCAAATGCTTTTCTGATCGCTTGGCCGATCTTTGCAAGATTAAATTCTGTGATCTTGCCGTCTCGTTTCTTGACCTGATACATTATCATGAACCCTTCTTTTTATTTTACTTTCATTTTTTGATCTTCTTGCTTCTCATTTTTCCAGTATGCCGTTCATACCTCCAGCCATACATTTGTCTGCGTGATGTTCAGAGATATCAGCAGGTATCTGTGCCTATTGTATCACTCTGTACGTATCAATGTCAACAAAGAAACATCAATATCTAGTTTTGAATGTGATTTTTATACACTATATATTGATATTTCTATTTGTAGTATTCCGAGACTTATCTCAATCCACTCCACGCAGTTCTGCCGCAGGGATATATTTCTTCACGATGGCGAGCGCCTGCTCCATAATATCCTTCGTATAGCCACGAAGTCCGGGCTGTATGAGGTCACCGGAATTCACGAATCCCTGGAGAAAATACCTACTGGCACCTTTCAGCCATCTGCCGATCTCCTCAAAATCTTCCCGCTTATGAAATTCTCTGACCTCTGTAGTCCGAAACTCATAAGGAATATCTCCTGCCATGAGATAGGCAGCACTCTCCATGACATTGGCAGGATCATAGTCTGAAAGTCCGATGGCCATGGCATATTTCCCCGGAGCATTCTTGATATCCATTGCCACGTAATCGATAAGGCCTGCCTCTATGAGATGTTTCAGCTTCTCCGTGTGGCTGCCGTTGGTGTCCAGCTTCACCTTATACCCCATCTTTTTTATCTCACGGATAAAGGTTGCCAGATCTGAAGCGAGCAGCGGTTCCCCGCCTGTGACGCACACTCCGTCCAATACCCCGGAGCGTTTCTTTAAAAAAGAGAGCACTTCTTCTTTCGGAATCCCTGTCTCTGCATCTATATGAGTCACAAGAGAGGCATTGTGGCAGAATGGACAGCGGAAGTTGCATCCCGCCAGAAAGACCGTGCACGCCACCTTCCCCGGATAATCCAGAAGCGTCAGCTTCTGTAAGCCCTGCACATTCATCTTCCCCCCTCCTTTCAATCTCTTCTGTCAACTGTCTTTCATCTGTCGTTCTTTTGAAAGCCGCAATGCATTTTACATCATGGTAAAAGGCCGGCTTACATTGTGCGTGAGACCTCTGCGCACACTCTCATTGCCTCGATCACTGAACTCCTAAGCCCCCGCTCTTCCAATACAGCCACCGCCTCAATCGTCGTTCCCGCCGGGGAGCATACCATGTCTTTGAGCTCGCCTGGGTGCTTTCCTGTCTCCAGCACCATTTTCGCGCTGCCGTATACGGCCTGCGCTGCAAACTGATATGCCTGCGGCCTTGGCATTCCTTCTGCCACCGCTGCGTCTGCCATCGCCTCAATGAACATAAATACATATGCCGGAGCACTGCCGCTGACAGCGACTACCGCATCGATCAGGCCCTCCGCGACCACCTCTGCCTTTCCGAAAGAACCCAATATTTTAAGAACGTACGCCTTTTCCTCCTCTGTCACATATTCATTGACACAGGCCGCGGTCATCCCCTCACCCACCAGCGCCGGAGTGTTCGGCATCGTGCGCACGATCTTCACTGCTTTCCCAAACTGCTCTCCAAGCCAGGAAAGCGTCTTGCCCGGAGCTATGGTGATAACAAGCTGGTCCTCACGGACACAGTCTTTGATCTCTGCGATCGTTTCCTCATAGTACTGCGGTTTCACGGAGAGCACGAGCACCTCTGCCGCCGCTGCTTTCCTGTTGTCGTCCGTCACCTGTATCCCGTATGTTTCCCGTACTTTTTGGCGGCGCGCCTCAGAGATATCTGATCCGATGATCTCCTCCGGCTTAAAAAGCTCGTTCTTAATGATGCCGCCCATAATCGCGCCCGCCATGTTGCCTGTTCCGATAAACCCTAATTTCATTGTGTCTGTCCTCCTGTTTCTATCTGCCCTCAAGATCACTGCATTTTTATAATGAACTTGCTTTCCTCCTGCAACGGAATCTCTTTCGTATCCATCCACTCGATAGAGATGAAATGCCCGCCGCTCAAGCCTGTGAGCAGCTTATTGATTAATATCTCACTTCCCTGAACTTCCATCGTAACAGTCCCTTCCCAGTCGTTGCGCACCCAGCCTGTCAGATCCAGCGCCTGTGCGAGAGATTTTGCGGTATAACGGAAGCCCACTCCCTGGACACGCCCGTGAAATACGATATGTTTTCTTACCTCTGCCATATGTCTGCCCTCCTTTTTCTATTCTATCTTGTAGATGAGAGAAAATCAATGACAGTATTTCTTGTATATTCCATTCTGCCGTGATATACTGAGAACAGACATTCGTTCTGACGGCAAAGGCATACTCTTAAGGAGGATACCTGAGCAAAAAGGCGCAAATACGGGACAGACAGGGGAGAACTCCCCTTTCTTTTCATATTTTGGCGCCGCATGGCGTCATTTTTTTATATCACATTTGTATCATAAGGAATGTTCCGCAGATCCGGACGTGATATTAAAAGCCTTCTCTGAACGAAAATCTACGGTCAAAGGAGAGAACTGGCATATGGACACAAGGATCGCTCTTATCGGCATCATCTTAGAATCCCGTGAATCTGTCGAAGCGCTCAACTATCTGCTCAGTGAATACGGCGACTACGTCATCGGCAGAATGGGCATTCCTTACCGCGAAAAGGGTATCCACATCATCAGTGTGGCCATGGACGCACCGAATAATATCATCAGTGCGCTCTCCGGCAAGCTGGGGATGCTTCCCGGAGTGAGCACGAAAACGATCTATGGGAAGAACATTTAAAACCGGAGGACTGCCTATGACACTGACATCTGAAAAAAAGAGACCGGAAGATACGCTCATCCGGCTGATCGACAAACTGGAGCGGACCCGCTCGCTTTCACGGAAGGAGTGGACGCAGCTCATCCGCGGGCGTACGCCCGATATCGCGGAATATCTCTTTAAACGCGCAAGAGAGATCCGCATCCGTCACTATGGACATGATGTATACATCCGGGGGCTGATCGAATTTACCAATTACTGCAAAAATGACTGTTACTACTGCGGAATACGAAAGGGGAATCCCAACGCTCAGCGCTACCGCCTGTCAAAAGATGAAATCCTCTCCTGCTGTGAACAAGGTTATGCCCTTGGTTTCCGCACTTTTGTACTTCAGGGCGGGGAAGACGGCTGGTTTACAGACGACAGACTGACGGATATCATCTCCTCCATCCGCAGCGGCTGGAAGGACTGTGCGATCACCCTCTCTATAGGAGAACGTTCTCCAGACAGTTATCAGAGACTTTTTGACGCAGGCGCCGACCGTTTTCTGCTTCGGCATGAAACCTATGACCATACGCATTACAGTCGGCTCCATCCAGACGCATTGACTGCCGCCCATCGGCAGGACTGCCTCTGGAGTTTAAAGAAGATCGGCTATCAGGTTGGAACCGGGTTCATGGTCGGTTCGCCTTACCAGACCCCGGAACATCTTGCGGATGATATGCTCTTTCTAAAGGAGTTAGATCCTCAGATGGTGGGAATCGGTCCTTTCATTCCACACCATGATACCCCCTTTGCGAAAGAACCCGCCGGCACAATGGAATTGACCCTCTTTATGTTGGGGCTTATCCGTCTGCTGCTGCCAAAAGTCCTGCTGCCGGCGACTACAGCACTGGGCACCATCGTATCGGGCGGCAGAGAAAAAGGCATCCTCGCCGGGGCGAATGTGGTCATGCCGAATCTCTCCCCTGCTTCCGTAAGAGGCAAATATCTTCTCTACGACAACAAGCTGTGTACCGGAAGCGAGGCCGCGGAAAGTCTGGCGGACCTAAAATATAGAATGGAAGGCATCGGTTACCACGTCACCGTAGCCCGTGGCGATTCGCTGAATATATAGATAGCCGCAGACAGGAAAATATAAATGTAAAAAAGAAAACAAATAAGGAGGAAACGATCATGTACGACGTAAATTCAAAATGCGCTGACGAATTTATCAGCCACGACGAAATCTTAGAGACCCTCGCCTATGCGGACGAGAACAAAGAAAATGTGGAACTCATTGACGCCATCATCGAGAAAGCAAAGAAACGCAAAGGACTTTCCCACCGTGAGGCCTCTGTCCTGCTTGCCTGTCCCATCGAGGAAAAAAATCAGGAGATCTACAAACTTGCCGAGCAGATCAAAAAAGATTTTTATGGCAACCGTATCGTAATGTTCGCACCGCTGTATCTGTCCAACTACTGCATTAACGGCTGCACCTACTGCCCCTACCATGCTAAGAACAAACATATCCCGAGAAAACAGCTTTCTCAGGATGATATCAGGAGGGAAGTTATCGCTCTCCAGGATATGGGACACAAGCGTCTTGCGCTGGAAGCGGGGGAAGATCCGGTCCGTAATACGATGGACTACTACCTCAAATCCATCGAGACCATTTACAGCATCAAACATAAAAATGGAGCCATCCGCCGCGTCAATATCAATATTGCCGCTACAACCGTGGACAATTACCGTCTCTTAAAAGAAGCGGGCATCGGTACATACATCCTTTTCCAGGAGACCTACCACAAAGAAAGCTATCTTCAACTTCACCCCACCGGTCCGAAGCACGACTACAACTATCATACTGAGGCAATGGACCGCGCTATGGAGGGCGGCATTGATGATGTCGGTTTGGGAGTGCTCTTCGGCCTTGACAAATACCGATACGAATTTGCCGGACTTCTCATGCATGCGGAACATCTGGAGGCAGCCTTCGGCGTCGGCCCCCACACCATCAGCGTACCAAGACTCAAACATGCGGACGATATCAACCCGGACGATTTCGACAACGGCATCGACGACGATATCTTTGCCAAAATCGTGGCGTGTATCCGCATCGCGGTGCCTTATACAGGCATGATTATTTCTACAAGGGAAAATCAAAAGACAAGGGAGCGCGTCCTTCATCTGGGCGTCTCCCAGATCAGCGGCGGTTCCCGCACAAGCGTAGGCGGTTACTGTGAACCGGAACCGGAAGATGCCAAATCCGAGCAGTTTGACGTCAGTGATAACCGCACGCTGGACGAGGTCGTACGCTGGCTCATGGAGATGGACTACATCCCCAGCTTCTGCACCGCATGCTACCGGGAGGGACGTACCGGAGACCGTTTCATGTCCCTGTGCAAGAGCGGACAGATACAGAACTGCTGTCATCCCAACGCGCTGATGACACTCAAAGAATACCTCATGGATTATGCTTCTCCAGAAACAAAGGCCATCGGAGACAAGCTGATCGATAAAGAAGTGCTGAACGTGCCGAACGAAAAAGCCCGGGCGGTAGTACTGGAAAATCTCAAGCTGATTGAGCAGGATAACCGGAGAGATTTCCGCTTCTAAATGCAAGTTTGTCGAGGTGGGGCTACTGCAAAATCATCAAATCAGATGACGGAGTAGTGCCCTCATCTCGACAACTCCGCGTTTATCAACTCTTCTTGACAAACGTCGTGCCGCACTTCGGACACCTTACCTCAATCTTCCCTTTTCCTTTCGGGATACGGATCTTCTGCTTACAGGAGGGGCATGTGTAAATGTGATGTGTCTTGCGCTGCTGCCAGATGCTCTTCTGTCTCTGGAAAAATATACGCATATTATATGTCTTTGCAAGAAACGCCTGATTCTCCGCGTAACGCTTTGGTACATTCCTTGAAAATACCCGGAAATAACAATAGATCACCAGCACCCAGCCGAGTATATACATGAACAGGCTCAGCACGTTATCAAAAATCGCTGATATGACGACAACGAATAATCCCAGTATAAGGATAAATTTGGAGAGTTGGTCCACTCCGTATCTTCCCTGCATAAAACGTATGAATTTTTCTTTCATTTTTATCCGTCCTTTTCTTCGCTATGGAATATATTTTGCTCTGTTTTCCGGGGAAAGTCAATTAAAATACTATTAAATCTCAAAATGACTCCTTTATCATCTCTTCCTATTCTGACTCGTTCAGGATATTGCTGCATATCTCGTCTGATATCAGGTACACGATCCGTGAGTCGTTCATCATGACATAGCGATTGCCGTCGCCGTCCTCGTCTCCGATATAAAGCGTCAGCACTTTTTCTTCGCCATCTTCTGTGTATGTCGCCTCTACTGTTATCCTTGCCGTCTCGTCAAGACCGAAGCCCGCCAGCTCCTCATCTTCCACGGAATAGTCCGCTGCCTCAGAGAGTGTTACTGCGCCTAGGCCTCCTGCCACTGCCGCGATATCCTCTTCCTGGTCTTCGTTCTCGCTGTCATAGGTCGTCGTCTGACCATTCCGGGTGATGACTTCTTTCACCAGATTGCCGCTGCCGATACTCGGATAAGCGTCAAGCTGGGCGATATCGTCCAATGTATAGCTCAGGCTGTCGAGTGCCGTGGAGGCAACTGTATATACCCTGCCTTCATCGCCTACGGTCACATAGTAACAGTCTCCTGTCATATTCCCAAAGTAAATATCTGTCACATTGTCGTGTGCATCTGTATATTCGACAGTATAGACCGGTTCATCCAGACCGTAATCTTCCATGGCGTCCCCATCAGAAAGTTCACGGTCCGCTGTGATATTTCCCACGGCGTCCGCCATTGCCTCGGGATAGCTCTGAGCCAGAGGGAAATCAGGGTCCGGCGTATAAGACCATTTACCGTTTTCTTTGTCAAAGATCATTTCACCGTTTCCTACGTCAAACTTCATGGAAACAATATCCTCTGCGGCCGTGTCCGTCACATGGACCACAGCCGCCTCCTCTTGTTTTTCTTTCTCTTTTTCCTTGCTCTTATTCCATGACTGAAGGCCAAAATATACAGCCAGCAGCACTGCCAGCACAGCGATCAGGATGAACAGCCCTTTGTTTTTCTTCATTATGCTTTCCTCCTTCTGAACCATACAACGAACCCACCGATCAGGATCACTGCCGGGATACCAAAGATCATAAGCAGGCTGAACAGTCCAGCGTGCTGAACAGTATTGTACTCTACGCTCAGACTCTTTGCCTCGATGGAAAGATTCTGCACGCCTTCGAAGTTGGCTGACACAGCGTTCATAAAGAGCTGCGTATTCTCAAGCTGAGGAAATGTATCTGTAATGTTCTGATCGATCAGACTTCCTGCCGTGATAACTGTCAGACGGCTCTCCACAGTGTCAATATCCTCTGACTCCGTGGACTCTGCATCGTCTTCATCTGCTGTGATCTCTTCTGTTGCAACTGCGCCCAATGTATAAGTTCCCTGCTCCTGTGATTCTTCTGTCACCGCATATGCCTGATCTGAGGTTGTCAGAAATGAGATCATGGAGATTGTATCCCTCTCCGGGTCTGTCAGGTTTATGCCATGTGTATTGACCAGCAGCGCCATCTGAGATTCAATACCGGAAGCCATGTCACCTGACACGGACATTTCCGGGAAGATATAGTACGGATTGTTCTGGTAGCACCTTGCCGGGTCCGCGATATAGCCTTCTGCCGCCTCCATTCCGTATGTCTTCATGACTGCTGCCAGATTCGGCAGATCGCCCGCGCCTGTATCGCCAAGGAGCACCATCACCTTGCCGCCTTCGGATAAGTAATTTGTCAGTATCTCCACCTCACCATCCGCCAGATCTGTCGCCGGCGCATACATAAGCAGAAGATCACAGTCATCGGGTATCTTCTCTGTCATAAGCATATTGATCTCTGAAAGTGTATAGCTGTTCTTATCCATCAGGTCCGTGACCGTCTGGGACAGCGAGCCTTCTCCGTGTCCTGTCGTCTGATAGATCGTCTTCTCCACATCGTTGGTCACGTAGTTGACCGCGCTGGTGAGCTGACCTTCCCCGTCGAACTCTGTATAGGATGTGCTGCCGTAGTAATAATAGGAATATTCGTCCATCGCCAGAATATCTCCAAAGGAGACTGTCGTTGTCTTGCCTGTATCCGGACAGGAAATGACGATCGTATTCTCTGTCGTGTCATAGTCCGTGAGCGCGGACGGATGCAATACCGGATCAATCCACTCTACGCTGATCTTATCGGACAGCGCCGCATATTTGCTCAAAAACGTGGTGATCCGCTCATCTGTCTCGTCCCTCACTGCGAGTACCGTCATATCCACTTCTTTTTCCAGGCTGTCAAGAAGCTCTGTCGTTGTGTCAGAGATCTCATAGATCTTTGTACTGCTCACGTCAATGTTACGGTATACTTCAGGTATCTGCCCTACGATCAGGTTAAATACAATTACCACTGCAACAACAAGGACAGTAAGACCTACGCTGTACGCGCCGTGCCTTGTACCTGCCGTGCAGAATATTTCTTTGAGATTTTTCATTTTCTTCACAGTCCTGCCCTCCTAACTCCAGCGCCTTTTCTGGACCGCCTGTACCGTAAGGAACACAAATACAGCGATGAGCGACAGATACAGCGCGATCCCTGTGATGTCCACAATGTTGTTGGATGTGATTCCTGTAAATACATTTGCGATCGCCAGCTTTCCGAGGAGATTGGACAGAAGATTCTCGTACACCTCGGATTTTACAATATAAATCACAATCCCCGCGATCACTCCGATCAGTTCAATACCGCCGGAGAGGACCATGTTGTCGGTCATACGCCATATATAAACTGCCACAGCGGTCAGCAGGATCAGAACTCCTGCAAGCCCGCTGACTGCTGAGCTTGGCAGCATGGAGAGAATCCCGTCCCACAGGTACAGGAGCAGCAAGACTCCAAACGTACTGATAAATGCAATGATCTGGCTTTCTGTCAGCGCGGACAGGAACATTCCTATAGCCGCGTATACACATCCCAGCAGAAAAAACACAAGGATGGAAAGGTAATCCACGGTGAGATACGCTGTCCCCTGGGATTTAATAATAAGCGGGAACACACAGAATATCACATTTGGCATTGCGATCACTGTCGCCATCGCAAGATACTTTCCAAGCACGACTTCCCCGAGACTCACCGGAGCGGTCAGGAGCATCTGGTCTGTCTTATTCTTGCGCTCCTCGGAGAAACTTCTCATGGTAATAAGCGGAATCCCCACGATAAACACGATAAGAGAACCGGACAGTGTATAGGAAAAATACGGATATCCTGCCGTCATATTGTACGCCATAAAGTAGATTCCCGTAAACGCAATGAGAAACGCCACGAATACCGGACCGACCATAGACTGGAAATAGGATTTTAATTCTCTTTTATAGATCGCCAGCATCTTCCTGCACCTCCTCTTCCTGCTCCAGTTCCTCTGCTTTTTTTGTCAGCGCCTCTGGAATGATATCCTTCTGGGTCAGCTCCATGAATACATCTTCCAGTGTAGTTCCCGACGCTTTCAATGTCAGAAGAGGGATTCCTGCCGAAGCAAAGGCGCGGAATATATGCCCTCGCACATCCTGTCCTTTTTTCTCATGGATGAGAGCTGTGCATGCCTCTTCTCCGTTTTCTTTGATCTCGATCCTCTCGATACCCGGAACACTCTTCAGAACGAGACGGATATCGGACGGAGATGCATCTGCTTCAATCTCCACCGTATTGTGCTCGCCAAGCAGACGCTCCAGATTCTCAGGCGTATCGCTTGCCACCAGTTTCCCTTTGGAAATGATGAGGATATGATCGCACACCTCCCGCACCTCAGCGAGGATATGAGAACTTAAGATAACAGTATGCTTTTTCGCCAGCTTACGGATCAGTTCACGGATCTCTATGATCTGTTTCGGATCAAGCCCTACGCTGGGCTCATCCAGTATGATGATCTCCGGGAAGCCCAGCACTGCCTGTGCAAGACCAACTCTCTGCCTGTATCCTTTAGAAAGGTTTTTTATCAGACGGTGTTCCACATCTTTAATCTTCACCAGTTTTTCTACTTCCGTGATCTCATCCTCACGTTTCGCTTTTTTGATGCCCTTTAATTCTGCCGCGAATTCTAGATATTCTCTTACCGTCATGTCCATATACAGAGGCGGCTGCTCCGGCAGATAACCGATATGCTTCTTCGCCTCTTCCGGCTCTTTCAGAATGTTGTGTCCGCCTATGAACACTTCCCCTTCTGTTGCACCCAGATAGCCTGTCATGATATTCATAGTTGTTGACTTTCCGGCGCCGTTCGGACCCAAAAAGCCGTAGATCCGACCTGATTCAATCTTGAAATTCAGGTGATCTACGGCTAGATGATTCCCGTATTTTTTGACCAGATTTCTCACTTCGATCAATGCCATACCCTCCTAAACTTATTCTGACCGTCCACGCATCCTCCTTTGTGAAGGACGCGCCTGTCTGCTCCATTCTATGAAACAGGCAGATATTTCAGCACGTTTAAAAGGTTATCAGTATTGTGTGAAAGTTATGTGTTGGAAGTGTGACAGAGTTTTGTATTGGCCTGATATGACGTGAATATGCGCGAATTATATACTATGAGGCCATACTATAACAGACACTCGTGCATCGTCTCTTCTCCTATGCCGTTGTCTTTCATAACTTGAGAGAGCTGTTCCCTCTCTTCTAAGGGCGCGCACCACGCAAGCCCGCACCCTGCGGAGATCGACCGCGGGACAGGGATCAGTCTTCCGGGCACATCCCGTTCCCGGCAGATCTTTTCCATTGCCATAGCGTCTGCTGTTGTATGAAATGTCACTACGAGTTTTAATTCTCTTTTCCTCATGTTTCCTCTTTACCTGCCTGTTCTATATGTTTTACATCTGGCTTAACCAAGCACGACTGCAAAGCCGTCGTCAGTATCCTCTGTGGTCAAACTGATACCATGATCCCCGGCATATTTCTCTACATTCATCTTCTGATGAGGCTCTGACACATAGCACCAGTCGCCGCATCTTTTGCCGTTCCGCTGTCTGCCAGCTCCAGATTTGTTCTTTCCCTTTGGCAAGCTTTTTATTCACACGTGAGATTCTTCACGGCATTTATCGCAAGATCGACCTCCTCTTCTGTGTTGTAATGGGAGAAACTGAAGCGCACCGCTCCCTGTTCCACTGTCCCCAGCGCCTTGTGCATCAAAGGTGCGCAATGCGCGCCGGGGCGGGTCACTATCCCATACTCCTCGCTGAGTTCATCGCTGACCTCGGAAGAATCATAGTCACGGATATTGAGGGTGACGATAGGCGCGCGTCTGTCGGTTTCAAAATCTCCATATACCTCCACGCCCGGTATGCAGGATACCCCTTCATAGAACCTCCTCATCAGCAACAGCTCTTTCTCACGGATGCTGTCCATCCCCGTACGCTCAATGTAGGATACCGCGGCCCCCAGTCCGGCGATGCCATGCCCGTTCAGCGTGCCTGCCTCAAGCGCCGCAGGCATCTCAGAAGGATGATGCTCATTATATGTATCTATCCCGCTTCCCCCTGACAAAAGAGGGCTGATCTGTACGCCTTCCCTTACCCATATTCCCCCGGTTCCCTGTGGTCCCCGCAGACTTTTATGACCGGTAAAACAGAGAACATCGATATGGAACTTCTCCACATCAATGGGATATACTCCCGCGGTCTGCGACGCGTCCACAACGAGCAGAAGTCCGTATTTTTCCGTGATCCCTCCCACCTTTTCAAGATCGATCATATTCCCCGTCAGATTTGACGCATGGGTACAGACGACAGCCTTCGTATTCTCCCTGACAGCCGCTTCCATTTCCTCATAGGAAATATTCCCTTTCTCGTCGCAGCCTAAGATCGTCAGCTCCATACCCCGACTCTCACATTCGTACAGCGGGCGCAACACGGAATTATGCTCCAGCACTGTTGTAATCACATGGTCTCCTTTTTGGAAAAGACCTTTAATGGCAATGTTCAGACTCTCCGTAGAATTCACTGTAAACACAATCTGTTTTGCATTCCTTCCGTGGAAGAGCCGCGCCAGCTTCTCCCTTGTATCATAAATCACTCTTGACGCGTCTAAGGAAGGACGTGACGCTCCACGGCCGGCATTCCCCATAGAATCAAAGGCGGCCATAACAGCCGCCTTTACCTCGTCCGGTTTCTGTATCGTTGTCGCTGCATTGTCCATATAGATCATAGGTATCTTCCCCTTCCCTTCCTGTCCCGGTGCCTTTTTCTCTCATAATAAAGGGCTCTTTCCCCATCCTATCCGCTGATAGATTCATCAAATTTCCTCTTCTACCTCCAGAATGATGCGCCCGTTCCCACGTCCGCTCTCCTGCACCCTGCCTGCGACAGAAACTTCCGTTTTCATCTCGGCGCGGGCAAATTCCCGGAGCAGACTGTCCGCCTCAGCTTCCGGCACTGCCATAAGAAGTCCTCCTGATGTCTGCGGGTCGCATAAGAGATCCAGCCACATCTCATCAATTTCCTGTCCCCCTTCAAGAACAGGCTTCACATGCTTCCTGTTGCGATATGCGCCTCCGGGTATGAGCCCCATCTGCGCGTACTCTTTCGCCCCACCGATATAAGCGATATCCTGCGGCCGGATCGTGATCACAGCGCCGCTGGCGGACGCCATCTCCGAGCAATGTCCCAAAAGTCCGAATCCGGTCACGTCCGTGCATGCGTGGATCGTGTATTTCTGCGCGATATCCTTTGCTCTTTTATTCAGCGTGGTCATCACCCTGATCACTTCTTGTTCTGCTTCCGGGGATGCCATCTGCGCTTTTACCGCCGTATTTACAATGCCGACTCCAAGCTGTTTTGTCAGGATCAGCACATCGCCTGCCTGGCAGCCGTAATTTTTATAGATCTTATCCGGATGGACAAACCCTGTGACAGAAAGACCGTATTTGGGCACATCATCCTGTATGGAATGTCCGCCTACAAGCACAGCGCCCGCCTCGTGTACTTTGTCCGCGCCGCCCCGCAGGATCTCGCCCAGGACATCCGGGTCCAGTTCCCCGGGAAATTCTACAATATTCAGGGCTATCTTCGGCTCTCCGCCCATAGCGTACACATCGCTTAGCGCGTTTGCAGCCGCCACCTGCCCGAAAGTGTACGGATCGTCCACCACCGGTGTAAAGAAATCCAGTGTCTGTATGACCGCCACATCGTCTGATATCCGATAGACCGCCGCGTCATCCGATGTCTCAAAGCCGACCAGAAGAGACGGGCCGGAGAACTTCGGAAGCCGCCCCAGTACTTTTGAAAGGGTGTCCGGGCCGATCTTCGCCGCACATCCTCCGTGCTTCGCAAATTGTGTCAAATGGATCTTATCATACATTTTCTTTTCTCCTTATGAACTCTGCTGAATCTTCCACCTGTTTTTAGGGGCGTATAACATTCATCGCTCCCTGCAGCGTTTCGACGATGCTATACATGTTGGTCACGCCGCCGATTGCCAGCTTGTCTTTGATGCCGTAGTAATCAAGGCATGTTCCACAGGTCAGTATCTCCACGCCCTGTTCCGCCAGGGCCTTTAAGTCCTCCAGACACTCAGACCCTTCGATCGTCAGTTTTGCGCCGCCATTGTAGAAGAGCATTTTATCGGGAAGCTCATCAAGCTGGGTCACCGCAAAGATAAAGCTCTTCATAAGAATATGCCCCAGTTCGTCACTTCCGCTGCCCATTCGGTCAGAACCCACCGATACAACAGTTCCAAGACAGGTACGGCAGACCGGCGCCGCGGACGGAGCAGACGTGTCATCCTTCTTTTCTTCTGCTGCCTGGGCCGCCGCTTCCCCAACGGTGATCAGAACGCGGTACTGTCTGTCTCCAAGCTGTTCCTGCCCTGCCTCGGCGCCGGAACTTTTCGCCATCTTCATAACATTGCGCACGGCTGTCTCATTGTCCACGAGGACTTCGATCTGTCCGGGACCATTTAATTCCCCCAGTGCCTTTTTCGTCTTCACGACAGGGATCGGGCACACATCGCCCATTGCATTTACTGTTATCATATTGCCTCCATCCATTTTATCCGGCCTCTTTCTGAAGCCTGTTTCCAGCGTCACTGTATACTGACTCTGACTCTTATTTTTCTATTTTAGCATATGTAATTGCTGATTACTATAATATTTCTTTCCCCCTGTTTCACTCTGTGCTATAATCATTACAGTTCATGCCCCGCCTGCATGCGGGCTTACAGAAAGGAATATGAAATATTATATGTGGATCTCAGGTAGCTGGAAAGATTATGAAGTAATAGATTGTTCAAACGGTGAAAAGCTGGAACGGTGGGGAGACTATCTCCTCGTCCGGCCCGATCCGCAGGTCATATGGGATACGCCGAAGAAACATCCCGGCTGGCGCAAGATGAACGGACATTACCACCGCAGCAAAAAGGGCGGCGGGGAATGGGAGTTTTTCAGCCTGCCAAAACAGTGGCAAATTCAGTACGGAATTCTTACATTTAACTTAAAGCCGTTCAGTTTCAAGCACACCGGGCTTTTCCCGGAACAGGCAGCCAACTGGGACTGGTTCTCAGAAAAAATACGCCATGCGGGGCGTCCTGTGAAGGTGCTCAACCTTTTTGCCTACACAGGCGGAGCCACCCTTGCCGCTGCCGGGGCGGGAGCGCAGGTGACCCATGTGGACGCGTCTAAAGGAATGGTCGGCTGGGCCAAGGAAAACGCTGTGTCATCGGGGCTTAAAGACGCGCCGATCCGCTGGCTTGTGGACGACTGCGTAAAGTTTGTTGAAAGAGAGATCCGCCGCGGTAATACCTACGACGCGGTCATCATGGATCCGCCCTCTTATGGCAGAGGGCCAAAGGGCGAGATCTGGAAGATCGAGGATATGATTCATCCTCTCATCAGGCTCTGCACAAAGATCCTTTCCGATGATCCTCTGTTCTTTCTGGTAAATTCCTACACCACTGGTCTCGCCCCCGCCGTGCTCACGTATATGATCGCCACAGAATTAAGGCCTTGGGGAGGGCATGTAGAATCCCGGGAGATCGGGCTTCCTGTTACAGAATCCGGGCTGGCGCTTCCGTGCGGTGCATCAGGCAGATGGGAACGATAAGAAAGGAGCAAAAGATGAAGAAAAAAACAGGCAGGATACTTTCAGAATATTTTCTCTACTTTATGATGTATTCCATCCTGGGATGGATCTACGAGGTATTTCTCGAAGTAGTCGTATACAGATGGGGCTTCTCAAACAGAGGCGTCTTGTTTGGTCCTTACTGCATTGTGTACGGCATAGGAGCGCTCATTTTCATTTTCTGCCTCAAAGGTTTGCAGAAAAAACGCATTTATCTTGGAAAAGTACTGATCACTCCTGTCCTGGTGTTTATTGGCATTGTAGTCATCGCCACCGCAGTGGAGCTTCTGGCAAGCTACATCATGGAGTTCACCCACGGTGAATGGCTGTGGGATTATACCAGATTCTCCTTTAATTTTCAGGGACGCATCGCGCTGAATCCAAGTATACGGTTCGGTATCGGAGGAATGGTATTTCTGTATGTGCTCCAGCCTTTATTTGAGAAGCTGACTCGGCGCATAGGGGAGAAAGCGGTATATATTTCCAGCGGTATTCTGCTTGCCGTACTGGTCATTGATTCTGTGTATACCTTCCTGATCCGTTGATGATTCAAAGAAATCCCAGCGGTCACAGGCCTGTGACCGCTGAGATTTCTTTATTAAACTGGTCGTAAAACTGTGCGATGTGTAATCCGTCAATCAGCGCATGGTGACACAACAAGGACAGCGGAAGGAGCGCCCTGCCCTCCTGCTGAAAATATTTCCCCCATGTGATCCTGGGGTTGCTGTCTGCGGGCACAGGCACCGGCTGGATAAGAGAAGTGTATGAAAGCCACGGGACAGTGGAGATAAATATCTTATCCAAATTCTCCTCCTCGTGTATCGTCGCCTCTTCTTTTGCCTTTTCCTGCTCCCGGACCGCGTAAGCGATATAATCTTCAAACGGTTTAGCGCTCTCAAGATCGCAGTAGCAGTATGTCCCGTCCTCCAGTGCTACGGTATGGGAAGTCCGGCAGTGTTCAAACTCCACGATCTGTCCGTCTTTGATCCTCTGCCTGAATTCCGGCACACTGTCAGCCGCGCGGGAGACGCAGTAGCAGACAGTCAGAAAAAACGGAAACTCCTTTTTCCTTAGCTTTTCCAACAGTTCTGTAATATCTGCATTTACCGTCACTCCCACATAAGGATAGGCAAGACTGTTAAAATATTCAAAATGCTCTTTTCTTTTATAAGCATCCATATCTACATATTTATAGTTCATGTATCTGTATCCTTTCCATCACTTCCCCAATCGGGGCGGCAATCGTAAGCTCTGCCCTGACTGCTTTGGCTGTCTCTGATTTATTGATAATCACGAGATGCTCCCCATTGAAATAGTCGATAAATCCTGCCGCCGGATAGACCACCAGCGATGTTCCGCCAATAATGAGAGTATCAGCATTAACGATGGCCTCCACGGCGCCTTGAATCGTAGCAGGATCTAATCCTTCCTCATAGAGCACCACATCCGGCTTTATCATGCCGCCGCACTCACATCTGGGAACATCTGAGCTGCCTTTTACATACTTCGCGTCATAAAACTTCCCGCACTTCATGCAGTAATTCCTGTGGATACTTCCATGAAGCTCGTACACCTTCTTACTTCCGGCCGCCTGATGGAGCCCGTCTATATTCTGAGTCACCACCGCTGTCAGCTTTCCGGCCGTTTCCAGCTCTGCCAGCTTCATGTGCGCAGCATTTGGTTTTGCATCCAGTGCCATCATCTTATCCCTATAGAACTCGTAAAATACTTCCGGATACTGCATGAAAAAGCTGTGGCTCACTATCTGCTCAGGAGAGTATCTGTACTTCTGGTGATAGATGCCGTCCGCGCTCCTGAAATCCGGGATGCCGCTCTCCGTGGAAACGCCGGCCCCGCCGAAAAATACGATCCTGCTGCTGTCGTCGATGATACTTTGAAGCTGTTCTGTTTCTCTTTCATACATACTAACGCCCCCTTTTTTCAATCTCCGAGCAGTGTGCCCTTTTCAATATGTTTCTCCATAACCTCCATCATCTTTTCCCATATAATCTGCGATGTCTCAGGGAGACGTTCGTTCCGTCTGCAAACCTGAGACTTGTGTACCCCGTGCTCTGCCCAGCTCTTGCCTTCCGAAGCGTCGTTTAATAAGAACGGCTGGAAGTTATCGAGCAGATGGGCGAATTTCGCGTCCGCGCTCTGATACTCCTCGAACTCATCCCAAAGCAAGCGGAAATACTTCCCCTGGTCTTCCGGGAGCAGCCCGAAGATACGGTCCGCCGCCTTTACTTCCCTCTCCCGCTTTGTCTTGGCGCCGGCATCGTCATAGGCATAAGTATCTCCCGCGTCGATCTCCACAAGGTCATGGATGAGCACCATGGTCATCACTTTCGCCACGTCAACATCTTCTTCCATATGCTCTTTTAAAAGCACTGCCATAACTGCCAGATGCCATGAATGCTCCGCGTCATTCTCCTTGCGTTCCCTGTCCGCGAGGTAAGTCTGCCGGAAGATATTCTTCACCTTGTCGATCTCTACGATAAAGCGGATCTGCTGTTCCAGCCTCTCCCGCTCTTCCTTTCGGCACTCCAGTGCATGCTGTTCCAGCGTCCTTTTTTCCATCCTGATCATCTCCGTTTCTTTTCATCTGCTTTTTATTGTAGCATGTCTTAAAAAAATTGCTATACAAAACTCCCGAAAAAGAAAAATCCCCTGCGCGGAAATTCCTGTGTAAAAACTTCCGGTACAGGGGAAACTGTTTTCTCTTGTACTTACAGCACTACTTTGCCGCTCTCTTCGCCGTTTACAACATAATATGCAGCAGACTCTTCCGGTTTCAGATAAAGCTGGATATCTTTGATTTCGGCAACATTCTTGTTCAGGTCATATGTCCAGATGTCTTTTACCTTCTGGATGATCTCTTCCTGAGAATACTCTTTTCCGGCAAACTGCAGGAATATCTCTGTCCTAATCTCAGCTTTCTTTGACGTTGTCTTTCTCGTTGTCGTCTTCTTTGCACCCGTCTTCGCTGTCGTTGTCTTCTTAGCGGCTGTCTTTGACGCTGTTTTCTTCACAGTTGTCTTCTTTGCCGCCGTTGCTTTTGTCGCTTCTGCTACTGGTATATCTACTAAAACTCCTGCCTTTGTCTCAAGCTTCTTTGTTGTATCTTTCTTTGTCTCGATGGCTTTCGCTGCTTCGGCCTTTACTTCTTTCTCTGCCGTCTTGGCCGGCTCGGCCTTTACAGTCTTTTGCGCTGTCTCTGTTTTTTCCGTTACTTTTGTTGCTGCCTTTTTCACTGCCATACTTGTCTCCTCCTAAAATAATACATCCAAGTATTTTCGGCACTGGAACATCTATGGATGTCAGCACCCTCACATATTCAACTCAATCCTCAAAGTTCCAAAAGGGATTGTACCTCATTTTTCTAAAAAGGTCAAATTTTTTTGTTTCTTTCTACGCGCTTTTATCTTTTTGCATTTTATCTTTATAACCTTTGAAAAAATCTGACAATCCGTCCAATGTTTTCAAAAGGATCGGAATTTCTGTTTCATCTAAGTTCTGAATTACTGCATCCGTCATTCTGCGATGGTACTCCTGATGGTGTTCGTATGCTTTTATGCCTTTTTTTGTAAGGGTCAGGAATACAACTCTTCGATCGCGCTCGCTGCGATGTCTTGTCACATATTTTTTGTTCACAAGAGCATTCACCGCTGTCGTCAGAGAACCGGCAGTGATTCCCATCTTCTTTGCCACCAAAGACATTGTATTCTCTCCTGAGAGCCCGACCGCCTCAATGATGTGCATATCATTGTTTGTAATATCCCTGAACTCCTCGGTAATGATCGCGTCTTCTTCCAGCTTCCATATCTCGTTAAAAAGATTTACCAAAATGTCGTTGATCTTTTCTCTTGGAGTCATCTGCCTTCCTCCTTTCCTCTGCTTTCTGTATTTCCAATGCGCCGTAGTGTATGGTCCGGGTATTTCCATCAGGCAAACAAGCTTGATATTGCCTCTCTGACTGTATCGATCCTCTCCGCTTTCCACGCCTTGGCGCCGCAGAAGATCAGTCCCTTCTCTATGTTTCCCCTGACTGCTTCAATTAATCCGTCTGTAATACAATACGGGATCTCAGCAGGATTACATTTTGCAAGACACCTGTGGCACGGACTGTGCGGAACTTTCTCACCGTTTGCCACCCGCTTCATAAGCGGGTTCATGATCGCCCTTCCCGGCATCCCTACCGGACTTTTCACAATGGCGATATCTTCCTTGGAAGCCTGGATATATGCCTCTTTGTAGCGGATATCCGCATCACATTCCTCAGTGGTGACGAAACGGGTGGCTACCTGCACACCGTCAGCCCCCAGCCCGATCACATGTTTTACGTCACTGCTGTCATAGATGCCGCCGGCCACAACTACCGGAATCGCTCTTTCATATTTTTCTGCGTACCCCCTGACCGTCTTGATGATCTTTATGATCTCTTTGTCATAGGTTCCTTCTGTATACTCGGCAAGTTCTTCTTTCTTAAACCCCAGATGTCCGCCTGCTTTCGGTCCCTCGATCACGACCAGGTCTGCTGTCCGCTTATATTTTCTGTCCCAGTATTTGAGGATCACGTTGGCCGATTTGTCCGTGGAAACGATCGGGGCAATTTTCGTGCTGCTGCCTTCCGTCAGCGCCGGAAGGTCTGTGGGAAGTCCTGCTCCGGAAATAATGATATCCGCCCCTGCCTTTACCGCCGCTTTGACATGCGCCGCATATTCCTTTAACGCTGCCATGATATTATAACCAATGATGCCGCCCGGAGAGATGGTTCTCGCTTTCTTCATCTCACTTTCGATCGCTCTTAAGTTTGCCGCTGCCGGATCTTTGTCGAAATCTTTCTCTCTGTATCCGATCTGGGCGGTGGAGATGATTCCAATGCCGCCCTCGCGCGCTACTGTCCCCGCGAGTCTCCCAAGGCTGATCCCTACTCCCATCCCACCCTGAATCAAAGGAAAACGGGTAAGCTTTTCGCCTATTTTAAGATTTTTCATATCTGTCCTCACATCCTGCGGAATCTTTCATATCGTCTCTGTGTCAGCTCATCTGCGTCAACTGCCGCAGTTTTTGCAAGGAAATCAGCTATCCTGCCGTCCATATCCCTGCATACATATTTCATATTCACATCACTGAAGTCTTCCGGTTCACCGATCACCTGCTCAATTATGCCAAGGCGCTTTAAGTCGCCCGCTGTGAGCTTCATCACCTCAGCCGCCTCGCTGGCACGCTTGCTGTCTTTCCAAAGAATACTTGCAAATCCTTCCGGTGAGAGCACGGAATAAATGGCGTTCTCCAGCATCCAGACTTCGTCGGCGACCGCCATTGCCAGTGCGCCGCCGCTGCCGCCTTCTCCGATAACTATGGAGAGAACCGGTATCTTCAGCCCGGACAATTCATAGAGGTTGCGCGCGATCGCCTCGCCCTGTCCTCTCTCCTCTGCTTCCAGACCACAGAAAGCACCCGGTGTGTCCACAAAGCAGATGACCGGACGGTGGAACTTCTCTGCCTGCTTCATCAGGCGCAATGCCTTGCGGTATCCGTCCGGGGACGGCATGGCAAAGTTGCGATCCAGATTTTCCTTGGTCGTCTTTCCCTTCGCCTGTGCGATCACAGTCACGGGCATACCATGGAAATATGCCACTCCACCCACGATCGCGTGATCGTCTTTACAATACCTGTCACCATGGAACTCCATAAAGTCAGTAAACAGTGCGTCGATATAATCTGTCCCAACCGGGCGGTCTTTCTTTCTTGATATCTGCACGCGATCCCACGCACTGCGTCCGCCGCTCTGTGCATCCGTGCTGTCCTGCATATATGTCCCGGTCTGATCAGCCGCGTCATCCTCTGACACAGCATCATTCTGTCCATCTGCGCTGCCCTGTGCCTCTGTGATGTCCTCTGTCTCCAGACTCTCCGGGGCTTTCCCGTCGTGGACAGCAAGGATCTGCGTGAGCACATCTTTCATCTCTTCGCGCTCCACGATCCGGTCAACGAACCCATGCTCCAAAAGGAACTCTGATCTCTGGAACCCTTTCGGAAGCTTCTGTCCGATAGTCTGCTCAATGACGCGCGGACCCGCAAAGCCAATAAGCGCTTTCGGTTCTGCCAGAATGATATCTCCCAGCATGGCAAAGCTTGCTGTCACGCCGCCTGTCGTCGGATCTGTAAGAACGGTGATATAAAGCTGTCCCGCGTCGCTGTGCTTTTTGAGCGCAGCGGAAGTTTTCGCCATCTGCATCAGGGATATGATCCCCTCCTGCATCCTTGCACCGCCGGAGCACGTAAAGATGATGACCGGAAGTTTTTCCGCTGTCGCCCGCTCTACTGCTCTGGTGATCTTCTCTCCCACGATATGCCCCATGCTGGCCATCATAAATCTGCCGTCGCAAACACCGATCACCGCCGAATGCCCGTTTATCATGATCTTTCCCGTCACGACAGCCTCATTGAGTTTCGTGCGTTCCTTTAAGTGCTCTACTTTATCCTCATAGCCCTTGAAATTCAGAGGATTGACGAAGTCCATCTCCCTGTCCCATTCTTCAAAGGAGCCTTCATCAGCAAGCATTTCTACCCGTCTGTAAGCATGCACACGGAAATATCCGTGACATTTCGGACAGATATAATACCCTTTCTTTACATCCTCCGCGATGATCGCAGCGCCGCACTTGTTGCACTTCCTGAGAAGCCCTTCCGGAACTTCCGGGCGGTCCGCCTTAAGAGGAATATAGTGAGCCCTTTTACTTGTCTTTTTAAACATATCTTTCAGCTTCATTGAAAATTATCCTCCTGGATTCAGCCCTCGTTTATCCTGGCGATAAACTCAATATCTATATCACCTTTTATGAAATCCGGATGGTTCAGGATCTCATACTGATAATCTACATTTGTGTCGATTCCTTCAATGATGACTTCGCCGAGAGCACTGCGCATCTTCCTGATGGCCTCGCTTCGGTTCTTCGCGTGGACAATCAGCTTCGCCAGCATGGAATCATAGTACGGCGGGACCGTATATCCGCTGTAGATCGCGGCATCGATACGCACGCCCTTGCCTCCCGGCAGATACATATCCGTGATCGTTCCCGGTGACGGGCGGAAGTTCTTCGCCGGATTCTCCGCGTTGATGCGGCACTCAATAGCGTGCCCTGTGATGTGCACATCCTCCTGCTTATAGCTTAATTTCCTGCCGTCAGCGATACGGATCTGTTCCTTTATGAGGTCAATGCCCGTCACCCATTCGGTCACGGGATGCTCTACCTGGATTCTTGTGTTCATCTCCATAAAATAGAAGTTCCCGCTCTTCTCAAGGAGAAATTCGATGGTCCCCGCATTTGTATAGTGCGCTGCCTTAGCCGCTTTTACCGCAGCCTCTCCCATCTTCTCACGCAGCTCGGAAGTCAGCGCGATAGAAGGAGATTCCTCGATCATCTTCTGGTGATTTCTCTGGATGGAACAGTCACGCTCTCCTAAATGGATCACATTTCCGTGCTCATCTGCAAGGATCTGAAACTCGATATGGCGCGGGTGCTGTACGAAATGCTCGATATACATTGTATTATCCCCGAATGCCATCTGCGTTTCCTTCTGCGCGGTCTTAAAGCTGTTCTCAAACTCTTCGGGGGTCTCGGCAACTCTCATGCCCTTGCCGCCGCCGCCAAGAGCAGCCTTTACGATAACCGGATATCCGATCTCTGCTGCCACGCGCGCTCCTGTCTCTGCGTCGTAGATCGGCTCATTGCTTCCCGGAATAACCGGGACGCCTGCGTTTACCATAGTATTCCTTGCCTCGGATTTATTGCCGAGGCTCTGGATAACGCCGGACTTGGGCCCGATAAATGTGATATTACACTGCTCGCACAGCTCCGCAAACTTACTGTTCTCCGAGAGGAACCCAAATCCCGGATGGATAGCGTCCGCTCCAGATACCAGTGTGGCACTGATGATGTTGTTCATATTCAGGTAACTCTCAGAAGACGGCGCCGGTCCGATACAGACTGCCTCGTCCGCAAGCTGTGTGTGCAGTGCCTCTCTGTCAGCCTCGGAATATACCGCCACTGTCTCGATCCCCATCTCACGGCATGCCCGGATGATACGGACAGCGATTTCTCCGCGGTTTGCGATCAATACTTTTTCAATCATCTCTTATCTACTCCCCAACCATGAATGTCAGCTCTGCGCTGACTACTACTTTACCGTCAACAGATGCAACAGCCTCTCCAACTCCTACGGGCCCTTTTCTCTTGATGATCTTTGTCTCCAGTTTCAGAGTATCCCCCGGGAACACCATCCCTTTGAAGCGGCATTTCTGAACACCGCCGAAGAACGCGATCTTGCCCCGGTTCTCCGGCACGCTTAAGATCGCCACCGCTCCTGCCTGAGCCAGCGCCTCAAGGATGAGCACGCCCGGCATCACGGCTTTCTGCGGAAAATGTCCCTTAAAGAAATCTTCTCTGTATGTCACGGCCTTATATGCAACCGCATATTCCCCCGGCTCGTAATCCTCAACCCTGTCGATCAAAAGAAACGGATGCCTGTGGGGGATGATCTCCTGGATCTGCTCTACATTCAAACTGTTCATGTCTCACACCTCTATTTTTTGAACTACTTGTTTTTTGCACCGTCATATGCCGATGTTTCTGCCTCTCTGTCTATAGGCAAGTCTACACAGCGATGTCAGTACATCGCCGCATGTACGGTTAGCTGATAACGAAGAGCGGCTGACCAAACTCCACCGCCTGGCCGTTTTCTACAAGGATCTCTGCCACTGTTCCTGTGAAATCACTCTCGATCTCATTCATCAGTTTCATGGCCTCAACAATTGCGAGTACCTGTCCTTCTTTCACACTGTCTCCCACTTTTACAAAGGGAGCCGCGTCTTCAGCCGGAGCCGCATAGAAAGTACCTACGAGGGGGGACTTCACCACATTTCCTGCAGGTGATGTTTCAGCCGCGCTCGCCGGGGCCGCCAAAGGCGCTGCAGCAGATGCTGCCGCCGGGGCCGGAGCAGCCGGAAGCGGAGCCGGAGCGATCGGTGCAGCCGGGATCATAGTTACTTCTTTTCCATTTGTTTTCTTAAGGGACAGCTTTACTCCGTCCTCTTCGTATTTGAACTCTGTCAGTTCAGAAGCTGACACGGCATCAATAAGCTGTAAGATTTGTTCCACTTTCATATTATTATTCCTCTCTTACCGGATCATCCGGTATCAATCTATGACTATTGACAAACTATTTTAATAAGAATCAGCCCTCAAACTTCTTCACGAGCAGCGTCGCATTGTGTCCACCGAATCCTAATGAGTTAGTAAGCACATAATTGACGTCCTTCTCAACCGGAGCTCCCACCGCATAGTTCAGGTCACACTCTGGATCTACATTTTCTGTTCCCATCGTCTGATGGATAAAGCCGTCCTGAATACTTTTTACACAGACAACGAACTCCGCACCGCCTGCCGCGCCGAGCAGATGTCCTATCATGGACTTTGTAGAGTTGACGACAACGTCCTTCGCCGCATCGCCGAGAGCTGACTTAATCGCCTTTGTCTCAAACAAGTCATTGTGATGTGTGCTTGTTCCGTGCGCGTTGATGTAATCAATCTGCTCCGGAGCAACATCCGCCTCTTTCATCGCAAGCTTCATCGCCATGCCGGCGCCTTCTCCGTCCTCTGCCGGGGAAGTAATATGATAAGCGTCGCCTGTTGCTCCGTATCCCACGAGCTCAGCATAGATCTTTGCGCCTCTTGCCTTTGCATGCTCCAGTTCCTCAAGAACAACAATGCCAGCCCCCTCACCCAGCACGAAACCGTCCCTGTCCTTGTCAAACGGACGGGAAGCGTGCTCAGGATCATTTGTCGTGGACAGAGCTGTCAGTGATGTAAAACCTGCAACACCTGTCGGGCATACAGAAGCCTCTGTACCACCTGCAACCATCACGTCAGCATCACCGTACTGGATGGCACGGAACGCGTCTCCGATACAGTGCGTACCGGAAGCGCATGCTGTCACCACGTTCGTACACTTACCTTTTAATCCAAGCTGGATAGAAATATTTCCTGCCGCCATGTTGGAGATCATCAGCGGCACCATCAGCGGGTTCACCTTGCCGGGTCCTTTTGTGATGATCTTCTCATAGTTTGTCTCTACACACTGAAGGCTTCCGATACCCGATCCCACGATGACGCCCACTCTGAACGGATCTTCCTTCTCCATGTCAACGCCTGAATCCTCAAATGCTTCCTTTGCAGCGGCTACCGCGTACTGTGAGAACAGCTCCATTCTCTTTGCCGCTTTAAAATCCATGCGCTCCCTGGCGACAAATCCCTTCACTTCTGCCGCAATCTGCACCTTGTACTCTGACGCGTCAAACTTTGTGATCGGTCCGATGCCGACCTTGCCTTCCCTGATACCTGCCCAGAACTCTTCCACCGTATTTCCGATCGGTGTCACAGCCCCAAGACCTGTCACTACAACTCTTCTCTTCATATCTCTGCCCTTTCTGCCGGAAAAACACCGCAGCTTCCCCGCAAACTGATTTTTGTGTTCCACTGCCAGGCGCCCCGGCTTTTTGTACTATATCATAATCTGCTTCTGACTTTTACGGAATCAGAAAACTCAAAAAATTGTTATCACATCGCCATGCCGCCGTCTACATTGAGCACTTGTCCCGTGATATACCCTGCCCCCTCTGAAGCCAGGAATGCCGCAGCATTCGCGATATCCTCTGTATCACCGAATTTTCCCATAGGGATCTGCGCTGCCGCTCCCTCTTTTACCTTATCAGAAAGCACCTCTGTCATCTCTGTGTTGATGAACCCCGGTGCGATCGCGTTTACCGTGATACCGCGGCTTGCCAGCTCTCTTGCCGCTGACTTCGTCAGCCCGATCACGCCTGCCTTAGATGCCGAGTAGTTTGCCTGTCCTGCATTTCCAAGAACACCGGATACAGATGACATATTGATGATGCGTCCGCCTCTCTGCTTGATCATCTGTCTTGCCACAAAACGGATACAGTTAAATGTACCCTTCAGGTTTGTATCAAGAACCGCGTCATAATCTTCTTCTGACATCTTCATCAGAAGCCCGTCCTTTGTGATCCCCGCATTGTTTACAAGGATATCCACGCTTCCAAGCTCTGCCACGATCTCTTTAAACATCTCTTCACATGCGCTGTAATCTGATACATTACACTGCTTGATCTCAGCCCGGCCTCCTGCCGCCTCGATCTCAGCCTTTACTGCCTCGGCGCGCTCCTTAGAACCATTGTAGTTGATCACTACTGTCGCGCCCTCGCCTGCCAGTTTAATTGCGACTGCTCTTCCTATCCCTCTGGAAGCGCCTGTCACTACTGCAACTTTTCCATTTAACATAATTCACTTACCACCTTGTCTACATCTTCCCATGTTCCTACATTGTACACCTTCACATCGTGGTTGATCTTGCGCATGAAACCAGCCAGTGTCTTGCCCGGTCCGATCTCCACGAAAATGTCCACCCCGTCCGCGATCATATTTTCCACGCTCTGCTGCCATCTTACGGAAGATGCCACCTGATTTGCGAGAAGCGCCTTTGTCTCCGTGATATCTGTCACATACTCCGCCGTCACATTTGTCACATACGGAATTGCAAGAGGCGATACTTCTACGTTCTCAAGAACTCTGCCAAGTTCTTCCCCTGCTTCTGTCAGCATCGGAGAGTGGAACGGTCCGCTTACATTCAACGGGAGCACTCTCTTTGCCCCTGCTTCTTTCAGCGCCTCTGAGGCTTTCTCAACACTCTCTTTCCAGCCTGTAATAACGATCTGCCCCGGGCAGTTGTAGTTGGCAATGCTCACACCGTCAATTCCCTCGATTGCTTTCTCGATCACATCGCTTGCCAGTCCAAGGACTGCCGCCATGGAGCCCTTGCCGTCCGGCACTGCGTTCTGCATGAGGATTCCGCGCTTTCTCACTGTCTTGATGGCGTCCTCTGCGCTCATGCCGCCCGCAGAAGCGATAGCGCAGTATTCACCGAGACTTAAACCAGCAGTAACGTCTGCTTTCAGTCCGCGCTCTCTTAACACATGCTCCATTGCCATACATACTGTCACAAGAGCCGCCTGTGTATATTCCGTCTGATCCAGACGGTCATTTTCCTCAAAGCACAGCTCCTTCATATCTATGTCCAGCAGTTCAGACGCCTTATCAATGACCTGTCTTGCTGTTTCACTCTGTTCATAAAAATCTTTGCCCATTCCGGCTTTCTGCGCTCCCTGTCCCGGGAACATAAATGCAATCTTACTCATAGAACCCTTTTCCTCCGATCAGGTCATCTGTCTCTTTCACCAGTTTCTGGATGAGGTTATGACATGACATTTTCTCTTTTACCATACCTGCGATCTGTCCTGCCATCACGCTTCCTGTTTTTACATCCCCTTCTACAACAGCCTTTCTCAGGCCGCCCAGTGTGAGAAGTTCCAGCTCTTCGAAAGGTACTCCTGCCTGTTCCTTATCGAGATACTCTTTTGTCATCTGGTTTCTCAACGCCCTTACCGGATGACCTGTAGAGCGTCCTGTTACCCTTGAATCAATATCTCTGGCTTTGATGATCATATCTTTATAATTTTCATGAACCTGAGATTCATCCGTAACCACAAAGTGAGTTCCCATCTGTACGCCCTGCGCGCCCAGCATGAATGCTGCCGCGATTCCTCTTCCGTCGGCAATTCCGCCGGCTGCGATAACCGGGACGCTCACTGCATCCACGACCTGCGGTACAAGTACCATTGTCGTGTTCTCACCGATGTGTCCGCCGGCTTCTGTTCCCTCTGCCACAAGCGCATCTGCACCGCATCTCTCCATACGCTTTGCCAGCGCCACGGATGCGATGACCGGGATTACCTTTACTCCGGCTTCCTTCCACATCTTCATATATTTCTCCGGAGATCCGGCGCCTGTGGTAACTACTTTTACGCCTTCCTCCACAATCACCTTTGCCACTTCGTCCGCATACGGACTCATAAGCATGATATTTACGCCAAACGGCTTGTCAGTCAGCTTCTTTGCCTCTCTGATCTGATCACGCACCCAGTCAGCCGGCGCGCTCGCAGCACCGATCAACCCCAGACCGCCGGCTTCGGATACGGCGGCTGCGAGATGATACTCAGCAACCCATGCCATTCCTCCCTGAATAATCGGATATTCGATTCCTAATAGTTCGGTTACTTTTGTTTTCATACTCTACAACCTTTCTTTAATAGTTCAGCCATGCATCGAACTCAAACGCAGATCATGTCTGCATAGTTCTGTGCGCGTGCTCAACCATTACCCTTTCTTGGAAATTTTATCAATGCCCGCGATGGTTATTCCGCCGCGGGCTTATGTCTGTTTTACTTCTTTCTTATTTGTGTGCTTCCAGATATTTTACAACGTCACCGATCGTAGCGATCTGCTCCAGATCCTCTGACGGGATCTCTACCTCGAACTCTTCCTCAAATGCCATTACCATCTCAAACAAGTCGAGGGAGTCTGCTCCCAGATCCTCTTTGAAGGATGTCTCCTCTGTAAGTGTTGCTGCATCAGCGTTTAATGATTCTGCTACGATTTCTTTAATCTTCTCTAACATGGTTTTTCTTTTCCTTTCTTAAAATAAAAATACTTTTATCTGTAATCCGGCCTGTGCCGGGGATTACCCATCACTGTGTTTTTCAATTTGCTTTCGACTTACTCCACACTGCCTACCACTCGAATAAGCTTGCTGCCCATGTGAGTCCTGCCCCGAATCCGGAAAGCATGATCTTCTGGCCTTTTCTGAACATTCCTTTTCGGTTCATCTCATCTAAAAGGATAGGCACCGTGGCGCCTGATGTGTTAGCATACTCTTCCAAGTTCATGGGAAATCTGGAAATATCTGTCTTAAGCCTCTTTGCCACTGCCTCTATAATCCTGCGATTCGCCTGATGGAGAACAAAATAATCGACCGCATCCAAGCTCATCTGTGCCTGTCCAAGCACTTCCTCAATAATCTCCGGGACTTTACGTACCGCGAACTTGAACACTCCCTGTCCGTCCATATGGATGTAGGATTCTTTATCATCCTTATTTGTCTCCCATCCTTTACGGTGTCTGCTGAGGCCTGTAAGAGCTGCCCCTTTCATGCCGTCAGAGTGAGCCGCCATGTAGACTGGCGCTCCTTCCTCGGCTCTTAAAAGAACCGCTCCCGCCCCGTCTCCAAAAAGAATGCAGGTACTTCTGTCTGTCCAGTCCACCATATTGCTCATGCTGTCCGCCCCGATCACAACAACTGTACGGCAGAGCCCTGCGCTTATGTATGCCTGTGCCGTGTTAAATGCAAGAACGAATCCCGTACAGGCTGCATTCAGGTCATATCCAGCCGCGTTCACCGCGCCGATCATTTTCTGCACCTCACATGCCGCACAGGGGAACACCGTCTCAGAAGAAGATGTTGCAAGCAGAATCAGGTCAATCTCTGACGGATCAATACCGCTCATCTCGACCGCTTTTTTTGCAGCTTCTCCTGCCATATAGGAAGTCGTCTCTTCTTCAATGACATGCCTTCTTCCTATCCCGGTTCTCTCCCTTATCCACTCATCATTCGTATCCACGATCTTTGCCAGATCATCGTTGTCCATCACATGAGGTGGCACATAGGAGCCGGTTCCGTAAATCTTTCCTACCATTTTTTATTCTCCAAATCCGTCAAAATTACTTTGACCCTTAAATATTTTGACTTTCAAAGTATATCACATCAAAACTGTTTGTCAATACGTTTTCTGTATTATTCCTGTATCATTTTTCGACACAGTTCAGCCATATATGCGCCCTTTTACAGCCCCTAACCGGCTCTCATTAGATTCCAGTGGAAATGTGCCGCCAAAAATCTCAGTATGACTGTCACCGCCAGTCCGAGGATAATACCCGCGGCGCTGCCCAGCATGTTCCCGCTTACCACGCACACGATACCGCCTGCGATCGCGGCACAGGCATAAATATGTTTCACAAGAATATACGGTGTCTCTCCCGCCATGATATCACGCAGCACACCTCCGCCCACTCCGGTGAGCACTCCGATAAATACAAAGAAAAAGGCATTATTCTCCTGTACTATACCCAAAGCATTTTGAATCCCGACCACAGTGAATATCCCAAGCCCCGCGGTATCACACCAGAACATGAGCTTATCGTAATATTCACTTTTTATAATCCAGCGCATCGTATCCATTCTTTTATAGGCAATGGCAAAAAGGATCGTAGATGTCACTGCCGCGATCAGGATATACACTGGTTTTGAAAATGCCGTGGGCGGCGTAAGCCCCAGAATCACATCGCGCATGATCCCGCCGCCGACTGCGGTTGTCGCGCCCAGCACATTCACTCCGAAGATATCCATCTTCTTCTCAATTGCGATCATCGCGCCTGATGACGCAAATGCAATAGTTCCAATGATCTCAAGAATAAGTATAAATATATCCATACCAGCCCCTGCTTACACCTCATCAATTGCCTTTCCAATATCATGCCTCATGTATTTATTGTCAAACTTCACCCATTCTGTCGCAGCATAAGCGTTCTTGCGGGCCTCTCTTAAGTCCTTACCCTTTGCCGTCACTCCAAGCACGCGCCCGCCGTTCGTGACGATCGTATCACCTTCGAATTTTGTTCCTGCATGGAAGCAATAATAACCTTTATGCTTCTTGAACTCGTCAAGCCCCGTGATCGGGAAGCCTTTGTCATACTTCACCGGATAACCTTCAGAAGCCAGTACCACGCAGACCGCCGCGTTATCCTCGAACTGAAGATCTATCTGATCCAGATTTCCGTCAATGCATGCCTCCACAACATCAAGGATATCATTCTCCATCCTTGGAAGCACAACCTGCGCTTCCGGATCTCCAAAGCGGGCATTATATTCCAGCACCTTTGGTCCCTCCTCTGTAAGCATCAAACCGAAGAAAATCACTCCTTTGAACGGACGTCCTTCTGCTGCCATGGCATCTACTGTCGGCTGATAAATATATTTCTCGCAGAATTCTTCTACTTCCCTGGTATAGAACGGACTTGGAGAGAATGTTCCCATACCTCCCGTGTTCAGCCCGGTATCACCGTCGCCGGCGCGCTTGTGGTCCTGGGCGCTCGTCATAGTCTTGATCGTCTTTCCGTCCACAAAAGAAAGCACCGACACCTCACGTCCGGTCATAAACTCTTCGACAACCATCTCGTTCCCCGCTGTGCCGAACTTCTTGTCAAGCATGATTTCTTTTACGCCTGCTTTTGCCTCTTCCAGGTTCCGGCAGATGAGAACGCCTTTTCCAAGAGCAAGGCCATCCGCCTTCAGAACGATCGGAAACTTCGCAGTCTCAAGATATGTAAGCGCTTTCTCCGGATCTGTAAAGTTCTCATACGCCGCGGTGGGAATGTTGTATTTCTTCATCAAATCTTTGGAAAATACCTTGGATCCTTCTAAGATCGCTGCATTTTTTCTCGGTCCAAAGGTACGCACTCCTGCTTTCTCCAGGATATCTACAAGGCCGCCCACCAAAGGGTCGTCCATTCCCACAATGCACAGATCAATCTTTTTCTCTTTTGCAAATGCGGCAAGCTTCTCAAACTCCATCGCGCCGATATCCACACACTCAGCATATTCCGCAATACCCGCATTGCCCGGCGCGCAGTAGATCTTGTCTGCCCTCGGGCTTCTTGCCACGCTCGCCGCGATGGCGTGCTCTCTTCCGCCGCTTCCCACGATTAATATTTTCATCCTCAACTTACCTCCTAAGTTCGTAATTATTCATGAAGAGCGATCCATCTGTATTTCACAGACGCACCGCTCTTATCTGCTTTCCATACACCGCCCTGCACTAGGGAAGGATCACCGTCCGGTTCTCCTCCACTTTCACCCTGCCGTTAGCGATCAGGTCAATGGCGCAGGGCAGGATCTTCCACTCTGCCTGCTCCATAACTCTTCTCTGGAGTGTTTCTGGAACATCTCCCTGCTCAACTTCTACAGCCTTCTGCAAGATAATGGGGCCCGTATCCGTTCCTTCATCCACAAAATGCACTGTCGCTCCCACAACTTTAACGCCTCGCTCCAGAGCCGCCTCATGCACTTTCAATCCATAATAACCTGTCCCGCAAAATGACGGGATCAGCGATGGATGAATATTGATCATGCGATTGCGGTATTCAGCGATCATTGCCGGCGGAATCACTACGAGGAATCCGGCCAGCACCACCAGATCAGGGCCATATCCTTTTACCGCCTCAAGCAATTTTTCATTGAAAACCTCCCTTGTCTCATAGTCCTTGGGGGAAATACATTTTGATGGTATTCCGTTTTCTTCTGCCCTCTTCAAGGCATACGCATTCTTATTATTGCTGATCACGCCTACGATCTGCGTGTTTGTGATCGTTTTGTCCTTCACACTGTCAATGATGGCCTGCAAATTTGTCCCCCCGCCGGACACCATCACCACGACCTTCAGCATAAGTCCACTCCTTTTTCTCCCGCCTTGATGTGACCGACTATATAGGGTACTTCGTCTGCCATCAGGATCGCTTCCATTGTCTTCTCCACATCACCCTCGTCCACTGCAAGAACCATTCCCAGCCCCATATTAAAAGTATTATACATCATTTGTTCTTCTACATCTCCGTCCACGGAGAGCATGTTGAACACCGGCGGGATCGGATAACTGTCTTTTCTGATAACCGCCCTTGTGCCCTCTTTCAACATGCGCGGAACATTCTCATAGAAACCGCCGCCCGTGATATGGCTGCACGCTTTCACCGTGACTCCAGCGTCCTTAATACTTTTTAGTGCTTTTACATAGATTCTTGTCGGAGCAAGAAGCGCTTCTCCCAGAGTACATCCAAGGCTGTCATAGTATGTATCCAGCGCCTCCCTTTTCATATTAAACACTTTTCTCACAAGGGAAAAACCATTGCTGTGAACACCGGAGGAAGCCATGCCGATAAGCACATCTCCCGGTTTTAAGCTCTCTCCTGTAATCATATCCTTCTTATCACACACACCTACCGCGAATCCAGCCAGATCATATTCATCCTCCGCCATCAGCCCCGGATGCTCCGCCGTCTCGCCGCCGATGAGCGCCGCCCCGGACTGGAGACACCCTTCTGCCACGCCTTTGACGATATCAGCGATCTTCTCCGGCTCATTCTTGCCGCATGCGATGTAGTCAAGGAAGAACAGCGGTTCTCCGCCCGCGCATGCGATATCATTCACACACATTGCCACAGCATCAATTCCGATCGTATCGTGCCTGTCCAGTATCATAGCCAGCTTAACCTTTGTTCCGCAACCGTCTGTACCGGATAAAAGCACCGGCTCATCCATCTCCTTGATCTTTGCCAGAGAGAACGCGCCTGAGAATCCGCCAAGTCCGCCGAGAACTTCCTCACGCATGGTTTTCTTCACATGCTCTTTTATGAGTTCTACCGATCTATATCCGGCTTCAATATCTACGCCTGCCTTCTTATAATCCATACATCTGTCTCCTTATTCCGAACTGTGCCTGTTTATTTCAGATATGCCTCGTAGCCGACTTCCGCCAGCCTGTCCGCCTTAGCCTGCACTGTGTCTTTCATCTCCTCAGAGTAAGCTTTGAGCTTCTGCAGCACCTCTTCTTCAGATGTAGCAAGAATCTTAGCTGCAAGGATGGCAGCGTTCATTCCGCCGTCGATGGCGACTGTGGCAACCGGGATTCCCGGCGGCATCTGTACGATGGAGTAAAGCGCGTCCATACCGTCTAAATTCTTGCCTGACATAGGCACTCCGATGACCGGCATCGGAAAGAGAGCCGCGCACATTCCCGGAAGGTGGGCTGCCATGCCTGCTCCTGCGATAATAACCTTCACGCCTTTTTCTTCCGCCGCTTTTGCCCAGTCAAAAAATGTATCCGGCATACGGTGCGCGGAGATGATGGTCATCTCATAGCCGATCCCTAATTTTTCCAGCATAGACGCTGCCTTGCTCATGACCTTCAGGTCAGAGTCACTGCCCATAACGATTGCTACTTTTGGCATTTCATTTCCTCCTTGAAATAGATTCTGTCAGATTACACGCCCGCTCCGGTCAAGAAGCTGGACTTATCAGTTTTCATCCAGTGGGATATTCAGAACTTCCGTCCCGGGAAGCACAAATCTCCCATCTTTTAATAGTATAATGTGTTTCCCATCTTTTGTCACTACACTTATTTCTTCTAACTCTTCATAAGGTATGGTTATATCTGTATGGCAGTTGAAGTATGCTTTGGACACATCCTCTCTCCTGTTAAGAGAGACAGAATTGTCTTTTGCCACGATCTCTTTTCCGTTCGGGTTATACACACGGATATCCTCGCTCCATGAATAGCACGTGTCGCCCACCGCGAAATGCGGTCCCGTCTTTTCTGCGATGAGGATCGGCAGTTTATCCTCAATACCGTACTTCTTTCCTGCCACATAAGCCGTGGTGTTCGTTCCTATCGCGAACTCGCCCAGCGGCAGTGTCTCGTGGTTTTTCAACACATTGTCGTATATATATCTGCGGCCTTCCTCCTCATCTGCAAAGTTCCCGCATCGGTAATCCGTGATCTTTCCGTCTTTGAATGTAAGTTCCATATCTTCATATTGAAGCCCCTCCAGATACACGAGGCTTACATGAAGCACACCGTCCGTCCCCTCCAGTACAGGAGATGTGAACACTTCACCCACCGGGATATTGACATCCGCCACACAGTTCTCAAATTTCGTCTCCTTCTGAGGATCTGTCACATGGAAAAGTCGTATACGAATGTTTGTTCGGTTTCCGTCTTTGCCTTTTACATGAACGTACTCGCCCTGATCAAGCGCGTCGATCATAGTCTGCTGGATCTTTTCATACAGCTTCGCGTCCAGTGTATTGATCTTGATGACCTCGTCAAATATCTCGGGATACTGCTCCCCGATCTCCGGCACAGGATAGGCAATAATCGTGAAACTGCGCTCCTCTCCTTTAATATACTCATTAGTAAGCTGACCGGAACGGCTGTCATATTGAAGCGCCAGAGCTCTCTGCTCATCGCTGTAAGAGGGCGCTTCGGGCACCGTCTTCGGTGAAAACGGCTTCTCCCCGAATGTCTCCATCACTGCCGGGCCCGCAAACTGCGCCGCCAGCTCCCTGTGCTGTTCGTAGACAGTGCGCATCACTTCCAGCCTGCGCTCAATGTAGCGCTTATCCATAAAGAGTGCCTGATCCTGCCTGTGGTCATACTCATACTGCCAGTTCGCTATTCCTCCGAAATAACCGATCTTATGGTGCTCCCGCTTTGTGATGACCGAGGACGCCGCCCTGTATATCACAGGCTTTAATCCCATCTTACGGAAGTTTTCAACGGCAATGCGGATGACCTTCTCAAATCCCAATGCATACCGGATATTGACCACAGATTTCCTTGACAAGTCTTTCCCTGTATTAATAAATCCAATACGATAGCCTTCCGTGTATACATCTGCCATTTTCTTTAAGGTTTCCTCAGACAACGAACGCAGATGCCGCGCTGTTCCCAGTTCATTTTCCGTGATGTACTCTCCGAAACTATAAAGATAACGGTCGTTTTCCAGATCCGCATTCTCAATGATATCCGCCGCGAAGGACTGCTCCGGGTCGATCTGCTCAAGAACACGGTCCGCAAGGAATACATCACAGTAATCACTGGCGTACCAGTAAAGAGCGTCCCGGACCGTTTTTTCCTGCGGCTCTTCCCTTTCCTCATAAGTCTGCTCAAAACAGTTATACACTTCAATGAAAAGTTCATAGAGGATCGTCAGATAATCCTTCCTGTTCTCGAAAGCATATGGTATACCCGAACGCATCTCTGCATACAAAAGGCTCAGCAGCCTCCCCATCTCCACACCGAAATTGTCTGCCGCAAACGCCGGGTTTGCATAACTTTTCTCGTATCTGCCGCCCGCAATGTCGCTGTATAAAATCTCATTTAAACTGTGCATCTCCTCCGTGCTGTACCAATCCCACTCTCTGTTCTCGATCTTGCGTCTTACATTTTCCAGCTCAAGAAGAAAGAGCGACACATCCTGAAAATACATCCTGTATCGCTCTGATACCGTCTCCTCTGAGACGATGCCTCGAAGCCGCTCTACCGCAAGCTCATGGCGCTGTGTATACTGCTCATTTCTTTCTTGTTGCATCTGTTTTATCTCCATTAGTTCAAACCTCCTATAAATATCGCGAGAAACAAGATCAGCGCCGCGGCATTGACCGGAAGCCCGATCTTGCATGTCAGATAATTACGGTCTCTTTCGTAGAATCCCTGTATCGCCCAGCGTATCCCATAGATCGACAGGATGAACGAGATGATGACAATGCCGCCCACAATGCCGAAAGCTTTCCCCCTTTCCATGAACGCATAAAAAATGCATCCCAGAAGGATCACAAGCGCCCCTGCTCCATTGATACAGGAACGTACTCCCTTTCGGGAATGTTTCAGGTTGCCCTGGCCATATTTTCTTGCCCCCCTCAGCTTCCTCTCCTTATCTTTCCGGCGCTGCTCAGCGCTTTTTCCGGTTACGAGCATAATAATTTCTCCTCATCGCATTACATATTAAAAAGATGATATATCCTGCCACACCGCCAATGGTATTCAAAAGAATATCATCCACATCAAAGCTTCCCACTCTTGTAAAGAGCTGAACGATCTCCACGCACAGGCTCAATCCCATGCTGAAAAAAAGTGTTTTGAAAAATCCCCTCGACCTGCTGGCCATGGAGATAAAAAATCCATATGGCGCAAAGATCAGTATGTTCCCCGCCAGATTGGCAAAGACCGCGAATGAGCCTAACTGCTCTCTGTAAATAATGAATCTCTTGATCTCCCGGAAGAGTTCCAGATTGTACCTGTACTCTTCCGACACGCCTGTCCTCCCGTACCATTCCGCAAGGAACAGAAAATAGATCAAAAATCCTACATACAACAAAAACAGGACCTTACCGAATGCCCTGAGTACTCTCGTTTTCCTTACACTCAAAATATTACCTCATTTACAGCTCATCAGACGGATCTCCCGAAAGAGTCCGGCTTTTCTGTCTGTTTGCCGGATATTAGCCGACAGGGGACAGACCTTCCCGCGATCTGTCCCCCATAACAGACTGACAGACATCCTCTGCCGTCAAAATGTAATCTCTCTTTTGTGTCTCAACAGGTTCGCGCCGCTCACAATGGACAGCACTCCCGCCGTCACTCCCACGACGATGAGGATTATCCCGATGGCAATATTTCCCGCACCGCTGTTCTTCATTGCAAGATATGCTCTTTCCATAAAACGCGCCTCCTTATTTCACTCCATATGTTTCATAGTATGTATCGATCGCTGCCTTTAATGTATCATCAATGATAACTTTTCCTTTGTATTCTTTATTATACAGACATTCAATGACCTCGTCCATAGTCACGATGGCCGCTGTATCAAATCCATACAGATCTTTCACCTCGTCAAGCGCGCATTTCTGCCCTCCTTTTCCCACTTCCATACGGTCAAGGGATACCATCAGCCCTATAATCGTCACATCCGCCGCGCCTCTTACCTTCGGCACCGTCTCTTCCATTGACTTCCCGGATGTAGTCACATCCTCGATCATAATCACCCGGTCGCCGTCTTTTAACTTGCTGCCGAGGAAGCTTCCTTTGTCTGCACCGTGATCCTTCTCCTCCTTGCGGTCAGAGCAGTAGCGCACTTCTTTTCCGTACAGCTCGCTGTACGCGATGGCTGTCACAACGCCAAGCGGGATTCCCTTGTAGGCAGGTCCGAACAGTACGTCAAAATCATCTCCGTATGTACTGTGGATCGCCTTTGCATAATACTCGCCCAGCTTCTTAAGCTGTGAACCTGTCACATAGCCGCCCGCGTTCATAAAAAACGGAGACTTGCGCCCGCTTTTTAAAGTGAATTCTCCAAACTTCAGAACATCACTGCCCACCATAAACTCGATAAATTCCTTCTTGTAACTTTCCATATTGTCAAAACCTCCGTGCTTACAGGCCTTTTATTCCTCTCAATTCTAGCATACCCCGTAAAGATTTTCAATTCAGGAATTCAAGCCGCATCACATCGCCAGACAAAAAGGGGCACTTCCTGAAAGTTTTCTCTTTCAAAAAGCACCCCTGTGCGTCTGGTTTCAGTCTCTATAATCTGCGCCGTCTTTTCAGAGTGATCCCGGCCGCCCCCACAGCCGCGGCCAGCAGCGCCGCGTATAGAGCCACACTGTCAGACGCGCCGGTCTGCGGCGCTTTCTCTGCCCCTCCACTCAGAGAGGAACTGCTTCCCGGCGACGAGCCGGCTCCCGTCTCCCCGGGACCCTGCACAGCGCCGGACGAAGGGTCTGAAGGCAAATCTGACGATGGAACCGACGGCAGACCAGGCGTCGGTTCCGGCTCTACCGCAGCCTCATCTACCTGGATCTCTACCGAACCGGTCATCTCTGCATAATTCGCACTGGCCGGAGTAAAACAGTACCAGAAGGTATGGAAACCGGGCGGCAATATCCGCGTCATATCCGACGGGCTTGCGAGGGCCTGATCGTCAAACCATAAAAATGTGCCCGGAATGATGTTCCCCTGGGCGTCGGTCACATTTGCCGGCGTCAGCCCGGCCAATGTATTTCCCGCACCAAGCCTCAGTTCCGGAAAGCTCACCAATGGTTCCGTAGGGGAAATCCCTGCCACCTGGGCTATCGCGCTGTCAGAGGCCAGCGCATAATAGCCGCCATCGTTACCTGTGAGAGAAAGACCTGAGGCAATGACCCCTGTCGTTCCCGCCTCCGCTGATATGAACTGTATGCTCCCTGCCTGCAGACCCAGAACCGCCGCATCCTGGCCAAGCACCTCAGACTGCCCGAATCCAAGGGTCATAGATGCGTCCGGCGGCAGATGGGCAGTTCCGTCATATCCTTTTGCCGCCTGCCCCGACAGGACTGCCGTTACGAGGCGGGGCTGAAGGGTCATCGCGGCCCTTCCCTCACCGTAGGAAAAATTGGGATTCGGGTTCGTGCAGCGGACAACCAGCTCCGAAGCTCCTATGGGGAGTTTCTTATCCGCCGTGTCAACATCAAACTTGTATATACCGAGCGCATCGGGCGCCACCGGTCCGCCGATCTGCGTCTCCGCCGCGTACAACGCCGCTTCCACCCCTCTCGTCGGCGCCGCAGCAGACCCAAATGCAAATTCCACAGACACCGTGTCACCATATATAAATGCGTCGTCCGTTCCCCCGCTGCCGCCAGAGATCGCCATATTGGCGGCCGGGACAGCCAAGGGCCGAACCTCTATCGAGACTTTCGCCGTCTCTTCTATTATTTCGCCGGAAGATACGAACCGCGCCTTCACTCTGATCACCTCTGTATGCGTGCCCGCTCCCATGCCGGACACAGGGCGGATCGTCCACGCAGAACTGCTTGCTCCAGGCTGTATGGCTGACGGCGCTGCCGGACTTTCTACCGTAAAGCTGCGCGCAGAGCTGCCGTCTAAGCCCTCTACACCTACACTGACCACTGTCATCTCTTCATCCCCTGTGTTTCTGACAGTGATCTCCCGCGCGGACACCTGGCTATAGCCGTACTCTACCGCATCGAAAACAGGGGCAGACACCTCGAATGTATGCTGGGGCGCCGCCGCCGGGATGACGGTCACATCAACATAGCGGTAGACATTGTACCCATAGAATGTACCGGTTCCATCCGCAGACGCCTGCAGCGTATAACGCCCGCTTTCCAACGAACTGCTGCTATTTATTCCCGCTCCGTCCGGAGCGGCTGCCAGCCCCCAGGAGATCGCAGGCTGCGCGGCATCCGTCGGCGTGACTTCAGCCGTTCCGTTCCAGTAACTCAGCTTCACATCCGGGACATAGTTTCCCGCCGCCGCATGATCCAGCAGCGTCTGCACCGTCGCCCCGTCCTTCTCCCCGAAGCTCTCCCGCGCCTCCGCATTCTGGGGTGCGATGACTCTGCAGACCGTCTGTGTAGAACCTGTAGACGGCAGTATGCTGTACTGCTCCACATCCGCCTGATTGCCGGAGATAGCTGAAGTAGTCCCACCCATGACTGACACGCCTCCGCCCAACGTCAGGGAGCCCTGATTGTCTATCGCCGATCCATATGTCCCGCTTGAAAGGGCAATAGCCGAGAACAATTCCCCAGAATTGATAATGGATACGGATGTACCAGACGTGATCTGAAAAATCGGAGCCAGATTGGCGGCTCCTTTGATCGGCGCGGTATCCCTCCTGCTTCCGCCCTGTCCGTTCAGGTCGATTGTTGTCTGATCGGGGATTGTGAGCGTGCTGTTCACTGTAATAGACGACGTCCACAGCCGGATGACAGTTCCCGGATATTGCGCCGCAGTCTGAAGCGCGGCATCCATGTCTGCTGCCGTCTGCGCCGTGCCGTCCGGCAGCGTCACCTGAATATCCGAACTTCCACGCTGCGGGCATGCATCGGCAGAAAGCGCGGGATAAGTAAAGCCGTAATTCCCGATCGACATCGCCACATGATTTCCCTTAAAGTACCTCATGTCCTCTGTCATCCCGTCCGGCAGCTTATTTGTAATTGTCTGGGTGTTCTCGCCTACGAGAAAATATTCCTCAGTGGCAGGACGGTCGGATATTCCCGGATCATCCCACGTGGGATCCAAGGCGTACCATGCCCCGTTCACCTCAACATAATTCCAGGCATGCCTCTCCCCAAAGGGCAGATTCTTATCGTTGTACGCCGTCCCCTCCACAAACGCGTTGGGGATCCCGGCCGCATCCAGCAGCACTTTCATAGCAGTCGCGTATCCATAGCAGACAGGCCCGGTCTGAGGATCGTTTTCAGACAGTATCCCGCTGGCGGCACAGCGCGAAAAGTTGTTGGCTCCCATGCCGTTTACGTTATAGGTATTGTGAATGGAAAGCCAGTTATTAAAGTAACGTATCTGGAGGATCCGGTCTCCGGGCATCGCCGCCACGATATCCTGCACAGCACTTTCAAAGTCAGTTCGCATCTGCGCCAGATTGCCTTCCGTGAATCCGTCATAGAAATAGGATTCCCCGCTCATAGCGGACAGATGCCAGGACGGCGCGTCATCGGACGAGCCCGCATCGCGCTCGAAAGCGAGGCGCGACACATTGATCCAGAAGTACTCCGGGTGGTCCCGGAAGAACGCAAACAGAACATCTCCTGTCCTCGTATCCGAAGCGACAGCCTCGTCAAGCGAGACAGTAAGACCGCTCGGATCATAAGGGTCTGTCAGGTTTCCTGCCTGCTGGCTGATCTGGTCATACAATTTCTGTTCCTGGCCGTTGAGCTGGGCATAATAATACTCTCCCGGCTCCTGCGCCATCGCCCTGGGCGCCGGCCAGAAGAACAGCGCGCAGGCGGCAAACAGGATGAATACGCCTGCAAGCCTCAGACCCGCACGCCGTACTTTCTTTCGCATCTTTTCTCTTTTCTTCTCTCTTCCCGACAAAAACTCTTCAGGCTTTCTCTTCATAACGTACACTCCCCCGATATCCCAGATATCCGCCGGATGCCCGCGAACGGCGCGGCAGACAACTGATTTGTAGCAGACTGGTGTATATATATTATCTTGTCCTCACCATTGTTGTCAATTCTCAAATTCCATCCGCAAGCATTTGAGGCTGTCTTTTGCTTTTCTGCTGACAAAGCAGAGGACATCCTAAAATCAGCGATCTTAGAGATGCCCTCTGCTTCCTGCCGTAAAATGATCTGCGATGGCTTACTTCTTCCCTTTTGCTGTCCGTACTGCAAATACAGTCAACGCCAGCAAAAGCGCTGCCGCCGCTGCCGCGGCCCACAGACCTGGCTCCCCTGTATCTCCTGTGGAAGCCGCCCTGCTGTTCTGACTATTTGCGCCCTGAACACTGCTGCCTGTCACGCCACCCTGAGGCTGTCCATTCGCACTACCGCCGGGATCAGTACCCGGGGATGGGTCTGGATTGGCGCCCGGATCAGGGTCAACACCCGGATCGGGGTCAGTGCCCGGATTGGGATCAGTGCCTGGATCCGGATCAGTGCCCGGATCCGGGTTGACGCCCGGGTCTGGCGCCTCCGTGACACGGATTGTAAATGCTGTGGCAAGTCCATTGTAGCTCACAGTCACCACTGCATTGTCCTGCGACACTGCAAGCACAGTGTCTGTCGTAAGCACAGTTCCATCTGCCAGAGTAAACATAATATCGCCCGCATATCCTGCATACTCAATGAGCTGTGAGCTTCCATCGCTGTAAGTCGCTGTCAGCACCAGTCCGGCCGGGTCAAAGAACTCCCCTTCTGTGTAGCTCACCTTACACGGCGTGGTGACTGTAATGCTTTCCATCACTGCAGGCTCCTCACTTTTTGTGATCACAAAGGTCTGTTCCACAGTTCCCGTATATCCGTACTGTCCAAGGCCGGTGACCACCGCCGTGGCAGTTCCTTCTCCGGTGTTGTCCCTATAAGTGACAATATAGTCCACTCCGTAGCGGAGCTTCGTCCCATCATCCAAAGTCACTGTGATATCGTCCGCCGTAAGTTCCACCGGATGATTTTGATCCACGATGTTTGTCGTTTGGTCAGTGACAATCACATCCGCGCCGCTGATATCCGTCAGGTCAGGAGCCAGCCTTACACGGACTTCCGCAGCGGTCATGAACTGGTCGGCCTGGCCTCCCGCTCCGTAGGTCGAAACTCCAGTCAGTCTGACATATTTTGCTTCCACAGGTCCGAATCTGGCCAACTTCCATCCCTCGCTGTCCTCCCAGCTCCCTGTGGCGGCCTCTTGCCAATCCAGTCCGTCCATGCTGGTTTCAATCCTGTACTCCTTTACGCGCCCGTTGCTCTGCCCGCCTCTCGCATAGTAGCGATAGCCGTCGATCTGACGCCCCTCCTGCAGCATCAGAGTAATCCACCGCTGGCTGATGTCCGCCGTATTTCCGCCGCTGTAATCCGTATGCCACCAGGTTCCGGTGTCACCGTCGGTCGCCCAGTCAGCCGGACCGTCTGTGCTGCTGCCTCCTGTGGTGTATTCGCTTCCTGCCTCTGCCACCGTCTTCGTCCTGTCATAGTCCATGCTTTCATCTGTCGGTTCTGAGCTTCCTGACGCGACTTGTGCCCTCAGGTTAATGGTGAACATATTCCTCTGAGTATGGTCTTCAGATTCAATAATCAGGGCTTTCTTGTCATTGTAGACCGGCAGTTCTGTCACAGACGCATTTTCTGACGCCGTATACTCCAAGCTGTCGACAAGAATCGCCTCAGTGTCAAAGGCCCATGCCGCCAGATCGGCTGACGCGACATCAAGCCCGTTTACTTTCATCGCTGTAAATTCCGCCCCTGAATTAATCGTTGTGCTTCCTTGCCAGCTGTTCATCTGAACCTCCGTGATCGCCACTGCCCTGCCGTCCGGGTTGTTCTTAACATATAGCTTCACATAAGTCGCCGTCGTCGGGTCAAGGTCATAAGTGTATGCTTTCACATTCGCTGACGCTTCATTGTCGGCGATAGTTTCCACTGCCGCCGCTTCTTTCCATGAACCCGGCTCCCCCGTCTCAGATATGTAGATCCTGGTTGTATCCGCAGCCGGATAGGAAAGTCCGTTTCCGTCTTTCGCGAAATATACAACGAGCTGCTTGATCTTCTGCTGTGTATCATACCAGAAAGTAATCTCTGCGTCGCGCGTCGTATCAGGGTTGGTGTTTGTGTCTTTCCAGTTGCTCCACGCGCTCAGGTTGGGGCCACCGCTGGTGTTGGCGTTCATCGCCGTAGCTCCGTCCTTGACTGCTTCCAGCGTATCGCCCTGAAACTGCTGATCAATGTTCTGACTTAAATGTGCCGCTCCCGCCACATTGGCTCCCAGTGTTATGGTCTCCTCCTGCACCCGGACTGTCGCCGTCACTTCCATAACCTGTCCCAGCACATTAGCCGTACCTTTCACTGTGACTGTGCCTGGGGTATCATATCCGCCGTCCGGCTGTCCCCATGCCACTGGGAAAGAAACATCAATCACTTTCCCGTTCTGGAGGACTGCCTGCCTGGAAGCTGGGAGGTTTGGCGTCGTTCCTGCGCTCACCGTCGTGGAATAATTCAGCAGGGCTGCAATCTGGTCAATCATATTAACTGTCACGGAAAGCCGATCGCCCTCCGACGTCGTCCCTGTCACAAAGAAGGTCCCTGTAACTGCGGTCTGAGCCTCGTCAATCACCGGCCAGTCTACCGACACATCCTCAAATGTCCCGTCGGAATATGCCGCTTTTACCTTCTCCGGCAGAGCAGGCATATTTCCTGTTTTTACATAGTAATTTCTCGACAGTTCATAGTAGGCGACTTTTCTGCCGCCGGAGCTGCCCGGAGTCGCTGTTGTATTGATTTCCACCACCGCGCTCTCCCGTCCGGCCGCCTCGGCGGTGACAGTGATCTTTCCCGCCTGCTTTGTGGACTGCACGACCGCCATCACCTTTCCGCCGAAAGCGTTGCGGTTGTCGTCCTGATAAGACTGGTGGTCGTCCTGCTTTCCATTGTCCACGCCTACGAGCCGCCCTTCTCCTTCTACCGTAAACTTTACATTATCTGCTCCGTCGGGCACAATATTGCCCGCCTCGTCTGTAATATCTACTGTAATATATGCTAGATCCGCGCCGTCTGCCCTGATCTCGTCACGGTCAACTGAGGCCGCCAGCTTCGCCTCGCTGCCGGCAGTCGTCACGACGCTGCGCCCCTGCGTCTCTGCGATCTCCTGGTACGAACCGTCGCTCTGCCTGTCATATGCCACTGCTCTGAGCGTTCCATCCTTGTACGCCACATTCCATGTCAGATACAGATTTTTATGGTCTTCTTGCTTGGCATCCGATCCTTTATAGATTTTATACGTATATCCTCCGGGCGTCTGCTCAGTCGTAAGTTCCTTTGCGCCCAAGGTGATCTCCTGTCCACCTTCAGGGGTAAAGAAAAGTTCCACCTTGTCCGCGTCCGTATACACGTCTACCTTGACGTTCCCACTGCCATCCTGGTATACCACGTCCCCATTCCAGGCCGGAAGGATGTGCAGTGTACGTATATCATCGTTCCACTGGCTCTGGTAGAAATAATAGCTGTCCTTTGGGAAGCCCGCCGTGTCGATAATCCCGAAATATGAATTTTTCGGGGACGGCCATGTTCCCTTCGCTCCTGTGTCAGTCCCGTTCCACGGCGTCGGCTCGCCGATATAGTCAAAGCCTGTCCAGACATACTCGCCTGCCACGAAGTCGCGGATAATCACATCATACCAGGCGCTGCTTGCGAGCGCGCCCCAGTTCACGCGCTGGTTATCATAGGAGGTCAGTTTCTTATCCGACGGCTGCTCTGATCCGCCGTTTCCGAGGCGGTCGTAGACTCCCCGACTGTTGATCGAGGAAGCCGTCTCAGCACCGTAGATCTTCCAGTCGGGGTGTGCTTTGTGCTGAGCGTCGTACTGGTCACCGCTGCTGTAATTCATCCCGGCGGTCCCGCCTGCGTCCGTCAGGTCGCTGAACATGGTCGCCGCCATCCCCGCAGTGTCCCCTTTGATTCTATTGTCGCCTCTGGTCACCGACCTGGTATCGTCAATCGCCGTGGTCCAGTTCACAAGCTCCTTCTGCTTACTTCTGTACGCGTCGTTCAGTGTCGGTGCTGACGTTCCCTCCGAAATCTCATTTCCCAGGGACCACATGATGATTGAAGGAGCATTCTGCCCTCTTTTGACTGCCGCTGTCAGATCAAACTCCGCCCATGTCATATCCGCCCGCGCGCCCAGGAGTCCATTGCCCTGTCCGATCTCTGTATTGAAAAACCTGGCATAATCCTGTCCGTTGCCATTCTTGGGATACATCCAGCCGTCGAAGATCTCTTCGACCACGAGGATTCCCTCCTCGTTGCAGATCTCGATCAGCTCGTCCGCCGACGGATTGTGAGTCACTCGGATGGAGTTGCAGCCCATGTCTTTCAGTATCCTGACCTGGCGCCTGATGGCGGCTTCCCATGCTTCCGCGCCCAAGGATCCCTGGTCATGGTGCATGCACACGCCCTTTAGCTTCATCTCCCTGCCGTTTAGGGAAAATCCATCGTCTGGGTGAAACTCAAAGTATCGGAATCCGTATTCCGTATCATAAGTATCGACAGTCTCCCCTCCAACCTTCACTTCTGTCCGCACAGTATAAAGGACCGGGGTATCTGTGCTCCAGAGCGTAAGATCCGCTTTAGAAACCTCCACCGAGGCCTGGATGTCCGCAGTATCTCCTGGATCAATGCTCTGGGCCGGCGTGTCCGACGTGCCGATTGCATCGTCCACCGTCCCGCCCTTTGGGAAGATGCTATGGGTAAGCGTCACCTCCGCCGCCGTGCCGGAATCGTTCACCACCGTGGTGCGTATGTCTGTCGTGACCGTCGTCTCCCCGCCGCCCTGGGCCGTCTCGCTCTTTAGATCCGGCGTCTCAATTTTCGTGCCGAACAAATCCACATGCACTGGATCCGTAATCGTTAAATCTACGCTTCTGTAGATGCCGCTTCCTGAATACCAGCGGCTGGATGGAGTCTGATGATTCACCTTCACCGTGATGACATTTTCCTGATCAATTTCTACATAGTCTGTGATATCAAAAGAAAACGGCGTGTAGCCATAGGGATGCGTTCCCAGTTCCTGTCCGTTCACCCAGACAGTGGCGTCCATATACACTCCGCCGAAATCAATGCGAACCTCTTTTCCCTCAGCGCTTTCGTCCAAGGTGAAGTTCTTCCTGTACCAGCCTGTACCACCGGGCAGATACCCGCTCTCTGCCTCCATGGAATCGGAAAATGGCTGCTCAATGCTATAATCATGGGGCAGATTTACCCGCCTCCACTCAGAATCGTCGAAGGCAGGCTGTTCCGCCCCGGATGCATCTCCTAAAAAAAACTTCCAGTTGTCATTAAAGTTCTCTGAACGGGCCGTTCCCGCGTAATTGTTGATATACACCGCTTCCGGTTCCGAGCTCATCTGTACGCCTGAATCAGACGCTACCCTGACGATGGGTTCCGCCCCATACGCCGCCGCCGGAATCAGCATGACTGCCGCAAGCACTGCCGCAGCGGCAGCTTTTCCCTGCCTGTACATTGATTTTCTCATGTCATCCCCCTGTCCGTTTTGATACTGCCAAACGCAGATAGAATCAATAATCCAATATTACCAATTTTACTCTATCACCCCCCCCCATTTTTGTCAATTATATTGTCATCTTGTCTGATTTTTTGTGAAATTCTTCTCTATTTTTGTCAATTTCATATGTATATATCCGATATTTTTTTATATTTTAAACAAAGAGAGCAGGCTGAACACTTTGCAAGAGAGAGGGGCTGTCGCACTAAGAATTAGTGCGACAGCCCCTTTAACAGCGCGTGAGAAAATCTACTTCACGATCCCGACCATATCCGCGACCGTCTCAAATCCCTGCTCTCTCATGTATTTCTCAATTCCATCCACAACCTTCACAGTCACTGCCGGATCGTAGAAGTTCGCTGTACCTACCGACACCGCGCTGGCTCCGACAAGGATCATCTCAATGGCGTCTTCCGCACTGGCGATACCTCCCATACCGATGACCGGAACACTCACCGCGTTCGCCGCCTCATACACCATGCGCACCGCGATCGGATGGATACCCGGTCCGGATACGCCGCCTGTCTTATTCGCAAGGACAAAGGTCTTTCTGTTAATATCGACCTTCATCCCTGTGAGCGTGTTGATAAGGGAGAGCGCGTCTGCCCCGCCGGCTTCCACCGCCTTTGCCATCTCCGCTATGCTGGTAACATTGGGACTCAGCTTCATGATGACCGGCTGCTTTGCGTACTTCTTTACTGCCTTTGTGATCTCCTCAGCCGCTTTGGGATTCTGTCCGAAGGCAATCCCGCCTTCTTTTACGTTGGGACAGGAGATATTGATCTCCAGCATATCTACATCCTCATCTGCAAGGCGCTCAACGACCTCACAGTAATCTTCCGTGGATTTCCCGCACACATTGACAATGATCTTTGTGTCAAACTTGCGCAGGAACGGGATGTCCCTCTCACAGAACACGTCAATGCCCGGATTCTGGAGACCGACCGCGTTCATCATGCCACCGCATGTTTCTGCCACCCTGGGGGTGGGGTTTCCCGCCCACGGGATATTTGCCACTCCCTTTGTCGTCACTGCCCCCAGGCAGTTCAAATCCATAAAGTCCGAAAACTCCTTTCCTGACCCGAAAGTCCCGGAAGCAACAGTCACCGGATTACTCCACTCTACGCCCGCGATATCTACTTTCATATTCATCAGATCTCCACCTCCGTAGACAGGAATACCGGACCGTCCTTACAGATCCTCTTATTATTTACATTTGTATGCCGGTCTTTTTCCTTTGACTTACAAACGCATGCAAGACAGGCTCCAATGCCGCATGCCATCCTCTCCTCAAGAGAAATATAGCACTCGATGCCATTTTCCTCTGCATATGCTTTGATCGCACGGAGCATCGGCGTAGGACCGCATGCGTAAATGAGGTCGGCTCTCAGCGCATTTTCGCGGATCACATCCATCACATTGCCTTTCGTTCCCGCGCTTCCATCCTCTGTGGAAATATAAACTTCTCCGTTCCGCCCGAGCTCTTCTCTTAAGAATGTCTCGCCATCCCTGTATCCGAGGATGATCTGCTTCTTATCACATTTCATCTGCTTTGCCAGCTCAAGGATCGGCGGCACGCCAATGCCTCCGCCTATCAGGAAAGCTTGTTTTCCTTCCGCCTTCTCATAGGGAAAACCATTCCCCAGAGGGCCGATAACAGGGATTATATTCCCTGCTTTCATCCGAGAGAACAGATCTGTCCCTGTATTCCCGCCCGTCACACGGTAAACAACCCTTAAGCTTCCATCAGCCCCGTTGATCTCACAAATACTGATCGGACGGGGAAGCAGCTTGCTCCCGTCGTTTGTATACATGGATATGAACTGTCCGGGCGCTGCTGTCTGCGCCGCCTCTGTCCGGATCCACATACTGTATATATCCTGAGCGATCCTCTCCTGAGAGAGGATCACTGCATTTTCTTTTTTCTTTGTCATAATTATTTTCCTTCCAGGGCGCCGCTGATATCCGCGATCATATCCCCGACTGCCGCTCTGGACGCATCTGCGAAATTCTCCGCTCCGAACTTCTCGTAAGCCTCCTGCTTATAAGCAGCGATAATACCACGGGAAGAATTCACGATCGCACCAAGTCCGTCTTCGTTAAAGAAATGCACGAGGTCTTTGCCGCGTCCGCCCTGCGCGCCGTATCCCGGCACAAGAATATAACTCTTCGGCATGATTTTCCTTAACACTTTTCCCATTTCCGGGTATGTTGCGCCGACAACCGCGCCGATGCAGCTGTACTCATCGCCCATACAGTCTGCTCCCCATTCGGCAACCTTCTCCCCCACCAGCTCATACAGCGGGCGCCCGTCGATCAGGCGATCCTGAAATTCTCCGCTGGACGGGTTGGATGTTTTTACAAGGATAAAGAGTCCTTTCTTCTCCTCTTTGCATACATCCACAAAAGGTTTTACGCCATCTGTTCCAAAATACGGATTCACCGTCGCGAAATCCTCATCAAATGGTACATACTCCCTGCTTCCCACTTTAACTTTTCCCAGATGCGCTGTTGCATATGCAGAAGAAGTGGAACCAATATCACCTCTCTTGATATCACCGATGACCACAAGGTCTTTTGATCTGCAGTAGTCTATTGTCTTTTTAAATGCCGCAAGTCCCGGCACACCGAACTGCTCATACATCGCGATCTGCGGTTTCACTGCCGGGATCAGATCGTATGTCTTGTCCACGATCTCCTTATTAAACCGCCAGATTGCCTCAGCAGCTCCCTCCAGCGTCTCCCCGTATTCGGCAAACGCTTTATCCTGAATATGCTGCGGGATATAACTCATCATCGGGTCCAGTCCGACCACGATCGGCGCCCCTGTCTTTTTGATCTTTGCCACTAATTTGTTGATCATGTAAATATCCTCCGTCATTATTTATTATCAGCTTAAAATATCTGCGCGAATCCGCCCGGAGCCAGCAGTGTAAACGGGAACACCGGGATATTCCGCAGCGCTCCATATACAAATACTGCCACAAGCACTCCTATGAGAAATTTTACGCTGATCTTTCGGTCGACATGGTTGCCGCCTGTGATCACCCAGTCCAGGGTCCTTACCGCCACATACAGACCGATCAGCGGAAGAAGGACTGTCATGAGCGGGTTATAGCAAAAAGCGTCCAGAAATTGTCCGTGAAGGATCGAATAACTGGCGCGCCCCGAGCCGCATCCCGGACAGTACAGCCCAGTCAGTACATAAAAGATGCACGGAAGCGGATAGTCATGTGGATTATGAAAATACAGGTACACCATACCCGCGCACGATACCGCTCCCGCACATAATATTAACGCTATACGCATTTTTCTGCTTTTCCGGAGACATTCTGTCATCTGCCTGTGTCAGCCTTCCTTCATGTATATCTTAGTATTAGTAATAGTAGTATCCGTCTGTCCCTAAGTATCCGGCTGCCCCTATGAATCCCACCAGCGCGAAATAAAGGATATAAGAGATGATGCCTGTCACGAAAGCGACAATGATCCAGATCTTCGCCCTCTTTGCAGATTTCTTTGCCTCTTCTGCATTTCCCTCATTCATCGCGTTGTTGATTTTTGCGGAGAAAACGATCGCTACGATACCAAACGGCGGACAGCAGCAAAGTGTGGAAATAATGGACAGAACCAGATAAGGCACCCAGTTCACCGGCTGTCCCTGATCCTGCGGGTAAGAATTACTCTGGTATCCGCCCTGATATCCTGCTCCGTACCCAGAAGCATCCTGTGCCCCCTGACCATAGTTCTGGGTATTCTGATAAGGCGCTCCCGGCTGAGAGTACACATCATTCTTCGCAGACGTATCAGACTGTGCGGTGGTTTCTGTATGTGCATCTGCTTCAGACTGTGCAGGTACATCTGCACGAGTGTCCGTCTCAGTCTGTGGGGCTGAGTTTACCTGTGCGTCTGCCGGCTGATGAGCCACGGTCTGCTCCGCGCCGCAGTAAGGACAAAATCTTGAGCCTTCCGGGATTTCCTGATAACATTTAATACAATTCATCTTTCTACCTCGCTCTCATATCATAATATTGTATTTAACCGTTTCAATAATAATACCATTGAACAAGGTAAAAAGTCACCA
>CAJFQC010000001.1 GCA_904418845.1 uncultured Ruminococcus sp. | reverse complement strand
CCATAAAAAATCTTATCCTTGTTCCTGCACTTACATCTTGATTTACTGATACCGAAATTTTGCCATTTTGCGTAGAAAATCATTTATAAGTGGCCTAATACTGTATTCAATTTACCCTTTAAACTTATTTTACAAGCGCTAAAGTCTCTCTTGCGATCGCCAGCTCCTCGTTTGTCGGGATGACGAATACTCTTACCTTTGAACCTGGTTTCGTAAGCTCGACCTGTTTTCCTCTGAGACCGTCATTAACTTCCTTATCGAACTCTATGCCAAGGTATCCGAGGTAGCTGCACACCTGCTCTCTTACATAATCGTCGTTCTCGCCGATGCCTGCCGTGAATACGATATCATCCACGCCGTTCATAGCGGCAACATAAGATCCGATATATTTTGCAACTCTGTATGAGAACACATCCATAGCGTCCTTTGCTTTTTTATTTCCTGAATTCATAGCGTCTGTCAGGTCGCGGAAATCACTTGAAAGTCCGCCCGAAAGTCCGAACACACCGGATTTTTTATTCAATATGCTCATGACTCCCGGAATATCTATCCCCTCTTTCTGAGCAATAAACTCCATGATAGCCGGGTCGATATCTCCGGAACGGGTACCCATCACAAGCCCCTCAAGCGGCGTAAGACCCATGGATGTATCGACAGATTTTCCGTTCATAACTGCTGAAACACTGGAGCCGTTTCCGAGATGGCACACGATCGTCTTTAAATCCTCATAAGATCTTCCCATTACTTCCGCGGCTTTTCTGGATACGTAGCTGTGGCTTGTCCCGTGGAATCCGTAGCGTCTTACTTTGTATTTCTCATAGTATTCATAGGGAAGGCCGTACATATATGCCTTCTCCGGCATGGTCTGGTGGAAAGCAGTATCAAACACAGCAACCATCGGTGTGCCTGGCATAAGCTTTTCGCAGGCCTCAATACCGATCAGGTTCGCAGGATTGTGAAGGGGCGCCAAATCATTACACTCCTCAATAGCTTTCTTTACTTCCTCTGTGATGACAACAGATGACGCGAACTTCTCGCCGCCATGTACGACACGGTGTCCTACTGCCCCTATTTCATCTAAGCTCTTGATCACTCCTGTCTCTGTATTTGTCAGCGCTTCGATCACGAACTGGATCGCCTCTGTATGAGTGGGCATCGCTTTGTCGGATTTCTCTTTCTCTCCGCCCTCCGGCTGATAAGTCAGACGTCCGTCGATCCCGATCCTCTCACAGATTCCCTTCGCGAGAACTTCCTCTGACTGAGCATTGATGAGCTGGAATTTCAGAGAAGAGCTTCCACAGTTAATTACTAATACGTTCATTTCCTTTCCTCCCAAACGCTTTATTATTTATGATACAAGGTATTCCCTGTTCTGTCCCGCATTATTCGAACGGGTATTTTCTCAATCCTGTCCCTGCGGCTTACATTGCCTGTGCCTGAACAGCAGTGATCGCCACAACTCCTACGATATCCTCAGCGCTGCATCCGCGTGAAAGATCATTGACCGGAGCCGCGATCCCCTGTGTCAGCGGACCGTATGCCTCTGCCTTTCCGAGTCTCTGCACAAGCTTGTATCCGATATTTCCCGCATCCAGATCCGGGAAGATCAGTACATTGGCATGTCCGGCCACCTCGCTGCCCGGCGCTTTGGAAGCGCCTACCTCAGGAACAATCGCCGCGTCAAGCTGTAGTTCTCCGTCCAGTTTCAACTCCGGAGCAAACTCGTGCGCAAGACGTGTAGCCTCTACGACCTTGTCTACATCCGCATGCTTTGCGCTGCCTTTCGTAGAATGGGAAAGCATTGCCACGACCGGTTCTTTTCCTGTCAGTGTCTTGAAGGACTCCGCCGAAGAAAGCGCGATGTACGCCAGCTTCTCCGGATCCGGGTTCTGCTCCAGACCCGCGTCTCCGAAGACAAACGTTCCGTCCGCTCCCATATCGCAATCTGGGACAACCATAAGGAAGAACGCAGATACCAGCTTTGTGCCCGGTTTTGTCTTCAAGATCTGAAGACACGGACGAAGCGTGTCCGCTGTGGAGTGGCATGCCCCCGATACCATACCGTCAGCATCTCCCATCTTCACCATCATAACACCGTAATACAGGTAATTATTGAGAAGAAGATCTCTTGCCTGTTCCTCTGTCATACCCTTTTTCTGTCTTAATTCTACAAGCTTCGCGATATAACTCTCTGTCTTGCTGCTTGTCGCCGGATCAACGATCACTGCGCCGGAAACATCATATGTACCCTTGTTCTTCTCGATCTCTTCTTTGCTGCCTACAAGGATCAGGTCAGCAAGCCCCTCTTTTAAGACTGCCTCTGCAGCCTTATACGTTCTTTCGTCCTCTGTCTCAGGAAGGACGATCGTCTTCTTGTTTGCTTTTGCCCTTGCCTTGATCTCATCAATGAATCCCATGATTAAAAAGCCACCTTTCATTTTTTATCACATGTGTTTTTATTATAACGCAAAGGTTTTTTGTATACAAGGGGATTTTATGTGCATTTTTAAGTACAATCTCCCCTTTTTTTATAGCGCCTTTATATGATTGTCACAAAAATAACGATCTCACAGATGAAAAACTGTTGTGACGATATTGAAATACACGAGGATCGTACATGTGTCTGTGATGGTGGTGATAAGCGGCGCGGCCATAATCGCCGGATCAATGCCTATCTTCTTCGCGATCAGAGGCAGGATACAGCCGATGCATTTTGCGATCACAACAACCGCGATCATAGTGATTCCAAGCGCCACGGCAAGCATGATATCCCTGTCATACATAATGCAGATACGGATCCCATTTACAAAGGCAAGAAGAGAGCCCACAATCACCGCAACCCGGATCTCCTTAAAGATCACCTTGAAGATATCGGAAAACTCGATCTCTCCTACTGCCAGTCCGCGGATAATAAGAGTGGAGCTCTGGGAGCCGCAGTTTCCGCCTGTTCCCATGAGCATGGGAATGAACGTGATGAGAATCGGCATTGCTGCCATCGCATTTTCATAATATCCCAGTATCTCTCCGGTCACTGTTGCCGAGAGCATGAGGAGCATCAGCCACGGTGTACGGTTTCTCACCTGCCGCAAAACCGAGGTTTCAAAGTAGGAGTCCTCGTTGGGGCTGACACCGGCCATGATGCTGATATCTTCGGTCGCCTCGTCCTGAAGTACGAGCATCGCATCGTCAACCGTTACGATACCGACGAGGCAGTTTTCATGATCAATGACAGGGATTGCTACCAGTCCGTACTTATTGATCATGTTCGCCACATATTCCTGATCGTCAAGCGTTCTCGCGCAGAGCACGTTCTCGTCCATGATCTCCCTGATCAGGCGGGACTCTCCCGCAGTCAGAAGGTCTTTCACGTCAACCATGCCGATAAGCTTTTTCTTTTCCGTCACATAGCAGGTATAGATTGTCTCTTTGTTGATGCCGACCTGACGGATCTTCAAGATCGCGTCCGCTACTGTCATATCTCTGCGCAGACTGATATACTCAATGTTCATGATACTGCCCGCGCTGTCCTCGGGATACTGCAGAAGCGCGTTGATCTTCTGCCTTGTCTCCTCGTCGGTGACAGTGAGAATACGGTCCACTACATTGGCGGGCATCTCTTCTAAAACATCCACTGTATCGTCCACATACATCTCGTCCATGACCTCTTCCAGCTCCGAATCTGTCAAAGCGTTGATCAGATCCTCCCGCATGTCGCTGTTCATGTCCGTAAATACTTCCGCGGCTTCCTCTTTTGCCAGAAGCCGGAACACAAGAGTTCTCTGTTTTTTATTCAGTTCTTCTAATATATCAACAATATCCACAGGGTGTACGGATTCCAGTTCTTCTTTCAGTTGTTTAAAATCATGCATATCCAGCAGCCCGATGATCTGTCCTGCGTCCAGCCTGTTTTTCTGCTCCATTCCTCTGTTCCTTCCTGTGTTTTAGTATTTATGTAATGATTTTATCTTGTACTATAAGAATCCATTTTTTTATAGTATAATATGGTAGAAATCTATATACAAGGAGATTCTTATGAAAATTGTGGGTCTGATCACAGAATACAACCCGTTCCACAACGGGCATCTATATCATATAAAAGAAGCAAAACGAATCACCGGAGCTGACACAGCCATAGTTGTCATGAGCGGCGACTATGTCCAGCGGGGCGTTCCCGCCATCATGCCCAAACGCCTGCGCGCAGAAATGGCGCTCAAATGCGGAGCTTCCGCTGTCTTCGAGCTTCCGGTCTGCTATGCCACCGGCAGCGCGGAATATTTCGCCCTGGGAGCAGTGTCGCTGCTGGACAGTTTAGGTGTTGTGGACTACATCTGTTTTGGAAGTGAATGCAACGACCTGGACGCACTGTCCCACATCGCTGATATCCTAATCCGGGAGCCGCACGACTACCGTATTCTTTTAAAAAACAATTTAAAAAAGGGCTCGTCTTTTCCCGCCGCCAGACAGAACGCCATGCTGGAATACACAAAAAATCCTGCATATGCCTCTCTGCTTAACGATCCCAACAACATACTGGGAATCGAATACCTGAAAGCTATGAAAAAACTAAACAGCCCTGTGAGCCCTTTCACAATCCAGCGAAAAGGCTCTCATTACCATGATAAAAGTATTGACGCCGGCAGATTCAGCTCTGCTTCCGCCATACGCTCCCTGCTCGCATACTCCGGGTCTGCCATCAGCACAGAACAAATGGGAGGCAGCTTTGAGAACACCTCTTTTTCCTCCATACTTGGCGATCTGGAGGAACAGGTTCCTTCCTCCTGCCTGGCGCTTTTGAAGGACTATCACAGGGTAGAGTATCCGGTGTATCAGAACGATTTCTCCCTCCTTTTAAAATACAAGCTGCTCAATAAGACGCCTGATACCCTTCCCCGCTACATGGACGTCTCAGAAGAGCTGGCAAACCGGATCTGTGACAGACTGGACAACTTTTTTAACTACAAACAATTCGCAGAGCTTATCAAGACAAGAGAGGTCACACAAACTCGCGTCAACCGCGCGCTCCTTCATATTATGCTCGGCACGAAGAAAAATGATGTAGAGGAATATATTGAAAGCGGACGGCATTTCTACGCCCGGCTGATCGGATACCGCAAAGATAACGAAAAGCTCATCTCCCATATCTCAAAAGCAAGCCCGCTGCCCCTGCTTATGCGCCTTTCAGAGCAAGAATCCCTGCCGGCGATCGGACAGAAGATGCTCCGGAACGATCTGCTCGCCTCTAATTTATATATGTCCGTTGTGACAGATAAATATAAGACCGCGTTCCAAAATGAATATAAGCAGGGAATACTCAAAGTATAGTGCGGATTTTACAGTCTCTTCGCAATTGCTTTGATAAACTCCCCGCTGCTTAACACAGTCGGGTTCTCTATGGTCGTGATGAGTGCAAGGTCCTTTGTCATCTCGCCTGCCTCGATGGTGTCGATCGTCGCTTTCTCCAGTCTGTCCGCGAACTCCATCAGTTCTTTGTTTCCATCCAGTTCACCGCGTTTTCTGAGGGCGCCTGTCCACGCGAAGATGGTAGCCACAGAATTTGTAGAAGTCTCCTCGCCCTTCAAGTGCTTATAATAGTGGCGCTGCACAGTCCCGTGGGCAGCCTCATACTCATAGTATCCTTCCGGAGATACAAGTACAGAGGTCATCATTGCAAGTGAACCGAACGCGGAGGACACCATATCACTCATAACGTCTCCGTCATAGTTTTTGCACGCCCAGATATATCCACCCTCTGATTTCATGACACGGGCCACCGCATCGTCGATCAGTGTATAGAAATACTCGATTCCTGCCTCTTTGAACTTCGCGTCAAACTCTGCGTCATAGATCTCCTGGAAGATATCTTTGAAAGTATGGTCATATTTCTTGGAGATCGTATCTTTTGTGGCAAACCACAGATCCTGCTTCGTGTCCAGCGCATAAGAGAAACAGCTTCTGGCAAAGCTCTCGATAGAACTGTTTAAATTGTGCATTCCCTGTATGATGCCCGGTCCGTCAAAGTTATGCACAAGCTCGCTTGTCTGCGTGCCATCCTCGGCCGTGTATACAAGCTCTGCTTTTCCGGCGCCCGGTATCTTCATCTCAGAGCCCTTATACACATCACCGTAAGCATGTCTTGCGATAGTGATCGGTTTCTTCCAGTTCTTCACACACGGCTCGATACCCTTGACCACAATGGGCGCACGGAACACAGTTCCGTCGAGGATCGCGCGGATCGTACCGTTCGGACTCTTCCACATCTCCTTTAAGTCATACTCCTCCATGCGGGCTGCATTCGGGGTAATGGTTGCGCATTTGACCGCGACTTTATATTTCTTTGTCGCCAGTGCAGAGTCTACCGTCACCTGATCATCAGTCGCATTTCTATGCTCCAGCCCAAGATCATAATACTCTGTTTTCAGATCGATATAAGGGATAAGAAGCTCATCTTTGATCATCTTCCAAAGAATTCTTGTCATCTCATCCCCGTCCATCTCTACAAGGGGTGTGGTCATCTTGATTTTTTCCATTTCTGTGTCCTCCTGATACAAATTCTCTGTCCGCCTCCTGCATGGGCAGACCTGTTTCTCTAATAACCTTGCTTTTTTAAATTCTGCATCACATGCATAATGTGCTCGTTGGCAAGCTGCTCCGCCATCTCCGTATCTCTGTCACGGATTGCCCGCAGTATCTGACGGTGCTCCCGGATGGATTTCCTGGCCCTATCCTCCGACAGAATTGAAGATTTTCTGGCTGTCTGAACGTAACTGTGGAAATCTGTCAGCATACGGCTTAGAATCCGGCTGCCGGAAGCATCATAGAGAATGGCATGGAAACGTCCGTCCAGTGCGGCCATCTGTTCTGCATCAAAACCGCTCTCCTTTTTCACTTGGAACTCGGAGAGAAGGAGGGCCTCCTCCAGCTCATCGAGCCGGGCCTCTGTGATATTCTCGGCAGCCCAGCGTGCGCACAGTCCCTCCAGCATAGAACGCATCACATAGATGTCCCATATATCTTTGCGAGAGATTCCAGTTACATAAGCACCCCTGTTGGGAACGATGGCCACCAGTCCCTCCAGCTCCAGCTGCCGCAGAGCCTCTCTTACGGGAGTACGGCTCACTCCAAGCTCTTTTCCTATCGTGTTTTCCCTAAGCTCATCATTCTCCTTGTACTTTCCGTTAAGGATGCCTTCACGGATTTTCTGGAAAACGTGCCCGCCGAGGGAATGCTCCTGATGCTCTTCCATCTTTCTCTCCTCCTGCTGTCATAATGTCACATGCAGTTCTTCACATGCTTCGGATTACTCTTACTTTGAGCACTCCTTTCACACTGGCAAGCTGTTCTTCCACCTCAGAAGATATTTCCCCGTCCACATCCATCATCGTGTATGCATATTCTTTGCGGCTCTTGTTCGTCATAAGGGAGATATTGATATTCTTCTCTGCCATCAAACCGGTAAACTGTCCGAGCATGTTGGGGATATTTCTGTGAAGGATCGTCACCCTCTGGCCCTCTCCTTTTACGCCCATATCACAGTCCGGGAAATTAACGGAATGTGTAATGTTTCCGTTCTCAAGGAAATCCCTCACCTCTGCCGCCGCCATTTTCGCGCAGTTGTCCTCAGACTCCTCTGTGGACGCTCCCAGATGCGGAATGACAATAGCGCCTTTTACGCCTACGATCTCTTTTGTCGGGAAATCCGTCACATAGCAGCCCACTTTCTCAGACACAAGCGCATCTACGATATCTTCCTGATTGACCAGCACATCGCGGGCAAAGTTCAGAATGACAACCCCTTTCTTCATCAGGCTGATCGCGTTTTTGTCGATCATACCTTTTGTATCCTCAAGAGCCGGCACATGGACTGTGATATAGTCGCAGTCCTTGTAGATCTCATCTGCTGTCTTTGCATGATAGATGTTTTCGGACAGTCTCCATGCGGAATCTACGGATACATACGGGTCATACCCGTACACTTCCATGCCGAGGCTGATGGCCGCGTTCGCCACGAGTACGCCGATGGCTCCCAGTCCGATGACACCGAGCTTCTTGCCCTGAAGCTCGGTTCCCGCGAAAGCTTTTTTCTTTTTCTCCGTGATCTTGGCAATATCGCCGTCCTCCTCATACTCCTGTACCCAGTTGATACCGCCGATGATGTCACGGGCTGCAAGGAGCATTCCCGCGATCACCAGCTCTTTCACACCGTTTGCATTGGCTCCGGGAGTATTGAATACAACGATCCCTTCTTCGGCGCAGCGCTCCAGAGGGATATTGTTCACGCCCGCCCCGGCGCGCGCGATTACTTTCAGCCCTTTCGCGAACTCCATCTCGTGCATCTTCGCGCTTCTTACGAGGATGGCGTCCGCTTCTTCTGCTTTATCTGTGCTTACATAATTTTCATCCAGTTGATCCAGTCCCATCTGTGAGATCGGATTCAGGCAATAATATCTGAACATCTTACTGATTCTCCTCTTCAAACTTCTTCATAAACTCGACAAGTGCCACAACGCCTTCGTAAGGCATTGCATTGTAGATGCTGGCGCGCATTCCGCCCACGCTGCGGTGTCCTTTCAGATTCTCGAACCCGGCCTCCTTCGCCTCTTTCACAAACTTGGCGTCCAGATCCCCGTCGCCTGTCACGAAAGGAACATTCATAAGAGATCTGTCTTTCTTTTCTACAGTCCCTTTAAAGAGACTGCTCTGATCGAGAAAATCATAGAGCACTTTTGCCTTCTTCTCATTTCTCTCCTTCATCGCCGCAAGGCCGCCCTGGGCTTTCAGCCATTTGAACACCTTGCCGCAGATGTAGATGCCATATGCCGGCGGGGTGTTATAGAGAGACTTCGCGTCTGCGTGCGTCTTGTATGTAAGCATGGTCGGCGTACCCGGCAGCACATCTTCCGTGATCAGATCCTCGCGGATAATAACGATCACAACTCCGGCAGGGCCGATATTCTTCTGTACGCCTCCGTAAATGATTCCGTACCGGCTCACATCCACCGGTTCGGACAGGAAACAGGAAGAAACGTCCGCCACCAGCGTCTTGCCCTTTGTATTCGGCAGCTCTTTGAACTTTGTTCCATAGATCGTATTGTTCTCACAGATATAGACATAATCTGCGTCTTCCGATACAGGAAGATCCGAGCAGTCGGGAATATAGGAGAAAGTCTTATCTTCAGAGGATGCGATACGATTCACTTTTCCGTATTTTTCTGCCTCTTTCGCCGCTTTCTTCGCCCACTGTCCCGTAACGATGTAATCCGCCGCGCCGTTTTTCATGAGGTTCATGGGGATCATTGCAAACTGCTGTGACGCTCCGCCCTGAAGGAACAGCACTTTGTAATTATCAGGGATATTCATCAATTCTCTGAGATCCTGCTCCGCGTCGGTGATGATCTCCTCAAACGCTTTTGAGCGGTGGCTCATCTCCATCACGGACATTCCTGTGCCCTTGTAGTCCATCATCTCAGCCGCTGCTTCTTTCAGCACTTCCTCCGGCAGCACCGCCGGTCCCGCCGAAAAATTATACACTCTGCTCATTTTTCCTTACCTCCTGTTTCTTGTTAGATAGTTATTTATTCCATGATCATTTCTTCATGTCAGCCTCATCGAACGCCTCGCTGATGGCCGCTCCCGGCGCCACCATGGGCCATACCTTATCATCACTGTCGATCTGGCAGTCAATGACAACCGGTCTGTTTATTGCCAGAGCCTTTGCAAACGCCTCTTTAAACTCCTCCTGTGTCTCCGCCCGGATGCCTTCCGCGCCCATGGCCTCCGCCAGTTTGACGAAATCGACCGCATCTCTTAACACTGTGGCTGAATACCTCTCGTCATAGAACAGATCCTGCCATTGGCGCACCATGCCGAGCACATGGTTGTTGACCACCACCTGTATAACCGGAATATTATGTCTTACCGCAGTGGCGATCTCATTCATGTTCATGCGGAAACATCCGTCACCTGCAATATTGACCACCGTTTTATCCGGACACCCGGTCTTCGCGCCGAGAGACGCTCCAAGGCCGTAGCCCATGGTTCCCAGCCCGCCGGAGGTCAAAAGAGTCCTCGGCTTCGTATATTTGTAATACTGGGCCGCCCACATCTGATGCTGCCCGACCTCCGTGACGATCAGGGCATCCCCTTTGGTCTGCCGGTAGATCTCCTCCACAATAAAGGGACCTGTCAGTACATCCGGGTGGAATTTGAGCGGATACTTTTTCTTATAAGACTGTATCTTTTCAAGCCACTGAGAATGATCCTGCTGCCTTAAGTTCCTGTTGAGGATCTTGAGCACTTCCTTTATATCTCCGATCAGTTCTTCCGTGACAATAATATTCTTATTGATCTCCGCAGGGTCGATATCAATCTGAAGGATCTTCGCGTTCTTTGCAAAAGTTTCTGTGTTTCCGGTCACACGGTCGCTGAATCTCGCGCCGATGACTACCAGCAGGTCACACTCGCTGACTCCGTAGTTGGATGTCTTCGTGCCGTGCATACCCAGCATTCCGGTGTAACGTGGATCTGTCCCCGGAAACGCTCCCTTTCCCATAAGGGAATCTGTCACAGGGGCGTCCAGTTTATCTACAAACTCCCTGAGCTCTCTGCTGGCTCCTGAAAGAACAGCGCCCCCGCCTGCAAATACAAATGGTTTTTTTGCCTCTTCCAGCATAGATATTGCGCGGGAAAGCCCTTCTTCATTCATATGAGAGTGATCGGGAATATATTTCCCCAGTTCCTCTCTGCGATACTCTGTCACTGTCGATGTGATGTCCTTCGGGATATCCACCAGCACCGGTCCCGGTCTTCCCGCTTTGGCAATGCGGAACGCCTTGCGGATCGTGTCCGCCAGTTTTGATACGTCCTTTACGATAAAGCTGTATTTTGTGATCGGCATAGTGATCCCCGCGATATCGATCTCCTGAAAACTGTCTTTGCCAAGGAGAGACACCCCCACATTACAGGTGATCGCCACGATCGGGATAGAATCCATATACGCTGTGGCAATCCCTGTGACAAGATTGGTAGCCCCCGGTCCGCTGGTGGCGAGACATACACCGACTTTTCCCGTGGCGCGGGCATATCCGTCCGCCGCATGAGACGCACCCTGCTCATGAGAAGTCAGAATATGGCGGATCTCGTCCCGGTGTTTATACAGTTCGTCATATACATTTAAGATAGCTCCGCCCGGATAACCAAAGACGGTGTCCACTCCCTGTTCTTTTAAACATTCTATTACAATCTCTGCTCCATTTAACTGCATGCTCTGTTTCCTCCGGTTTTCTCTAAGAAAGCCAGTCATGGCTCTTGTCATTTTCTATTCTGCCTTCGGGATCTCCAGGATCGCTCCGCGGTTTCCAGATGTTACCATAGACGCATATCTTGCCAGATACCCTGTCTTCACCTTAGGTTCCCTTGGCTGCCACTTCGCACGGCGTGCGGCCATCTCTTCGTCTGATATATCAAGTTCCAGCTTCAGCTCGGGAATATTGATCTTGATGATATCTCCCTCTTCTACAAGGGCGATCGGTCCGCCTACCGCCGCCTCCGGCGAAACGTGTCCGATGGACGCGCCTCTGGAAGCGCCGCTGAAACGTCCGTCCGTGATCAGAGCCACTGTGGACCCCAGACCATAACCCGCGATCGCAGACGTCGGGTTGAGCATCTCCCGCATTCCCGGACCGCCCTTTGGCCCTTCATAACGGATCACGATCACGTCTCCCGGATTAATCTTTCCGGTCTTGATAGCTTCTGTCGCCTCCTCATCACTCTCGAAAATTCTTGCCGGTCCTTCATGGACGAGCATTTCATCACACACCGCGGAGCGCTTTACAACACTTCCGTCCGGTGCAAGATTTCCCTTTAATACTGCCAGGCCGCCAGTCTTGCTGTATGGATTGTCAATGGGACGGATGACCTCCGGATCTTTATTGACACATCCCTCGATATTTTCTCCCACCGTCTTTCCTGTGACAGTCAGACAGTCCGTGTAGAGAAGCCCTTTTTTATTCAGCTCATTCATAACTGCATATACGCCGCCCGCCTCGTTGAGATCTTCAATGTATGTATGCCCCGCCGGAGCAAGATGGCACAGGTTCGGCGTCTTCTCACTGATTGGATTCGCAAAGTCGATCTCAAAGTCCATGCCGATCTCATGGGCGATGGCCGGGAGATGGAGCATACTGTTTGTGGAACATCCAAGCGCCATATCAACCGTCAGCGCGTTTAACACCGCTTTCTCCGTCATGATGTCGCGAGGACGGATATTCTTTCTCACCAGTTCCATCACCTGCATACCTGCGTGCTTCGCAAGCTGCAGTCTCGCCGAGTAGACCGCCGGGATCGTTCCGTTTCCTTTTAATCCCATGCCCAGCGCCTCTGTCAGACAGTTCATACTGTTCGCCGTATACATACCAGAGCAGGAACCACAGGTCGGGCACGCCTTATTCTCAAACTCACGGATATCGTCGTCCGACATCTTGCCCGCCGCATAGGACCCCACTGCCTCAAACATACTGGAAAGGCTGGTCTTCTGTCCTTTTACATGGCCTGCCAGCATAGGGCCGCCACTGACGAAGATCGTAGGAATATTCACACGTGCCGCCGCCATAAGAAGCCCGGGCACATTCTTATCACAGTTAGGGATCATGACAAGGCCGTCAAACTGATGCGCCATTGCCAGCGCCTCCGTGGAATCTGCGATCAGATCTCTCGTCACCAGAGAATATTTCATACCGATATGCCCCATGGCGATACCGTCGCACACCGCGATCGCCGGCACCATGATCGGTGTTCCTCCCGCCATGGCGACTCCCATCTTCACCGCCTCTGTGATCTTATCCAGATTCATGTGGCCCGGCACGATCTCATTGTAAGAACTGACCACACCGATCAGCGGACGGTCAAGTTCTTCCTGTGTCATGCCAAGGGCATTGAACAGAGAACGGTGAGGCGCCTGCTGTACTCCTTTTGTCACTGTATCACTTCTCATATGTCATTCCTCTCTTTCTTGTTTCATCACGAAACTATCTGATATAAGCACAGATGCGATCGCCCATCTCTTCTGTGCCGATCTGCGTCTTTCCTTCTGACATGATATCGATGGTGCGGTATCCGTCCTTTAATACGGCTCCCACTGCCTGTTCAACAGCATCCGCTTCTTTATCCAGATCGAAAGAATAGCGCAGCATCATAGCCGCTGATAAGATCGTAGCGATCGGATTAGCGATGCCTTTTCCTGCGATATCCGGCGCAGAGCCGCCGCTCGGTTCATACAGGCCGAATTTCGTCTCGTTTAAGCTTGCGCTGGCAAGCATGCCGATAGAACCTGTCACCATGCTTGCCTCGTCGGAAAGAATGTCTCCGAACATATTCTCTGTCAAGATCACATCAAACTGTGCGGGGTCTTTTACAAGCTGCATCGCACAGTTGTCAACCAGCATATGTTCTACCGTGACTTCCGGGTAATCCGCCGCCACTTCCTCCACGATCTTTCTCCAAAGTCTTGAGGAATCCAGTACATTTGCCTTGTCAACGCTGGTCACCTTTTTTCTTCTCTTCATGGCGATGTCAAATCCCCTTTTCGCGATCCTGCGGATCTCAGTCTCACTGTATGTAAGCTCATCCCTTGCCACGAGGACGCCATCCTCTGCCTCTGTCCTGCGTTTTCCAAAATACAGTCCTCCGGTCAGTTCTCTCATGATCATCATGTCGAACCCTCTATCCGAGATCTCTTCTTTGAGCGGGCAGGCGCCTTTGAGCTCTTCATAGAGAACGGCAGGTCTTAAGTTTGCAAACAGGTCCAGCCCTTTCCGAAGCTGTAAAAGTCCTGCTTCCGGGCGTTTCGACGGCTCCAGCCTATACCAAGGAGAAGTCTTCGCATCCCCTCCGATGGAACCCATCAGCACCGCGTCACTTGCCTTTGCAGCCTCAAGGGTCTCCTCTGTGAGAGGAACACCGTTTACGTCAATGGAAGCTCCCCCCATCAAAAGCTGTGTATAAGAAAAGGAATGTCCGTACACCTCTGCGACCTTGTCGAGCACCTTTACTGCCTCGTCCACGATCTCAGGGCCGATCCCATCCCCTTTTATCACTCCGATCTTCATTTCCATAGCTGCCCATCCCTTCAATTAAAATATTACTATTTATCATACCGCATTTTCCGGACTGTTTCAAGTAGTTGAAGCATAAAAATAGAGGGCGCTCTGTATTTTTGCAATAGTTCGGCCACGCACAGACCGCACAGGCAAACCGTGTCTGCACGAGGCTGCAGACGGACATGCGCATGCATGAGCCGGACGGCTGTATATGAGCAAAACAGCAGTATGATATAAAAAACACGCCGGAATAACTGTTTCCCAGAACTTCCGACGTGTTTTACTTATTTTATTTTATATGCCTTACTCTGCGTTCGGCTTCTCGATCTGAGCGATCGCCGCCTTCTGCATCGGGATACGGCAGTTCTTGTTGTTACCGAACTCAACGATCACATCATCATCTGTGATGTCAATGATAACTCCGTAAAATCCGCTTGTTGTCAACGCTGTGTCACCCACTTCCATCGACGCAAGCATTGCCTGGATTCTCTTCTGCTCTTTCTTCTGCGGGCGCATGAGCAAAAGCCACATAACACCGAACATAACAACGAGCCACACCAGCATCATTATTGTTTCACCCATTGGCAGTCTCCTCCTAACTTTCTTTCAGCAATAAGATTACTATACACAAAAAAAGTTCAATCTTCAAGAGCCTTTTCAAAAATCCGCTAAAATATCCCTTTTCTTATCACGTTTTTTCTTACTGCGGCATTATTCCCTCAAGCTTTTTCTTTTTATACGCCTGATACTCTCCGGCTTCGATGGCTTCGCGTATCTCTTCCATCATCGTATTGTAGAAATACAGGTTGTGAAGCACGCACAGCCTCATTCCCAACATCTCTTTCGCTTTCAGAAGATGGCGGATATATGCCCTGCTGTAGCTTCTGCATGCCGGACAGCCGCACCCTTCTTCGATGGGGCGTTCGTCCAGTTCATATTTTGCATTGAACAGATTCAGCTTGCCATGGTTTGTATACACATGTCCGTGCCGCCCGTTCCGCGTTGGATATACGCAGTCAAAGAAGTCAACTCCTCTGTCCACTGCCTCCAGGATGTTTGCCGGCGTTCCCACACCCATCAGGTATGTAGGCTTGTTTTCCGGCAGATGAGGCACGACCGCCTCCAGGATACGGTACATATCTTCATGGCTCTCGCCTACTGCCAGACCGCCGACAGCATAGCCGTCCAGATCAAGTTCCGAGATCTGCCGGGCGTGCTCGATACGGATATCCTCATAGATTCCGCCTTGATTGATGCCAAAGAGCATCTGACTGGGATTGATCGTATCCGGCAGAGAATTAAGCCTTTCCATCTCTTTCTTACAGCGCTTCAGCCAGCGTGTCGTCCTCTCCACAGAATCTGCGATATATTTTCTGTCCGCCACGCTGGACGGGCACTCGTCAAACGCCATGGCAATCGTTGACGCCAGATTAGACTGGATCTGCATACTCTCCTCAGGCCCCATGAATATCTTATGCCCGTCGATATGAGAATTAAAATGCACGCCTTCTTCCTTAATTTTACGGAGAGAAGCCAAAGAAAACACCTGAAATCCGCCCGAATCTGTCAGGATAGGCTTGTCCCAGTTCATAAACTTGTGAAGCCCTCCCAGCTTCTTTACAATATCATCTCCCGGTCTTACATGGAGATGATATGTATTCGAGAGCTCTACCTGGGTCTTGATCTGTCTTAGATCGTCCGTCGACACAGCCCCTTTGATGGCCGCTGCGGTTCCAACATTCATGAACACCGGCGTCTCTATCGTCCCGTGGACAGTATGGAATCTTCCGCGCTTTGCCATGCCGTCTTTATTCAAAAGTTCATACATATAACTCTTTTCTGTCCTTTCTGGCTCTGAAAATCTAGTAGTGGATAATGACAGGCGTTCCCACGCTCAGCATCCCGTAGAGTTCTCCCGCCTTGCTGACAGGCATATTGATACATCCGTGGGAACCGGCACTTGTCTGGTATCTGGTACCTCCAAAAGAAGACTGCCAGTTCGCGTCATGGAATCCTATGCCGGTCCAGGTGACACGCATCCAATAGTCGACCGGCGTCCGGTAACTCGGTTCCCCGGTAGACGGATCAATCGCTCCTACAAGCGTCTTATTTTGCTTCATCTCCAAAATAGAGTACACTCCCGCAGGAGTAATCCTGTCCGGTGTAGGGATTCCTGTCACCACATCTGTCTCCAGGGCAATTGAGCCATTCACGATATACCACATATGCTGCGCAGACAAATCCACTTCCAGATACGTACTGCCCCAGTCCTGCGCAGCGTGAGCCGCTGCTGTCTGTACGTAGGCAGGTTCCTTTGTCGTCACTTCTCCGTTCTTGATGCTCGTGATCAGGTTCTGGGTCTCTGTATCCTCGTCAACAGACCATCCGTATGTTCCTCCTGAGACTTCCGCCGCCTTGCCGGTCGGAGTGGTGATCGTCCTGTATGCCCCAACCGTGTCATATGTCTTTCCAAACTCTCTCATCCACTCTCTGACAGCATTTTCGTCGAGAGTGACCTGCATATTTTCATCGTAAGTAAGCCAGCCGGAAATCAGCGTTTTATCCACAACTACATTTTCCGTCATAGTATATGTGATGCTCGCCTTGCAATATTCATTCATCGCATCGCACGCTGCCTGTACCTCGGGCGAATCCGACAGATACTTGGGCAGTTTATAGCAGCCCTCGTCAAACATTACAAGCTTTGGCTTGAATGCCGAGATATACTCTTTGATCCTCGCTGTCAAAACCTCCATATTGACAGCCGTCCCATACACCTCCGGCTCAATTACAAAGGAGTTTCCATCGAACTTCGGATAGGCAGAGACGGGTTCTGTCTGTTCCTGCGTAACTGCTTTTATTGACTGGATCTTTTCTTCCAGCACCTGTTCATCATAGTCCACCTGAACCTGAATATCTTTGTCCGTCGTAGAAAAGAACGCAGTTACCCATAATAAAGGATTCTGCTCCTTAAGTGCCTTCTCAACAGCGGAATTTTCCTTATACGCCAGAGATATATCGGAGCCTTTGATCACGTCTGTCTCATTGTTCAATTCCTCGATCGTGAGCTCATAATCTTTGACCTGCTCTTTAAAATAGTCCTCTACAACTGCCGCCGAACGCCCGGAAAAGTCCCGTCCATTGATCGTCGTATTGATAAAGAAATGCCCGATAAAGTATGCAGAAATCCCCAGATAGACAGCGATCAGTCCGCCGAAAATGCTTCCAAGGATAATCCAGAATTTCTTTCCCATAGGCTTTCTTTCCTTCTTCTTTCTTCTTCTGCGCCTTCTTCGCCTTCTCTTCTTTTTACCGAAGTCATCCCCCTCTTCTCCTTCCTCCGGGCCCTCTTCTCTCTCCGTATCATCTTCTTCCGGCTCTTCTCCCTCTCCTGCTTCTTCGTGTATCTCTTCCGATCCTTCCACAGCTTCCTCTTCAACTTCCAATTCAGCAGTTTCTTCCATATTATTTTCCGATTCGTCTGCTTCCTCTGTCTCTCCCGGCCCGTCCTCTTCCATCAGCTCACCACCGCTAATCTCAGAATCCCCGGATTTTTCCACATCAACAAAAGAGGGCTCCTCCACCGCACCTGCATTCTGATTTTCTATCTCTTCATCTTTTTCTGTATCGAAGAATCTTTCTATTTTTTCCTGATGGTTTTCAGATTTTCTTTTTCTTCTTTTTCTGCTCATCAGTTCTTCATTCCTCTCCTTTTTACACTGTCACGGCAACATTATAGTACGAAAAATATAAAAAGTACAGAACATTCTCTGATCTTTTCCTATTCTTTTTCTTTACGCTTGCCAGATATATTTCTTTCTTATATAATGGTTCCTATATTCCGCAGACACCCGCGGACACATCGCGGGGCTTACATATCAGAAAGGAGCTCATCTATGAGTGGTTCATCATTTGGAACAATATTCCGCGTCACCACGTGGGGTGAATCCCACGGACCGGGCATCGGCGTTGTGATCGACGGCTGTCCCTCAGGTCTTTCCCTGTCAGAGGAAGATATCCAGAAATATCTGGACAGGCGTAAGCCCGGGCAGAGTAAATATACGACAAAGCGAAATGAGTCTGATTCTGTTGAAATTCTCTCCGGCGTATTCGAGGGAAAGACAACGGGAACTCCTATTTCACTTCTTGTCCGCAACCAGGATCAGCGTCCCAGGGATTATGGCAACATCGTCTCCCTTTTCCGTCCGGGACACGCTGACTACCCGTTTACCGAAAAATACGGATTCCGCGACTACCGGGGCGGCGGACGTTCTTCCGGCCGTGAGACAATCGGACGCGTGGCGGCGGGCGCTGTCGCTTGCCTTCTTTTAAAAGAGCTTGGAATCACAGTCTCTGCTTACACAAAATCTATCGGACCATTTACCATATCAGAAAAGGATTATCATATGTCCGAGATCCACGAGAACAGCCTGTATATGCCAAATAATTCCATAGCAGAACAGGCCGGGGAGTACATTTCCTCACTTATGTCGAAGACAGATTCCTGCGGCGGTATCATCGAGTGCATTGCCGAAGGTCTCCCCGCCGGGCTTGGCGAGCCGGTCTTTGATAAGCTGGATGCCCTGCTCGCCCAGGCAGTCATGTCCATCGGCGCGGTAAAAGGTGTGGAGATCGGGGATGGCTTCGCCTCAGCCGCCTCTGTGGGAAGCAAGAACAATGATGCATTCCGCAGCCTCGGCACCTCTGACACTTGCTGCGCCGGGTCTGGCGGCCGGATCTGCAAGGTGACCAATCATTCCGGCGGAACACTGGGCGGCATGAGCGACGGAGCGCAGCTTGTCCTCCGGGCCGCCGTAAAGCCTACCTCTTCTATCGCTAAAACACAGCAGACAGTAAACATAGCCGGGGAAAATACCGACATCACTGTCCACGGAAGACATGACCCTGTCATCGTCCCCCGCGCTGTTGTCGTTGTAGAATCCATGGCCGCGCTGACCCTGGCTGATCTTTTGCTGAGAAACATGGCTTCCAGGCTGGAGCATGTAAAAAAGGTATATAACTGTGTTCCGGCAGACAGCGCTGACCTTGAATAATCGTGCAGCAGCCTTTTTGACAAACCATCTCTTCAGAAATATTTCAGAAAACCCCCGCAGGGGCAGCTTTTTCTCAGGCCTGCCTTTGCGGGGTTCTTTTTTCTTCTTATTAAACTGTGATTGCTCCCCTAATCATTTAAAATACTTTACTCCGGATTCAAAGATCTTAAGATCCTGCTCTCCGTAGATATTGACCGCAACAGAAGCATCCCGGCGCTCAGAGTGCGCCATCTTGCCCAGTACGCGTCCGTCAGGGCTTGTGATACCCTCGATGGCACGGTAAGAACCGTTTACATTCCACTCTTCATCCATACTGATAGTTCCTTCCGGGTCACAGTACTGCGTCGCCACCTGGCCATTTTCAAACAGACGGTCAATCCACTCCTGGCTTGCAACAAACCGTCCTTCTCCGTGGGAGGCGGGGTTCGTATATACAGCTCCCAGCTCTGCCTCCTGAAGCCATGGGGATTTGTTTGTCACAACCTTCGTATACACCATCTTGGAAATGTGGCGTCCGATCGTATTATATGTCAATGTCGGTGCAGCCGCTGTCTGTCCCACGATCTTTCCGTACGGCACCAGTCCCAGCTTGATGAGCGCCTGGAAACCATTACAGATACCAAGGGCAAGTCCGTCCCTTTCATTTAACAGCTTCTCGACCGCCTCTTTGATCTTCGCGTTCTGGAAAGCGGTGGCAAAGAACTTCGCGGAACCATCCGGCTCATCACCCGCGCTGAACCCGCCCGGGAACATAATCATCTGCGCCTGGGCGATGGCTTTTTCAAACTCTGCTACCGAAGAACGGATATCCTCCGCATCCAGATTGCGGAACACCTTTGTGATAACCTTCGCTCCTGCTCTCTCGAATGCCCTCGCGCTGTCATACTCACAGTTCGTACCCGGAAATACCGGTATGAACACTGTAGGCTGAGCGATCTTGTGACTGCAGACATGGATGTCAGAAGCATCATAAAGCTTCTCCTCCACCCGCTGGTCTGAGCTCTCCGCTGACTTTGTGGCAAAAACTTTCTCCAGAGTGCCCGTCCATGCGCCAAGCGCTTCTTCCATGCCGATCTTTGCACCGCTATATTCAAATGTATCTCTGTCTGCCACTTCACCGATCACTGTGTAGCTTATCTGTAAATTTCCGACCTGTCCGTCCTCTACCTCAGCGATGATATCGCCGAATGCCGGAGCGAACATATCTCTCGGATCTATATTGTGCTCGATCTTTACGCCCATCTTATTGCCAAAAGCCATCTTGCTCACAGCGGCGATCACGCCGTGGCGGTCAAGAGCATATGCAGACACAATCCTTCCCGCCCGGATATCCTCTGTGAACTTCCCGTACTGTTCCATGATCTGACCGTATACCGGAAGGTCGTATCCGTCTTTCTCAATGCGCAGCCATACCAGTTTGTTTCCGGCTTTTTTAAGTTCCGGCGTGATGATGTCTTTCTCTGTGGCCATATCAACCGCAAAGGACACAAGCGTCGGGGGAACATCGATATCCCGGAAAGTTCCTGACATACTGTCTTTTCCGCCGATGGACGGCAGTCCGAATCCGATCTGCGCCGCGTACGCGCCGAGAAGCGCCGCGAAAGGCTGGCTCCATCTCTTCGGATCTTCACTCATCCTGCGGAAGTACTCCTGGAATGTAAAGCGGATCTTTTTATAGTCGCCGCCCGCGGCAACGATCTTTGCCACAGACTCCACAACCGCGTAAACCGCCCCGTGATACGGGCTCCAGCTTGACAGATAGGGATCAAAGCCGTAGCTCATCATGGATACACTGTCTGTCTTTCCTGTGAGGACCGGCACCTTTGCCACCATTGTCTGCGTCTCTGTCATCTGATATTTACCGCCGTGCGGCATGAACACAGAACCTGCTCCAATAGAACCGTCGAACATCTCTACGAGTCCCTTCTGCGAGCATACATTCAGATCACTCAGCACATTAAGCCATGCTGTTTTCACATCGCCGATCTCTCTGCGCTTAAACAGGCTGTCCTCACGTTTTGGCATCTCCACCTCAACAGATGTCTCTTGATGGGCCCCATTCGTGTCAAGAAAAGCACGTGAGAGATTCACGATCTCTTTTCCTCTCCATACGAGAACCAGCCTCGGCTCTTCTGTCACAACCGCAACCTCTGTCGCCTCAAGGTTTTCCTCCTTTGCGTAGGACATGAACTCTGCCGCATCCTTCGGGTCGACTACCACAGCCATACGCTCCTGGGATTCAGAAATGGCAATTTCCGTACCGTCCAGTCCCGCGTATTTCTTCGGAACTTTATCAAGCTCAACCCTCAGTCCGTCTGCCAGCTCACCGATGGCCACTGACACACCGCCCGCGCCGAAATCATTACACTTTTTGATCAGCCTGCTCACTTCCTCCCGGCGGAACAGCCTCTGGATCTTACGCTCTGTGGGCGGATTTCCTTTCTGGACCTCTGCGCCGCACGTCTCGATAGATTCTTCTGTATGTACCTTTGAAGAACCTGTGGCGCCGCCGCAGCCGTCGCGTCCTGTCCGTCCTCCCAGCAGGATGATGATATCTCCCGGATCCGACGTCTCACGGATCACCGCGCGTCTTGGAGCCGCGCCCAGCACTGCGCCGATCTCCATACGTTTCGCCACATAGTTTGGATGGTAGATTTCTTTTACAAGTCCCGTCGCAAGACCGATCTGGTTTCCATAAGAGCTGTATCCGTGCGCCGCGCCCCGGACAAGCTTCTTCTGGGGCAGCTTTCCTTTCAGTGTATCCTGCACAGATACAGTAGGATCTGCCGCTCCGGTCACACGCATTGCCTGATATACATAGGTCCGTCCTGAAAGCGGGTCACGGATAGCACCGCCGAGACAGGTCGCCGCTCCTCCGAAAGGTTCAATCTCTGTCGGATGGTTATGAGTCTCGTTCTTAAAGTTGATGAGCCACTCTTCCTCCACACCGTCCACTTTGATGGGCACAACAATGCTGCAGGCGTTGATCTCATCGGACTGCTCCTGATCTTCGAGCTTTCCTTCCCTTTTCAGTCTGCGCATTGCCATGAGGGCAAGGTCCATCAGGCAGACAAACTTATCCTCTCGCCCGGCAAATATCTCATTGTGATCTTTCAAATACTGCTTATAAGTATCTTCGATCGGTTTCCTGTAGTCGCCGTCATCAAACACCACGTCCGTAAGCTCTGTGGAAAACGTCGTGTGGCGGCAGTGGTCGGACCAGTATGTGTCAAGAACACGAATCTCTGTCATAGATGGATCTCTGTGTTCCTCACCTTTATAATAATTCTGGATGTGAAGGAAATCCTTAAAAGTCATGGCAAGTCCAAGAGAGTCATAAAGCTCTTTTAATTCGGTCTCCGGCATCTGGCAGAATCCGTCGAATACTTTGATATCCTCCGGCTCATCAAATACCGTGACAAGTGTATCCGGCTTCTCTGCCTGCGCTTCTCTGGAATCCACCGGATTGATGCAGTGGTTACGGACCTCCGAAAGTTCTTCATCAGAAATTCCTCCTTCGATCACATATGTTGTCGCCGTGCGGATCACCGGAGTCTCGTCCTCCTTGATAAAACGAATACACTGCTCGGCAGAGTCTGCCCTCTGATCAAACTGGCCCGGAAGATATTCCACGGAAAAGCTGCGGTCTCCCTCGTTCACCGCGAATTCCTCTTTATACAGGATATCCACCGGCGGCTCAGCGAACACTCCGCTGCATGCCTTCTCGAATGTCTCATCGGAAATATTTTCCACGTCATATCTGATCAGCACACGCACTCCCGTCACGTCCTGAATGCCGAGATAATGGCGTATCTCATGGCGGAGTTCCTTGGCTGCCACTGCAAATGCCGGCTTTTTCTCTACAAAAACTCGTCTTACACTACTCATATACAGTCTCCTTTACATCTTACATACGTATCATACTGAAACTATCTGTCTGTATCGTACCACAGTTCACTTCATTAGTACAATTAATATAATTAAAGGCTTATGATAAGCATTGCTAATCACATTGCTTTTTCCGTATTTTTGAGACCGCTGCCGGCAAAATACTCAGCAGGAACAGCACCGCCAGCATCCCCACAAAGAGTCCGCCGATCCTCATGACAAAATCATAGAACAGTCCTTCCGGCAGCATGCGGATCATGTAATCTTCTGCCGGATCAAATATCCACAGATCATTGTCAAAAAAGATATGATGAAAGCGCACAAACACCGCGTTGAAATCCACGAACGAGGCAATACCGATAACCGCCACGGCACCAGCCGATATCCCCAGGGCTATCCAATAAGATTTTGAAAGAAGTCTTTTTATATCTGCGCGGGATACAAGCAGAAAGATCAGGCACAGCGCTCCTGCCACACACGCTCCGGTCCTGATGTTCAGCCCTCCGATAAAGAGCTCCCGCACCTCACCCATGTGAAAACGATCCTGCTCATTAAAAAAATCCTGCTCTCTTCCCTCTATCGTAGTAAGCACGGATAACTCTTCTTTTTCTCCCCTCAGATATGACATCATCTCCCTGGTCACATACATGGCATCCTCCATGGTCATATCCAGGTCTGACAGGACATCATATTTCTCATATTCTTTCTCATAAAAACCAAAATCCGAATACATCGCGATCTCAAAGCTTGAGATCAGCGCCGCGGCAATGACCGCAAAGGCAAAGATGATTGCCGCTGCCCATTGTAATTTTTTCATACTTTCCATTGGTGTACCTCTTCTCTGTATTGTGTTTTTATTTTATATAGCTTATAATACAATCATTATTTATTAGGAGGTCTTATAGTGATCGATATCAATTATGAATTATACAAGGTTTTTTACCATGTCGCTTCTACCCTGAATTTTTCCGAGGCGTCCAAACGCCTCTTCATCTCCCAGTCCGCGGTCAGCCAGTCCATCAAGACACTGGAGCGGAAACTGGACCAGACCCTTTTTATCCGCAGTACAAAAAAAGTCCGGCTTACCCCTGAGGGCGAGATCCTCATGCGCCATATCGAGCCTGCCATGAACCTCATCCGAAAAGGGGAGACACAGCTTCTCGACGCTGCTTCCACCGGAGGACAGATCCGGATCGGAGCCAGCGACACGATCTGCCGGTATTTTCTCATCCCGTATCTGGAGCGTTTTCACAGAGCTTTCCCCGGCGCTCACATCAAGGTCGTCAACCAGACTTCCATGAAATGTGCCCAGCTCCTTCAGAACGGGCTTGTGGATCTGATCGTGGTCAACTATCCGAACAATTATCTCGGCACTGCATCTTCCACTATACGGATCAAAAAATTCCGAGATGTATTTATCGCCGGAGCCCCTTTTCTTGAGCTTAAGGAGGAAACGCTTTCTTTCTCCCGGCTTTTGCGCTATCCGATCCTGATGCTTGATAAGAACAGCACAACAAACGAATTTATTCATCAGGTATTCCAGCAGCACCAGCTTGACCTTGTTCCTGAAATTGAGCTGACAAGCAATGACCTTCTCATTGACCTTGCGCGAATCGGGCTTGGCATCGCTTTTGTACCGGATTACTGCATACCAGATGCCGAAAAAGATATCTTTGTCCTTAAGACAAAAGAAGAACTGCCTGAGCGTGAGCTTGCCATCGCCTACAATGAGCATCTTCCTCTGCCCCGTGCCGCCATGGAATTCCTGAACTATTTCCAGGGAGATAATCGTTAATATTACCCGGGAGATAATCTGTCCCAGAACTCTCCCGCCAGATCAGCGAGGGTGTCAGCGCTGCATATCCTGCACCCTTCCCATTCTCTTGGGAATATCTCGCGGTACTGTTTCTGTAAAAACCGGTCATCCAGAAGAAGAATCACTCCCCGGTCTGTCTCCGTACGGATCACTCTCCCGGCGGACTGCAGCACTTTGTTCATGCCGGGATAAAGGTACGCATAGTCAAATCCTCTCATTCCCATTGCATCAAAATACTGCTTTACAATTTCTCTGTCACTGCACACCTGAGGCAGGCCTGTTCCTACAATAACTGCCCCGATCAGCCTGTCTTCTGTCAGGTCAATTCCCTCAGAAAAAATTCCGCCCATCACACAAAAACCGACCAGGCTGTTCTCCCTTTCTTTTTCAAACATTTCCAGAAACTCTTCCCTCTCCGTCTCCCGCATACTCTGAGACTGAACCACAGCATCAATTCCCCTGGCATTAGAAAGAAAATACCCGTATACCTCTTCCATCACTTTATATGAAGGAAAAAACGCCATATAATTTCCCTTTCTCACTTTGGCAGCTATGATGATATATCGCGCGATACGTTCATACATGCCGGCGCCGCGCAGTGTATATTTTGTACTTACGTCCCTTCCCATGAGAAGAAGACGGTTCTCTGGCGGGAACGGGGTCTCTGCGTAGATTGCATAATCCTCCTTCTCCACTGAGAGTAATTCTTTATAATAATGGATCGGAAGCAGGGTCGCTGAAAAAAATATCGTCCCCGCTCCATATTCCAGAAAGGACTGTAGATTCTGAGCCGGGTTCACACAGAACAGCCTCACCTTAAACCTGCCGTCAGATTCCAATTCACTGTATACCACATAGTTCTCGTCCATGATATCATGGATATTTACAAAAGAACGCACCTGGAAATACAGATCCGTCACCTGCTCTCTTTTCTTTTCCTCAACAGGCTCTTCAAGGAATTTCTCCATCTCTGCCAGCAGATTCATCAGCTTGAGCGCAATGTGGGAAACGCTGTCCAATATCATGTAATCCTCACATTCCCGCTTTAATGCAAGGAAAAGCCGGTTCACTTCTTCTAATTTTTTTGCCAGACCAGGAGCATCCTTCTTTGTGAGACGCTTCACCTCCATCATATCTTCTTTATAAAGTCGGGCGCTATACATCTCCCGTGCCCGCTCTACGAGATTGTGCGCCTCATCAATAAGAAAAATATAATTTCTGCTCCCTCCCTCTGAAAAAAAACGCTTTAGATGAGCCGTCGGGTCAAACGCATAATTGTAATCACAGATTACTGCATCTGTCCATGTAGAAATATCCAAAGACAGTTCAAACGGGCACACCATGTATTTCTGCGCCTGTTCTTCAATGGCCTTCCTGTCGATCTCATTCCCTTTGGTAATCATGTCAAACACCGCGTCGTTAACACGGTCAAAATGCCCTTTTGCATAAAGACATACATCCGGACTGCAGACCGCTTCTTCACAGAAACAGATCTTTTCCTTTGCCGTCAGAGTGATGACCTTCATACGAAGCCCCCTCTCCTTCAATGTGGAAAAAGCATTCTCCGCCACAGTCCGGGTGATAGTCTTCGCCGTCAGATAGAATAACTTCTCTGCCAGTCCTTCCCCCACAGCCTTTACTGCAGGAAACACAGTGGATATGGTCTTCCCCACTCCGGTGGGCGCCTGTATAAAGAGCTTTTTCCTGCGCAGGATCGTCCGGTAGACAGCCGCCGCCACATCCCTCTGGCCTTTTCGATAAGGAAACGGAAATTCAATCCGCTGTATGGAAGCGTCTCTCTCCCGCTTCCACTCAATCTGAAACCTCGCCCATTTCTCATAACTTCCGACAAGATCATAAAACCACTCTTGAAGTTCTTCTTTTCCATACTCAAATTGAAAACGCCGGATCTCTTCCGTGTCCAGACGGCAGTAAGTCATCTGGACACCAACCCGGTCAAGCCCCTGCTGCCGCGCATAAATATAAGCGTAGCACTTTGCCTGTGCCAGATGAACATTCATCGGCTGATCAATATGCGAGAGCTCTCTTAATACACCCTTGATCTCATCTATGACTACGCGAGGTTCCGTTTTATCTTCTTTTATGATGATACCATCCGCCCTTCCTTCCACCTGGATACAGAACTCTCCACAGTCAATCAGCGTTTTAAGGCTTACCTCCGCGTGGTACTCGGGTCCCATACGGCGCTGGATCTTGCGGTGCAGACGCCCGCCCATAAGCATGGCGTCCTTGTCCATGCCGCCTGAGCGGCTGCTGTCTATATCTCCTTCCCGCAGGATAAACTCCACCAGATTACGGACAGAGATCCGAACAGTACTTTTTTCTTCTTCAAACAACTGTATGATTCCGCCTTTTACATATTAATATTTCTATCATAATCTGATTTCAGGCTTTATGCAAGCTTTCTGCTTCCAGGTTTCGCTCATGCGCATATGCGGACTTTTGCAGGAACTCTGTCATATCAGATCTGTACCGCAGCGGAAGATGATTCTGCTGGCATCTGGGGTTCTCACGTTCCTTGATAGAAATGGATTCAAAAAAACCGCTCCAGAGCCGTTCATATTCCAGCTCTTTCTCTGACACTTTCTCCGCCGCCTCATTGTCAAGCGTCTCACCCCAGACAAGCCCCCATGCCTGCCGGGCTTTATGGACGAGGAACACTCGGTGAGTCTTGTCATAGATCATCCAGTTCTCAAGGGGAAAACGATCTGCAAAATGATCAGCAATGCAGGTCAGTATCTGCGCTTTCGGCGTGATTTCCGAAAAGAGGATGCCATTTTCCAGTTCACGGAAGCGGATGAACTCTTCATACATATGTGCCTCATTTGCCACACTCCTGCTAAGGGCGAATACCTTCGCCACCTCTGGATGGCTGAGATGATCCATGATCTTATGGCTGTCCTGGATACATCTCGATGCCTGCATGGTCTTAAATACCGCTGTACCTTTATCCCCATCGTCTGAGAGCAGGGCATGATAGATATCCCGGTATGCGCTGTGTCCCAGATAGCGCCTGATCATCCTCTCCAGACGGACCGCTTTCTTTTCGCACTCCTCCACAGTCCGGTACTCGCAGAAAAGCTGCTGTTGTACCTTTCCCTTCACTTCGATCCCCGCGTCATTATCCCGGTTCTCCTTCCACGCGTCATGGAGAGCGGCGAAAAGGCCGGTCATGGTATCCGTGCATATATAGATCTGTTTCACTCTCCGCTCCTCCTCTCAAAACACAGCTGTACTGCTGTTGAAATTCACATCATCAAAAAGCGACATCTGACGGTATGTCATTCCGTCCGCACCTTCCGGCAGCTTTTCCTTTGTATTAAGAAGATTTCTCGTAATATAATCTTCCTCCAGCCGGACCGGATACATCATTCTCCCGCTGCAAGTGATAAAATACAACGCCCGCTTTAGCACCACGCCCATCTTCTTAAGATCCTCGAACTTCAAAGCCCCCAGCCGGCGTGCTTTCACAATCCGTCCTGCGGACTTATATCCGATTCCGGGCACCCGCAGGAGTGTGCGGTAGTCCGCACTGTTGATCTCCACAGGAAATACCTCCAGATGCTTCAGTGCCCAGCAGCACTTGGGATCAAGGAACACATTAAAATTCGGGTTTGTCTCATCCAGCAGTTCATCCGCCTCAAAGTGGTAGAACCGCAGAAGCCAGTCCGCCTGATAGAGGCGGTGTTCCCGCAAAAGCGGCGGGCCCTGATCGCGGATGGAGGGCAGCGCCTTATCCTCATTGACAGGCACAAAGGCAGAAAAAAACACACGCTTTAGATCGAATTTCTTATACAGTGACTCTGTCACATGAAGAATCTGATAGTCTGTCTCCGGCGTAGCGCCAATAATCATCTGTGTGCTCTGTCCCGCCGGAACAAAACGGGGTGCATTCCGGTACAGCATGATCTCCTGCCTGTTCTCCTTTGACTTCTCCTGGACAAAACGCATGGGGGTCAGGATATTCTTCCTTGATTTATGAGGCGCCAGAAGCCGAAGGCTCTCTGCCGTGGGAAGTTCCATATTCACGCTCATCCTGTCCGCCAGATACCCTGTCATCTGGATTAGCCGCTGGTCTGCTCCCGGTATCGCCTTCACGTGGATATAGCCCTGAAAACTGCACTCATGCCGCAGCCTCCAGAGTGTGGCATAGATCAGCTCCATCGTGTAGTCCGGGCTTTTAAGTATCCCTGAGCTCAGAAACAAACCTTCAATATAATTTCTCCTGTAGAATTCCATCGTCAGCGTGCATACTTCCTCCGGAGTAAAAGACGCCCTCACCACATCGTTGGAAGAACGATTGATACAGTATTTACAGTCATAGATACACTCATTCGTGAACAATATTTTAAGAAGAGAGATACATCTTCCGTCCGCTGAAAAGCTGTGGCATATCCCTGCCTTCCGGCAATTCCCCATACCTGTCCCGTCATTCTGTCTGTCCACGCCGCTGGACGTACATGAGACGTCATACTTCGCAGCATCAGATAAAATATTCAGTTTTTCGTACAGCGACATCCCCGCCTGAATTCTCGCCTTCATCTTTTCCGCCCTTTCATAAATCGAACATTCGTTCTGTTTTAAAGTATAGCACATACGTTCGATTATTTCAAGACGAAAATAGATGGAAATTTCTGCTCTGCTAATTTTGCAGGTAAGTCCAGGGAATTTCCTGTAAAACAGCAAAGCAGCCGGCCGGCATCTTATCCCAGTGCAGATTCATCTGCCCGGATATGTGCCTTCCGACTGCTATTATATTCTATTTCCTGTAACATGCAGATTTGATCCTGACCGACTGTGTATTATTCGCAGTCTCTGATTCTCTTTCTAAGTGGAAGCACCATCGCCGGCGACACGGACAGCTCGTCCAGTCCCATCTTCAGGAACTCTTCCGTCAGCTCGAGATCAGCTCCCAGCTCACCGCAGATACCGATCCATTTACCCTCGGCATGTGCATTTTCCGCTGCCATCCTGATCATGGCAAGCACTGCCGGATGATGCGGGTCATAGAACGGATCCAGCTTGGAATTCTGACGATCGATCGCCAGAGTATACTGGGTCAGGTCATTTGTACCTACACTAAAGAAATCCACTTCCTTTGCCAAGTCACGGCTGATCATGACAGAAGCCGGTGTCTCGATCATAACGCCGAGCTCAACCTCATCTCTATACGGGATTCCTTCGCTTTTCAGTTCTTCCTTCACCTCCGCGATGATCGCTTTGATCTTGCGGATCTCATTGACAGAGATAATCATCGGGAACATGATAGAAATATTTCCATAGACTGCCGCGCGGTACAGAGCACGAAGCTGTGTCTTGAAGATCTCCGGCCTGGTCAGACAGATACGGATCGCACGGTAGCCGAGCGCCGGATTCTCCTCTTTATCCAGCCCAAAGTAATCCACCTGCTTGTCAGCGCCGATATCCAGTGTACGGATGATGACCTTCTTGCCCGCCATGTTCTCTGCCACCTGCTTGTATACAGAGAACTGCTGCTCCTCTGTCGGAAAATCCGTATTCTCCAGATACAGGAATTCGCTTCGGAATAAACCAATTCCGCCCGCGTCATTCTTGAGCACTGCTCCAACATCGGACACATTTCCGATGTTGGCGTACACATTGATCTTCCGGCCGCTCTTTGTGACATTCTCCTTGCCCTTGAGCTGCTCTAAAAGCGCTTTCTGCTCCAGATCTTTCTGGCGCTTCTCCTGCATCACTTTCATCGTCTCTTCGTCAGGTTCGATATAAAGTTTTCCGGTAAATCCGTCGATAACAGCCATCTTCCCATCATACTCTGCCAGAAGGTCCTCTCCCAGGCCGATCACCGCAGGTATGTTCATCGTACGCGCCAGGATCGCGGTATGGGAGTTGGATGAACCATACATCGTGGCAAATCCAAGCACTTTGCTCTTGTCGAGCTGTACGGTCTCACTGGGAGCCAGATCATCCGCCGCAATGATACATGGCTCATCCATCTCTTTCATTCCGCCGTCCACACCGCACAGGACATCCAGCACGCGCTCAGATACGTCTTTTACGTCCGCGGCGCGTCCCTGCATGTAAGCGTCATCCATAGCCGCAAACATCTGGGCGAAGTTATCCGCTGTAGTAGCCACCGCAAACTCTGCGTTGACCTCCTGAGTGCGGATGATGTTCTCAATGGACTCAAGGTAGTCCAGATCCTCCAGCATCATCTGATGAATCTCAAAGATCATCGCGTTGGCTTCTCCAACATCCGCGATCGCCTTGTCATACAGCCCTTTAAGCTGGGATACCGCCGTATCTTTTGCATCCTGGAATCTCTTCCACTCAATATCTACATCATCTACATGTGTCCTCTTGATCACTTTGTCATTTCTTTTATAAAACATAATCTTTCCGATGGACACACCGCCAAATACACTTTTACCGCTTATCGTGATCATGGCTTAATCTCCTTACCTGTTTTATAAATTCTCTTTGAAGAATGCCTCTAATTCTGTGATCGCTGTGTCCTCGTCAGCTCCCTCAACCGTAATGGTGACTTCCTCGCCGGTCTTAACGCCGAGACCCATGACACCGAAGATCCTCTTTGCATCGGCTGATTTCTCACCCTTTGCAATCTTAACAGCTGACTGATATCCTGCTGCCTGCTTTACAAGGATGCCCGCCGGTCTTGCGTGGATTCCTTCCGGGTCTGTGATCACATATTTAAATTCTTTCATAACTACATGTCCTCCTTTGAGTTCGTGATTCTTCTATCAGTATATACCACATTCACCGATTTTTCAATCGCTGTTTTCAGCATCTTTACTAAAACAGGCAGGCTCCCGCCGGCAACGGCATATCTCTTTCCTCATGGTGGAACTGTTACGCAAAAAGAGGGGTAGAAAGATATCTTTCTCCTGTATCCGGAAGCACCGTCACAATCGTCAGGCCTTCGTTCCCCGGCTGCTTCGCCTCCTCGATGGCCGTATGAAGCGCCGCGCCGGAGGTAATTCCCACCAGAATACCCTCTTTTGCAGCCAGAAGCCTTGCCGCGGCATAGGCCTCATCTTCCGTGACCCGGGCGATCTTGTCATAGATAGCTGTATCCAGAATATCGGGAATAAATCCCGCCCCGATTCCCTGAAGGCCGTGAGGGCCCGGCTGTCCTCCTGAAAGGACCGGAGACTTTTCCGGCTCTACTGCGACCACCTTTATGGACGGCTTTTTCCCCTTCAGATACCGGCCGTTTCCCGTGATCGTTCCGCCGGTTCCTACCCCGGCGATGAAGATGTCCACCATACCGTCGGTGTCCTCCCAAATCTCCGGTCCGGTCGTCTGATAGTGAGCGGCCGGATTCGCCTCGTTTACAAACTGTCCGAACACGATGGCATTATCCATCTCCTTCTCCAGCTCAGCTGCTTTTTCGATGGCGCCTTTCATCCCTTTCGCGCCTTCCGTCAGGACGATCTGCGCCCCGTATCCGAGAAGAAGCTTCCTCCTCTCTACACTCATCGTTTCCGGCATTACAAAGATAGCTTTATAGCCTTTCGCGGCCGCGATTGACGCAAGACCGATCCCAGTATTCCCGCTGGTCGGTTCAATAATGACTGCACCTTCCCTGAGCCTGCCGGATTTTTCTGCCTCTTCTATCATGCCCAGCGCCGCACGGTCTTTCACACTTCCCGCCGGGTTAAAATATTCCAGCTTCACAAGAATCCTCGCTTTTAACCCCATTTCTTTTTCGATATTTCTGACTTCCAGAAGCGGGGTTTTTCCCACAAGTTCTGTAACACTTTTATATATTCTCATCTCTATACCTCCTCAAGAGCCTGCGCAAGATCTGTCAGGATGTCTTCAATATGCTCCGTTCCGATAGAAACTCTCACGGAATTCGGCTGTATGCCCGAATTCTCCAACTCTTCCGCCGTCATCTGGGAATGCGTCGTGCTCGCCGGATGAATGACGAGGGACTTTACATCCGCCACATTCGCCAGCAGAGAGAATATCTCCAGGCGGTCAATGAAACGTTTCGTTTCCTCCTCTGTCCCATTGATCTCAAACGTGAAGATCGACGCCCCTCCACGCGGAAAATATTTCTTATAAAGGTCATGGTACGGGCTGTCCTCAAGGGACGGATGATTCACTCTCGCTATCTTCGGATGGTTTTTTAAGAACTCTACGACTTTCAGCGTGTTCTCCACATGACGCTCCACCCGGAGGGACAGTGTCTCAAGTCCCTGAAGGAACAGAAAAGCATGAAGCGGGGCCACAGCCGCCCCCATATCTCTTAAGAGCACAGCGCGAATCCTTGTGACAAAGGCAGCCGCTCCCGCCGCTTCCAGGAAGCGGACTCCGTGATAGCTTGGATCCGGCTCAGTGATCTGGGGATACTTCCCTGACGCTTCCCAGTCAAATGAGCCTCTCTCTACGATAACCCCGCCCAGGGCTGTTCCGTGTCCCCCGATAAATTTTGTCGCGGAATGTACGACAATATCCGCCCCGTGTTCAAACGGCTTCAGCAGATACGGTGTGGCAAATGTATTGTCTACGACAAGCACAATCCCGTGACTGTGCGCGATATCCGCAATCTTCTGGATATCTGCGAGATTCGCATTTGGATTGCCGATACTTTCGATAAAAATCGCTTTCGTGTTGTCCTGTATCGCAGCCTCAAAGCTTCCTTCCACCTCCGGATCTACAAAAGTAGTGGTGATCCCCTGTGTGGTCAGAGTATGTTCAAGAAGGTTATAGCTGCCGCCGTAAATGTATTTCGAGGACACGATATGGTCTCCCGCCTTTGCCAGATTCTCGAAAGTATATGTAATGGCCGCCGCTCCGGAAGCCACTGCAAGAGCCGCGCTTCCGCCTTCTAATGCCGCGATCCTCTCCTCGAAAATCTGCTGCGTCGGATTGGTCAGCCTTCCGTAGATATTTCCCGCTTCAGCCAGGCGGAAGCGGTCTGCCGCCTGCTGGCAGTTCTTAAATACATAAGAGGTTGTCTGATAGATCGGAACTGCCCTTGCGTCCGTGGCCGGATCCGGCTGTTCCTGTCCTGCGTGCAGCTGTAATGTCTCAAATCTCCAATCTTTTCTCATCGTGAATCATCCTTTCTTTTGATTTGCATTCTACATTGATATTTTCTGACAAGGCCGCCCAATGTCCTGCTCTCAAGCAGAGTGTCCACCTGTCTGTCGATTTCGTCCCAGAGCAGACGTCTTATAGCCGCCTGAACCTCGTCTTTCTCTGATCCGGCGTCTGCATCGGCAATGGATATCTTTCCCTCCAGCGCTTCTAACACTTCTTTTACTGTAATCTCATCCATATCACGCGCCAGAGCGTATCCGCCTCCTGCCCCTTTCACAGTTGACACAAGCCCCGCTCTCCGCAGAGATGCGAACACCTGCTCCAGGTAATTAAGGGACAGTTTCTGGCGCCGTGCGGTCTGCATGAGAGAAACTGCATTTTCTCCCGAATTCGCAGCCAGATCAACCAAGGCTCTCAGCCCGTATCTTCCTCTGGTCGATAACTTCATGTCTCCTCCTCTCCTCAATTCCTACCTTTTTAATATATATTGTATTTTTATGTTATAGCACCGAACTTCTGCCGTGTCAACATATTTTTACATTTGCCTCTTTTATGATATCTCCCACTGTCACACTCTCAGAAGTCTGTTTTATAACTTCCCACATGCTCCTCCACATTTCCTGTGTAGGGCATTGTCCACACTCGATTCCACAGTCTGTATCTTTAGTCAGACATTCCACAGGGGCCAGTTCCCCTTCCGCTGCCTTAAGGACCTCGTATGCCGTCAGCTTCTCCGCAGGCGCGGCAAGGCAGTATCCTCCCCTGGCTCCACGTACACTTCGGACAATATTGGAATCTTTCAATGTTTTTATGATACGTTCCAGATATTTTTCGGAGAGACCTCTTCGAAGAGCGATATTTTTTAAGCTTTCAGGATGCCCGCTGTCAGAATGTATCGCAAGGTCAGCCACGATTTCAAGCGCATATTTTCCTTTTGTAGATATTTTCATATTTTCTTCCTCGTTTCCGTTATATAGTACAGGTTTTCTCCACATACTCCCGCTTTTATTTTATCCACCTCTCCCGCTGATTACAAGGATTCGACACTTTTTGTATACTTTTACAAATCCATCCAGAAATCCGTTGACTTTCATTGTTAAACATGCTACACTGACCAAGTATTGGTGCTTTTCGCATTGATGCAGAAACTTATTTATTTTTTCTTAATATGGAGGGCAACATAATGACAGGTACAGTAAAATGGTTTAACAACCAGAAGGGTTACGGATTCATTTCTGATTCTGAGGGAAACGATATCTTCGTTCACTATTCAGGACTGGTGATGGATGGGTTCAAAACTCTCGAAGAGGGCCAGGCTGTTGAATTCGAAGTGACAGAAGGCGCTAAGGGACCGCAGGCAACAAACGTAGTAAAACTTTAATCAGATTTTTTAATGTACCTTTTAATATATAAACAGACTTGATTTATTATTAAAAAGCAATACAGAGAAATGAGATTAAAAAAGATCACCGGGCATTTCTGCCCGGTGATCTTTTTTGATACATCCGTTTACATGGTGCTCTTGGTGTTGGAGACATAGGCCTCGGATGCCTCCCAGACATCGAAGCCGCTTCCCCTTAAGATATCTACCACTCTCACGGGATCGTCGCATTTTAAAACAGCGGACGCGTCCTCGCCGTTGGCAAAAGCGTACATATACTCAATGTTCACGTCGCCGTCCACGATCTGGTGCATGGCCCGGCTTAAAGATCCTGTCTCATGGGGCACTCTCAGAGCGATAACATCGGTGAGCATGGCTGTGATGCCATTTTCCTTTAACACCGCTTTCCCCTTATTCGGGTCAGATACGATCATACGGAGCATTCCGTACTCTGTGGTATCCGCAAGGCTTAATGCCACGATGTTCACGTCGTTTCCTGCCAGAACAGAGAGCACCTCGTCCAGCCTTCCTTCCCGGTTCTCCAGAAATACGGATAACTGTTGGATCGTGATTCCCATATCTTTCACCTCCCTCTTCTACAGGTTTCTGTTGTCGATGACGCGGACAGCTTTGCCCTCGCTTCTCTGGATCGACTTCGGCTCAACAAGTTTCACTCTTGCAGATACGCCCAGCGCTGTCTTAAGCACAGCAGCAATCTTATTTCTCAGTGCATCCAGCTTACGGATCTCATCCGAGAATACGCTTTCATCCACTTCTACCATAACAGTCAGGACATCCATGTTATCCTCTCTGTCCACGATCATCATATAGTGCGGCGCAACTACTCCACCCATGGACAGAAGTGCTGTCTCTACTTGGGTCGGGAATACATTGACTCCGCGGATAACCTTCATATCATCTGTTCTTCCTGTGAACTTGGAAATCCTCGGAAGTGTTCTTCCGCACTCACATGTGCTGTGGTCAATGCTGGTCAGATCTTTTGTGCGGTAGCGGATAAGCGGCATAGCCTCTTTGGCCAGCGTGGTGAATACAAGCTCTCCTGTCTCTCCGTCTGCGCACGCCTCATGGGTTGCCGGATTCAGGACTTCCGGATAGAAATAATCCGCATGGACATGAAGTCCGGCCTTGTGGATACAATCCTGCGCCACACCCGGTCCCGTGATCTCGCACAGTCCATAGATGTCAAAGCAGTTGATATGTAAGATGCTTTCGATCTTCTTGCGCATCTCCTCTGTCCACGGCTCTGCCCCGTGGATGCCTGCTTTTAACTTCATATGGCCAACGAGTCCTGCCTCCTGAATAGACTCTGCCAGATACAGGGCGTAGGAAGGCGTACAGGCGAACGCCGTCGCGCCCAGATCTTCCATACACATCATCTGGCGCTTTGTATTTCCCGCTGACATAGGGATGGCCATTGCGCCCAGCGCTTTCACGCCATAATCAAGCCCCATGCCTCCGGTGAAAAGACCGTAGCCGTAGCATACATGGATGATATCCTCATCTGTAAGCCCTGCCATGGTCAGACATCTTGCAACGCACTCACCCCATACATCCACATCTTTCTGTGAATACGGGGCAATGGTCAGTTTTCCTGTGGTCCCGGAAGTTCCCTGTACGCGCACCACATCTTTTTTCGGAATCGCCAAAAGGCCGAACGGATAATTGTCTCTTAAATCTTCTTTCGTCGTGAATGGAAGTTTTTCAATATCTTCAATAGATTTGATATCTCCGGGTTCCACACCTCTTTGCTGCATTTTTTTTCGATAAAACGCTACGTTTTCATAAACCCTCTTTACCACATCCATAAGACGTTTGCTCTGCAGGGCAGCCATCTCGTCCCTGCTCATACATTCGATCTTCGGATCACGAATCCGCTCTGTCCAGTTTTCTAATGATACTGCCGCCATTTTTCTCTCCTTTAATGTCCTTATAAATGTTCTTCTATAATTCCTCTTCCGCCACGAGTTTCACATCAGCAGCGCTGAGGACCTTTTCCGCCTTGTCAAAATCATCGGTATGAAATACCATGACAGGAGCTTTTCCTTCGCGGATCACAAAAGAATAAATATAATTCACATTGATCTGCCCGTCTGCAAGAATCTTTAGCATCTGGTTTAAATTCCCTTTCTCGTCCTTGAGTTCCGCGCCGATCACTTCAGTCACTCTGGTGACGAATCCCCTCTTTGTCAGGCTTTCCTTCGCCCGGACAGGATCATCGACTACAAGACGCATGATGCCGAACTCCGGCGAATCAAAGGTTGAGATCGCCCGGATGTTGATATGTTCTTCCGTGAGAACGGAAGTCACGTTCATCATGCTTCCTGGCTGATTTTCCACAAATACTGATATCTGCCTGATCATTACTATCACCGCCCTTCTATCTGCAATAAACTCTCTTACTGTGCGATACTGTATCCCACCTCAAACGCTTTCCTGTTGATCTCAATAGTCTTCGGCGGCACAGTCTTCTCGATCACTTCATACCACTGCTCTTTTGTAAAGTCCATGTGCTGTGCCGCGATGCCGAGCACGATCATGTTAAATACTTTCGGATTGCCCAGTTTTTTCGACTCCCCGGTGGCATCCGCCTTGTAGACTTTATATTCTTTTTGAAGCTCTTCCAAAATGTTCTCCGGGTACTGCGCCGCCCCGATGACGACCGGCATGGGGTCGATTCGCCAGTCATTGACGATGAGTACGCCGTCTTTCTTGAGGAAATGCGCATACCTGAGCGCTTCCAGTCTCTCAAAGGCGATGATCACATCCGCCTGTCCTTCTTCCACGATGGGCTCCGCCACTTTGTCTCCGTAACGGACAAAGGTGACCACGCTTCCGCCCCGCTGCGCCATACCGTGCACCTCAGACAGCTTCACGTCATAGCCGCCCGCTATGGCCAGCCCGCCTAAGATTCGGCTTGTCAGAAGGGTTCCCTGACCGCCCACTCCGACGATCATGATATTTTTTACTGCCATGTCTATTCCCCCTCCTTTACAAGCTCGATGGCGTCAAATTTACACAGATCCTTACACAGGCCGCATCCCGTGCACATCGTATCATCAATATGGATGGTGCCGTCCGTATTCTTCGTCATGGCCGGACATCCCGGCTTCATGCACATACCACATTTCTTACATTTATCCTCATGCGCGATATAGAGCGGTTTCCTGTTCTTATCAAGGAGTACGCAGGGCGTCTTCGTGATGATAACGGAAATCTCGTCCTTTGCCGCTTCTTCTTTGACCGTCTTCTCCAACAGTGCGATGTCCAGCGCGTTCACCTCGGTTACATTTTTCACGCCCATAGCACGGCACAATGCCTGAATATTGACAGCGTAAGCCGGATCGCCCTGAAGTGTCTTTCCCGTGGCCGCGTGATCCTGATGACCGGTCATGCCTGTAGTAGAGTTATCCATGATGATAACCGTCCCTGTGGCGTTGTTGTATACCATGTTCATCAGAGAGTTCACGCCGGTATGCATGAAAGTGGAATCTCCGATCACGGCCACCCAGTTCTTTATGTAATCTTTGCCTTTGGCCTTCTCCATGCCGTGAAGGGTGGAAATACTCGATCCCATGCACATGGTGGCGTCGATGACACTTAAGGGAGCTACTGCTCCGAGGGTGTAACAGCCGATATCACCTGCCGCGTGCATTTTTAACTTATTGAGCACATAGAACACACTCCTGTGCGGACATCCCGGACAGAGGATAGGCGGCCTTCCAGGAGCCTTTGCCGGCTCTTTCAGATCAATCTCCTCTTTCAAAATAGCTTTTCTCAGCATATTGGCGCTGTACTCTCCCTGAACGGTAAAGATCTCTTTTCCAATCGCCTTGATGCCCCATGACTTCACCTGTTCCTCGATCACGGGATCTAATTCTTCTACAATATATAATGTATCAACCTTAGAAGCAAAGTCCTCGATCAGTTTTCTTGGGAGAGGATTGACCATACCGAGTTTGAGAACAGAAGCTTCCGGCAGCGCTTCTTTTACATATTGATACGGGATGCCGCTGGTGATGACGCCGATCTTTGTATCGTTCATCTCTGCCTGATTGATGGAAAGGCTGTTCGCCGCTTCCGCCAGCTCCAGATTGCGCTTCTCGATCTCAATATGGCGCAGTTTCGCGTTGCCCGGCATCATGACATTTTTCGGGATATTTTTCTCATAAGGCTTATCCGCCGGGGTCACGCGCTCGCATAGTTCCACCAGTCCCTGGGAATGTGCAAGCCTTGTCGTGATACGGAAGATAAACGGGCGGTCAAACTGCTCGCTCAAGTCAAAGGCTGTCTTGAAAAACTCTTTTGCCTCCGCGCTGTCAGAGGGTTCGATCACCGGGATCTGCGCCGCTCTCGCCACCATTCTCGTATCCTGCTCGTTCTGGGAGCTATACAGTCCCGGATCGTCCGCAACCACAATCACCAGGCCGCCGTTCACGCCCATATAAGACACCGAGTACAGCGGATCTGCCGCCACGTTTAATCCCACATGCTTCATGCACGCCATGGCACGCGTCCCCACAAGGCTCGCGCCTACCGCAACCTCTGTGGCCACCTTCTCATTGGGCGCCCACTCCTCATATACATCTTCCTTATACTGCACAAGGTATTCGCTTATCTCCGTACTGGGTGTTCCCGGATACGCGGATGAGACTTTCACTCCCGCCTCATACGCGCCGCGGGCGATCGCCTCATTGCCCAGCATGATCACTTTCTCTGCCATTTTACAGTCCATCCTTTCGTAAATCTGTCACTCTCTTTGCCTTGCCTTCAAACCGTTTCAGGGAGTTTGGCGCCACAAGCCGGATCTGTGTTCCCAGCCCGAGCTGTGACTTAAGGGCTGACTTGATCCTTGTCTCTAACTCACTTAACTTCGCATAGCTGTCAAGCAGCCTGTCATCTGTGAGTTCCACAGTGATTGTCATCACGTCGAGCCGGTTCTTCCTCTCCACAAAGATCTCGTAGTGTGGTCCGATCTCATCGATCTTTAAGAGCACTTCTTCAATCTGTGTTGGGAATACATTGACGCCGCGGATCACAAGCATATCGTCCGCTCGTCCGGACACATTCTCCATCCTGCACGTCGTGCGCCCGCATTTGCAGGGTTCGTACATCAGTCTCGTCATATCTCCTGTGCGGTATCTGACCAGGGGCAGTGCCTCTTTGCCAAGACAGGTCACTACCAGCTCTCCGCGCTCTCCCGGCGGAAGCACTTCTTCCGTCTCCGGATCAATGATCTCCGGGATAAACCAGTCCTCATTAAAATGCATACCGCACAGCTCTGTGCATTCCCCGGCAACACCCGGTCCGCACAGCTCGCTCATGCCGTAATTCTGTGTGCAGACGAACTGGCTGCCCCAGACTCTGCGCATCTCATCACGCATAGGCTCGGTCATGCCCTCACCACCGAACAGCCCGATGCGGATCTTCAGGTCTTTCGACGGATCGATTCCTCTCTTTCTCAGTTCTTCCCCTAAATGGAGGGCATAGGACGGCGTCGCCACGAGAAGGGTCACGCCCATGTCCTGGAGGAACATTATCTGCTTGTTCGTATTGCCCGAGGACATAGGGATCACACTTGCCCCGATCTTCTCCAGACCTCCCTGGAGTCCCAGCGCTCCGGTAAACGTACCGTAGCCGAATGAAATCTGCGCCACATCGTCCGCCGTCGCCCCGCCCATGCAGGCGAGCCTCGCTACGTTATTAAGCCACATGTCAAGATCGTTTCTCGTGTATCCCACTACCGTCGGTTTTCCCGTTGTGCCTGAACTGGCGTGGTAGCGGACGATGTCCTTTTTATCCACCGCAAAAAGTCCGTCCGGGTAATTATCCCGGAAATCCGCCTTATATGTAAACGGCAGCTTTTTTAAATCTTCCAGTGTCCGGATGTCCTCCGGCTTCACCCCCGCCGCGTCCATCTTCCCACGGTAAGGCTTTACTCTGTCATAGATGTAGCGGATCGTATCCTTTAGCTTTTCAAGCTGTATGGCCTCGACCTCACTTCTCGGCAGAGTCTCTTCCTTTGCCCATATCATTGTGTATACCTCCTTTGATGCACGTTCCGCCTCCCTGCAGGACAGGGCAGACCACACAAGCAGTCTGGACCGCGTTTTCCCGACCATTATACCACAATACTTTTGCGAATTAAAGTGATAAAAGCCTTTTTTAAAGAAAACTGTGTCAGTTGAGCTCTTCCCACTCTTTTTCCTTAAACCCTACTAACACTTTGTCTTTGCTGACGAGGATCGGTCTTTTCACAAGCATCCCGTCTGTTGCGAGAAGTGCGATCTGCTCTTCTTCGCTCATATCCGGAAGTCTGTCCTTTAGTTTCATCTCTTTATACAGGTTGCCGCTGGTGTTGAAGAACCGCTTGAGCGGAAGTCCGCTCTTCTCCCACCACAATTTCAGTTCTTCCACTGTGGGGTTGTCTGCCTTGATATCACGGAGTTCATACTCCATGCCCCGTTCCTCCAGCCATTTTTTTGCTTTCATGCATGTACTGCATTTCGGATAACATACAAATAACATTTTATTTTACCTCTCTTCATAAAATTAATTAATGGTTTCATCATACTCCTTTTCTGTCGGCATTACAACTTGTTGAGGTTATTCGTATATACATTTTCTATGTTCTTTTTCCCGCAGTGCTCAAAATATCTTGCGATTTTTTTCTTATATGATAGAATAAAGACGTCTTAAAAGAAGGAGGAATACCACGATGTACTGTTTTAGAAGAGTAACCGACGACCTGTACTGGGTAGGCGGCAGTGACCGCAGACTGGAACTGTTCGAGAATATTTTCCCGCTTCCACATGGAGTATCATACAACTCTTACCTGCTCATGGATGAAAAGACCGTTCTCTTTGACGCTGCGGACCATGCCATCGGGCGCCAGTTTCTTGAGAACGTCAAAGCTGTGCTGAGCGGGCGTACACTGGATTATCTCGTAGTCAACCACATGGAGCCGGATCATTGCGCCATGATAGAAGACCTGGTACTGCGTTATCCTGATATGCAGATCATCGGAAATGCCAAGACGTTTCCCATGATCAGCCAGTTCTTTGGCTTTGATCTGGAGGGAAAGACGATCACCGTAAAAGAAGGGGATACTTTCTCCACCGGTGTGCACACTCTCCATTTTCTGATGGCTCCCATGGTGCACTGGCCAGAGACAATGATGACCTACGACGAGACGGATAAGATCCTTTTTTCCGCCGATGCATTCGGAACCTTCGGTGCATTAAACGGAAATATCTTTAATGATGAAATAGATTTCGACAGAGACTGGCTTGATGAGGCACGCCGCTACTATACAAATATCGTCGGCAAGTATGGCGTCCAGGTACAGAATGCGTTAAAAAAAGCCGCCGCGTTTGATATCAGCGTGATCTGCCCGCTTCACGGACCGGTCTGGAGGACAGACCTCGACTATATCATCGGGAAATATGACATCTGGAGCAAGTACGGAACGGAAGAAAAGGGCGTGATGATCGCCTACGCCTCTATGTACGGCAGCACCGAAAATATGGCGGAAATCCTCGCCGCACGGCTGGCGGAGGCAGGGGTAAAAAATATTCGTATGCACAATATCTCCAAAACACATGTATCGGAGCTGATCTCCGACAGTTTCAAGTACAGTCACCTTGTTCTCGCAGCTCCAACATATAATAACGGGATCTATCCGCTGATGGAGAACTATCTCGAAGATATGAAAGCACTTGCTCTTTCAAACCGCACAGTGGCTGTGCTGGGCAACGGAACATGGGCGCCCCAGTCCACGAAACTCATCTCTGCGAAGATCGGTGAAATGAAGAACATGAGGCTTCTGGACACCGCCGTGACTATAAAGTCTGCTGTAAAAGATTCCCAGATGGAAGAAATCGAATCTCTTGCAAGACAAATAGCAGAAGAAGTGTTATAATAGTACGCAGTTTACACTTATGTCTACGAAGGAGGAGTTCTTATGAAATTAGTAATCACCATGAGCCGACGTTTTGGAACCGGAGCAAGCATCATCGCAGAAGAACTTTCCGGGCGGCTCGGCATTCCAGTATATGACAAAGCCTACATCGAAGGAAAGCTTCATGACCATATGTACGAGAGCGAGGCGGAGGCCATCCGTAAGCTCGCCGAAAAACCGTGTATTATCCTGGGACGATGTGCTTCTAATATCCTCAAGGACAAACTGAATGTCCTGAACATTTTTGTCTGCGCCGACAAAGAGGACCGTATCCAGAGAGTCATGGAAAAATATGGCCTGACCTATGATGAGGCGAAAGAAAAGGTAGAGACAAACGACGAGGAACGTGCTTCCTATTATTACGACCATACTGGAAAGACATGGGGCGACGTAAATGATTATCATATGATCCTCGACACCTCTGAACTCGGAGTGGAGAATTGCGCGGATATCCTGATGCACTACTTCGAAAAATGCGAATACATTTAAAATCATAAATATAGCATTCAAAGGCCCGCGGAACTGTGTTGAACACGAACCCGCGGGCTTTCTGATACATCTTCTATTCTATGAACTCATCCCGGCATATCACTCTGCCGCCCCGTCAGCCGCGCCATCCGAAGTTTCTCCGCCAGATGCGCTCTCATCTGCCGCGCCTTCGTCTGTTGCACCGTCCGTACTCTCTTCCTCAGATGTGATGACAGTCACGCCATAATCTATAAAATCAACCTTTTTCCATACTTTTTCATCCACTTTGATCTCTGTATCCTCACGCCACTGTGCCAGCAAAGAATCATACTGCTCCTGCTTTCTCTCCTCAATGATGTTCTGCTTCTCGGCGTCTGTCGCCTCTCTGTCGAGAAGGCTTGTCAGCTTCGCCACATAAAGCCCGTTCTCTGTCTCCGTGACCTCCGTTACGTCGCCCTCATTTGCCAGCGCATCCGCCGCAGCAACAAGCGCGGTGTCCGGTATTGTGCTCTCCGCGTCAAAGGTTGCGGTCTGAACTTCAACTCCCGCATCTGCGGCGGCTGTCTCCACATCTGTCCCTGCCTTCACCGCGTCGCAGAATGTCTGGGCTGTCTCCTTCAGGCTCTCTTTCTCCTCATCACTCAGATCCGAAGAATTCCCCTCTTCGTCTGTTGTGCTGTAGGAAAAATACACATACTGCATCGCTTTCTGCGCTGCCTCTTCATCGGATACTTCCTCATCCACTCCCTCTTTCATCTTATCTGTCATCTTCTGGGAAATGGTGACAAGTTCCAGATATTTCTGGACATCTTTTCTATAGCCTGAGACGATCGCTTTGACCTCGTCTGTATTATCCTCGTCAAACTGCTTTACTGCTTCTTCGATGGCTTTCTGCTCATCTTCAGACAAGGATACCTCATACTCCCCGGCATGCTGTGAGATCAGATACAAGTTCTCAAGAGATTCTAAAAGAGCTTCTTTTGTAGTCTCCTCATAAGTTTTGTCTCCCTCTGCCTCCTGTGTCCACATAGCCTCTGCCGTCATTCCCATTAAGTCTGCATAGTATGTCTCATACTGTCCCTGTGTCAGCCGTGCGTAGAAATTGGCGACTCCAAGTGTGATCTCCTCGCCGCCCACTGTCACGACAACTGCATCTGTATTAATCGAACCGCTGCATCCTGTGACGGACATTGCCGTAAGTGTTCCTGCTGCCACAAGGACTGCCGCTTTTTTCCCAAATCGTACCATAATAGCCTCCTCTTTCTTCGCCGTTCAATGTGCAGCTCTCTGTTCTCATGCACCCGGCAGCGGGTCTTCCATAGCCCCGCATACATTGTAACATTATAGCGTGTTTTAGGAAAACTAACAAGTAGAAAACAAGAAATCAGGCTCATTTGTTCTCTATTTTCAACTTCCGGATATCCTCAAGCACTTTCCTGACGGTATCAAGTACACTCTCTCCTGTCTCCTTGCCGCTCCTTCCCAGCTTCCGGTATAAGAAATACGGCGTCTCCTCCGCCCTAAATGTCAGGGTATTCCTGTACGATGCAAGCAATGCGGGGATCTTCTGCACATCAATCTTTGCCCGCCCGTACAAGGTGAGTTTGAATGTATCGCCTTTTTGCTCAACTGCCGTCACATAGGCCTCATGTGCCAGTCCTTTCAGGGCGGCGATATGGAGAAGCTGCTGCACCTTTTTGGGGATATCTCCGAAACGGTCGAGCAGCTCTTCTGTCATATCGTCCATCTCTTCTTCATTTTCAATAGCAGCGATGCGCTTGTAGATGTCCAATTTCTGATACTCGTTTTTAATATAGGATTCCGGGATATAAGCGTCGATGTTCAAGTCAACCGATGTGTTGAAAATCTCTTCCTCCTCGCCGCCTTTCAACTGTCTCACTGCCTCATTTAACATCTTGCAGTACAGATCGTACCCAACGGCTTCCATATGTCCGCTTTGAGCTTCCCCGAGCAGGTTGCCCGCTCCCCGTATCTCAAGATCGCGCATGGCGATCTTGATGCCGGAGCCAAGATCGGTAAATTCGCGGATGGCAGCGAGACGTTTCTCTGCCACTTCTTTTAAAAGCTTATCCCTTCGGTAAAGGAGGAAGGCATACGCCATGCGGCTGGACCGTCCCACACGCCCGCGGAGCTGATAGAGCTGGGACAGACCGAACCGATCCGCGTCCTGGATGATCATTGTATTTGCATTAGAAATGTCAAGCCCGGTCTCGATGATCGTGGTGGACACGAGCACATCGATATCCCCGTTGATAAAGTCATACATGATATCTTCCAGTTCCCTCTCCCGCATCTGGCCGTGGGCAAAAGACACAGTTGCCTCAGGCACGAGACGGCTGATCCGCCCGGCAACATCCGCGATATCTGTTACCCGGTTATAGACATAATATACCTGGCCGCCTCTGGAAAGTTCTCTTGCGATCGCCTCCCTGACCATCTCATCATTATATTCCATCACATAAGTCTGGATGGGCATCCGGTCCTGAGGCGCTTCCTCGAGCACACTCATATCACGGATTCCGATAAGGCTCATATGAAGGGTGCGCGGGATGGGGGTCGCGGTCAGCGTGAGCACATCGATATTTTCCCTGAGCTTTTTGATCTTCTCCTTGTGGGTCACGCCAAACCGCTGCTCCTCGTCGATGATGAGCAGTCCCAGGTCCTTATATCCCACATCTTTTGACAGGACGCGGTGGGTGCCGATGACGATGTCCACTATCCCTTTTTTCAGATCCTCCACTGTCTTTTTCTGCTGATAAGACGTGCGGAAGCGGCACAGCAGGTCGATTCTCACCGGAAAATCCTTCAGCCGCTGCACGAAGGTATTGTAATGCTGCTGGGCGAGAATCGTCGTGGGAACAAGGTAGACGACCTGTTTTCCGTCCTGCACTGCCTTGAACGCGGCGCGGATAGCGATCTCTGTTTTCCCGTATCCCACATCCCCGCAGATAAGCCGGTCCATGATCTTAGTGCTTTCCATGTCGCGCTTCGTATCTTCGATGGCCTGGATCTGATCCTCCGTCTCCTCAAAGGGGAACATCTCTTCAAACTCCTGCTGCCAGACTGTGTCAGGCCCATATACGAAACCTTCCGAACGCTGCCGCGAGGCATACAGTTCCACCAGATCTGCCGCCACGGTCTGGACCGCCTTCTTCACCTGATTCTTCGTCTTTCCCCACTGGACGGTGCCCAGTTTATTGATCCGCGGCTTTTTCGCGTCTGCGCCTGCGTACTTCTGAATCAGATCCATCTGTGCAACAGGGATATAGAGGACGCCGCCCGCCGCGTAGGAGATCTTCATATAGTCTTTGATGACCTTCTCCACCTCGATCTTTTCGATTCCCTGATAAATGCCGATCCCATGGTTTTCGTGGACCACATAATCCCCGGGTTTGAGTTCCGCAAAATCACGGATCTTCTGTCCCTCGTATTTCTTCCGGCGTTTTTTCTTTTTTTGCCGTCCGAAGATATCTGTCTCGGAAATCACGGTGAATTTCAGCATGGGGTACTCATATCCTTCCGCCGCATATCCGCAGGATACCATGATCTCCCCTGGATTCACTGTCCGTTCCATGTCCTCACTGTAAAAACTGCTCAGATTATAGTCTCTTAGATCTTCGGCAAGACGCTTTGCTCTCGTCCTTGATGCAGACAGAAGAACCACCCGGTATCTCTCCCGTTTCATCCGTTTCAGGTCACGGGTCAAAAGTTCAAAGCTGTTGTTATACGGATTCACTCCCCTGGCCTGAATACTGTAAGTCCTGCGCACCCTGAACAGTCCGCACTTAGTCTCCAATGTGGTCACCGCAATCCCGCTGTACAGATTCATTCTGACGATGATATCCTTTGTCTCGAACACTTTTAAAGAGACATCTTGTGTCTCCTCCATCCCCGCCTCAATCCTGCTCTCCCGACTGTGAAAAGACTCCTTCTCCACTTCCTCCGCCATCTCCTGGAGCCGCTGCGGCTCATCGAGAAGGAGAAGGCTTTTTTCCTTCGGGAAGTATTCCAGAAACGACACCGTATCCATCACGTTTTTCCAGTTTTCAGATGCCGGGTATATGGTCACTGTCTCCAGATTTTCAATCGAGCGCTGGCTCTCCACATCAAAGCTTCTGATGGAATCGATCTCGTCGCCCCACAGCTCGATGCGCACAGGGAGTTCTTCTGTCAGCGGAAATACATCCAGTATTCCCCCGCGCACGGCGAACTGGCCTGGCCCTTCAATCTGGCTCTCCCTCTCATATCCAAGAGCTGAGAGACGCTCTTCAAACTCTGTCAGCTCAACCGCATCGCCCCCTGACAGGGAGATTCTCTCCAGGCGGATCTCCTCCGGGTGGGGAAGTCCGTCCAGAAAGGCATCCATCGTGGTTATAACCGTCACGGGGCTTCCTTCTTCCTTCTCGATCAGAGTGCGCAGTACTTCCATACGGTGGTCCGTGATCGTCTTTCCTTTGATATCCGCATAGTAAAAGAGAAGGTCTCTCGCAGGATAAAGACAGACTGCGTCCGTAAAGACCTGGCATTCCTCGTAAGCCTTTTTTGCCTTCTCCTCACTGGAAAAAACGATGACTCTGTACTCACAGCCATCGCCAAGCGCATACATCAGATGAGTCTTCTGGGAATTTGTGCACCCTGCCACCTGTATAATGCCTTTATCCTTTTTACTCTCTCCTGCGATCTCCTGATAATCCGCAAGTTCCAAAAGCGGAGCCAGTAAAGCCTGCATCTCCCCTGCATTCCCTCCTTGACATTCTGCCGGATGTTCTATGCCTCGTCTTTCTTTTTCCGGTTAAACTCATTCATTGCTTCGTTCATTCTGCCGGATATGATCATCTCCGCCGCGCGGACCGCATTATCATACCCTTCGTCCATAAGCTCTCTCTCTGCTTTCGAGAAATGACCCAGCACATAATCGGCAAGATCATATCCCTGCGGCTTCTCACCCACGCCCACCTTGATGCGGGGGAACACCTGGGTTCCCAGATGAGCGATAATATTCTTAATCCCGTTGTGCCCGCCCGCGCTGCCCTTCGCGCGGATACGAAGCTGTCCTGTCTCCAGACTGATATCGTCGTAGATTATGAGCAATTCACGCTCCACATCAGCCTTATAATAATCCACAAGGCTCAAAATACTCTCACCGCTTAAATTCATATATGTCTGTGGCTTCGCAAGAATCACCTTCTGTCCCGCGATGATGCCCTTTCCGATAAAAGCCCTGTGTTTTCTCCCGTCCACCGATATATTGTATTTGTCCGCGATCCGGTCTATTACATCGAACCCTGCATTATGTCTTGTTCCCTCGTATTGCTTATCAGGATTTCCAAGCCCTGCTATAATATACATTGTTTTCCTCTCTCTTCTCTGTCACCCGTTTTCTCTGATCATAAGGATATCGATAATCCCTGTCACCTCTGACACTTCCATCATAATCATAACCGCTTGTCTTTGTCTTTGCAAGAGCAAGCATCACACTTAGTCTTTCCATGCCGCATATAATCAAGTTTTTCTGAATATTTTCCTTTTTTTGCTCATACACTTATAAAAAACGGACTGCCGCAAACGCGTCAGCCCGATCCATTCGGGAGGTAACTCTATGGGTTCCAAAACTAAGATTGTCGTCCTGCACATGAAGGAGATCATCTACACCGCTATTTTTGCCGCGTTGGGCATACTTTTGATCATCCTTCTTGTCATCATGTTCCGTTCAGGTAAGGAGGACAGTTCCGGCGGCACGGGGAAACAGTACACACCGGGTATTTACACCTCTTCTCTCACCTTGAACAACACCAACCTTGAAGTGGAGGTATCCGTGGACAGCTCCCGCATCAATGCGATCCGGTTTTCAAATCTGGATGAGACGGTGACAACCATGTTTCCCCTCATCCAGCCTGCCATAGAAGATATAGCAGAACAGATATACGAGACACAGTCACTGGAGGATATCACTTTGCCGGACGATGCGCCCTACACCTCGCAGATCATACTGGACGCCATAAAAGAAGCCGTAGACAAAGCCGCTGTCGACTAGACCGCGGCTTTTTGTCTATCCTTCGACAATCAGATATTTTCCGTCAGGGAGAGGGAATACCTCGGACGCTTCCTCTAACTCCTCCGGCGTCATGCCGTCCACGTCAACGCCCTCTTCCTCAAAATACTCCCTTACTTCCTTCAGAGAATCCACAACCACTGCCATACAGTCCTCAAGGAAAGCCTCTGCCTCCTCAAGATTCTCTGCTACCGGTTCATCGAACAGCTTTCCCTGCTCTTTTAAAAACGTCCTTAAACACTCTTCACTGTATTCGTTCATCGCTTTACTCCTCTTATGATATCCATGATCTCCTCCGCGCGGTCCACAATCCACTCCGGAGATGCTTCTCTTAACACTTCCTTTGAGCGGAATCCCCACGATACAAGGATCGTGTCCATTCCCGCCGCTTTTCCTGTGGCTCCGTCCACCTCAGAATCCCCGATATACAGGGTCTCCTTTGGTCCAATGCCGAACTGTCCCGCAATAGACAGGGCTGCTGTGGGATCCGGTTTCCGCGGAACTCCTTCTTTCTGTCCTTGTACTACGTCAAAGATCTCCCCGCCGAAAATCTCTGATACAACATGTACCGCCTGACGGTCAGGCTTATTTGAGAGAACCCCCAGTTTTATTCCCCGCTTTTTCATCTGTCTGAGCATCTCGGGTATCCCACTGTAAGGCTTCACCTCATATGTGCAGTTGGCGTCAAATATCCGTCTGTATGCTTCAAATGCCTCTTCAAACCGGGTCAGTTCTTCATCTCCCCCTGCTTTTAGCGCTTCCCTGATCAGCACCTTTGCCCCGTTTCCCACGAACTGTCTGCACTGATCTTCTGTAATCTGCGGCATACCGATCTCATTCATCGTCTCATTGACGGAAAGGACAAGAGAGTTCAAGGTGTCGGCCAATGTCCCATCCAAATCAAAAATGCATGCTCTATACATAATATCCTGCCTTTCTCTGATCGTGTTCCGGCTCTGCCTCAATACTGGTGTACGAAAACTTTATTCCTTTCGTACACCGGCCCTGATAACAGTATCTATCATAGTATGAACATGAGAAAATTTCAATCTCCAAGCAGATATTTCTTCATAACCTTTAGGGCATTTTTCTCAAGACGGCTCACCTGCGCCTGGGAGATATCGATCTCCTCCGCCACTTCCATCTGTGTCTTGCCTTCAAAAAACCGCAGATTGATAATATACCGTTCTCTTTCATTTAAACGTTCCATGGCAGCTTCTAAAGATAATTCCTCTACCCAGTTTTCTTCCTTGTTCTTCTTGTCGCTGACCTGGTCCATCACGTACAGGGTGTCTCCGCCGTCACTGTATACCGGTTCATGGAGGCTCACCGGCATCTGGATGGCGTCCAGTGCATAAACCACATCCTCTTTAGCGATCCCGATCTCATCCGCGATCTCCTGCACGGTCGGCTCTTTCATATACTTGCGGATATAGCCTTCTTTTGCATAGATCGCTTTATATGCAGTATCTCTCAGCGACCTGCTCACCCGCATGGGACTGTTGTCCCTGAGATAACGCCTAATCTCCCCGATGATCATAGGCACCGCATAAGTGGAAAACTTCACCAGCCTGGACGGATCAAAATGGTCTACCGCTTTCATCAGGCCCACACAGCCGATCTGAAACAAATCGTCCGCGTTCTCGCTGCTGCTTTCAAACCTCTTTATGACACTTAATACCAGCCTTAGATTCCCCTTGATATACTGTTCTCTGGCTTCCTCGTCCCCGGCTTTGATCCGCTCGAACAGCTCTGCCTTCTCCTCTTCTTTTAAGAGCGGCAGTTTCGATGTGTTCACGCCGCAAAGTTCTACCTTATTTACCATCATAGCAAGAATCCTCCTAAGCATTTGTCTAATTAGAATGATTCTCACTCCGGCAAAAAGATATTCTGCAAGCCGGGAAATTTTATAAAGTTTTAGTCCTTGACAAACAGCGCATCAAGTATTTGCGCGGCCTGTGGCTCTTTCGTCACTCTTCCCACTTGTCTGCCAGATTGTTGATCTGTGATTCAAATTTTGCCTTGTCTTTATTTGACAGTCCTTCATTGCTGTAGATGATATCAAGCAGACGCTTTCCTGCTGCAACCAGACGGTCGAACGCCATATCCGCCCTCCTCTGTGTCGCCTTCTTCGCTTGAATCGGAATACGAACCCCTTCATTTACGATCTCATTGGCGATAAGGTCTGCCTCACAGCACGGATAAGGCGCCCACGCACTGTATCCGAACTTCTCTTCCACTGTCCGGGCGAACTCCTCGGTCACCGTATCCTCACCGTGTACGACAAATACTCTCTCCACAGGGGTACGGAAAGCGCCGATCCATTTTAAGAGCCCGTTCATATCCGCATGGCCGCTGACGCCGTGCAGGCTCTCGATCCTTGCATGGACTTCAATGGGTTCCCCAAAAAGTTTCACGTTCTTCTCCCCCTCCAGCAGACGGCGCCCCAGCGTTCTATTTGCCTGATATCCGACAAAGAGGATCGTACATTCCGGCCGCCACAGATTGTGCTTCAGGTGGTGCCGAATCCGTCCCGCGTCACACATTCCCGAAGCAGAGATGATGACTTTCGGTTTCTCGATAAAATTGATCATCCTGGAATCGTCGCTCGTAGTAGAAGTGTGAAGTCCCGGGAACACAAGGGGATTTACGCCTGCGTTGACCAAAGCCATGGCCTCTTCGTCAAAGCAGTCCCGCATGTTCATGGTGAACACCTTGGTTGCCTCAATGGCAAGCGGGCTGTCCAGATACACGTCAAAATCTTCATATTCCGGGATGAGGTGTTTCTCCTTGATCTCTCGGATAAAATACAGCATCTCCTGCGTTCTGCCGACAGCAAAAGAGGGAATCACTACATTGCCTCCCCTGTCAAAGGTCTCCTTTATGATCTTTGTGAACTCTCCTAAATAGTCCGGCTTCTCCGCGGTATGAATGCGGTTTCCGTATGTAGATTCCACCACCACATAATCCGCCGCCTCGGTGTAAGTCGGATCCTTGATGATCGGCTGATCCAGATTCCCCACGTCGCCTGAGAACACGATCTTCTTCGTCACATTTCCTTCCGTGGCCCACACTTCGATACTGGCCGATCCCAGCAGATGTCCCACATCTGTAAAGCGGATCTCAATCCCGTCGCAGATACGTACGCGCTCGCCGTATTGGCATGGCACAAGTAGCTCAATGGCGTCCAGCGCGTCCTGCATGGTGTATACCGGCTCATACTCAGGTTGCCCGGCCCGTTTACCCTTGCGGTTGCGCCACTCCGCCTCAAACTCCTGAATGTGCGCGCTGTCGCGCAGCATGATGTTGCACAGATCTACAGTGGCAAAGGTCGCGAAAATCTGACCCTTAAATCCGTTCTTTGCCAGTTTGGGCAGCATACCCGAATGATCGATATGGGCGTGGGTGAGGAATACATAATCCACATCTTTCTGCGGGATCGGAAGCCCCGGATTCTCGTACAGATCCGGTCCCTGCTCCATCCCGCAGTCGATCAGGATATTCTTCCCCGCTGCCTGCAAGAAATGACAGCTCCCCGTAACCTCATGGGCTGCTCCAATAAAAGTAATCTTCATAGTCTCACCAACCCTTTTCAATTTTCTTCTATTGTAACACTCATTACGGAAAGATAGAAGAAAAATAAAAAAAGGCGAAAAATTTCGCCTTTTTTGTCTGGTTTTTACTCGATGCCAGTCACTTTATAATCCTCATCCTCAACAGTCTTTTTCAGAACGTCATTATCCAGTTCCGCGTTGAGCGTGAGAACTGCAGTGCCCGCCTCGTGGCTTACCTCTGCCGCGTCAACCTGGGGGAGCGCCTCCAGTGCTTTCTTTACTCTTGCCTCACAGTGTCCGCACATCATTCCTTCAATCTTCATTGTCTTTGTCATTGTTTCTTCCTCCTCTTTTTCTTTTATTTCTGCTTTTTGTGTTTCCTTTTGTATTTCTGTTTCCTGTGCTGCCGGGTTTTTTATTTTTCTTTTCTTATCCCTGCTGCCGTCATACATCTTAAACCAGTTCAGCCGCAGCGCGTTGCTGACCACGCAGAAGCTGGACAGGCTCATGGCCGCCGCCCCGAACATGGGGCTTAACTGCCAGCCAAAAATGGGTATCCACACGCCCGCTGCCAGAGGGATGCCGATCACGTTGTAGAAGAACGCCCAGAACAGGTTCTCATGGATGTTCCGAAGCGTCGCCCTGCTTAAGCGGATGGCCGCGGGCACATCGCTTAAGCGGCTCTTCATGAGCACCACATCCGCCGCGTCAATGGCGATGTCCGTCCCGGCTCCGATAGCAATTCCCATATCCGCCCTCGTGAGCGCCGGAGCATCGTTGATGCCGTCGCCGACCATTGCCACTTTCCCCTGCTCTCTCAAAGAGCGGATCACGCTCTCTTTTCCGTCGGGCAGCACGCCCGCAATGACCTCATCCACGCCTGCCTGTGCCCCGACGGCCCGGGCTGTGCGTTCATTATCTCCGGTAAGCATGACCACGCGGATTCCCATATTCTGGAGCTCTTTCACTGCCTGCGGGCTGTCCTCCTTGATCATGTCCGCCACGGCGATAATGCCAACGAGATGCCCGTCCCTGCTGAAGAACAGCGGGGTCTTCCCTTCTTCTGCCAGCTCTTCCGCTTTCAGTTTTACTTCTGAAGGGATCTGGGCTTTCTCCGAGATAAATTTCAGATTCCCGCCGCAGAGCAAGGATCCGTTTAAAGTGCCTGTAAGACCGTTGCCCGGAACCGCCCGGAAGTCTTCCAGAGTCCCTGCGTCTGTCTTTATGTCCGCTTTACGTTCCTCTGCCTTTAAAATAACAGCCCGTGCCAGCGGATGCTCACTCTTCTTCTCCAGAGCATATGCAAGAGAGAGAAGCTCCTCTTCCGGCACTCCTCCGGCAGGGATCATATCCGTCACCTTCGGTTCTCCGCTTGTGATAGTTCCTGTCTTATCCAGCGCCACGATCTGGGTTTTTCCTGTCTCTTCCAAAGATACGGCTGTCTTGAACATAATGCCATTCTTCGCGCCTATACCGTTTCCTACCATGATGGCTACCGGGGTGGCAAGCCCCAGTGCGCAGGGACAGCTAATGACGAGAACGGAGATTCCCCTCGCAAGGGCATATCCGATGTTCTGCCCTGCAATGAGCCACACAAGAATGGTCACAAGCGAGATCCCGATGACTGCCGGAACAAATGCTCCGGATACCCGATCCGCTACCTTAGCGATAGGCGCTTTCGTCGCTGCCGCGTCGCTCACCATCTGGATGATCTGGGAAAGAGTGGTATCCTCTCCCACCCTGGAAGCCTCACATTTGAGGAAGCCTGACTGGTTTAACGTCGCCGCTGAGACCGTATCCCCTTCCTTCTTATCCACAGGAATGCTCTCTCCGGTGAGGGCGGATTCATTGACCGCGCTGTGCCCCTCCATGACGATGCCGTCCACGGGAATATTTTCTCCGGGTCTTACAACAAAAATGTCTCCTTTTCTCACCTGTTCGATAGATACTGTCTCCTCTGCCCCGTCCCTTATGACTGTCGCTGTCTTGGGCGCCAGTTTCATCAGACTCTTTAAAGCATCCGTGGTTCGTCCTTTGGAGCTGGCTTCCAGCATCTTACCTACTGTGATCAGCGTCAGGATCATTGCCGCAGACTCAAAATAGAGTTCATGCATGTATGTCATAACCCCTGCCATGTCGCCTCTGAACTGGGCGTCTGTCATGGCAAAGAGCGCGTACAGGCTGTACCCGTAAGACGCCCCCGCTCCTAATGCCACCAGTGTATCCATGTTGGGTGCCCGGTGGATCAGCCCTTTAAAACCGCTGATAAAGAACTTCTGGTTCACGACCATGGCCGCCGTGGTAAAGATGAGCTGGATCAGCCCCACTGCCACATGGTTGCCTTCCAGAGCGGAAGGCACAGGCCAGTTCCACATCATATGCCCCATGGAGAAATACATAAGCGGAATAAGAAAACATAAAGAAGCAATGAGCCGTCTCTTCATCTTCGGCGTCTCTTTATCCGCCAGCGAGTCTTCCGCCGCGGACAGTGACGTCAAATCGCCGGACGCACCGGTTGAAGATACGCCGTCTTTTGCCCCCAATTTCTTTTCTGAAGCCCCATATCCGGCCTCCTCTACTGCCGCGATGATCTCTGCCGCTGGCGCTGCCCCTTCTACACCCATGGAGTTAGTTAAAAGGCTCACCGAACAGGACGTCACCCCCGGCACTTTTAAGACCGCCTTCTCCACACGGGCGCTGCACGCCGCGCAGCTCATGCCCGTCACATTATATTGTTCCATAATGATCCCTCCTATTTCATCAGTTTTTGCAGGACAAGAACCAGTTCATCAATCGCCGCCTCATCCCCCTCTCGGATATCTGCCGCCACGCAGGTGCGGATATGCTCTGCAAGGAGCGCCTTGTTAAAGCTGTTGAGCGCTGCGTTAACCGCTGATACCTGAATAAGAATCTCCGGACAGTAGACATCGTTTTCCACCATCCGCCGGATTCCACGCACCTGTCCCTCAATGCGGCTTAACCGGTTGATCAGGCTCCTTCGTTCCTTGTCTGAACGTTTCTTTGTCTTGTGCTGACATGCGGGACAGACTTTATCCTTTTCTTCCATAATATCCTGCTCCTTCTTGTGAATGATTCTATAAACCCCTTAGGGGTATCTATCTTACAGATGTCATTATATACCCTATCAGGGTATAAATGCAAGACTTTTTAAAAAAAACAGGAAACCTTTTTCAAGATCTCCTGTTTTCATTATTTCCTGTTTATCCCTGATTTAACGTTTCTGATCTGTTTTTTAAAGACGCAGGGATTATCTGCTGTATAGTTCTAATATCTCCGGGTCAACCACCTCGGCAATCTCATCATACACCGACCGGGAGGCTTCCTTCATCTCTTCTGTTGTCCCCTCATCCAATGTGATGATCTCTGTCCCGCTGTCCTTGATGACCTGGATTCTCTCGCTGATCCTCTCATCAGACTGCTCCCTAGCATACTCTTTTGCGATTTCCTGGGCGTCGATTAGTATCTGCTGATCCTCCCCGGACAGTTCTTCGAAGAACGCCTCGCTGACCACAAGCGAGATGAGGTGGGGCACATGGTTCGTCTCGATAATGTAATCCTGCTGCTCATACAGACGGTTTGACACGATTACCTCATAGGGGTTCTCCTGCGCATCGATCGTGTTCTGCTGCAGTCCGATATACACCTCGCTGAAGTTCATAGGGGTTGGGTTGGAACCCAGTTTTTTCCAGAATAAAAGCTGGTAGGGGTCTTCCATGGTACGGATCTTCTGTCCCTTAAAATCAGAGAAGTCTTCCACCGCCTTGTTGCTGGACATGACACGGAATCCCTGGTCCGCATATCCGAGAAGCTCGAATCCCGCCTCCCTGTAAGAATCCCGCATCAGTTCCATAAATTCCGGGTTGTCCACAGTCTCTCTCATGGAATCAATATCTTCAAACACACACGGCATGTCAAAGACAGCCGTATCGTCAATAAAGTTTACCTGAGGCGCCGTGTTCTGTACGACGAAAGGGATATCTCCGTCATAACAGCTCTCCAGAAGTTCTCTGTCACCGCCGAGCACACTGTTCGGATATACTGTGATCTTGATCCGGCCGCCGCTTAAGCGTTCCGCCTCCTCGGCAAATTTCTCCGCGTAAATCTGGGTCACCGTATCCTCGGGACTGGCCGTGCCTAGAGGATAGGCGTATCTCTGTTCCCCGTCCGTGCTCTGCGCACAGCCGGAGAGAAGCCCCGCAGTAAGCCCTCCCGCCACAAGCACGGACAGGAGGCGGGCTGTCAGTTTCTTATTTCTCATATCAGCCTTCTCCTCTCTTTTATCCTAATAATACCAGACTAAGCGCCGGTACAAATGTGATCACCAGAAGCGCGATCAGGAAATAAACGATCATGGGCATTGCCTTTCGCGCAATATCCATAATGGGAATATCCGTAAGCGAGCTGGCCACAAACAGATTGACCCCGATAGGCGGCGTCACGAATCCGATGGCAAGGTTCACGACCATAATGATTCCGAAGTGGATCGGGTCCACTCCCACTGCCTCCACGATCGGAAGCAGAATCGGCGTCAGGATCAGGATCGCCGGTGTCGTATCCATGACCATTCCCACGATAAGGAGGAATACATTGATCACGAGCAGCAGAACGATCTTACTGGTAAAGTGTGACAGTATCCATGCGCTGATGGTCTGCGGTACCTGCATGAGTGTGAGCACTCTGGAAAACGCGATGGACGCCGCCAGAATAAACAGGATGGGCGCATAGGTGCGGATGGACTCCACAAGGATGGCCCATATATCCTTCACCTTGATACTCCTGTATACGAACAGACTGATAATCAGCGCGTAGAATACGGAAATAACCGCCGCTTCCGTGGGGGACGCGATGCCCGTATAGATACAGCCTAAGATGATCACCGGACTTAACAAGGCAAAGGCACTGTCCTTTAATACATTGAAGAAGCCCTTTGCGTGGAGCTCTCCCACCATGGCTTCCTTCTTCTGCTGATCCTCTCCGTTTTTCCTGCAGTAATAAAACGCATAGACCATAAGAAGGCCGCCGATCAAAAGCCCTGGAATGATTCCCGCGATGAACAGATCGCTCACCGACGCTCCGGACGCCATGCCATACATAATAAACGGGATGCTGGGCGGTATGATGACGCCCAGACCTCCGGCTACCGCCACGATGGCAGTGGAAAATTTCTTGTCATATCCCATCTCAATGAGGATGGGGATGGTCATGCTGCCCACTGCCGCCACCGTTGCCGGTCCGGAACCTGATATAGCTCCATAGAACAGACAGGTCACCACAACCGCGCAGGGCATTCCCGCTGTCCTTTTTCCCATAAAATACGCGAATACATCAAACAGCTTTCTTGAGATACCTCCTCTTGCCATGATGATTCCCGAAAGTACAAACATAGGTACCGCGAGAAGAGGAAAACTGTCCAGTCCGCCGAGCATAGAGCGGATGACATAGGTTCCGCTGGCCGTAAAGGACGGGTCAAAAGCGCCCGGAAGCACAGAGACGATCCCCAGGGAAATGGACACAGGGATCGCGATGATCAGACAGATTACAAATATAATAAATACTACGATCGATGACATCTTACTCCTCCCCCTTTCCGCGCACAACACGCCACTCTGCGAGCCATCTCTGAAGCACACGCACAGCGCAGAGGATGAATCCCACAAGGGGCGCTGCCTGAACATAATACATAGGAATCCCCATAGCGGGACTTGTCTGTCCGTTCGCTACGGCGGACATCAGATACTTCCATGCAAATGGGATCAGATAGAAAAACAGAATCAGTTCCAGTGTATGATTCACCACCTTGAACATGGCTTTGCCGCGCCTCGGGAAAAGCGCGACAAACTGCTCGATCTTGATTGAGATACATTTCTTCGTACAGTAGCTGACACTTAAAAAGCCTGCCCAGATAAAGATGTACCTCGTCAGTTCCTCGGACCATGATAAGGATGCGCTCAGCACATATCTTGAAAACACCTGTATCCCCATGATCACTGCCATGGCGGCAAGCGCCGCCACCAGCAGGACTTCTTCCAGATATTCGTCAATCCAGTGTAAAACTTTTTTCATGATGTTCTCCTTGAAACATGGCATTTAGGATATGCCATTTCCTCCGGGTTACAGGCTCTTATTGAGAAGTGTAAGCACAGTCTTTAAATCCTCCGCTCCCATCTGTCCCGGTGCAGAAGCCTTTCCCACTGCTCCGAATGTCAGCGCCGAACCAAATACTTCGCCGCAGAGACGGCTGATAACGCCTGTTCCGGACATTGACATGGTAATGATCGGGCGATCCGCATACTCTGTCGCCATCTCTTCTGTTGCTGCCAGAAGGGTAAGCACGTCTTTCTTGTTCTGCGGCATCACGGCAATCTTCGGGATATCAGCGCCTGACTCCTGCATTTTCTTAAGACGTGACACGATCTCTTCCTGAGACGGCGTCTTGTGGAAGTCATGGTTGGAAGCGACAACTTTCACTCCACATCCGTGCGCCGTCTCAATGACTGCCTTCACCGCGTCGTCCCCTGTGAACGCCTCTACATCCACAAGGTCAATCAGACCTGTCTTAGCCGCTTTCTGGTTCAGTTCTACATAAACATCCTTTTCGATTGCTTTCTCTCCGCCTTCTTTTGATGTACGGAATGTGAAAAGAATCGGCATATCTCCCAATGTCCCGCGAAGAGCTTTCATCGTATCCTCTGTCTTCTCAAAATCAAAAATATCCTCGTACCAGTCCACACGCCACTCTACAACATCGGCTGCGGTCGTTTTGATCTTCTCTGCTGCCTTGATAATTTCTTCCTTTGTCACGCCTACGATCGGCACGCAGATCTTCGGAATTCCTGTTCCGATCTCAATATTTCTTACCTTTACCGGATTCATATTTTTACCTCCTTGGAAAGCTGTCGGCATTTCCGGGGCGCGCCTCCTGGCGGCACACCCGGCAGGCCATATATAAACAGTATCGCGACTATTTAGACGTCTCTGCATTTTTCAGCAGGACTCCATATCTTGCATTTACAAAGAGCGCAAGTAATATACCGATGACTGTGATCACAATGTTCATAAGGATAACACCTGATGCCGTCATGCCGGAAGCCGCTGTCAGGATCGTGTAATTGCAAAGACTGGACGCGATCATAACAAGGCTGGTAAGAGTTCCCTTGATCTTCGGGAACAGGTCGTTCGCAACGGCCGTCGCAATCTGAAGGACACCGCCGGCTGCGGAGTAACCGATCACGAATGCTCCCACGTAGCAGATCATCGGGCTCTTAATGATGTATACAAGAGCCAGCATTACCAGTGAAATGATCGGATAGATCACGAGGAAACGTACCTGTTTGAACTTTGTTGTCAGGATACTTGTAATAAACAGAGCCACAAGACTTCCTGCTGAATAGTAAGTCTGCATCACAGCAACGCTCTCAGCTGGAATGCCCGCAACTTCTTTACCAAAAGTCTGTGCACAGTTGAGCCACAACTGGAATGTTGCCGTGCAGGTAAATCCGATGAGGATCAGCGCCACACTCTCGATGGAGAAGTGGGCGTTTTTCAGGTTGTTCAGGAAAGATTCGCCCTTTCCTACGCCCTCTACCTTCGGCAGCGGTGCGAAGATTGCCAGCACGCCGAGAACTGCGATCGCGATACCGCATACAAACGGAAGTGTAAGAACGTCAAGCGCTGTTCCCACGCAGATTCCAAGGAAGAACGGCATCAGAAGCTGTGCGACAGAAATAAACAGCTTGATTCCCATTGTAGCGATACCTGTGTATTTGTAGATGATCTCGGCAACTGCCGGATATGTGGCTGTGTCAAGGAAGGAGTTTGCGATACCTCCGAGGACTGCCGCCGCATAAGCAACCGTCATATTCGGCGAGAACACGATGCCTGCAAAAAAGATCACATAGGAAGCGCATCCGATCAGCACGGAGAGCTTTCTTCCCAGTTTATCAGATAACGGGCCTGCAAACGGAAGGGAGATCAATCGTCCCAGTCCGAGAGCTGCCGCTACTGCCGTAACTCCCATGACGTCGCTCATGCCCCACTGGCCCGCAAGCAGTTCTTTCACACTCTGCTGGCCTAAGATGGAACATCCGATACCATGTATAAAATAGTTCAAGTAAAGTATTAATGCACTTGGCAGATATTTCTTGTTCATTGTTTCTCTCTCTTTCTCTCATTTTTGTAGATTTCCCGGCAGACGTTCCCGCCCGCCTCTGCATTTCCATTTCCTTTTAGATCTTAGTCGTACTTGATATCCAGAACTTCTTTCATGTGGTCGATCGGCATGTGTTTGCCTGTCCACAGATAGAACGCCGCGTCTCCCTGGAAGAGCATCATGCCGAGACCGTTCATTGTCTTGCATCCTGCCTCTTTTGCCATCTTAAGGAGAACTGTCTCTCTCGGGGAGTAGATCGTATCTGTCACGATAAGATCCGGGCGGAAGAAGGATTTATCCGGAACAACAGACATTCCTTCCAGCGGCTTCATGCCTACGCCTGTCGCCTGTGCGAAAAGGTAGCTGTCTGCCATCTCTTCTTTTAACTTCTCTTTATCGTCAAGGTCATACAGATTTACGATACAGTCTGTGTTCTCGCGGATCGTCTTAACAGTCTCCTCTGCCGCTTCCCAGAATTTATCTTTAATATTGAAGATGGATATCTCTTTCACACCGTCCAAAGCTGCCTGGACCTCAATCGCTTTTGCGGCTCCGCCTGCTCCTGTGATCGTCATTTTCTTTCCGATTACATCAATATTATTGTCCTTTAAGGACTGCATATATCCGATGCCGTCTGTGATGTGTCCAATGAGTCTGCCGTTGTCATTTACGATCGTATTGACAGCTCCGCACATCTTTGCTGCCGGCGACAGCTCATCCAGATACTGGCCTACGACTGTCTTATTAGGCATAGATACGTTAGAGCCTACCATCTTCAATGCGCGAAGGCCTTTTACAGCATCCTCAAGTGTGCTGTTATCAACCTCAAACGCAAGGTAAGCGTAGTCCAGACCGAGCTGGGCAAATGCCTCATTATGCATTGCCGGTGAACTGGAATGACGGATCGGGTACGCCATAAGTCCGATAAGTTCTGTGTGTCCTGTGATTCTTTCTGCCATGATTTTCTCTCCTTTTTTCACTCTTTTTCCTTAAGAATGTCCGACCCATGGTCTCCTGCACGCGGCACGTTTATGCGTGTATTGTTGTGTTGTGCGCCGCAATGCGTTTGTTAAATATCAAACAATCTCTGTACTTTTATTATACGACATTTTATTCTATACTTCTAATACATCTTTTTTCTTATTTTGATAGTTTTATACTATCATTTATGATATAATACAACAAAAGCAATTTTGATACGGAAGCCCGCCTGACTTTTCGAAGAGAGGAGTTTTCACAATGACATTGAACCAGCTCGCCTACTTTCAGACTGTAGCACGATGCCAGCATTTCCGCCTGGCCGCATCAGAGCTTAATATCTCACAGCCTTCCTTAAGCCGTTCTATCGCCAACCTTGAGGATGAACTGGGTATTATTCTGTTCGAGCGGCAGGGCCGCACAATCTCGCTCACAAAATGCGGGCGTATTTTTCTCGAACATACGGACCGCATCCTGTCCGAAGTGGCTCTCGCCGAAAATCAGATGAAGCGTCTCTCCGGCAGCGCCGGACATGTAGATATCGCCTATGTCTTCCCGCTGGCGGAACGTTACATTCCACATCTGGTGCGGCGCTTTTTAAGCAATGACAAGAATAAAGAGGTCTCCTTCACCTTTCATCAGAAGCACACCGCTGAGATGGTCGAAGGATTGAAAGCCGAGCATTATGACGTGATCCTTGGTTCCTATGTGGAGAATGAGCCAGACATTAACTTTGTCCCCATTCTTGATCAGGAAATGATCATCATCACCCCTCTAGGCCATCCCCTCGCCGAAAAAAAGGAACCTGTTCTCCGTGATCTGGAGCATTATCCGATCATCGGATATGACCGGTTCTCCGGTCTGGGCGGTTTCACAAACCGCACTTATGAAGCTTACTCCATCCATCCCGATATCATCTGTGAGTCGCCGGATGAGAACGCCATCGCTTCCCTTGTGGCCGAGGACTTCGGCATCGCTCTCGTAGCGGACGTGGACAGTCTCGGCCATTTCCGGCTGGAGCGGCTGCATCTGACGGATATTAATCTCCAGCACACTGTATATATGGGATATCTGAAAAGCCGCTATCAGATCCCCGCCGTCAAAAATTTCATCTCTTTTGTACGAAAAGAGGGAGCGCGTATCTGACATATAATGCTGTCTGTGATGCCGTGCGCACCGCGCATTTTGGTAACCTTCTTACATCCGGTGACGTTTTACATACCCCGCAAACCTCTGCACAAGGGGCGGCTGGTACTTGTCCGCCGCTCTTGCCATATAGACGTACCGCATCTCATGCTGGTTGCGGATCGGCAGGATGTCTACGGGAAGCTGGCTTAAAACAGGGATCTCCGGCATCACGGCAATACCGAAATTCTGTGCCACAAGCCCCGCCATGGAACCGTCTTCCTCAATCTCATAGGCAATCCGCGGAGTCATCTTTATCTGTTCAAACATCCGGTCCACCACCGGGCGCAGACCGCTGTTCTGAGTGTAGAAGATCTGCGGATAGGACGCCGCCTGTTCCAGATCCACCGCCTCCTCATCGGACAGAGGATGTCCTTTCGGCACCACAACTACAAGATTTTCCGTTCCCACAGGGGTGAAGCTGATATTTGATTCCCTATCCGTCATGGAACAGAACCCAATATCAAAGCGCTCTTCTTTTATTCCCTGTATGACCTCCGACGTATTCCCCACAGTAAACCGGAACTGCACTTTCAGTTCTTCATGCGTGCGGATAAAATCACTGACAAGCCTCGGAACGAACTCGCTTCCCAGTGTATAGATATAGGCTAATTCTATCACCCCTTCCGTCTGCCCGGTCAGGCTTCGTACTTTCCTCACTCCAGTATCGAGTATCTTCAGCGACTCATCCGCATATTCCCGGAAAAGCCTTCCGTATTTTGTCAGCACAACACCTCTCCCCTGCTTTTCGAAAAGCTTCGTGCCCAGTTCCTTCTCCAGCTCACGAATGGCGTGGCTTAAGGAAGGCTGGGAAATATTCAGCTCGTCGGAAGCTTTTGTATAGTGCTCTACCTCCGCCAGTTTTGAAAAATAATGCAGTTGATTGAGATTCATCCTGTCTCCTTTTTTGCCGTCTTTTTAACTTCTCTTTCTGACAGCTCATTTTATCTTTTTTATAAAATATCATAATTTATAGATATTATCTATGAATTTACACAAAAATATTCATTTGTTATATAACCATTCTTTCCTTATAATATGAGGCGTAAACAAATTGTTAATCAAATATCAAACAACCTCTCAAAATTCTGTAATTTGTTTATTAGGAGATCAATCAATATGAAAAAAGACTACAAACACATTTTTGAACCCTTTACGGTTCGCCGCATGACCTTAAAGAACCGCATTATGATGACCCCCATGGGGACAAACTACGGCGAACAGAGCGGAGAGATGAGTTTTCTCCACATCAACTACTATGAGCAGCGCGCCAAAGGCGGTACAGGGCTTATCATGGTAGAGAACGCCAGCGTTGATTCCCCGGAAGGCTCCAACGGAACAACGCAGCTGCGCATTGATCATGACAACTATATTCCCCGTCTGTTCAAGCTGACAGAGACGGTCCACAAACACGGCGCATGCATCGGCATCCAGTTAAACCATGCCGGAGCGTCCGCGCAGTCGGCGCGTACGAATATGCAGCCGGTATCCGCTTCCAACATTCCTTCCAAGGAAGGCGGCGAGATCCCCCGTCCACTGGAAAAAGATGAGATCATGCGCATCATAAAAAAATATGGAGATGCCGCAAGACGCGCACAGATCGCGGGCTTTGACACAGTGGAGATCCATGCCGGACACTCTTACCTGTTAAGCCAGTTCCTCTCCCCCATCACAAACAAGCGGACAGACGAGTTCGGGGGCTCTCCCGAAAACCGCGCGCGCTTTGCCCGCCTTGTAGTCGAGGAAGTAAGACGCCAGGTGGGGCCGTTCTTCCCCATCTTCCTGCGTGTCAGCGCAGACGAGTTCATGGAAGGCGGCAATACATTGGACGACTGTCTGGATTATCTTCAGTATATCCAGGAAGAGGTTGATGTCATCGACGTTTCCTGCGGACTTAACGGCTCTATCCAGTACCAGATCGACTCCAATCATTTCCCGGACGGCTGGAGGTCCTACATGGCGAGGGCAGTCAAAGAGCGCTACAATAAACCTTGTGTGACAATGGGAAATATCCGTGACCCGAAAGTTGCCGATGATATCCTTGCAAGAGGCGACGCCGACCTGATCGGTATGGGACGCGGACTGATCGCCGACCCTGAGTGGGTGAACAAAGTAGAATTCGGAGACGTATGCGACATCCGCAAATGTATCTCCTGCAACATCGGCTGCGCCGGAAACCGTATCGGCATCAACCGCCCGATCCGCTGTACAATCAATCCAGAAGTGCCAAACGGAGATGTCTATAAAAAACGTCATATTACAAAACCGTGCAACGTCGTTGTAGTCGGCGGCGGTACTGCCGGCATGGAAGCTGCCTGTACAGCGGCGGAGGTGGGATGCACCACCTTCCTCATTGAGAAGAAACCGAACCTTGGCGGACTTGCTGCCGAGATCTCCAAGATTCCTGACAAGAAACGCCTTTCCGACTTCCCGAACTACATGGTACACCGCACAAACAAACTGCGTAACCTGTTTGCGTTTACCAATATGGAAGCTGACGTGAATTTCATCCGCAGCTTAAATCCAGACGTGATCGTAAACGCTACCGGCTCCTCTCCGCTCCTGCCCCCGATCCCCGGGCTGCATGAGAATATTGACAAAGAGGGAGGAAAAGTTTCCTCGATCCTGAATATGATCGACCATATACAGGAATATCCGGAAGATCTCACCGGCAGGAAAGTCGTTGTCATCGGCGGCGGCGCGGTAGGCCTTGACGTAGTAGAATTTTTCGCTCCCCGCGGCGCGGATGTGAGTATCATAGAGATGATGCCTGTCATCGGAAACGGCATTGACCCGGTATCCAAGTCAGACATCAACACTCTGATGAAGAAGTACAATGTACGCCAGATGCCGAACACTGCATTAAAAGAAGTCCGCCCGGACAACTTCCTTGTAGAGACAAAAGACGGACAGGAAGAACTTCCCTTTGACTACGGTTTCGTCTGCCTGGGAATGAAGGCTGAGCATCCGGTGCTCCAGCAGTTAAGAGAGGCCTTTGAGGACGACGACCATATCGAGATCATAAACATCGGTGACAGCGTGCGCGCCAGAAGGATCATCGAAGGAACGGAAGAAGGAAGAAATATCCTCAACACACTTGAGAAGAGAGGATACCTGTAAAATCCAAAGTTGCCGGGGCGATGGAATATCGTTTTATTCTATCGCCCCGGCAGTCCGCGTCTATACCGCTTTCCACTTCCTCACTTTTTCTTTATGGAAGATCACCCCTTCTCTGGCGATTGTCATCTTCCCGTCTTTTATTTCCACTATTGTGACTGCGCAGTTCGGCGGTACTTCCTCCCGCCAGAACTCTTCCACTGATAAATTCCCTTTGATACGGTTTAAGAGCGCATTCATGGCTGCCCCGTGTGTGGAGACAAGAATATTCTTATCTTTTAATTCCTCTTCTCTTTGACACATTTCCCGCAGGAAACTGCCCGTCCGCTCATAAAGCTCTTGTATCGTCTCGCCGTCCTTTGGCGGAACATAGTTTTTTGTATCTGTGAAGAAGTGGTTGAACTCGTCGCTCCCCGGCTCTCTATGTGCGCCGCTGCAGCACAGTCCTTCATAGCTTCCGAAGCCGAGTTCTTTTATCCGCTCCTCATCGATCAGCGGAACCGCTCTTCCGGCAAGGATGATCTGCGCTGTTTCCTTTGCCCTTGACAGCGGGCTTGTATATGCCATATCGATCCGGATGGTCTTCATCCCCTCGGCGGTCTGTTCAGCCAGATGTCTGCCGTAATCATTCAGAGGGATATCCTTATGCCCCTGCACTCTGCGCCATCTGTTCCAATCTGTCTCCCCGTGTCTGACAATATACATCATCATGATGATCTCTCCTCTCTGACTTGTATTTTCTTCTCTCGCATCCTATAATAGAAACATAATCAACACACAAATATAGTGAAAGGAATGAAAGACATATGAATAAGATCGCCAGTTTTACTATTGACCACATCCGTCTCGTGCCGGGCCTCTATGTATCCAGAAAGGATCGGGTAAACGGCACGGTCATCACCACCTTTGACATCCGCATGACAAGCCCCAACGACGAGCCTGTCATGAATACCGCCGAAGTCCATGCCATCGAACACTTAGGCGCTGTTTTTCTAAGAAATCACGAGGAATATAAGGACCGCACCATTTATTTCGGCCCTATGGGATGCCGCACAGGCTTCTATCTTCTCCTCGCCGGAGACTATGACTCCAGAGATATTGTCCCTCTCATGAAAGAGATGTTCTCCTTCATCGCCTCTTACGAGGGTGAAATCCCCGGGGCCTCTGCGCGGGACTGCGGAAACTACCTGGATATGAACCTTCCTATGGCAAAATACCTTGCAGAAAAATTTTTATCCGGTGTACTCACCGGCATTCGGGACGATCAGCTCAATTATCCCGAATGAGGCCTTTTTTCAATACTTTGCTTCGGATATACGCAAAGGTTTTCTCTTCTCCCTGCTCTGCAAGCATGCGAAGAAGCCCCTCTAACAGCCGGCGTGTATCCTTATGCATCATATCGCCTGCCCTGCCGTTCAGATAATACTCCAGCGGATCACTGTCCTTATACTTGTCTCCTTTATACACTTTGCTTGCCGCGATCCGGTCAAGGAACATCTCCACCACATAGCGTGTGGGCATTTTCATCCCGGTGAGCTTATGGCTTCCGTCAAGACTATAGTCGATCCAATACTCATAGTGGTGCTTATTCTTTCCTTTGTGGTGCAGCCATGCAGAAGAAAATCCTTTATCTTCACGCTCCGCGTTATTAGGGCTTCTTGTTCCCTGATAATATTGACACCCAATCCGAAATTCCGACCATCCGTACTTGGACAGATCGTGGAGGAGCCCTTGTCTGTAAAGTCCTACCTGAAAACACTCTTTCATAACAAGGATTTTATGCTTTGTGATTGTCTGGAAATGCTGCCATGCTTTCATTGGATTTTCTGCTCCTTTTCTGTCTTCCTGACGGCTTCTCTTTCTTCCTCTCATCCTTAACACTGACAAGCAGGGCGATGCTTCTCTCTTTAAGTTCAATGTTCTTCTGGTTCTCTAAGGGTGACAACTGTTCCAGTTTCCCCGCTGCCGTACACACGGCAGTGCGCCATACTTTCCCTTTGCCCGGGGACGGCAGTGCATAAGTATGGGGAACCCAGTGCATGTTATAGGCGATAAAGCAGTCGTTTCCTCCCACCCCGGAGCCCGAGTAGAGAACTCCGAGCTGGCGGCTCGACACTTCATTTTTTATCTGCCATGCACTCTCTCCATGGTAGGATACGTCCGGCATGCCGCACGCGGTCTGATCAAGCCCTTTCAGCTCCTCCTTACGATGCAGGCACGGATGAGACTTTCGAAATGCGATCAGCCCCTTCACATACTGAAAAAGAGTATCGTCTGTCTTAAGCCGGCTCCAGTCGACCCATCCGGTCTCGTTGTCCTGACAATATACGTTGTTGTTCCCTTTCTGGGAATTATAAAACTCATCTCCTGCCAAAAGACACGGTGTGCCCTGCGCTGTAAGGAGAAGAAGGAACGCGTTCCTCACCTGATTTTTTCTCAGCTCTGTCACCGCACGCTTGCGGCTGGGCCCTTCCGCCCCACAGTTCCAGCTGTAATTATAATCCGGTCCGTCCGAATTGTTTTCTCCGTTTGCTTCATTGTGCTTGCTGTCATAAGACACAAGATCCCACAGAGTAAATCCGGTCTGCGCCGTAATATAATTGCATTTCCCGTCAGATACCGAGTGATGCCTGAGCGCCCACACTACATCATTGACCATATTTTCGTCGCCCTTTAAGAAACGCCGCATTACATTCTGAAAAGCGTCGTCCTTACGCATCAGTTTGATATCCTTCAACAGGGGATCTTTTATCAAAAACTCCCACGGAACGCTGTACGGATTGATTACGAAACCGTCCACGTGGTACTCCAGCATATAGAAACGCAGACATTCCAGCACTGTATATACAGATACATTTTCTGTAAAAGGCATTTCCAGGATGACCTCAATGCCCTCCTTGTGACATGCACTGACCATATCCTTGAGTTCATGTACCGCAGACTCTCCCGCAGCATAAGCTTCTTTCGGCGCAAAATAGTAAGCCGGGCCGTATCCCCAGTAATTTATCTTTCCTTTTCCACACTCTTCAAATTCATACACCGGCATACACTGAATCTGGTTGATGCCTAATTCCTTCAGATAGGGAATCTTTTCTATCACTCCCTGATAGGTTCCCCTATGTTTTACCTTCGACGAACTATGCTTCGTAAAGCCCCGCACATGAAGACTGTATGCCACGACCTCATTCCACGGGAGATGGAGTCTTTTATCCTCCCCCCAGTCATATTCCGGGCCGACCAGCTTCCCGCGCACATGATCTTCTGAGACATCATATGCCCTGCCAAAGGCCTTTCTGCCTGTGATTTCCCTTACATATGGATCAATGCAGACCTTTCCGCCGATCCGGAAGTTATACTCATAGTCCTTTGCATCAATGTCCTCGATCATAAGGAAACGGACTTCGCCGATCCCCTCTTCTCCGGGCATTTCAAAGATATGTTCCGGTTCTTCTTTTCCCTTTTTGTATAGAAGGAGCTCACAGGTCTTTCCCTCTGGCACCTGCACAGCAAAATTCACCTTTCTTCCCTCTACGACCGCCCCAAATGGCTGTGGTCTTCCTGATGTCTTATTCATATTCTGTTCCTTTCTTACTGCCAGCCGTCCGTTCCGTAGATCTCCAGATTATCTCTGCTGATCAGGAATGTCTCTATACTTGTCTCCTTCTCATAATGTCCGCCGTCGATAATAGCTGCTGCCACTTTAACCGCGGTCTTTGCGATATTGACAGGTGACAAAGCTCCCGTTCCCATCATTGGACTCTGCGGGTCTAAGAGGGCCTTTTTTATACCCGGAGATCCTCCCACACTGTATACAATACTTCCTGTTCCTCCTGTTTCTTCAAAAGCAGCGAGCACCTCGGCTGCCATGCGGTCGTCTCCGCACATAACAGCATCGATATGGTCTTCGCCGGCCAAAAGCTGCTCCATCTCTTCTTGTACACCTACAGATGTTTTCCCGGTGTCGATGCGTTTTATCACTTCAAATCCTCCGTTTCGGACAGCCTCCTCAAAACCTGTGATCCTTTCATTGATAAGACTGTTACCGGAATCTTCCACGATCACCAGCGTTCCGCCGGTGGTTCTTCTCTGCATCAGATCTTCCCCGCACACTTTGCCGGCATTGCTTTCGTCTGACCCGATAAACGCATCGGAAAGTCCTGATCCATCAAGTCTCTCGCTGAGGTTAATAACCGGGATTCCTGCCTCGTCGAGCATCTCAAGAGAGGGGGTGATCGTTTCCTCGTCAAGCGGGCATAGAAATACCGCCGCCACGTCCTCCTCTGCCAGTGCCGCCAGCTGCTCAGCCTGCCGCGCGGCATCCTGCCCTGCATCTTTGACTACCAGACGGTGCCCCTGCTCCTCCACTCCTGCGCGGACCGACTCCTTCAGCACATCATAGAAAGGATCGGTGAGATCGCCGCAGCTGTATGCAAAAATATATTCTTCTTCCGGCATATTTTCTCCTGTATCTTCCTGAACAGGATTATCTTCGGGAGTACCTACATTTTTCTTGCACCCCGGTAAAAAAACAGCGACAAGCACTGCGGTCAGTATGATCGCGGTCAGTTTTTTCTTCATCTTCTTACCTCGTTGATTGTCTTGCTATTATCATCCACTTTTCATTCTACCGTGTTTCAAAGGAATGTCAATAGTTACAGTTCTGCCTTGCTTTTGCCTCTTTTTTCTGATACCATCATGATACACAATACAGACGAAAAGGAGAAATTCATATGAATGAAAACGACTCACTCACTGTAACACTTACACTCGAAAATGATGAAGAATTAGAATGTGCCGTGCTCACCATTTTCGAGACAGACGGCAGAGAGTATATTGCCCTGCTTCCCCTTGATGAAGAAGGAGACAATGATGACGGTCAGGTCTATCTCTACCGTTTCATCGACAACGGTGAGGACGAGGAACCCGGACTTGAGAACATTCTGGATGATGATGAGTTTGAGCGCGTTTCAGAGGCGTTCAATGAATGGATGGAGGAACAGGATTTTGGAGATATCGACCTTGACGATATCGAATGATCACGCCTGTTCGGCAAGAAGTTCATCGACAAAGCGGGAAGGAGACAACTCTTTCCCGTTTTTTGTTTTTACATAGCAGATCTTGAGCATTTCCTTAGCGCGGGTCATTCCCACATAGAAAAGTCTTCTCTCCTCTTCGATCTCACTGTCTCTTTTTGCTTTCTTATAGGGCATCTGCCCTTCGTTTGCTCCCACGAGAAAAACAGTGTCAAATTCCAGTCCCTTTGCGGCGTGAAGCGTCATCAGACGCACGCCCTCTCTCACCTTATCTTTCTGCCGTTCTTTTTTCTTAAGCGCCTCGGTATATTCCTCCACATGCCGAAACCATTCCCTCAAAGAAGGGAACGGTCTTGCCGCCTCCTCGATCTCTGAGAGCACTTCATTCAGGGCCGAACGCTCTGCTTTATGTGTGTATGCATAATCTTTCAGAAAGTCGTCGTACCCGATCCGCTTTCGGATATACTGGATTGCCGCATAAGGCGCCATACGCGAAAGCATCTTCACGTCCCACTCAAACTGATCAATCCGGTCCGTCATCCAGCTCTTGTCGCAGTAAAATTTCCTCATATTCTCAAAGGAAGCTCCGTCCGATAAGCTGTCACGCCCGATGTACCGCTTCGGACGATTCAAGATCAAAAGTAAATCCTTTCGGCTCATCTCTCCCATTCCCAGACGGAAATACGCCTGTATATCCTTCGCGATAAAATGGTCGTAGATATTCGGCAAATGCTCCCTCATCTGAAAAGGGATCTTCCTTGCGACCAGTTCCTCGACCACGGGACGCGCATCGGTATGGATACGGAATAAGACTGCAATTTCCTCAGCAGGTATGCCGCTCTCAATCCTCTTCTCAATCTCATCCGCCGCATACTGCGCCTCTTCATTGGAATCTTTCAGCTCCTGGATATGGAGAAAAGCTCCTTTTCCCCTGAGAGGTGATATCTTCTTATCGAATCGCTTCTCATTATTTGCGATCACTTTTAACGCGCTGTTGACAATGTTGGAGGTGGAACGGTAATTCACATTGAGAACGATCTGCTCCGCGTTGGGATAATCTTCCCTGAATCGGAACATGATCTCAGGATCCGCGCCCCGGAAACCGTAGATTGCCTGGTCATCGTCACCCACTATAAAAAGATTGTTTTCGGGAAGTGCAAGCATCCGGATCACATCATACTGCACACGGTTGATATCCTGAAACTCATCTACAAGAATATATTTAAACCTTCCCTGCCACTGGGCAAGAACATCCGGGCGCGAGACAAACAGCTCGAAGCAGACGACGAGCATATCATCAAAATCAATCTTACGCAGTGCTTTTCTCTGCTTTTCGTACTCTTTATATATATCACGGAAGTTTTGCGCACTGCATTTGGCAGATACAAACTGCTCGATATCTGCCCGGTTATTCTTTACTTTGCCGATCTCCCCGGCGATATCCCGCAGAAAATCCTCCTCGTCGAACACTTCCATCTCCTGTCTGCCCACGACAGAACGCAGAATCTGGTACTTTTCTTCCTCGGAAAGAATATTCTGCGGTCCAAACCGGTATGCCCATTTCAAAATGCCATAATAAATCCCGTGAAAAGTGCCTGTTGTCACGGGAATATCCTGTCTGCCCATGAGGGCGCACAGCCTTGTCTTCATCTCTGCCGCCGCATAGCGCGTAAACGTAATGACCAGGATCTCCTCCGGCCTTACACTGCACTCTTCGATCAGATAGCGGACTCTGTTCACGATAGTCAGTGTCTTGCCTGAACCGGGCCCCGCCAGTACCTGACAGGGCCCTTCTCTATGGCAGACAGCCTTTTTCTGTGATTGATTAAAACCCATTTTTAACTCAGCTTCTCGATTCCTGCGCGGATTCTGCGCAGAGATTCCTCTTTTCCAAACACTTCCATCAGCTCCGTCGCGCCGCCCGGCGTATTCTGCTTTCCAGACACTGCGGTGCGAAGAGGCCACATCACATAACCAACCTTGTATCCCTTCTCCTCCGCAAATCCTTTCAGCATCTCAAAGAGCGCGTCATTGCTGTAATCTTCCTGTGCCTCGAGGAGCGGGAGCGCCTCCTGAAGAAGCGCCAGGCCTTTCTCAGGATCTGTCTTCATCTTTTTGTGTCTGTATAACTCATTGTCATACTCCGGCAGTTCCTCAAAGAAATCAATCTGATCCGCAATATCAGGAAATATCTCGATCCTGGTCTTAACCAGCGCTGCGATCTTTCTCAGATCGTAATCTTTTGTCACCGCCTTTTTGATATATGGTCCGGCCAGTTCATAAAAGCGGTCAAAATCCATTGCCTTTAAGTATTCACCATTCATCCATTTTAATTTCACAGTATCAAATACAGCCGGGGACTTACTCATATGGTGGTAATCAAATGCCTCAACCAGTTCCTCAAGAGAGAATATTTCCCTGTTGCCCGTGGGACACCACCCGAGCAGCGCCACATAATTTACCACGGCCTCGGACACAAATCCCTGATCGATCAGATCCTCATAAGAGGAGTGCCCGCACCGCTTGCTCAGCTTCTTGTGGTTCTCATCCGTGATCAGCGGGCAGTGCACATACACCGGGATCTCCCAGCCGAACGCCTCATAGAGACGGTTGTACTTCGGTGCGGAAGCCAGGTATTCATTGCCCCTCACAACATGGGTGATCCCCATAAGATGATCATCAATGACATTTGCAAAGTTATATGTCGGGAAGCCGTCCGACTTAATGAGGATCATATCGTCCAGCTCGCTGTTGGGCACGGTGATGTCCCCATAGATCTCGTCGTGAAACGTAGTCTCTCCTTCATCCGGCACATTCAGACGAATAACCCACGGTTTCCCCGCCGCCAGATTCGCTTCTACTTCCTCTTTGCTGAGGCCAAGGCAATGCTTGTCATAGACTACAATATCTGTCCCGTCATCGGAAACCGATGTCTTCAAAGATTCCAGGCGCTCCTTGTCACAGAAACAATAATATGCGTCTCCCTGCTCTACAAGCTGCCTGGCATATTTCAGATAAAGTCCCGATGCCTGTCTCTCGCTCTGCACATAAGGCCCGTAACCCTTATCCTGATCTGGTCCTTCATCGTGGATCAGGCCCGTTTTCTCCAGCGTCCGGTAGATGATATCAAGCGCCCCTTCTACGAAACGCTCCTGATCCGTATCCTCCACGCGAAGGATAAAATCTCCTCCTTCATGTTTTGCGATCAGGTACGCATAGAGCGCTGTTCTTAAATTTCCTACGTGCATCCGGCCTGTCGGGCTCGGAGCGAATCTTGTTCTTACTCTGTTGCTCATTTTCTCTCTCCAATTTCAGTCTGTATTTTAATTCCCGCACTCAAAAACCAGTTTCTCTAAAAAGTCATCGCAGCGTCCATATACGATAATGTCCGCTCTCTGGTCTGAGTAATGTTCTGACTCTGTCACAAGAATCAGTTTCGTGCCTGTATAATATTGCAGCATCTGGCTGCACAGCGGCGTGGTCAGCCTGGCCCCCAGCACGAGGATGACGTCTGCTTTCTCCACTTCTTCCGCAGCTCTGGTCATAAGGCCGTTGTCGATCATCTCTCCGAAAAGGCATACCTTCGGGCGGATAGCCACAAGGCACTGCTCACATAAAGGCACTCCTTTTGCCTCTCTCATATACTCGATAGGATAATGCCTTCCACAATTCGGACAAAAATTATCAAAGACAGTTCCTTTAAGATTCACTACGTTCGTACAGCCGACTCTGTTCTCAAGTCCTGCAATGCGGCGCGTAATGATCGAGTGAATCAGTCCATTGTCCTGAAGCTGTTTTAGCATGTAAAATCCTTTTCCAGGGGGTATCTCTACCGCTTTCAAGATGACTTCCTTATAAAAACGGAAGAATAATTCCTTCCTTGCGGAATAAAAGCTGCTGTTTAGCATTTCCTCATAAGAATATCCGTACTTCTCCTCAATCTCATATGATTCTGTCCCATCTCTCAAAAGGGGATACCCGCTCTCCGTCATCAGGCCCAGGCCGCTTAAAACAACAGTATACCTGCTGTCTCTCAATATCTGGAGTATGTTTCTCTCGCTCATAAAGCCCCTCCCTTCTGCTGTATTCTGCAGTTGTTCATTTTATATAAAAATATTATAGAACATATTGGAGGATTCTTCAATAAACACCTTTCGCACGTACCTCACCTGTCACTTCTGCAAAAGCAGTATTGTCTCGGGAAAATTTCCCACATCTGTCAACAGGCAGTCAGCTGCATCTACTGTATCGATATGCGCACTGTCAAACGCGCCGTACGCAAACCGGCTCACACTTGCCGGAACTTTATAGCTCCCGATTCTTCCTGAAGGAAAGCTGAGAACACAAGTCCCGCCCTCTGATAAAAGCACACCGTCTTCTGTATAATATGTACCTGACGCAGCAGTCTCAAACCATTCCAGTTCAAAAAGTCCGGTAAACGCACCCTCAGCGATATATGTGATATTTGATGGAATATAGACTTCATAGATTCCGCCCGGAGCGTCCGCAAATGCTCCAAAGGCAATACCTGAGCATCCCTCAGAGGGCAGGACCAGGCAGCCGTCAGCAATAACCAGTGCATCTGTGACACCATAGATTATCCCGGACTCGTCCACAAGGAATCCCTCTGCTGCCGGCGGAACACTGTCCTCTGAATTCCCTGATGAATCCGTAACCGGAGGAACAATTGCTTCCGGCTCCTTCGGCACGGAAGGAATCACCGTTTCCGGCTCCTCCGGCACAGAAGGAATCACCGTTTCCGGCTCCTCCGGCACAGAAGGAAGCACCGCTTCCGGCTCCTCTGGCACAGAAGGAATCACTGCTTCCGGCTCCTTCGGTACAGAAGGAAGCATCACTTTCGGTTCGTCCGCTGCAGAAGAAATCGCCGCCTCCGGCATCACCGGCGCTGTCAATGCATACTTTTCTTCCGTCCAAACCACCGGAAGCTCTGGCGACATCGCGGAAACCTTCTCGGAGTCCATAAGCAGAGCGGCCTCCGTCGCCTCAGAAACCGAAAATGCCAGAGGTATATCTTTAAAATACTTTGCTGCGTTTACAGCCGGCTCCGCTGTTATATTCGCCGCGGCGGCACTCTCCACAGCTGCACTCTTTCCGGTCATGCCCTCTGCCGCCGGAAGTTCTGCACTCATCTTAAGGCTTCCCTGCCCCGTATCATACCCTTTCACTGCGATTATTCCAAACATGAGAAGAACGATCAGAGTTCTCCCAAGTCTTACGAATCTCTCTGTTATCCCAAGCTCCCCATAAAGTGTCTCACACCATTCCATTTGAAATACCTTTCCTTTCTTCACCATAATATCTTAAGGAAATATTTTCCACATCTCTTCCAAAGGATAAGGTATCAGAGAAAAAGGAATGCCGCAATCCTTTGCAACATTCCTTTGCAAGTTTTTACAATTTATTTATACAGTTATACATTGATCTCCGCCGTAATCCCGATGATATCCTTATTTTCCTTCAGAAGAGGGTGGATCACGTTCTTTAAGTATGCCTCTGTCTGCTCTTTGGCGCGTCCCACATATTTCCCCGGATCCATGGTCTTTTTCAGATCCTCAAGGCTTAAGTTGAACGCGGTATCCTCCGCGATCAGTTCCAGAAGATTATTGTCCAGTCCCTTTTCCTTTACATTCTTTCCAGCTTCCATTGAGAGCTCTCTGATCCTCTCGTGAAGTTCCTGTCTGTCTCCGCCGGCTTTGACCGCATCCATCATAATATTTTCTGTCGCCATAAAAGGAAGCTCTGACAAAAGGCGTTTCTCGATGACTTTCGGATAGACCACAAGACCGTCCACCACATTGAGACAAAGGTCAAGTATCCCGTCGATAGCGAGGAATCCTTCCGGCACGCTTAAACGCTTATTCGCCGAATCATCAAGAGTGCGCTCAAACCACTGGGCCGCGGAAGTGATAGCCGGGTTTAACGCGTCCACCATCACATACCGGGACAGAGAGGCAATGCGCTCAGTTCTCATGGGATTTCTCTTATACGCCATGGCGGAAGAACCGATCTGTGTCTTTTCAAATGGCTCCTCGATCTCTTTTAAGTGCTGGAGAAGCCGGATGTCATTAGAGAACTTGTGGGCACTGGCCGCGATGCCCGCCAATACATTGAGCACTCTTGTATCCACTTTTCTTGTGTAAGTCTGCCCTGACACCGGATAACATGCCGAAAATCCCATCTTCTCTGCGATCATAGGATCGATCTTATCGATCGTCTCCTGATCCCCGTCAAACAGTTCTAAGAAGCTCGCCTGTGTTCCTGTCGTTCCCTTTGAGCCAAGGAGTTTCAGACTTCCGAGCACATAGTCCAGATCCTCCAGATCCATGACAAACTCCTGCATCCAAAGTGTGGCCCGTTTCCCGACAGTGGTCGGCTGTGCCGGCTGGAAATGCGTGAAAGCAAGTGTGGGCTGGCTTTTCTGCTCCTCTGCGAACTTCGCAAGCTCCGCGATCACATTGACCAGTTTCCTGCGCACCAGTTTCAGCGCCTCGGACATCACGATGATATCCGTGTTATCACCCACATAACAGGAGGTGGCTCCCAGATGGATGATCCCTTTTGCCTTCGGGCACTGGACGCCGTAAGCATAGACGTGAGACATGACATCGTGGCGCACAACACGTTCCCTCTCCTTCGCCACATCATAGTTGATGTCGTCCGCATGGCTTTTCAGTTCCTCAATCTGCTCATCTGTGATATTTAAGCCCAGCTCCTTCTCTGTCTCTGCAAGAGCTATCCAGAGTCTTCTCCATGTGCGGAACTTCTTATCCGGGGAAAAGATATACTGCATCTCCTTACTCGCGTAACGCTCGGAAAGCGGACTTACATAACGGTCATTTGACATGGTCTTATCTCCTTATCTGTATCATATCTGTTTGTATACACATCTATTATACTACCATCAGTGCGGTATCTGAGGCAAGCATTAAATGCAGCGGCAGTCTGAAGCAGGCAGCAATCCGGGCTTTGCCTTCCGTAATTCAGCTTTTGGCTCTCCATATATCCCGTGGAATCCGCTCTGGGGTTCCGCTGATACTCTCTCAAAATCTGTCATTTTTGCTCCTTTTATTTTTTCATAGAAAAAGGCAGAAGCAAAGCCCACGTCTTTCTTCCACCTTGAAGCCCTATCCATTTGTGTATCTTGACAAAAACTGTCTTGTCCTCTCTTCTTTGGGATTACCGAACACCTCTTCCGGAGTCCCCTGCTCTGTGATACATCCATCGTCCATGAAGATAACCCGGCCGGACACATCCCTGGCAAACGCCATCTCATGCGTAACGATGATCATTGTCGTCTCCTGATCTGCAAGTCCTTTGATCACCTTAAGCACCTCCCCGGTCAGTTCCGGATCCAGGGCCGAGGTCGGCTCATCAAAGCAGAGGATGTCCGGCTTTAACGCCAGAGCTCTGGCAATCGCCACTCTCTGACACTGGCCGCCCGATAGCTGGTGCGGGTAGTTGTTCCTCCTGTCGGACAGTCCCATCTGATCCAGCAGTGCCTTTGCCTCCGCCTCGATCTGTGAATGGACTTCTTTTTTGCGGGATTTATACTCCGGCTTCTCCTTCTCAAGAAGTTCTTTTGCAAGCATCACATTCTCCAGAGCTGTATACTGCGGGAACAGATTGAAGGACTGGAACACCAGGCCAAAATGCAGCCGTTTCCTGCGTATCTCGCTCTCCTGCTTTGTCTCGGGATCGTTTCCGTCAAACAATGTCTCCCCGTTCACCCGGATAACTCCGCTGTCCGGCCGTTCAAGAAAATTCAGGCACCGCAGCAGAGTCGTTTTCCCGCTTCCCGACGAGCCGATAAGTGACAGCACTTTCCCTTTTTCCAGAGAAAAGCTGATATCTTTTAATACTTCGGTATTTCCGAAGCTTTTACTTACATTCTGTACTTCCAATATCGCCATCTGCTCCACCTCCTATCTGAAATAATCCAGTTTTTTCTCGAGACGTCCCAGAAGGACCGTCAGTATGCCGTTAAAAATCAGATAGTACACTGCCGTGAAGAACAGCGGCCAGATCACTCCGGCGATCCCCTGATTGCCCTTTAAGAAAGACTGGCCCGCCCAGATGATCTCCTGAAGAGCAATAATACGGGAAAGGGAGGTATCCTTCACCAGTGTGATGATCTCGTTTGACATGGGCGGAACAATCCGCTTGATCATCTGCAGAAGCGTGATTTTAAAGAAAATCTGGCTTCTGGTCATGCCAAGCACAAGACCTGCCTCCTCCTGTCCTTTCGGCACTCCCTGGATGCCGCCTCTGTATATCTCCGAAAAGTAACAGGAATAATTAAATATAAACGCCACGGAAGCCGCAAGAAACCTTCCTGTCTCCCCACCGCCCCAGATATTGTTTCCCAGCAGTCCGGGCAGAAAGTAAATGATCAAAAGCTGGATCATCAGAGGGGTGCCCCTGATGATCCACACAATAATCTTTGTCAGATAACGAAGCGGCGCAAAGCGGGCCATCGATCCGAAGGAAATAATAAGCCCCAGCGGGATAGCGCCAAGAAGTGTCACAAAAAACAACTTCAAGGTCTGTAAAAATCCCACGTTCAGCGCCTGAAAAACAATTGGAAACTGTTCTGAAAAGTTCATGTTATACTCCGTCTGTAAATTTATTTTCTTTTTCCGGCATTATTCCGCGATCAGAGCTGCCTGTACTCCGTACTCCCCGGCAAGCTCCCGAATCGTTCCGTCCTCGTAGCATTTTGCTAAGAATTCATTCAGTTCGGCCGCAAGGTCAGAGCCTTTGCGGAATCCTACTCCGTACTCCTCGCTGTTTAAGTGAACTGTATATGTAAGATCAGAATAGCTTGTCCCTTCCCCGATCATGGCCGCTGCCATAAGCAGATCGATCACTGCCGCGTCAGATGTCCCTGCCGCCACTTCCATCAGGGCATCTGCCTGAGCGGTAACCGGTGTGACATTAAGCCCTCTTGCCTCGAGTTCTTCCTCTCCTGCGCTTCCAGCTTCAGCGGCAAAGCTTAAGTCAGCAAGGCTGTCCTCGTCCTGATACTGGTCTGCCTTATCAGAAGGAACAACAACAACCTGTGCGTTTTCCAGATAAGCGTCTGAGCATTCCATTGCGCTTGTCACCTCAGGAGTGAGCGTCATGCCGTTCCATACGCAGTCAATGGTCCTGCCCTCCAGCTCCAGGATCTTGTTGTCCCAGTCTATCTCCACAAACTCCACATCAACGCCAAGTGCCTCCGCAAATGCAGTAGAAAGTTCCGCGTCAAATCCGACCCACTCTCCGTTCTCATCCTTGTAATCCATGGGTTCGAAATTCGTAATCCCTACGACAAGAGTACCCTTCTCTTTCACATAATCCATATCGCCCGCATCAGCAGTGTCAGCGGCATCACTGCCTGATCCCGCGTTCTTATCAGAGCCGCAGCCCGCCAGCATGGAAACCGCAAGTCCCGCACAGAGCAGGACGCTTAATACTTTTTTCTTCATAATACCCTCCATCGCCGGATATCCGGCTTCGCTTTTTTTCTCTACCGATGAGCCACTGCACCACGATAAAGTTACCACTGTATTCTATCACACGGATCATACCCTGTCAAACAGGAATTGTCCTTATGTGTGGCTCCTGCGATGCTGCCTTTTCCAGTTCTCAAGCGCTCCAGGGTCTACCTCTTCCGGCATGTTTTTTCTTATCTCGTCAATCTCCCTGCGCATCTGCGCATTGACCACCATGTACTCTTCATTCTTCGTGATGAGGATGTGGTATTCCTCCAACGACATATATTTATAGGAGGCGTAGAGATACGGCTTGATCAGCGCCTTATCTTCGCACATCTGGTAAGCTCTGTCATACATACGCGCAGACTCCTGATAGAGGAAAAGCCGTCCGTAGGCAGCGCCCAGCCCGGCGTAGATTCTGCCGTAGAACTTGTCGTCCACTGTCTCGTCTTTCTCGCCGTTTAAGATTGCCTGATACACAAGGATAGCCTCCTCCAGCTCCCCGCTTTCCAACAGGTTGTCGCCTTTAAATTTCTGGCGTTCGATATCCTTCTGGTTTTTCAGATGCTCCAGCACATTCTGAATACGGATCATCTCCGGCTCCCGGTATATCCTGGAGGATTTCAGGATGGTCAGCACAAACTTTTCCACAGATCCCCTCAGACGCAGCACGTCTCTTAACTCTGCCGCCAGAATTTCCATTCCCAGTTCCTCGGCAAGCCAGTCGCAGAGCTGTTCATTCATGATCGTATAATCGATCAGATAGAGATTGTTGCACAGATAATAACACAGCTCTTCGATCGTAAAGATCCTGCTGTGTATTCTTGTGATCTCATAAGGATGTGCCGCATGTCTGTCATGACAAAGAATTAAATTTCCCATCATTGCCTCCTAAATGTATGATCTTCTCCTCATGGAAATCCGTAGGCGGGAAAAAGTCTCCAAATCCCGCGTCCCTCACTGTGATCTTACATGTCTTTTCGTCAAGGAACAGCGTCTCGATCTGAAGCCGCATGGAATACTCCGCGCGTTTAGGAAACTTCTCCAGAGAGATCTTCTCTGTCCTTACATTTCCCTGGATAAGTGATTCAATGTGAAATTCAACGTCTTTTACATCTTCCATGAGGACTTCCCACTGGTTGTTGGACTCATACCAGTGTGCTCCCCACGAAACGATCGGATACCACATCTCCTGCCCCTCTACGCGCATGTTTACTGTGATCTGGTCTGTCAGCTTATCCTCGGACAGGTAGACCGGATTCTCAATGTGCATATACAGCTTCCTGTAAGCCGTATAGCAGGCGCCTTTGCTATACAAGTTGTTTCCGATAAACGCGCGCCGGCCGTTGCACAGCACCCGCAGCGCCTTTGGATACCATTCGTTTTCAAATCCTTCTCCGGTAAGGAACACTGAAGATACAATTCGCTTGTCGAACACACTCTCAATGAACTTGCAGAACATTGCGTCCGCCTCTTTCGCCTTGTCCTCGTTGAGCACCGGGTAAACCATAGCCAGCTCCCTCATGTGGGCGCTGGCAACTTCATCAACGGTCACGAATGTGGTCTTCCCGCCGCCGAGTCCCGGGCGCAGCCTCCGCAGCATATAAGCCCTGATCTCATTTCTGTCGCAGCAGAATAATGCCGCGTCGTACTGCCACAGCTCCTTGGGCTGATAGAACAGATAATTGCAGAAGCTCTCCTTGTAATCCTGTATGAAAATATGCCTCTTGTCGATATTCATGCGCACCGCGATTCCACGCAACATCTGCGCCAGTTCCTCCGTCAATGTAGGAACAGTGAACACGATTCCCTCGATCTCGGGAAATGACTGCAGGGACATCTGGATAAACTGGGACAACAGCCATACCGCATCGTATGTCTCTTCACCGAACTCGATCTTGTCCCCGGCAAGACTTTTGCTCAAAAGCCTTGTAACCGTAAACCCTTCCTTGATCGTCACAAGCCGTCTGGCCTCTTTTCCGTATGCCCATGTATCTCTCAGCCTCCCTATGATCAGCGGTATCTGGTAATTGTCCGCATCCACTTCCAGCGTGTCAGGCTCCATCTGCTGTTCATCATAAAAGCTGATCTGACATGTCTTTTCATTTATTTCATAACCTATGATACTGCCTTGTCCCATGGAAAGACACCCTCCTTATTCCTGCGTGAACATATGGGCTGCCACTGTATCCTCCAGCGCATACTCCTGCATCTTCTTTCTGCGTTTTTTCCCGCTGCTCTCTTTTAAGATGTCGTTAAGCCGTCCATATCTGCCCTGTTCGTCTGATTTCGGTTCTCTCACACATGTCTCTTTATCACTGCGGTAAGAGTTGCCGTCGATCGTTTCTTTAAAATAATACTTCAGTTTTTCATTCGTAAAAAGCACGAATTTCTTCACATAAATATTCTCGTACATCGGCGTCAGCACCTCCGTCGAATAGTCTGCCAGTTCCTGTCCGCCCTTTTGAAGCTGGTAATAGAGCATGACCCTGCTGCCCTTCTGCCCTTTGTACTCGATCAGCGTCTTATCCCATAGCTGAAGCTCAACAAGCCACTCTTTCTCATACGAGAGGAAGAACGGAAAATAGATCTGTCTGCCGCACAGCTCCTGAAGAAATTTTTTCAGCGTCCTGCGGGTCTGAGCGTTGTACTCTCTGTCTGAATAATATTTCAGCACCGCGATCTTACAGATGTCAATAGTCTCCTCATCTTTTTCATACTCCCGGCAGATGATGTCGATGACGCTGCGCGCGATCCTTCTTTCCTCCACCACATACTCTCTTGACACATAGGCAAGGTATGCCTGTTGGAGACGGAAATACGCGCCTTCCGCATAATACTGCTCGAAGATCTGCGCCTCCTGGAACAATTCTTCCGAGAAAAGCATCTGGGTGAGGATTCTCTCCGCCAGTTTATGGGTGTGTACCTCGTAATCTCTTGCCTCTCTCCAGAGATATTTCATATCCGGGGTCGCCCCACAGTAATAGTTCGCAAGGTATGTCAGAATAACCTTGTCATACTGCTGATTTTTGAACAGTTCAAAACAAACATATGTCAGGAAATCATCATTCTCATAATTGTTCTCCCGGATCGTCTTGCTGCACAGCCCAAGCATCTCTTCTTCCGTGTAATTCTCCAGCCCTCTTTTTCGCACCTTCTCCAGAGTCAGCTCTTCCGCTGCTTCCTCTTCGCGGCTGCGGCGCAGGCCGTTGATATATTTTCTGCACATATCCATGTAGCGCAGCTCGTAGAAAAGCCGTTTACTCTCATAGGGGATGGAATCTGTATAATGGCGTCCGTCACGCGCCTCCCACACAAGCCGGTCTGTCTTGGCGTACAGAAATACGCGCGCTCCGCCTTCCATGCAGGCAGCCTTCTGAGTGATCGTCCCGTCCTCTGCGATCACATGGATAAACTTCATATTCGGAACCTTTGTCGTAATCCAGTACGCATGGCACACATCATACAGCGCTTTTACTCGGTCCGGATTCATTGCGCTCTCTGTCACGAAACGTTTATACACAATACGGAGCTGCTCGTCCACATTTCTCCTGTCCAGCTGGTTCCACGCAAACGCCTCCATCTCGTCTCTGTAATGTGCATAGATCTCGCTGGACTCATCTTCATAGGTGATCAGATTCGAATACAGGAATGCGCATTTACGGTAGTCAAGCGAATTCCCGTGCATAAAATACAGGTATACTGACCTTGGCAGTGCCTTATGGAACTGTTCGGGCCTGAGCGCAGCCATATAATATTCGTAGAGCTGGGCGATCTTAAGTTCTGACTCCACCGCTTTTTCATACCATCTGAAATAGCTGTTTTCCACACAGTTTCCTTTGATCAGGAGTGTACAGATTGATGTAAGTATCATGGACTCATTATACATTTTATAAGAAAGGGCAAGGACGTCATAAAGATGTCTGTCATATGTTTTGATCTGGCTTGCCAGGTTCGCCGTGTAAAGGGCAAGTTCCCTTGTCATAAGCTTATGCTTTACCGCAAAAAGCAGGACACGGACTTCAAACACGCCCAGTTTCTTCAGGGAAGAACTCTTGTCCCGGAAACACCTGAAAGCCTGAAAATAAAACCAGATACTATGGGACTTTTCCTCATAGAACTGCTTTTCCAGTACACGCAGCCTCTCACTGTATATCTTATACTCAGAATCTACCTCCACAAGCATACAGAGTACTTTCCAGCTGTCCGGATGCTTCATGAACATCTTTGACAATTCTTCTGCAACCTTTCGCTGACCGATGGTATCGCTGGACAACATCGTTGTCAGATAGAGATAATAAGAACTGAGCTCCACATCCTTACCTATTGCAAACCGATTATAATTGTACGATTCAAGAAGCCACTTTGCCTCCTCCATACGCTTTCCGATCAGACAGATATGCGCATGGAACAAAAGATAAAACTCATTGGACGGATCCATGTCTCTTAGATGATTAATTCTGCGTACCGCCTCTTCCACCCAGTCAGCAAGCTCCATCCTGCCGCCTTCATATTTCAGATAGTTGCGTAGTATCCCTGCGAACTCTCTGTCATTGGCGCGCCTGTCCTCGTCTCTTTTGATATCCTTCTCGACCACAACCTCATAGCTTAGCGTCTCATAAGGCGACTCCACGATGACACGGCCGAAGTTGCTTCCCGCGTGAAGCTTATTCACATTAAGGAAATATTCCAGCCGATAGGAATTGCCAATAAATTCTTCCGTAGTTACCCTGGTATGTTCCACGGTAAGAAAATCCCCTTCCGTGCGCACATCCATCTCCAGATATCCCCATGTGTTTTTCTTGATCGTAAAGGTCTCCTTGCGGGCTTCCTCAAGAGAGATGAACGCCCGGCTCTCCTCCTCTAATGTCAGGAAAATCTTTTCTTTCTGCTTGCAGCCCACGAGGAACTCCTCAAGCGCCTGCTGGTCTAACTCCCACCGGCGCATATTGTCATAGAGCGCCTGTATTCTTCTGTCCTCATATTTTAAAATCTCATAGAACTCTCTGGACCGAAACAATTTCACCGCCTCGGCAGCGTCGCGGAAGGAAAGCTTTTTGAAGTCGTCAAGACTCTGGATCTTCCCGTAGCTCGTCATTACATACGGTTTCTCGATAACTGCTGTGAACGCCACGTCATACTCACCGCCGTTGCAGACGATCGTAAACTTTCCGTGTTCTACATGTCCCGGAAGCAGGCCGCTTCCGTCATATGTATAATAGATATTCACCGGATTGCCGTCAAAGCCCTGCTCGTCACAATGGATACGATAAGAAGAGGGATAGACAAGACCGCGTATGGTCCCCTCCCCCTGATTTTTAAGCGAAAAGCTTCCTCTATATTTTTCTCCCTCTCCCACGCGCATGATGATCCGCGTCTCCGGAAAAATGATCTCCGGCTGAGGAATGTGAAAATCTCCTTTGGCAAAACGTTTGATCTTATTTTTCAAAACTGTCACCTACTCATAATTGTTCTCCCGCCCGGCGGGCAGCACAGAACAGACCGCATCTGCGGCCTGAATTGCGTTATACGTAGTTATTATATCATCGTTCGACAGTATCTTGCAACGGTGGATTAAAAGATTTTATGCAGCATTGTATACACGCATACATTTACTCGTTTTACATTTTTCTTTTCTTGTCAATGAGAGGTTCCAGACAATACACATAGCGGTACAGAAACCTTTTTCCTCTGCCCATGCTTTCTTTTGCCGTCTCTGTAAATGTCCAAAAGAACCGGCAGGCTCTCTCCCATCGCCTTCTATCCTCCTCTGTGTCCGACGGGCGGCCGAACATCCCACGCATTACCAGCATATAAAGACTGTCCCACTCTTCTGTTTTTATCCCCGGATAGCTGTACTTTAACTTTTCCAATATACCTTCTGACAATCTGTCCTTGTTCTTCTTTCCCGTAAGAATACCTTTGTCGAGATGAGCAGTCCGAAGGATGATGTCATACATGACAAGAGCGCCCGATCCGTCTGCGCGGTATCCCAGCTTTTTCAACAGTCTTTTCCTCCTCATGGAGGCCTGGAGCACTGTAACCCCCGCAAGCAGCAAAACGCTGCCGCAGAGGAATACACCGGCCGCGGCCGTCTTTTTTGCGGCGCCGGCACTCCTGTCCTCCCCTCCCCTCGTGCCGCCTGACAGCCCGCCATTGCTCTTTGGAACAACACCGGAGGCAGAGGGAGTGTGTTCCATATCCAGCCACTCCCCCTTTTCTTCATCAAAGACCTGGCTCCATGCATGTCCCATACTCCCGTCGATCTCCGCATCATAATATCCGTTTTCTGTGCGCCTGAACGCAGAGGGCGGGATGGCATATCCTTCGGCGTATCTCGCCGGATATCCGCACATCCGATAAAGGAGTGTTGCCGTAGTGGCGAAGTGGACGCAGAACCCCCTTTTGTTTTCAAAAAGAAAATACTCCGGAAAATTCTGATCCCCTGGCGTCGGCCCGGGATTCGTGTCATAGACCGCCATTGAAGCGAGCGTCTCATTGATCTGCTCTGCCACCGCCTGTAAGGATGTTTTATCCCAGCCCTCACAAAGCTCTTCCAGCCGCTTCATGTCAGACGGATAATCCGTGTACTCTCTTTTTTCGAAGGCTGACAGGAACGTCTCCGTCTCTGGGATGTCCGCCTCCCTCTCTGTCCATGAATCGTCTACATATCTGATTCCGTTTCTCAGAGGGAAGTACACGGTCTCCGTCGGCTTTTCCGGAAGAATATACCCCATGTTGTTTGCCAGATCCTCCTCCGGTATAAAGGAACTGACGGCCTTTAAGTCGCGCATGGCACTGCCTGTCTCCAGCGCGGCTTCTCCGAAAGCCTCCCCTACCGGTTCTGTATCCGGCAGAACAGAGCTGTCCGAAGACGTATCCCGACCCGTCTCGTCTGCGGTTTGTGTCTGACCCTGCTCTTGGACGCTGTCCTGCGCTTCGTGCGGCTCCCCACTCCCCGCCTCGTCTTCCCCGGCATTTTGCACTTTGTCGATAAGACGCTGTGCTCCTCCGATCACATCGGAATGTATCCATGCTCTTGTTAACTGATAGAAACTGCCTTCCACTTCCCGCCCCTTATCCAGATATTTTCCCATAAAGACGGACAAGCCCATCATCATAGCAAATATGCACCCTGCCATGACAATCGGCATGAAGACGCGAAGAAGATTTTTCCCGCCCCCTGGAGCACAGCCTGTAGAAGTTCGCCCGGCCCGGCCCGAAGCTAAAAAGACATAGTACATGCCGCCCGCAAAAAAGAGAAGCCAGGAGGCAGACACGGAGGGAAAATAGCCGGCACATGCCGACACAACCATCGGCGCTGCCATCAAAAGTCCTGCCGCCAGCTTCCCCTTCCCTCTTCGAAGGACAAGGACCCACAGCCATAGAAGCGGAAGAGTCATGATTGCCGCCGCTGTCCCGGCAAATTTTTCCTCTCCGCCCCCGCCTTCAGGGAAGGCCGCCATAACCGCCTCGCGTGAGAACCAAAGATAAGCCCCTGCCACAGTAAAAAGCAGAGCTATGCCCCAGTTTCTCATGCGGTGCAGGATAAATGCAACTGCCAGAGAAAGAATCATGATCCCGGCATACAGCCGCGCGGGAGACAGATTGAACGGAAACACTGAGAGCAGCCCCGCCCACCATGCACAGGAAAGAAACGCCGTAAAAAAGGCAGAGAGGAGCACTTCCCATCTATGCGTTCCTCTCTGTCTTTTCCTTCTGCCCTCTTCCCGGCAGATCCGTATGCCGCTCTTCTTTCCTGACATCAGATATCCCCCTTTTTACAGGCGGAGAAGCTCCGGTGTCTCTCCGTCCTTCCATATGTTTCCCGCCCCGTCTATAGTAACGATACTGCAGAACTCTTGTCCCCGAAATCTGTCTTTGCGGCATGCCTCTCTCTTTTTCAGATCTCTGCACGGTTTCAGTTCCACCAGCCTCCAGATCATATCACAGGCACTTTTTTCATCACTCACCCGGCATGTTATGACCTGCTCCCTCTCTTCCTCATACCAGGCAGCCATGTGAACACATTTTTCTGCCGCCAGCGTGACAGACAGAGATGCCGCTTTCTCGATCATCGCCGAAAATCCTTTCCCTGTGACTTTCCCTTCTCTGACATCAAACCAGATAAGGACGGCGCACCCAAGGGGAAATCCCCTCTCTTTGACCATGAGCGCCTCCTCTTTGGCGCTCAGTTTCCAATGAATATCTTTTAACAGATCCTGTGCCCTGTACTCCCTCACCTGATAGAGCTCAGACGGGTCGTCCCCGCTCCTGTCCTGCGCGTACTCCTCCGCCTCGGACTGAAATTCTCTCGTACTTCTGCTGATCTCCACCGGCATGGGCACGAATCCCGGCATTATCCTGACAGACGCAGTCTTGTTTTCCCTGCGCTCTGTATAGAAGATCCCCAGGAAATCATATATGCGCATCCGCTCTAAACACACCTCGATACGGCCGCATTCTCTGGTTTCAAAAACACACCAGAGCGTTTCCTCCCCGGCCGCAGGCACAACTCCCGTAAACCGGCTCTTTTTTCCTCTTTTATCATAAGAATTCCGCAGCGAAACACAGAGCTCACAGCGAATCGGCATAAAATGCAGTCGGTTTTTCAAAGTCAGTCCCGCCCGGACCCGTTTTTCCTTTTCTCCCATTGCGGGAACTCTTTCAAGATCTGCCGTAAGTTTCTTTCTGACAACCAGCAGATATACGGCTGACACCGGAAGATACAAAAGAAGAAATACAAGGAGCCCCGATATCACAGTCTCATTATACATAAAATACAAATATGCTGCCCCTGCCACAATAACAAGATATCCGATCAGCCTGCGTACCATCTTCTCTCCTCCCGTCCGGTCAGCGCATTGTTTTTAACTCTTGACCTGCACCTCCTCCAACACCTGCCGGATCAGCTCCTGCACACGGATATGCCCTACTTTCGCTTTTATGTTCAAAAGTATCCTGTGTCCTGCAACACAGGGAAACACTTCCTGGACATCCGCGGGGATCACATATGTTCTTCCTTTCATCCACGCACATGCCTTTGCCATGGCAGTCAGGGCAAGTGTCCCTCTCGGGCTGATGCCAAGCTCTGTCCACTCATTCTCTCTTGTAGCCTTCGCCAGCTCCGCGATATAACGGCACACCCTTTCGTGCACAAAAACCCCGGACACTTCCGCCCTCATGGCTAGGAGTTCATCCGCCTCCAAAACAGGAATAGTATCCTCGTATGTCCTCCCGTATTTTCCGCCCCGGTGTAAGATTTCCATCTCTTCTTCCACTGTAGGATATCCCATGCTCACACAGATCATAAAACGGTCAAGCTGAGATTCAGGCAGAAGCTGAGTTCCGGCCGATCCGGTGGGATTCTCTGTGGCTATGACAATGAACGGCTCCCCTGTATTATGGCTCGTTCCATCCACTGTCACCTGATGCTCCTCCATCACTTCCAGAAGCGCGGACTGTGTCTTCGGAGAAGTTCGGTTGATCTCATCGGCAAGGAGCAGATTACAGATAACCGCGCCGGGCTGATAGACAAATCTTCCGGTCTCCTTCTGATAGATCGTAAACCCGGTCAGATCTGCCGGGAGTACATCCGGTGTAAACTGCACACGATTTACCTTGAGTCCCATAGCCTTAGAAAACGCAAGAGCCATCGTAGTCTTTCCTGTTCCGGGAATATCTTCGATCAGAACATGCCCGCCCGCCAGGATCGCGGTCATGATCTTTGTCAGGATATCTCTTTTCCCCACCACTGCTCTTTGCACTTCATCGATCACACGCTGGGCTGCCTGTCCGCTGTATGTGTTGTCTCTCATAAGGCATTCTCCTCCGCTTTGGATTGCACTGTGTGCAGTCATTGTACCATACTTCACAGACACTCTACAAGGATAACCGCCTCATAAGGCTCCAGCTCTTCTTCCACCTCTTTCTCATAATTATGGATCAGTACTTGGGCGTCCTTCCACTTCCCGATAATCGGACATTTCACGTTCTTTCCTGTAAAATTCGCGCATATCAGCGCCTCTGTCTCTCCATCCGTGCGGGTGTACGCGAAAATATGCTCGTCTTCGGGAAGGAGCAGTTCAAACTTCCCGTCCACAAACACCGGATACTCTTTCCGGAGACGGATCAGCTTACGGTAAAACTGATACACAGAGCCCGTATCCTTTCTTTCATCTTCCGCATTGATCTTGGTATAGTTTGGATTGACCCCGATCCACGGCGTGCCCTTTGTAAATCCGGCGTTTGTCTCCCCATTCCACTGCATAGGTGTGCGGGCATTGTCGCGGCTCTTCGCGTAGATGGAGCGCATCACGTCATCTTCCTTATATCCTGCTTCTATGCGCTCATAATACATATTCGTCGTCTCCACATCTCTGTAAGCAGAAATATCCGAAAACTTCACATTGGTCATTCCCAGCTCCTCGCCCTGATAGATATAGGGCGTTCCCTGCATCCCGTGGAGCACCGCTGCCAGCATCTTGGCAGATTCTGCCCGGTACTCCCCGTCGTCGCCCCACCGGGACACGATACGGGGCAGATCATGATTGTTCCAGAAAAGACTGTTCCACCCTTTCCCAAACAGTTCATCCTGCCATCTGGCAAGACACTTCTTTAACTTTACAAAAGGAAGAGGCGCGAGATCCCATTTTTCTTTCCCTTCCTGCTGATCTAACATGATGTGTTCGAACTGGAACACCATGGAGAACTCGCTGCCGTCGGGACTGCTGTATTTCTTCGCGATCTCCGTGGTGGCTCCCCACGCTTCTCCGACCGTGATAAGATTCCCTTTCTGGAAGGTCTCCCGGCTTAATTCCCTTAAGAACTCATGAAGCCTCGAACCGTTATTCGTAATCCCGCGATCCGGCTCTTTTGCGATCTGGTCGATCACATCAAGACGGAAGCCGCCCACTCCCCGGTCCATCCACCAGAGGATCATGTCATAGATCTCCCGGCGCACTTTCGGATTCTCCCAGTTCAGATCCGGCTGCTCCGGGGCAAACTGATGGAAATAGTATTGCTTAAGCTCAGGCACCCAGTCCCACGCCGGTCCGCCGAACACAGCCTTCATCTCGTTGGGGCATGTCCCTTCCTCCCCGTCGCGCCACACATAGTAGTCGTGATAGGGATTGTCTTTTCCTTTTTTCGCCTCTTTGAACCATCTGTGCTCATCGGACGTGTGATTCAGCACCAGATCCATGATGATACGGATGCCCCGCTTCTTTGCCTCGGCAATCAGTTCATCCATATCGGCCAGCGTGCCGAACATGGGATCAATATCCTGATAATCCGAGATATCATAACCATTGTCATTCTGAGGGGAGCGGTACACCGGTGATATCCATACCGCGTCCACGCCAAGCTCCTCCAGATAATCAAGTCTGCTGATAATGCCCCTGATATCCCCTACGCCGTCCCCGTCGGAATCCTGAAAACTCTTGGGATATATCTGATAGACAACTGCATTTTTCCACCATGCTTTCTGCTGTTCCTGTGCTTTGTTCTCTGTCATCGCCTATACGATCCTCCTTATCAATACTCCTTTGGGCCGGAGCGCCCCGTCCCCGTGTCTGCGCTCAAAAAGCGCCTCTCCTCCCGCACCGGTCTGCACCGGTTCGTCCGAGCAGTTTATTATAACTTCGATCTTATTCTGCTGTTTATCCAGCTTTATATATTGTATACACCGCCTGTTATCATACTCGTTCGGAAAATGAAAATGCAGGCTGCGGAATGCTTCTTCTTCCTTTCGCAGACGGATCAATGTCTTCATCTGGCCGATGCGCTCCCTGTACTTTCCGCAATTGATCTCTTCCCATGGCATACATCTGCGGCAGTCCGGGTCAAATCCTCCTTCCATGGCGATCTCCGTTCCATAATAGATACACGGGCTTCCGGGAAGGGTAAAGAGGACCGCAAGCTGCTGGTAGAAGATATCCAGATCATGAAAACGGTTCATCAGACGCTCCGTGTCATGGGAATCCAGAAGATTGAAAAGCACATTGTTGCTCTGCTGCATATACATCGTATAGCAGCGGTTTACCATGTACTCAAATTCCTTCCTTTCCATGGAACTGTCCAGAAAATAATCGTGAATGCCGCTCATAAGCGGATAATTCATGACTGAATCATACTCATCCCCGGCAAGCCACTGGCTGGCGTCGTGCCAGATCTCCCCCAGAAGATAGATGTCCGGTTTGATCTTCTTCAAATGCTGTCTCATGCGTTTCAGGAAATAGTGGGACACTTCATTTCCCACGTCAAAACGGATGCCGTCGATATCATATTTTCGGATCCAGTCCTCACACACGCCGCAGAAATAACAGATCACTTCTTCGTTGTTTGTGTTGAGTTTTGGCATCCAGTCGGCAAACGCAAAAGAATAGAATCTTCCGTCTCTCGTATTTCCACGCTTGCGGATGTCCGTCCAGTCCTGAACCATGAACCAGTCCGCGTATTTTGATTGCGGCCCTTTCTCCTGCACATCCAGCCATGGAGCAAACTTGCGCCCACAATGGTTGAACACCGCGTCCACCATCACGCGGATACCCCGGTCATGGGCTTCTGAAACAAGACATTTCATCGTCCCGTCGTCCCCAAAGGCCGGATCGATCTTCGTATAATCCTTTGTGTCATACTTGTGGTTTGTTTCCGCCTCCATGATGGGGTTCAGATAGATGCCCGTAATCCCCAGCTCCTCAAGATAAGAAAGCTTCTGCCGGACTCCCTCCAGATCACCGCCGTATTTCTCCTTGTTTGTCACAGGCCCCGTCTGCCACGGCAGCACATCCGCTCCATCATTGTCTGAGCATCCGTTGCAGAAACGGTCCGGAAAGATCTGATACCATACCGTATCGTTGACCCATTCCGGCGTACGGTTCACATCTGCCGGGTTCATCCACGGCACTATGAAATACTGCAGAAGGCGTCCTTCCATATTGACCTGCTCTTCCGTCAGAAATCCGTTCTCAAAATAATACCACACTTCGCTGTCCGTATGCAGTTCAAAATAGTATTTGCACCGTCTGTACGGCGGCACAAGGGTGGTCGTCCACCAGATCTGATGAGGAAGACGCTTTTTATACACGATCTCCTCCCTCGTGCCGCTCCATTTTTCATTTCCTCCGAAGATCCCCGCGTCATACGGATCCCCGTGGATGATAAACACTTGTTTTACGTCGTATCCGGTCTTTAAGTTGACGATCAGTTCATTTTCATTGAGAGCATAACTCATCTGCTCTGATGTCTTATGGTATACCCCTGTAAATTCCATGACTGCTCTCCTCTCTTCTTTTCCTGTCTGTCCACTGCCCTTGTCCGGCCCCTGAGCCTGTTTCTTATATCTGTCTTTTACAGCTTCTTTTCCAGCGCCTCGTAGACTCTTAATATCTCGCCCACGCTCCACGCCTGTGCAAAGCATCCTTTGGACGATACGGGATTTTCTCCGTCATAGATCTCTGGAAGCTGTCCGATACACCCTTCCCTCATGGCGCTCTCCATCACTTCCAGTTGTCTCTTTACACACTTCTTTGCCTCATGGCTGTACCCGTTGACCTTAAGATATGCCAGATAATACGCCCCCAGCGGGAACACCCAGACCGTTCCCTGATGATAGGCAAGGTCACGCTCCATCACTTTTCCGCCATAGAAAGGATGAAATTCCCCGTCCTCCGCAGAGAGCGTGCGAAGCCCGTAAGGTGTATACAGCTTCTCAAACACTGTATCCACCACCTGTTTCTCCCGCTTTTCGTCCAGCATGGTAAAGGGCATAGATACAGCCCAGATCTGATTGCAGCGGATCTGGGTATCGGCCTTTGTCCCCGACAGCACATCTTTCAGGCAATGCGCCTCTTCCCACCAGAACTTTGCTGTAAAAGACGCTTTCACTTTCTCTGCCAGTCTGTCATAGCCATTCTTATCACGGCTGTTTACTCCGCTTCCGTCAGACTGTATTTTTCCGTCAGGCAGACGCGTGAATTCTCCCATGATCCTCAGCGCATTATACCAGTATGCGTTGATCTCCACAGGTTTGCCGTGACGGGGAGTCGGGAGGATCTCCCCCACCCTCACATCCATCCATGTCACCTGATCAAGGCCGCTTCCGGCGGCGATAAGTCCGTCTTCGTCCATGTGGACCGCATAGTCCGTGCCTTCCTTATAAGCCCGGATAATGCGCCCCATGACCGGGTACATCTCTTTAACAAAGGCGCCGTTCCCTGTCGCCTTATAATACAGCCAGACACAGTTGATAAACAGAAGCGCCGCGTCTGCGGTATTATACATGGGATCGTTCTTCCCCTCCGGGAACAGATTCGGCATGAGCCCGTTTTTCTCATACTGCGCGAATGTGCGCAGTATGGATTCTGCTTCCTCATACCTGCGGACGGAAATACACACCCCCGGCAGAGCGATCATGGTATCCCTTCCCCAGTCCTCAAAAAACGGATAGCCCGCAAGTATAGTCATCCCCCCGGTCGATTCTCTAAGAGAGAGGAACTGGTCCGCGCTTTTAGAAAGTATCCGGGCGTTCTCCTCCTGAAATCCCGGCAGATGCTCCAGCTCTTTCCGGTAATCCTTCTGCTCCTCTATAATAGCCTGTGCCATACTTTGTACGTCTTCCGGCTGTATGCTGTTTTTCTGTTCTTCCATCGTGTATATCACAGAAAGAACTCCTTTGCATCCGCTCTTGACAATAATCCCGATCCGGTGGCACGCTTTCGCAAGTCCGGTCTCTCTCCTGCCGTCGCAGACATCATAAGAATAATAATATGTCTCGGATGTCTCCTGCATCCCTGTGACCTGCCCGTCTGTTATCAGAAAAAGAGAATGGCCATTGCTCTCGATCCGGCAGGACGTGCCTCCCTTCCTGCCATCTTCCTGAATATTGAGCAGAAACTGCTGGTCTTTCTCTGGTTCGCTTCCTTTGGGCGTAAACTGATAAAAGGGCGTCACGGTAAATCTTACGTCTTCCCGGGTACGGTTGGCGACCCGGTAGCGCAGGACGGCTGTATTCTCTCCCTGCTTTAACGCCGCCTCCTTTTTGATCTCCACTCCGTTCACATGAAAAATCCATGCCGGAGTATCCTCATAGGAGAACTCTGACAGATAACGATATCCTTCCTCTCTGCTTCTGTCCGCATATTCCTGCGAAGAGACTACATATTCTCTGCCTTTCATTTCCAGTCTTTCCGCAAGACGGTGAACCATATTGTAACGGTTATTGGGCGCTTTGACGCATGCCATGAAAAAGGCATGGTCATTTCGCGCCACGGACCCTGTCATGGTCATAGAAGAAAACCCGCCCAGACCATTGGTCATCAGATAACAGTTCTCCTGCCCTCTCTCATATGTCTTCCAGTCCTGTTTCCCGTAGACCCATCTTCTGCTCATACAGCCTGTTTCCTCCATATACTTTCTTCTCCGGCCCGCCCCAGTATAAGAACGCTCTGAGGCGCAATGTATATCTTTCCGTTCACCGGGTGTTTCCTCTCCCACAGACGGCTGTCTGTGCCGTCGCATAAAATGTTCCATCCGTCCCCTTCCAGTTCCACCGCCCGGGAAGCCCTGCTGCTGTTATAGACAACTTTCAAAGTCTGCCAGCGTGTTTTTCTGTCTTCGGCGCGGTTATCTACAAGGAAGCTGACCGCATTCTCCTCTTTCACCACATCATAAATGCGTTCTGCTGCCTTTACGGACTTGTCGCACAGTCCGGGAAGCTGTCTGCGCAGGGCGATGAGCCCTTTATAATACTCCACAAGCTCTCTGTTCTCCCACGCCTTTTCCCAGTCCAGACGATTCAGGGCGATGGGCGCGTTAAAGGAATCCTCCATCCCGTCTTTTGTTCTTGCGAACTCCTCTCCGGACAGGAAAAAGATCGTTCCCTGACAGGTCATATACAGCGCCGCTGCCATACGGTTAAGCCGCATCCTCTCCTCCTCGTCCGCCCCGGGAAGTGTCTCGGCCAGTTTATCCCATAACGTCTGATTATCATGGGCGGATACATAGGTAATAATCTGCGAAGGGGCCTTCACTCCGGAAATCATCCACGCGCTGACTCCATTGATGATGTCATCCTCTTTGTCTTCCGCGCCGTTGATAAATCCCGGTTTATGTATTTTTAACGCTGAGCCTTTCACCGCGTCTCTCGTGTCATCGCAGAACATCCCGATATTTTCATCCAGCAGCCCGATATTTCTCTTTAACGCCGGGACCGCTTCTCCTTCCATGGCCGTCGCATCCGCTGCCCACGGCTCTCCGAACATGAGCTTCTCCCCCTTACCGTAACGCTCATCCAGCGCCCGGCGAATCTGATTCATCAGGCCCACGTCAAGAAGCCCCATCAGGTCAAAACGGAAACCGTCCACATGGTACTCCTCCGTCCAATAAAGAACAGATTCCAGGATATATTTCGCGCACATCTCCCGCTCGCTTGCCACATCATTTCCACATGACGAACCGTTGGATATCCTGCCGTCGCCGAACACCCGGTAGAAATACCACGGCGCAGTGCGCTGGAACCATGAATCCAGTACATATGTATGGTTATACACCACATCCATGATCACGCGGAAGCCCTGTTCGTGAAGTGACTGGATCATCTCCTTCATCTCCCGGATACGCACTTCCCCGTGTGCTGGATCCGTAGAATAAGATCCCTCGGGAACATTATAGTTCACCGGGTCATATCCCCAGTTAAACTCTGTATCCTTTCCCGCCTCATCCACTGAGCCGTAATCGTACGCCGGCATGATCTGCACATGCGTCACTCCGAGATCCTTAAGATAGGAAAGTCCCGTGGCATGGACGCCGTCATTATAAAGGCTCGTATCCTTGCATGTAAACGCCTTATATTTCCCCCGGTATTCTTCCGGAAAGCCGCCGGAAGCGTCCCATGAGAATTCTTTGACATGGAGTTCATAGATGAACTGCTCTGTCCCTTTTTCGGGCGCACGGTCATTCTCCCATCCTTCCGGGTTCGTCTGCCTTAGATCCACAGCCATGCTGCGTCTTCCGTTGATGCCGCAGGCTTTTGCATACGGATCGGCAGAACGTACAGTTTCACCCTCTGTCTCCAAAGTAAAGTCATAATAGACGCCGTGCATATTTTCCTCTGTCTGCCAGCTCCATACACCCTTTTCTTCTTTCTTCATGGGGATGTTCTGATACATATTTTTTCCGCTTCCCCCATGATACAGATTCAGGGTGACACTGTCTGCCGAAGGACTCCACAATTTGAAAGAAGTCCCGCTGTCCGTACAGATTACCCCCAGATCATTGCCGCCGTATAAGTACCGGTTCTTAAATTCCGGGCTTGAATAATACTTTTTCCACTCTAATGCTGTCTTCATAAAATCTGCCCCTCCGCCTGCCGGCCTTTTATCCTTTGACCGCTCCGGATAATCCGTCTACATAATACCTCTGCATATACAGGAACAGCGCCGCGATCGGAATTGAGATCAGCACCGCGCCTGCGGCAAAGCTTGTATACCAGTTGTCAATGTACTCTTTTTCCAGCATCTTCCACAGTCCGATCGCGATCGTGTACTGGTCGGAGTTCGCGCGGCAGATAACCTTTGCGAAGATGAAGTCCAGCCACGGGGACATGAAAGCTGTCAGCACTGTGTAGATAACGATAGGTTTACTAAGCGGAAGCGTGATCTTCGTAAAGATCTGCCATCTTGTGCATCCGTCAAGAAGAGCCGCCTCGTCTACCGCGAAAGGCACAGTGTCAAAGAAACCTTTTGCGATCTGGAAGCCCAGCGCCGCGCCTCCCGAATATACAAGGATAAGCGCCAGCTTGATCAGGTTTCCTTCTGTCAGTCCGATTGCCTTTAAAATGAAATATACTGCGATCATGGACATGAATCCCGGGAACAGGCCGAGGATCATTGCCATGTTCATGTAAGGCTTCCTCATCTTAAAGCGAAGCCTTGACAGGCAGTAGGATACTGCCAGCACATAGAAGGTCGCCAGTATACAGGAGCAGACGGCGATGAACAATGTGTTTCCGAACATCTGCGGGAAGTTCAGGATCGTCGTGTCATTGAACAGCTTCGCGTAGTTGTCCAGTGTAAAGGACTGTGGGAAAAAGGTGGACACATAGGAACCCTTCTCCGCACGGAAGCTGGTGAGGATCACCCACAGGATCGGGAATACCCATATCACCGCGAGAACCGCAAGGATCACATGGACAATCATATTGTTTATAAACCGTTTTGTTTTTGCAGAATGCATTTTCTTTTCACCCATGTTTAGAATCCTCCCTCTTCTTTGTACGATTTACTGCGGCGGTACGTAAACAATGCTCCTATCGCGAGGATCACAAATGTCAGAATACCGATGACAGCTCAGATATTATAATACTGCTTATCAATGGTCAGCTTGTAAAGCCATGTAACCAAAAGGTCTGTCTTGCCGGCCGTGGACGACAGATCCGTGACGGGATCTCCTCCCGACAACAGATAAATGACATTGAAGTTGTTGACATTTCCCGTAAATGTTGTGATCAGATACGGTGTGGTCACATACAGCATATACGGCAGCGTGATCTTTGTAAAAGTCTGGAACGCGTTCGCGCCGTCCACCTGAGCCGCCTCATAAAGCTCTGCCGGGATGTTCTGCAGCACACCGGTAAGCTGGAGCAGCGTATATGGTACGCCGACCCATACGTTGATGACGATAACCGTCACCCTTGCCCATGTAGGGTCCGTGAAGAACGGAAGGCTCGCGTCGGAAGCGATGAATCCCAGGTTGCGCAGAAGCACGTTTACCGCGCCCTCCGGCTGAAGCATGGTCCTCATAATCAGCAGAGATACGAACATCGGTACCGCGCAGGAGAGAACAAAGCAGAATCTCCAGAAGCCTTTTGCCCTTGTTCCTTTACGGTTGATCATCAGGGAGATGATCATACCGAAGATATAGTTACTGAATGTTGCGAAGAACGCCCACACGAGCGTCCATCCCAGAACAGACCAGAAGGTACTTCCCAGGATACTCGTGGAATCGAACAGCGCTTTGAAGTTATCAAGTCCGACCCAGTCAAACAGCATCAGATGATTGTCGATCTTGCTGTAATTTGTAAACGCCATACAGATCATAAAGATCAGAGGCAGGATCGTGAACGCGCCGATGAAGAACATGGGCGGGGTCATAAGGAGCCTGTGCAGATTCTCGTGAAGAAGAGACTTTAAATCCTCTGCAAAGTTATTTACATGTCTCCCTTCTTTCGACAGGCACTCCGCCTTGTAAGCGCTCCGAAGAGCCCCGCGCCATGCGCAGATCATCAAGAATGTCACCAGCAGGGTAGCCACGCCGTAAAGGAGAATCAAAATCGACTGGTCACCCTTAGTATACATATACACCTGATTTGCCTCGTCCCATATTTCTTCCTGTGCCACTGTTCCAAGCGAGGGCAGCATTCCGAGAAATCCGGCCCCGTTCACTATCATAAATACGATATACGCCGCTTCAACTGCAAGATAAAGCAGCCCTTTTATCTTCTGTCCATGCACGATATTTCCTAAGCCCATCAGCACCATGGAGAGCTTTGTCTCAATACCGCCCTCTCTGATCGCCTTTGTGCATGTGTAGGGAGTCGGAAAATCATTGACTCTTTTCTTAATAATTCCCATCCTCATCACCTCATTTCAGATTCCGTCACTGTTCATCGCATCGTTCATCTGCCTGGTCTGATCTGCGGAGTTGTCATGGGTAATATTATCGTTTCGGATACCCTTGCCCATATTCTCCACCGGAGTCCAGCAATTGTTCATCTTAGATACGAACGGCTGAAGGATGGATGTATTGTTAAATGTATCATTCTGTGCCATGACCACTTCATCGGAACTGATCGACGGATCCTCCAGAAGCTCCGTGCTGCAGGGGATCGTTCCGCACATCTCATAATGTGCTTTCTGCGCCTCAGAGGAACCCAGGTAAACGGCCAGTGCAACAGCCTGTACCATGTAATCCGTGTTGGAGTTGACGCCGAATGCTTTGGAACCCGCGTACGCCAGCATTTGTTTTTCTTCACCGTTCAGCGTATATGTAGGAAGCGAGGCAACACCCATATTGTCGCCGAGAATTTCCTTGATCGAGTTAGCATCCCATGATCCTGTGAACATTGCGTTGATGCTGCCGTCACGAAGACCGGCGATGCCGGAACCAAGATCATCGATCCTGAAGTTCGGATTCTGTTCCAGATCGATCAGATAATCTGTCACCGCGACCGCATTCTCTCCTCCGAAGTCTACTCCCGCGGATTCGTCCGTTCCGTCTCCGAACAAAGTGCAGCCGTTGCCAAGGTAGAACGCCGGCAGATACCAGGAGTTCACGAACGGGAAGGATACCACGCCTTTTTCCAGCATGGTGTCAAGGTTCTTGACATCCTCCTCGCTGAACACCCTTTTGTCATAGTACATATACCATGTGTTTGTCGTAAAGGGCACGCCGTACAGGTCGTCCTCCATAATCAGCGAATTCATCAGCTCTTCTGAGTTAATCGACTCAACCTCCTCGCGGTATGTGCCGCCGATCTTCGCCAATGCACTGGCATCTGTCATGGTTGTCAGCGTATCGTTTGCGTACATGAATACATCCGCGCTGGCATCCGGATCCTGCGCTACCTGTCCGGCAGCACTCGCCTCATCTGACACACCATAGACAAATGTGATATCCCATTCGGGATGTTCCTCCGCAAACCGCTCACACATAGTCTGAAGCCATTCTCCGTTGTCTTTGGACTGGTCATTCTGCGGAGACCACACCATCAGACGGACCTTTTCAGCTTCCCTCTCTGTGCTGTCACCGCATCCGGTCAGCCCTGCTGCCGCAAGCCCGAATGTCATTACTCCGGCAAGCAGCACAGACACTGCTCTTTTTCTCATTCTTTCCATCCTCCGTTCTCGAATTGTTTCGAATTGTTTCGTTACTGTTATGATAGTCCTGTAAGCTATTATCGTCAATTATTTTTATTTAATCTATCATACTTTATCTGTTTTGCATAAATTTTCACTATATTTTTTGTGCATTTTTATTTTTATATTTGTTTACGAAACTTTTCTAAACATAAAATCTCTTTTCATTGATTTCTTTCTCTATTTTATATATAATATTTTTGTTATAAACTTTAAGAAGTCAGGTGGAAAAAGTTATGACGACAATTCAAGATATTGCTGATAAACTGGGCATTTCCAAGGGAACAGTATCAAAAGCCCTGAACGGAGCTTCCGACATCAGCGAAACATTACAAAAACAGATACTTGAGACGGCAGTAGAACTGGGGTACACAAAGCTCAGGCGTTACAAAAAGCCATCCATACGCCTTTGTGTCCTTATTCAGAAAGATAATATCGAATACCAGGAGCCGCATCATTTTGCCTATGATATTGTGATGGGCTTCCGTCAGATGGCCGAGCCCGCAGGATGCGAAGTAGATATCGTTCCTGTTGACGTGAATATACAGAGAGATATCTCATATGATGTATTCATGCTCCAGAACGACTACAGTGGAGCTTTTGTGATCGGATTTTCCCTCAACGAACCATGGATAAAGGATTTCCAGACATGCCGCACGCCTGTCGTTCTCTATGATAACCATATCATTGGGAATCCGTACACCGCGTATGTCGGTATCGACAACGACGAGGGCATGTGCCTTGCGGTTGAACATTTAAAGAAGCTGGGGCATCACAAAATCGGCTATTTGAGCAGCGCCCTCGGCTCCCATATCATGCAGGTCCGCCACAGAGCGTTTTTTCAGGCAATGCACCGCCACGGGCTGAAAACAGACTCTTCCTATTCAGGGTGTTCCTACTATCTGTCGGAATGTATGGAGAAGCATCTGCCGCGTTTTCTTGACATGGGCATGACCGCCGTAATCTGCTGTCAGGACACATTCGCCAGCGCCGCGCTCACACAGTGCCGGCAGCTTGGATATCAGGTGCCGCGTGATATCAGCATCATCGGATTTGACGATATCCCCATATGCCCCTACACCTCTCCCCCGCTCACCACAGTCCGCCAGGACCGCATCGAACTGGGGAAGAGCGGATACTACGCACTGAACAGCCTGATGAACGGCGTCTCCATCGGCACAGTCCTGCTTCATGCAGATCTGGTCGTAAGGGAATCCACAAAAGAGTTATAATCCGAACTTCATACATATGCCCCATGCACATATGCCAAAAGCCGCTTTTCCAGTTCTTCCATTGTCTCTCTTGTCTCCGCATTGGAATAGCTTATCCTGTGGATGAGCCGGCTTATATAATCCTTCTCCGCCACAATATCCAGACTTTCCTGAAAATTCAGATCATAGAAGTAGGCAAGATAAGATATCCAGTAATCCATAGGCGTCTCTCTGTCCGAAGACAAGATACTTTTCCCCGAAAACGCGTCCGCACGGACTTTCGGCGTGATGGCTGACGCCCCCGTCTCCTCTGCCGTGGCATCCATAAATGTCTCAAAATCGTCCACCAGTTTCACCCGGCAGTTATCCAGCTTGTCCGCGTCGCGGATGATCTTCGCGTGGAGAAGAATGCGCTTATCTTCTATCCCCTCAAGCAGAAAATCACTGTGTTTTGCAATGGCAGTACGAATGATGTCATCCCACGTGTCCTCTTTAAGAAACTGCCGGATCATGCGCGGCGGGCAGTCCGGCGCCTCTCCGAAAAGCATCTCCACTCCGTAAGCCGCGTGGTCCATCGTATCAGGCATAAAACTGTCAAACTGCCGGATCTGCTCAAACCGTCCAATATCATGGAGCAGGGCGATGATCCTGGCCAGCTCCCTGTCTTCCCGGGACAGCCTCATCCGCCGGGCAATCTCTGTACTTTGCGCCACCACGCCGTATGTATGCACGATCTTTAATCTTACTTTATCATTTTCTCTGTCATAACCGTCCAGATATCTCTCAAATACCTCTTTTGCAAAATGGTACTCCACCGTGCTGTCCTCCCGTCTTAAATGTTCTTTTACAGTTTACTACACAAGCCCGGGAAAATAAATCATATCTTCAAATTTATCCCCGCAGCGTCATTGAATTTATCCCCTCAAAATGCTATCATAATCAGGCATGTTATTTTAAAGTACTTAAGGATGTGTTTACAATGACAGGAGAAATAATAAAGGCTGAAAAAAAACGCAGTATCCACCGCGCTTTCCGCGCCGCGTTTCCCCGCACGATCCCTATCTTTGCGGGATTCTGGTTTCTGGGGCTTACATACGGCATCTATATGAATGTATCCGGATTTTCATTTATTTATCCCATGCTGATGAGTGTCACCATCTTCGCCGGCAGCATGGAGTTCGTGGCCGTGAATCTCCTGCTCGGGGCGTTCAGTCCGCTGCAGGCTTTCGCCATGGCCCTCATGATCAACGCCAGGCACCTCTTCTACGGTATCTCCATGCTGGAAAAATACCGCGGACACGGATGGAAATCCTTTTATCTCATCTTCGGAATGTGCGATGAAAGCTTTTCCATCAATTATACAGCCGATATCCCGCAGGAGGTGGACAAAGGCTGGTTCATGTTCTTCGTGACGCTTTTGAACCATTTCTACTGGTTCTTCGGCGCCACGCTCGGAGGTCTGTTCGGCTCCTTCATCCACTTTAACACCGAAGGGCTGGACTTTGTGCTGACCGCAATGTTCGTGGTCATCTTTATGGAGCAATGGCTGAAAGAAAAGAATCATACAAGAGCCCTTCTCGGACTTGCGCTCTCTGTGATCTGCCTCATCGCATTCGGGGCGGACAGCTTCATCATCCCGGCCATGCTGGCGGTTCTCGGCGTCCTTACGCTTATAAGACGCCCGCTGGAGACACGGCTTGGCGCGGATGCGCAGAAAGGTGGTGGACAGACATGACGCTTACACAGGAAATCATCACGGTGGCAATGATCGTCCTCGCCACCATGCTGACAAGATTTCTCCCCTTCCTCGTGTTCCCTGAAGGAAAACCGACCCCGGAATATATCCGCTATCTCGGAAAGGCGCTGCCCTCCGCGGTGTTCGGACTGCTCATCATCTACTCTCTGAGAAACGTAAGCGTGTTCTCCGGAAGTCATGGAATCCCCGAACTGATCTCCATCGCTCTCGTAGCGGTGCTCCACCTGTGGAAACGGCAGATGCTTCTGTCTATCGCAGGCGGAACACTATGCTATATGCTTCTGGTGCAGCTTGTGTTTTAGCACAGGCTGCGCCAGTATTCATTTACACTGATTTATTTTATCTCTGCTTTTTTATAAAATCTGTAAACAACAGTAAAAGAAGGATTAAATTTGAAAAGATTGTATAAGATGTTCCATCAGCCGCCAGCCTTCCTCGATATAACGTCCGCTCTCTCTTCCCGCTTTCTCACTGTAGAATTCCGGTCCGCACGTTTTCTTCGTGCTGTCATACAAAAGATACGGAACCGGGTCGGACGTATGCGTGCGCACGCGGACCGGTGTAGGATGATCCGGCAGGATCAGCATCCGGAAATCAGTTCCGGCATTCCAAAGTGCATCTGCCACAGGACCGATGATCTTCTCATCAATATATTCAATGGCTTTGATCTTATCCGCCGCACTTCCCTGATGTCCCATCTCATCCGGCGCCTCGATATGTATATAGACGAAATCATATCCGCCCTCTGTCAGTGCTTTTACTGCGGCGTCTGCCTTCCCGGAATAATTCGTGTGAAGCCCGCCGTTCGCGCCCTCCACAATGATATTGTGCATCCCCGCGCCCACGGCGATTCCTTTGAGCAGATCGACCGCGGAGATCATGGCGCCCTTCGCGCCGTGCTTCTCTTCAAAAGAGGTCAGCGCCGGACGTGTTCCCGAGCCCCAGAACCATGCTGAATTGGCCGGATTTTTCCCCTCTGCGCGGCGCTTCTTGTTGATAGGGTGATCTTTTAAAATATCGTAGCTTTTGATCATCATGTCACGGAGCACGGCATCTTCTGGAAGATAATCCCCGATACGCTTTGTCAGTATATCATGGGGCGCAGTCAGCTCCGTCGTCCTGCCCTCCTTCCAGATGACCAGATGGCGGTAACTTGTTCCCGCATAAAAGGTGTAGCCCTCTCTCTTAACCCCTGTTTCCAGAGCATTCAGAAGTTCCGCCGCTTCCTCAGTGGATATCTCCCCTGAACTGTGGTCTAATATAACACGGTCTTCGTAATCCGCGTCATCTTCTGAAAGCGTGACAAGATTACAGCGGAAAGACACATCTGCATCCTCCATCTCCGCTCCGATGCTCAGCGCCTCCAGCGGCGATCTGCCGGAGTAATATTTTTTCGGATCATATCCGATCACAGACAGGTTCGCCGTGTCGCTTCCGGGCGACATGCCCTCCGGGACTGTGCGCACCATTCCGATTTCAGCGTCTTTTGCAAGACGGTCTATATTCTCTGTACGCGCCGCCTCTATCGGCGTTTTCCCGCCCAGAATATCAAGGGGGTCGTCTGCCATCCCATCACATAAGATCACGATATATTTCATGCCATCCTCCTCCAGATTACTCCGCTCAACATTTTATCCTTCCGCATTTCATGTGCCGGTATCTATAATTCCTGCTCTTCTGGATGTTTATGAGTCCTGTTCTTCCAGGCGTATGATATGGAGCACACCGGAAAGCTTTTCAGCCCTCTGCCTGTACTCTCTTTCCGACATCGATCCTGTTATGACGCCGAACTCCTTATCAAGGCCGTCCACATTCAAGAACTCTGCCGGGCCGAATGCCGCCTCAATTTCTGCCCTTCTTTCTTCGACATCTCCTTCAAGACGTACAAAGAAGCGTTTACATGTATCTTCTATCGGAAGAAGAGTCAGCTTTTCATTCTTCCACATCGTCATGATATTTCTGTGAAGATGCTTCGCCGCGTCCACAACGTCCGCCACTACTGCACTTGCTGTCGGAAGTTTCCCTGCCCCGCTTCCATAAAACATGGCATCGCCAAGCATATTTCCGGTCACAAACACCGCGTTGAACACACCATTTACATTATAGAGCGGATGCTCTTTTCCAAGCAGAGCCGGAGCGACGATCGCATGGAGATGATCCCCGTGACGCTTACTGGACGCAAGGAGCTTGACTGTCATATCCATCTTCCTGGCGTACATCATATCCTCTTTCGTAATCTCAGAGATGCCCTCTGTATAAATATCCTCAAAATCCACCTGCTGTCCCGATATAAGAGAAGAAAGAATGGCGATCTTCCGGCATGCGTCATGACCTTCCACGTCTGCGGTTGGATCTGCCTCCGCAAATCCGTTCTCCTGCGCCTCTTTGAGCACCTCCGCATAATCAGCGCTTTCATAGAGCATTTTGCTGAGCATGTAGTTGGTCGTGCCGTTTAGAATTCCTGTGATCTCTTCGATCTTATCTGCAGTGAGGGAAGAATTCAGCGCACGGATGATCGGGATACCGCCGCCTACGCTTGCCTCGAATAAGAAATTCAATTCTCTGTCGCGCGCGATGGACAAAAGTTCCGCGCCGTGCTTTGCCACCAGCGCTTTGTTGGAGGTGACCACGCTTTTCCCCGCCTCAAGACAACGTTTTACGAAAGTGTATGCCGGCTCTACGCCGCCCATCACCTCTACGACGATCTTGATTTCAGGATCATTGATGATAATGTCCACATCATGAACGATCTTCTCCTGGACAGGATCACCCGGAAAATCTCTCAAGTCAAGCACGTATTTCACATTGATCTCATTCGCCGCGCGCTGGTTGATGATGTCTCCGTTTGTATTGATCACTTCCACCACTCCTGATCCCACCGTGCCGTATCCCATTACCGCTATATTTACCATTATTTTCTCCCTTCCTGTACTTTCCTTTAGTAAATGAAGTTTTTAAACTTCTTGTATCCTCCATAGTAGCCGAAACAGGCTCCCGGCTTATTCTCCGGGCGCCTGCTGTGTATCTGCGCTCAAATATGCGTTGATAAACGGGTCGATGCTGCCGTCCATAACAGCCCCCACATTGCTGATCTCCGCGTTCGTCCTGTGGTCCTTCACAAGTGTATAAGGCTGCATGACATAAGAACGGATCTGGTTTCCGAAATTAATGTCACGGACCTCACCTCTGATGTCGGACATCTTCTCCGCCTGCTCCTGCTGTTTCATCAGATACAGCTTGGACCTTAACATCTGCATCGCCTTATCTTTGTTCATATGCTGGGAACGCTCATTCTGGCACTGCACCACGATCCCCGTGGGAAGATGGGTGATACGCACTGCCGATGATGTCTTGTTGATATGCTGGCCGCCTGCTCCGCTGGAGCGGTAAGTGTCGATCTTCAGCTCATCATCATTGATCTCAATGTCGATATCCTCCTCAATATCCGGTATCACATCGCAGGAGGCAAAAGAAGTCTGGCGCTTTCCCGCCGCGTTGAACGGAGAGATGCGCACGAGACGGTGCACTCCTTTTTCCGAGCGGAGATACCCGTAGGCATTCTCTCCCCTCACCTCAAAGGTCACCCCTTTGATCCCCGCAACGTCTCCTTCCAGATAATCCAGGACTTCCACGTCATAGCCTTTCTTCTCCGCCCATCTTGTATACATGCGGTACAGCATGCCCGCCCAGTCGCAGGACTCTGTTCCCCCTGCGCCGGCATGGAGTGTTACGATGGCATTGTCCCTGTCGTAAGGTCCGGTCAGAAGAGTACCGATCCGCAGTTCCTCGAATTTCTCTTCAAACTGCGCCAGTTCCTCCTCTATCTCTGCTGTCGTGTCCTCATCGGGCTCCTCCTCGCTCATCTCGATAAGGAGAAGCATATCCTCATAGTCGGAATACAGCTTCTCGATCTCCTTGACAGAATCCTGAAGCCCTTTTAACTCTTTCATAACCTGCTGGGATACTTCCGGGTCATCCCAGAATCCCGGCTCCTCCAAACGCTTCTGGAGCTCCTCCACTCTTAGCTTCTTTGAAGCTAAGTCAAAGTGAATCCCTCAGATCTTTCAGCGGTTCTTCATATGCAGTCAGTTTTGACTTTAATTCATCTAATAAAACCACCTTATTCACCTCTTTCATGATTATATTTTAATACTTTTCACACTAAACCAATCTCACAGAACGGTCCCGCAATAAGGCTTGAACTGCGGCTTACGCCTTGTTCGCGCCAAGCTGCTTCCGGCCGCAGCACTGCTTATATTTCTTGCCGCTCCCGCACGGGCACGGATCGTTCGGGTAGATTTTCTTCTCTTCCCGTTTTTTCGGCGCGCGCACAGCACTCTCATCTTTGTTCGTGCCTGTCACCTTCGCCACCTCTTCTCTCTCCACCTTCTGCTCAACGCGGATATTGAACAGCGTGCGGATGGTTGTCTCCGCGATCATGTCCGTCATCTCTCCGAACATATTATATCCTGTCATCTTGTATTCAACAAGAGGATCTCTCTGTCCATACGCCTGGAGGCCGATACCCTGACGGAGCTGGTCCATGTCGTCGATATGATCCATCCATCTCGCGTCAATGACTTTCAAGAGCACCACGCGCTCAATCTCACGGATCTGTTCGGTCTCCGGGAACTCTGCCTCTTTTGCCTCATAAGCCTTCACGGCGCGTTCCTTAATCATATGCTTTAATTCCTTCTGGTGCATACCCTTACACTCTGCCGCATCCGGGAGCTCCATCTGCGGGATCACCGCATGAAGGTTTACATCCAGTCCTTTGATATCCCAGTTTTCTGCATCTGCCTCAGGTGAAGCAAAACGGTCTGTGATATTTTCCACATATTCCGTGATCATATTGTAAACGGTATCGCGCATGCTCTCTCCGTCCAGCACGCGCCGTCTCTCCGCGTAAATGATCTCCCTCTGCTCATTCATAACCTGGTCGTACTCAAGAAGATTCTTACGGATGCCGAAGTTGTTGATCTCCAGCTTCTTCTGCGCCGTCTCGATGGCATTGGATAACATCTTATGCTCAATCTGCTCGCCGTCAGCCACACCAAGGGCATTGAACACGCCCATGAGACGGTCTGATCCGAACAGTCTGAGCAGGTCATCCTCAAGGGAAATATAAAAGCGTGATTCTCCCGGATCACCCTGACGGCCGGAACGTCCGCGGAGCTGGTTGTCGATACGCCTGGACTCATGCCTCTCCGTACCGATGATCTTCAGTCCGCCTGCCGCCCTTGCATCGTCGTCCAGCTTGATGTCCGTACCACGGCCCGCCATATTTGTCGCGATAGTCACTGCCCCGTGAAGTCCGGCATCAGCAACGATAGCCGCCTCCTGCTCATGATATTTTGCGTTGAGGACATTGTGCCTGATTCCTTCTTTTTTCAGCATGCCGCTCAGAAGCTCTGACACCTCGATGGTGATCGTACCTACCAGAACGGGCTGTCCTGTTGCGTGGGCTCTCTTCACCTCTTCGACAACTGCTTTATATTTTTCTCTCTTTGTCTTGTATACAGCGTCCTCAAGATCCACCCTCTGTACCGGTACGTTTGTCGGAATCTCGATAACATCCATTCCGTAAATGTCGCGGAACTCTTTTTCTTCCGTAAGAGCTGTACCTGTCATGCCGCTCTTTTTCTCAAACTTATTAAACAGGTTCTGGAAAGTGATCGTCGCCAGTGTCTTGCTCTCCCTGCGCACCTTCACGTGTTCCTTCGCCTCGATCGCCTGATGAAGCCCGTCAGAATAACGGCGCCCCGGCATGATACGTCCGGTGAACTCATCCACGATCATAACTTCACCTTCCGGCGTCACCACGTAATCCTGATCCTTGAACATCAGATTGTGGGCACGAAGCGCAAGGATGATATTATGCTGGATTTCTAAGTTCTCGGGATCGGCAAGATTTTCGATGTGGAAGAATTTCTCCACCTTCTTCACGCCGTCCTCTGTCAGGTTGATTGCCTTTTCCTTCTCATTTACAATGAAATCTCCTGTCTCCTCGATATCCTCTCCCATGATGGCATTCATCTTGGAGAACTCTCCGCTCGCCTCGCCTCTCTCAAGCTGGCGGGCCAGGATATCACACGCCTCGTAAAGCTTCGTGGACTTCCCGCTCTGCCCGGAAATGATAAGCGGTGTTCTTGCCTCGTCAATCAGCACGGAGTCAACCTCGTCAATGATGGCAAAATGAAGCCCTCTCTGTACGAGCTGCTCCTTGTATATGACCATGTTGTCACGGAGATAGTCAAATCCCAGTTCGTTGTTCGTCACATAGGTGATATCGCAGTCATACGCGGCGCGGCGCTCCTTGTTGTCCATACTGTTTAAGACAACGCCTACCGTAAGACCAAGGAACTCATGTACCTTTCCCATCCACTCCGCATCACGTTTTGCCAGATAATCGTTGACCGTAACAATGTGCACGCCCTGCCCGGCAAGTGCGTTTAAGTAAGCCGGCAGTGTGGATACCAGCGTCTTGCCTTCTCCTGTCTTCATCTCTGCGATACGTCCCTGATGAAGGATGATGCCGCCGATGATCTGCACTCTGTAATGACGCATGCCGATGCTTCTGTACGCAGCCTCGCGCACAACTGCATATGCTTCGGGAAGGATATCATCCAAAGTCTCGCCTTCGCTCAAGCGGTCCTTGAACTCTCTCGTCTTTCCTCTAAGCTCTTCGTCAGACAGCGCTTTTATCTCCGGCTCCAGCGCCTCGACCCTGTCCACGATCGGATAGATACGTTTCAGTTCATTCTCGCTGTGAGTGCCGAAGATCTTCTCTATAATCCCCATACTTCGCAATTAGCTCCTTATATAGATTTGGCGCCGGCGCAAAGACTGACGCCACCATGCTATCCATTGTAACACTAAGTGGTGGGTAATTCAACCAATTCATAAGTTGTTAACATTTTGCCGCGACAGTTCAGCCATCTATCAAACGCGAAAGCAGACCATGCCCGCATAAGGCTGCATACCCGGAAAGTCAAATGTGAATAACCGTCTCATACGGAATCTCTCCCCCGAACAGATCCAGCGCGCTCCCGATCGTAAAGTCCAGCCGTTCCCCGCTGATCTGCCGGAACTGCTCCAGATCTTCTAACGAGCCGATGCCACCCGCGTATGTAACAGAAATCCCCTGCATCACTCCCTGCCATTCACCCAGCATATGTACCAGTTCTTCCTCCATTCCAGAGCGCTTTCCTTCCACATCAACACCGTGAATCAGGAACTCATCGCAGTATCCTGCCAGTCTGTCCAGCGTCTCACGGTCGATCCGCATATCTGTAAACTTCTGCCAGCGGTCTGTCACCACATAGTAAGCCCCGTCCTTCTTCCGGCAGCTTAAGTCGAGAACAATGTGCTCTTTTCCCACAGCCGCCGCCAGCTTTTCCAGATTCTCCCGGCACAAAGCGCCGCCCCGGAATACATAGGACGTGACGATCACATGGCTCGCCCCCGCTTCAAGATACTCCTTGGCATTATCCGCGGTGATGCCGCCTCCGATCTGCATTCCGCCGGGATAAGATCCGAGAGCCATAAGCGCCTGACGCCTTGTGCTCTCATAATACCCTGAGCCGGCATGATTAAGAAGAATAATATGTCCTCCTTTTAATCCGTCCCTTTTATACAGCTTCGCATAATGAGCTGCGCCCATCTCGGAAGAAAAATTCGTCCGGGCGCTGTCCTCCTCATCCCGCAGGCTTCCGCCCACAATCTGTTTTACTTTGCCGTTATGTATATCAATGCATGGACGAAATCTCATCTGTTTTCTCCTTCCTTTTCTTTAAATATAAACAGCGCCGGCAAAGTGTCTGCTTTCAAGGCACTTCCTCCGGCGCTGCATGTCGGTCAGAGTCTCATTAACGGTTGTTATTATCTGTATCCTTCTGTACTCCGTTATCCTCTGTCATATGATCCGTGGCTTTATCCACGCCGTCTGTCACATCATCTGTCACCCGGTCCACGCCGTCTGTCACGTCGTCTACCGCATTATCAAGAACCCCATCGCCTTCTGTGGCGTCATTCATTGTACGGTCATTTGTATCTGTATTATCATTTGCCGTATCATTGTTGTTCACATTGTCTCCTGTCGTTTTATCGTCAGTTGTCGTCTGATCCGCCCCGTTGGTGGCGTCGTTCTTGTTGCCACAGGCACTGACTCCCATCAGTACAAAGGCGCACGTCATGAGCAAAAGAAGTTTTTTCATTTTCTTCATAATAGGTAATCTCCCTTTCCATAAATATTGTTGTACCTCTACTATCTGCACATTTTCCAATATTTATACACGGGAAGGTCTCTATTTTGCATTTTTCCTCAATTTTTCCATGGCGCGCGCTTCAATCTGGCGGACTCTCTCCCTGGTAATGCCAAGCCTTCCGCCGATCTCTTCCAATGTATGCGTTTTTCCGTCCCCAAGACCATACCGCAGACGGATCACCTCCTGCTCTCTGCCGTTCAATGTTTCCAGAAGTTCCTTTACCTCTTCCTTCTGTACGAGGATATTCATGGCCTCCTCAGGGGTGGTCTCTGTCTTATCTTCCACCATATCCTGAATGCTGTCCTCACCGCCCTCGCCGATGGGAGTCTCAAGAGACACCGGAGTCTGAAAATAGCTGAGGATGTCTCTTACTTCCTCTGCTGTGCGGTATCCCAGCCTGCCCGCAATCTCCTCGGCAGACGCGTCCCGGCCCAGCTCCTGCTGGAGCTCTCTTGACGCGCGCTGTACTTTCTTCATATTCTCTGCCACATGGACAGGAACGCGGATTTCTCTGGACTGCTGGTCAATGGCTCTTTGCATGGCCTCTTTGATCCACCATGAGGCGTAGGTGGAGAAGCGGTTCTCCTTTGTATGATCATACTTCTCCGCCGCGTGCATCAGCCCCATGTTTCCTTCCTGAATAAGATCCAAAAGCGGAACTCCTCTTCCTGTATAATGCTTCGCCAGAGAAACTACCAGACGGAGATTGCCCTCTTCAAGCCTCTGCCTTGCCGATGTATCTCCCCCGGCAAGCCTTTTGTCGAGCTCCTTTTCTTCCTCTTCTGTAAGAAGGGGAATCCGGCCGATCTCCTGAAGATAGATTTTAAGCGGTTCGGACACCTCTTCATTTGTCATTGTATACTGTTCCTTTTCCATATTCCTTCCTCATAATATATGACAATACAGCTTCTTACAGCCCGACTACGTCTCCCATATCATACATTCCCGGAGCCCTGCCCGCGAGAAACTTGCCGGCCTCCACAGCTCCTTTGGCAAAAACACTTCTTGAATACGCTGTGTGTTTGAACTCGATTACCTCGTCCGTACCCGCGAAAATCACCTCATGCTCTCCCACAATGGTGCCGCCCCGCACCACGCTGATACCGATCTCTTTTTTCTCTCTTTTCTGTCTCACCCGGCTTCTGTCGTACACATAATGATATTCATTGTTCAGCGCCTCATTTACAGAGTCGGCAAGAGCAAGCGCTGTTCCGCTGGGAGCATCCACCTTCTGATTGTGGTGGCGTTCTGCCAGCTCCACATCATATCCTGCGGGAGCGAGCACCTTTGCCGCGTCCTGTAAAAGCTTTAAGAGCAGGTTGATCCCAAGAGACATGTTCGCCGACTTAAGGACAGCAATCTTTTTTGACGCCTCAGTAATCTTACCAAGCTGTTCTTCCGACAGACCGGTTGTGCAGAGGACCAGGGGAAGCTTCTTCTCCACACAATAGTCGATGAGCGCATCTATTGCCCCTGCATTTGAAAAATCAACTGCCACCTCAACATCCACATTGCACTTTTCAACAGAATCAAACACCGGATAATCATTGGGAATCCCGGTATATGTATCCACACCTGCGGCGATCTTCACATTTTCATCCGATTTGGCAATCTCTGTGATCATCCTTCCCATCTTTCCGTTACATCCATGCAGCAATATCCTTACCATAGTCATGTTCCTCCTGTTTAGTATTTCCCTTCACTTTTCATATCATGTGCCAGTCCAAAGGACTTTCCGATATAAAAAAGGATATCACATTTGAGTTGTTATCTCAACACATGATACCCTAAATCAATGGTTCTATTCATCTATACACTCAAGCTTACTGACAGATACTTCGTACGCTGTTCTCGTCTCTGTCTCTGTCTCTGACAGCTTTTTCACATATTCTCTGCTCTGAATCCTTCCCAGTATACGCACATGCTCTCCCACTTCAAATCCTGATGCATATCTGGCGTTTCTCCCCCAGCAGATGCAGGGGATGTAATCTGATTTCCCGTAGGGACGGTTGACCGCCAGCAGAAGATCCGCGATCTCCCTTCCAAGAGGGGTCTTGCGGTACACAGGCCGTTTACACATATATCCTTCTAAAAGAATGTGATTCGTCCTCGCTCCATCCGGCTCTTCGTCAATAAACTCGATCTCCCTGGCAAACACGGAGAGAACCAGCCTGTTTTTCTGTTCCTCGTGCCGGTTGTACGACCGGAACTGCCCGGATACCATAATACATTTTCCTCTGTAATCCTCTGTCACGTCGATGAGACGCTCCGACACCATCACTGGGATCCTGTCATTTGAACTGCTCAGCCGTTTCACAAGGATATCCACCATGTAGAATCCCTCTCCAAACACCTCATGGCTGTATGTAAACTCCGACACCACCATCCCTATGACTGTTACCTGATTGTTCTCAATGATCTTATCTGACATAATCTGTAGCTCTCCCTTCCTCTTTCCGGTATTTTTTGAGTCACTACTAAATTTATGCGATAAGACATAAATTTAGAACTTTTTTTGTTCGGAATCGTTCGACACTCATTCGACGGATTTCTCTGCCCGTTCCCTCTGCTTCACCAGATAACCCATACTGCACCCGAATAATATCCAGAATACCGGGGCTGTGGTAACCGCGCTGTTATTGACGATTCCCGCAATCTGAAATGCAAGCAGACCGAAGAACAAAGCGCATCCGGCTTCCCTGCCGCCCTCCGTGCCGCCGCGGAATGCCTGTGTTCCGTCCTTTGTTCCGGCACGGGCCGGTTTCCCGCGCTTAGACACGGCGTACATCCTCACGCCCCGATACAGATGAATCAGAAAGAGCCCGATCAGACAGAAAAGCGCGGTCACCCCGCCGTTCACCGCTGTCTGCAGATACCAGCTGTGGGCGATCTCGATACAATAATCCGCACTCCCGTGGACATTTAACATGCCCGCCACCTCGGACTGCGGGAAGCAAAACGGAAAGACCCCGACACCCTTACCGAGGAAAAGACACTCTTTCAAAATCGGCAGACTGGACACCCAGATATATCCCCTGCCTGTAAACAGATGATAAAAAGCCTCCATCGCCTTCATCTCCGGCTGGCTGATGGACGAAAGCAGGCTCCCGTTAAAGTCAACATAGTACAGCGTCCCGTCATAACAGTAAAATTCAAGTGGGTCCTGATATCCCAGATCAAGGATGAGCGTCTCCTCTTCAAAGCAGGCCGATACCTCCTCATATCCGTTCCCCAGCTGAAAAAAGCCCCCTTTCTCTGTCAGACCTATCTCCTTTCCATCGCCGTCCGAAAATCTGATATCTTCAAGCCCTGTCCCGGAAGCTCCTTCTTTCACACACACATTGAGCGCCCTGTCCCCGGATTCGATAAGCAGTTCCCCGTCAGTCAGCGTAATCCGATCCACGGTAAATACACTCTCCCCTTTTTCATACTGGCTGTTCACAACCGATCCCCCAAGGCGTGCCGCTGCCGACTCTCCCTTCATAATCTGCGTATTCCCCATGGCGAGGAAGGACACCGCCGCTGCCGCTGCAAACGCTAGGACAGACCAGTACCTGGCAGAGCGCCGTTTCACCCGCACGATGCATACTGTCTCCGCCGCCAGAGCAGCCGCTGCCGCATACATCGCCCCTGACGAGCCGGACATGACGATACAAAAAAAGAGCCCGCCCGCAAGAACCGCGTCAAACGCGCACAGCCGTCGTCTTCTTCCCATGACAGAGACACCGTAGAGAACAGGGCATAAAAGAGCGCACAGACCGCCGAAATACCCCGGATTGGAAAAAGTCACGGCGAGGCTGCCGTGATAATCTATCCAGACATTGTCAAGAAGATGCTCATACCGCGCCGGAGTCAGCGCCAAAGCCGCCTCTCTGATATTAAAGACCGGACCGGCCATACATTCCACACACGCCCATATAAGGATCAGCACAGTCAGTCCCCTGACGCCGGCGAGCGCCGCGCTCATGCCCCTCCCGCTGCCGAGCAGAATATATCCGGCAAGGAACAGGACCGCATATCCGACAAGAGCGGCAAGCCCCTCATAATCAAGGAAGAGCCCCATAAGAGCATACTCCCTGTACTCTCCGAGCGCACAGGAGAGTATATTCAGAAGGAGAAACACTCCTGTCAGGCCGAGCACCTTCCCGTCGATCCGGTATCTCTCTGGCAGTTTTTCCTCCACAACGGACGCCAGAGCCGCCCCGGCGCACAGAAGAACTGTAAGCGCGACAGAGAATATGATCAGCGCAGCCTCTTTGTAATACTGGAAGATATCGCTTACATATCCTGTTTTTTTGACAAAATAGTCTCTTGCAATCCCCGAGGGTTCCTCCACATGGAAGCCCATGATAAAAGGATACACCATCATGAAAATCAGGAGCAGCCACATCAGCCCCTCCTCGTATCTTCTTACGGCTTTCATAGTCTTTCTCCCTCCCACTGTACTGTGGACGACAGAAAACCCCTCAGCCTGTCTGAGGCAAAAGGGGTTTCCGCATCACACAAATCAACAGCCGCTATTAATCTGTCTTACTTTGTAAGCCGCTTAATGCTGCGGCGCAGCGTCTTACTCTCCTGTCTTCGGAGATTTCTTAGCTGTAACTGTAGTTGTCGTTCCTGTGTTTGAATTCACCTGTTTTACAACGTTCTCATTTTTGTCCATAACCACAACCTGGCCATTTGACATTACCTTGATGAATCCGATCGGTGAGAAGCCTGTCATTGTAGCATTAACCATGTAGTTTCCATACTGATCTATAGCAACTGTACCTTCAATGACTTCCCATGTTCCGTCTGCCTTCTGGTGAAGCAGATAAATTGTATCTCCATTATTGAGATCTTTTAAATTATCTGAATTTGCAGAACCATATTCACCATAGACATATCCGAGATTGAATGTCATTTCCGCACCTGCAGAGATGTCCTGATACGGATTTGTCATCTTATAGTCTCCCATGGCGAGGAGGACAACTGAGCTGTTCTCCGGCACATTGTAGCCTGCGTCTGTAAGGATATTCTTCACTGCTGTCTCATCCTCTAAGACTTTCTGAACATCTTCGGAAACCGCATTAAGCTGTAAATTCACAGTCACTCCGTTTGCGTCTTTTCCTGTTCCATATGCATAGATAGGTGTTGTCTGAGCCGGCTTCTGCTCCTCTCCCTGGTTGATATCCGGATCTTCTACACTCTCTGCAGCGAATGCGGACATGCTCATGCTCAGGCAGAGCACTGCTGCTGCGGCAATGGCTGCCGCTTTTTTGATTTTCTTGTTCATTTCTTATCTTTCTCCTTCCCTCTGTTACTTTGTGTGATATATATTAAAGCCATCTCCGGTTAAGGTGAGGCTTTAATACCGCTGTTTTCCCAATTCCTTCCCTTTCATCTTAAGACTATTCGCCCTGAGTTTCCTCTGTCTGTGCGGCGTCCGCCTGGGCAGCCTCCTCCTGGAACACGTCTACCAGAGTGCCGTTTACGAGCCATCTCTGGTCCGGATACGCGCTGATACATGTAGATAATGTCAGAATCGTCGTCTCCTGTGACACCTGCACATCCCGGTTCACATTGCCGTCGATAGAGTTTAGCAATTCGTCCACGTATTTCTGGAAATCATTCGTATCCATGAAGTTATAGCTGCCGAGAATATATCTGTCGTCAAAAGCCACCGCCGCAAATATCTGATACTTAAGCGCAACTCCCGGCTGGTAAATATAAATATACGGATATTGGTCGAAAAATGCCTTGTCTGTATATTTATGAAGTTCTGAGAACATCGTCCCGTCTTTCAGCTCGTGACCGTACATGACAGTCACCGGATCAATGAAATACTGAGAATTATATTTTTCTGTATAGATCGAACCGGGAAGTCCGTACTCTCCGTCAATCGTCGTATTCAGATAATAATCGTCCGCTTCCACCGTGCTCTGCAGAACCGGATAATCGATATTCGTGCCCGGAATCCAGATCCATGCATACACATCCGGGTTTCTTTCCTTCAGCGCCTCAAAATCAATCTCGCGCTGCATGGGGTCGTCGCTGTCCGTGACAACCTCTTCCTGCATCGTCTCATACGCCGCCTGGGCTTCCACGGGATCTGCCTTCTCCGGCTCCTTTTCCTTTGTCCCGCCCAGATACATCCAGACTCCGATGCCCGCTCCCGCCAGCACAATGCATGCCGCCGCAATGATCACGATGATCTTGATCTTTTTATTTTTTCCCTGTCTTTTATTCTCCATTTCCTTCTCCTGCCATCATCTTATATTTGTGAGCCTGCTATCCTTCCGCAGCCCCGCTCTGTGAATTCCCGCTGTTCTCTGCTTCCCCGCTGTCCTGTCCGCTCCCGGCGCCTTCTGTTCCTTCGCCGTTCTGTGTGTCTTCTGTGTTCTCTGTCTCTGAGGCAACCTCTTCATAGAACATGCTGACCACAAGCTGTTTCAGCTCTTCCTCATACACATGATATTCTTCATACTCTCCCGGCTGGGTCACTTCCCCGGGGATCATGGCGATATTCTCCGTGTCCAGCGAAATATCCAGAATCTCCGGCACAAGATATGTAATGTCCTCCACAGTTACATTCGTGCACATATTCCCACTCAGTTCGCCGAACACTCTGACCGGAAGCGTCAGGTCGCTCTTCACCGCGTTCTTCGCCTGAGCAAAATAGTTACTCATATACTGTTTCTGCCGCTCTAAACGGGTCATGCTGCTCCCGGCTTCCCACTCGGCGCGCCATCTGATATAATCGAGCGCCTCATACCCGTCGAGATGCGCTATCGTTCCCTGATATAAGGTGCAGTGTTCGCCCCATATATCTTCGAGAACCTCCACCTCGACGCCGCCGATCGCATCATTCAGCGTAGGCACAGCCTGAAAGTTGATGGAACAATACCGCTGGATCGGCACCTTATACAACAGATTTGACACCGCGTCCACCATCAGCTCACAACTGTCCTCTGCGGTCTTTCCGTATGCATACTGAAGGGTGATCTGTCCGTTTTCCGTGCGCAGAAAATTTCCCTGTGCATCCTGCACCTTCACAGGAACGATCGTATCCCTTGGAATGGCAAGCAGACTGATCAGATTATCCTCCACATCCACGCTGACCAGCAGCACGGCGTCCGCGAGCCCCTCGCTCCCTGTATCACGCTTTTGATCGATGGGGATATCTTTGTCTATGCCAAGGCAGAGGAAATTGATGATATTCTCATTGTACTGATACTCTTTCCCGTTATATGTAATAAAAATGCCCTCGCGCGCATTCTCGTCCTCACGGGCCTCCGACGTCTGTACTTTCAGGTTCTTCTCACCCTTCGCCCTCAGGTACAGAAAGCTGCCTGCCAGACTTCCGATCAGCACGATCATGACGACAGCTACGCCAAGACATATCTTCTGCCATCTCTTAAAACGCCTCTTTTTCTCCGGGGAACCCCCTTCTTTTTCTTCTTCTTTATTTTCTTCAAAGGAGTCTTCCTCTATGGTCTCAAGAGTATATTCTTCTTCTCGGCCGGCATTCTCATCCGGGCGTCTCTTCTTTTTCATATCTCACTCCATTATCCGCCCTTTGATACAGGCATGATGTACTGAATAAACTATACCCACCCTGTGATTTTCTGTCAATACTTTTGGAAAAAAATATTTTTTTCTATCAATACGCTTTTTCCAAAATTTGTAACTTCAGCCTGTTGCAGTCCATGCGCCAGTTCCGCCATTATATATACAGGAGGTATAAAACATGCTTGCATGTTCAGATTTTTATGATAGAATAAAAAAGCTGCAGTTTATTCAAAACGATATTAAATAAATAAGGAAAGAGTGAATATATTTATGGAAACAAGACGTGAAGATGTAAGAAATATTGCGATCATCGCCCACGTAGACCACGGCAAAACTACACTGGTCGACGAGCTGTTGAAACAAAGCGGCGTGTTCCGCGAGAATCAGGAGGTTGCCGAGCGCGTTATGGATTCCAATGACATTGAGCGCGAACGCGGCATCACTATCCTGTCGAAAAACACGGCCGTCCATTACAACGGAGTGAAGATCAACATCATCGACACGCCGGGACACGCTGACTTCGGTGGCGAAGTGGAACGCGTGCTCAAGATGGTCAACGGCGTCATCCTCGTAGTGGACGCTTTTGAGGGCGCCATGCCCCAGACAAAGTTCGTCTTAAGGAAAGCTCTGGAGCTGGACCTGCCTGTCATCGTATGCATCAATAAGATCGACCGTCCGGAGGCGCGCCCTGAAGAGGTTATTGATGAGGTGCTGGAGCTCTTTATTGATCTGGGCGCTTCTGACGAGCAGATCGAATGTCCGTTTGTCTACGCCTCTGCCAAGGCAGGGGTCGCTGTCTTAGACCTCTCCGGTGACGAGCAGAAAAACATGAAACCGCTCTTCGAGACGATCCTGAACTATATTCCGGCTCCCGTGGGTGATCCTGAAGCTTCCACACAGGTACTCATCAGCACCATTGATTACAATGAGTATGTCGGGCGCATCGGCATCGGCAAGGTAGAGAACGGAATGATCGCCGTTAATCAGGATATGGTGCTTGTAAACCACCATGATCCTGACAAGCAGCAAAAAGTAAAGATCAGCCGCCTCTATGAATTTGACGGTCTGGACAAAGTGGAAGTAAAAGAAGCGTCCGTCGGAGCCATCGTTGCCATCTCCGGCATCTCGGATATCTCCATCGGAGATACGCTGTGCTCACCGGAGAACCCGGAAGCTCTCCCCTTCCAGAAGATCTCTGAACCGACGATCGCCATGCAGTTCCTTGTCAATGACAGTCCCTTCGCAGGACAGGAGGGCAAGTATGTGACTTCCCGGCATCTGCGCAGCCGCCTCTTTAAAGAACTGAACACAGACGTCAGCCTCCGCGTGGAGGAGATGGAAAATACAGACAGCTTCAAGGTGTCTGGGCGCGGGGAGCTCCATCTGTCCGTCCTCATCGAAAATATGCGCCGCGAAGGCTATGAGTTTGCGGTCAGCAAAGCGGAAGTTCTCTACCATACAGACGAGAACGGAAAGACGCTGGAACCCATTGAGACCGCCTTCATCGATGTGCCGGATGAATTTACTGGAGCCGTCATCGAGAAACTGGGACAGAGAAAGGGCGAGCTGAAAAACATGGGCGTATCAAACGGCGGCTTCACCCGCCTTGAATTCTCTGTCCCATCAAGAGGCCTCATCGGCTACCGGGGAGAATTTCTCACAGACACAAAAGGAAACGGAATCCTGAACACAAGTTTCGAGGGGTACGCTCCGTACAAAGGAGATATCCAGTACCGTAAACAGGGCTCTCTCATTGCATTCGAGACCGGAGAAGCTGTAACTTATGGATTGTATAGCGCCCAGGAGCGTGGTACACTGTTTATAGAACCTGGAGAGAAAGTATATTCCGGAATGGTTATCGGACAGAATGGAAAGGCTGAGGACATTGAACTCAACGTATGCAAGACAAAGCACCTGACCAACACCCGCTCCTCCAGCGCGGATGAGGCGCTCCGTCTCACCCCGCCGAAGATCTTGAGCCTGGAACAGGCGCTGGACTTTATCGATACGGACGAGCTTCTGGAAGTAACTCCCAAATCACTGCGCATCCGCAAGAAGATTCTTGATTCCAGAATGCGCAAGAGAAGCAACATGAAATAAAACAGCGGCATAAGCCGCAGCCGCACGAAGTACGGTTTTACGAACGGCTCGGACTGAACTGCTGTCTGCAAAGACGAAGGAGAATGAGTATGGAGAAATATGCGCACCTTTTTTTGAAATACCTGACAAAGATATTAGAATTTGTGATTGCCTCTCTGCTGGCCTGTGCGATCATCGTCATGACTGTGCAGCTTGCGTTGTCCATGGAGAAATTAACGGACGTCACCACCTATCCGAACTATGACGACCTGCTCACCGCATGCTTTAACCTCATCATCGGAGTAGAGCTGATACGCATGCTCTATCTGCACACGCCGATCACGGTGTTCGAAGTGCTCCTGTTCGCCATCGCGCGCCAGATCATTATCGACCACTCCTCTCCACTGAACAGTCTGCTGGGGGTTGTTGCCATCGCTATTCTGTTCGCCACGAGAAAATTCCTTTTCTCCTCCTTCGACGAGACCGACAAGACGATCTTCCGCGCCACACAGAAGGTTCATCAGATCAACCGCCTGTTCCACATGGCCATTCCAAGCAGCGACAAAGACGACACCCTTCTCGATGTCATGCTGCACAAGATGCATGAGGACGGCACGGAGATCGGCACCGGGGCATGCGTTTACTTTTCTGATCTCGGACTGCGTATCGCCAAGATGAGGGAAGGAAAAATCACACGCATCGAAGTGATCCGCTCTATACATTAAGACTGTTCCGTGTTATAATATTTACATAATATAGCCACTATTTTCCAGTGTGTTTATGTTAAATACCGACAAAAGGAGTTGAACAGCATGAATTTTATTATCAGCGGAAAGAACATTGAAGTAACACCCGGGCTCAAAGACGCGATTGAGCAGAAATTATCAAAACTGGAAAGGTACTTCACTCCTGAAACAGAAGTCATCGTAACTCTCAGCGTGGAGAAAGACCGTCAGAAGATCGAGGTCACGATCCCCGTCAAGGGGAACATCATCCGCTCTGAGCAGACAAGCAGCGACATGTACGTATCCATCGACCTGGTGGAGGAGATCATTGAGCGCCAGCTTCGCAAATACAAGAACAAGCTGGTCGACAAAAGTCAGGGACATGCCACTTCCTCTGCTCCGTCAGGCAGCATTCGGACAGAGTTTATCGAATCCGACGAGGAGGCTCCCGTGGATAACGAGATCCGTATCGTCCGCACAAAGAAGTTTGGCATCAAGCCCATGTTCCCTGAAGATGCCTGCATCCAGATGGAGCTTCTGGGACACAGTTTCTTCGTATTCTCCAATGCAGAGACAGATGAGGTGAATGTGGTTTATAAGAGAAAGGACGGTTCTTTCGGACTGATCGAGCCGGAATTTTCCTAAAATACAGAGAATATTTTCGTCTATGATTCTTAATGATGAAGGGCGGGGTGATATAATTTCACCCCGCCCTGTTTTTATTTCGCTTACTTTTTCTCTTCGGATTTTTCCCGGGAATGCCAGCACTCTTCCACTCTTTCCATCGCTGCCTGACCGTTCGTTCCCTCCATGATGTCCTTTTTTAACGCGCCTTCCTCATCGTCTGGTACGAACGTGAAAATATCCACTTTGTCCGTATACACCGTATCCATCACATGAAGTCTTTTTTGTCCGAGAATATACTGGATTTTCCCCAATCCCGTGTAATCTGTCGTAATCTTCATTTTATAACCGTAGATCCTGGCGATGACAGTACTATGCGCAAGGCCTTCTGCTGCCGCTGCAGTGTACGCGCGCACAAGCCCGCCTGTGCCGAGCAGGGTTCCTCCGAAATACCTCGTAACTACAATAAATACATCTGTCAGCCCATGCCCTCTTATCACCTCCAGTATGGGCTTCCCCGCCGTTCCCGCCGGCTCTCCGTCATCGCTCATCCGCTCGGAAGCGGGATTTCGCCCGATAACATACGCCCAGCAGTGATGCCGTGCATCCCAGTAACGCTTTTTCACTTCCTCAAGGCGGGCGAACGCCTCTTCCTCACCAGTGACCGGATATACCCCGGCGATAAACCGGGACTTTTTCTCTGTGATCTCTCCTTCTCCTTCTGCGAATACCGTATAATAACAATTCATTGCCAGCCTCCTCCGCGGACAGCTGTCCGCCTAAGCTCCCTTTACTATACCAGACCTCTTCTTATCAAACAACTGTATCAAGGCATAATATCATGCTTTCATTAAAAAAATATAAGAAAATGTGAAGATTTTATTTTTTCCTTTATTTAAAACATCTTATTTGGTATAATCATAAGAGTTGAAAAGGAGGATGTATTCGTGAATTACGGAAAAAATAATCTTTCTACAAAAAAGAAAAATATTTCTTCAAAAAAGAAAATGAAGCAGAAACGTGTGGGAGTCCGCTTTTTCAAGGCACTTATCGTCTGCATACTGCTTCTTGCAGTGATCTGTCTTATCGGCGGGGTGATATTCGCCAAGAAGATCATAGATGACCGTCCTAATGTGTCAGCAGATGATATCCTTCCCAAAGGGTTCACCTCGTACATCACGGATCAGAACGGAACCGTGCTTGAAACGCTGAAGGATTCCGACTCTAACCGTGTATACAAAACTTATGACGAGATCACAACGAACACAGAATACCTTCCCCATGCATTCGTGGCTATCGAGGACGAGCGTTTCTACGAGCATAACGGAATCGACCTTCAAGGCATCATAAGGGCCGGTGTCGTCGGCGTTATGAATGGATTTAATTTCTCAGAAGGCGCCAGCACACTCACCCAGCAGCTTATTAAGAACAACGTTTTCGACTTTGTCAATGAGGAGACCTTCTTTGACAAGGTAGAGCGTAAGCTTCAGGAGCAGTATCTCGCACTTGCGTTTGAAAAAGAGATGAGCAAGGAACAGATCCTTGAAGCGTATATGAACACTATTAACTTAGGACAGGGCTGCTACGGTGTCCAGACTGCTTCCGCACGATATTTTAATAAGAATGCGGCGGATCTGACACTGTCTGAATGTGCGGTCATTGCAGCCATCACGCAGAACCCGACGAGATTTGATCCGGTTAAGAATCCGGACAAGAATGCCGAGAGACGGCAAAAAGTCTTAGACAATATGCTGGATCAGGGGTACATCGATCAGGCGTCTTATGATGAAGCTGTGGCTGACCCGGTTTACGACCGGATCGTCCAGACAGCGGCGATCACGGAGGATACCTCTCCTTACTCTTACTTTACCGACGCCCTGATTGAAGATGTAATCCGGGATCTTATGGAAGAAAAAGGATATTCCGAGACTCAGGCATATAATCAGTTATACAGCGGCGGGCTTACCATCAAGTCAACTCAGGATACCTACATCCAGCAGATCTGTGATCAGGTGGTTGCGGACGAGTCCAATTATCCGGTCGTAGAATATGGGGTGGAATACGCACTGACCATCCATCGCGCTGACGGTACGATAGAAAATTACAGCAAAGAAAACCTTGGTTCCTATCTCAGGAGTGCGCATAACGACTCCAATCCTCTCGTATTCAGTTCAGAGGACGCTGTATACAGTTCAATAGAGGAATATAAGAGTACACTTGGCATCAACACAGAAGCCGGAGATGTCGTGGATGAAAACCTTCATATTACTTTGCAGCCTCAGACTTCTGTTGTCGTCATGGACCAGTACACCGGACAGGTCAAGGCGATTGTGGGAGGACGCGGAACAAAGACGACAAGCCGTTCCCTCAACCGTGCGACAGACTCTCCAAGGCAGCCCGGTTCCTGCTTTAAGATCGTATCCACTTACGCTCCTGCTCTCAATGAGTGCGGCATGACCCTTGCCTCGACGATCACGGATGAACCGTACTATTACGCTAACGGAAAAGAAGTCAGAAACTGGGACCGTAAATATATCGGCAATACGACCATGCGCTATGCGATCCTGCACTCCATGAACGTGTGCGCGGTTCGAACCCTGACAGAGGTCGTTACCCCGGAGAAAGGTTATCAGTACCTTCAGAAATTCGGGTTCACGACTCTCGTAAATAATGATCCTGATTATCCGGGTATGACTGACATCGCACAGGCTACCGCCCTCGGCGGTATCACCCGCGGCGTCTATAATCTTGAGATGACTGCCGCATACGCTTCGATCGCAAACGGCGGCGTCTATACAGAGCCGGTCCTCTACACAGAGATTCTCGATCACGACGGAAATGTCCTGATAGACAACTCTGCGCCGGAAACCCATGAAGTGATTAAGGAGTCCACAGCTTATCTTCTGACAAGCGCGATGCAGGACGTGATCAACGACCCCAACGGTACGGGCGGGGCAGCGAGAATGAGCAATATGCCGGTTTCAGGAAAAACAGGTACGACCAATGACAGCACTGACTTATGGCTCTCTGCTTATACACCGTATTATACGGCTTCTATCTGGGTCGGTTACGATGAAAACAAGAGTATGGAGCACATGAACCAGTCATGGCACATGAGGATATGGAAACAGATCATGGAACAGATCCATTCCGGCCTTGCGTATAAAGATTTCTCAGTACCTTCTTCTATCGTACAGAAAACGATCTGTTCCGAGACAGGAAAGCTTGCCGTATCGAGCTGTCCGGCAGTCACAGAATATTTTGACGGGGATACCCTGACAAGCGAGGTCTGCGAAGGACACTATGTTGAGGAAGAGGTCATAGAAGAGGAAAGCAGTACGGAAGAAGTTCCGGAAGGTGAAGCGACGCCGCCCGAAGAACAGCAGCCTGTAGAGCCGGGACAGCCTGTGGAGCCGGGACAGCCCGTGGAGCCGGAACAGCCGGATAATCCGGAACAGCCTGTGGAACCCGAACAACCAGATAATCCGGAACAGCCTGTGGAGCCGGGACAGCCCGTGGAGCCCCTTCCCTCAGGATAGTCCGGCGCCGCATGAAACCATGATTCAGGCAATATTTAAGCAGCAGAGTGGATTCCCTCTGCTGCTTTTAGTTTTGATGGTACAGTCTTTATTACCGGGCGTCCAGCACCAGCTTCGCCGCGCCGCAGATCCCTGCGTCATTTCCCAGCTCTGCAAGCACAAACTTCACTTTCCTGTCCGCGAAGAACGCTCTTTCCATATACGGCTCTCTTATATATGGGATAAGCACCTCTCCCGCCCTGGAGACTCCGCCTCCGATAACGAACACCGCCGGATCTGCCACTGCCGCCAGGTTTGCAAGACCGTATCCTAAGTATCTTCCGAATACAACGGCGATCTCTTTCGCCACATCGTCTCCTGCTTTTACCGCGTCGAATACATCTTTCGCCGTTATATCCTCTTTGTTAAGGATCGTCGGGCGCATCTCCTGTCCCAGCTTCTGCTTTGCCAGACGGACAATGCCCGTAGCGGAAGCATACTGTTCCAGGCATCCTCTGTTTCCACATCCACAGCGGTCTGTCTCTTCATAGTTGACGCAGAGATGACCGATCTCTCCACCGGCCCCGTTCTGTCCGACAAGCATCTTTCCGTCGATAATGACGCCGCCGCCGACGCCTGTGCCAAGCGTCACCATGATCATATTCTTTTCACCCGCGCCGCCGCCTTTCCACATCTCGCCCAACGCGGCCACATTGGCATCATTTCCAATCTCTGCCCTTAACCCTGTAAGCTCTTCCAACTCTTTTTTGACTTCCTTATAATTCCAGCCCAGATTCGCACTGCCGTTCACCACGCCGTCCGATGTTACCGGCGCCGGCACACCTGCTCCAATCCCCGCAATATCGGATTTCTCAAGATCATGTTCCTTGATCTTTGCGGCAATGGACGCAGCCACATTGGGAAGAATCGCCTTCCCCTCATCCGAAGTATCTGTTGTGATTTCCCATTTGTCAATTATTGTTCCATTCTCCTCGAACAGACCCATCTTCACTGTGGTTCCGCCGATGTCCACTCCGAAACAGTACTGCATAACAGCTCTCTCCCTTCCTTAATACAGCATAAATTTATTTTATAATCTTTTTATTTTATTATTTCATTTTTTTCGCCAGATTTTCCTGGACTCTCTTGTAGAGCTCCTGAGCCGCATTGTAACCCATCTGTTTCTGTCTGTGGTTGACAGCGGCCGACTCAACGATAATGGCAAGATTACGTCCCGGACGGATGGGGATACTGTGGCAGACAACCTTATTCCCAAGGAATTCTGTATATTTCTCCTCCAGTCCGAGCCTGTCGTACTCTTTTTCCCTGCTCCAGTCCTCCAGTGTAATGACCAGATCAATATTCTGCGTTTCCCTTACACTCTGGACACCGAACATGGATTTTACATCCACAATTCCAATGCCTCTCAGTTCGATAAAATGCTTTGTGATATCCGGGGCGGAACCTACCAAGGTCTCATCGCTCACTTTGCGGATCTCCACCACATCATCTGTCACGAGGCGGTGTCCTCTCTTGATCAGCTCAAGAGCCGCCTCGCTCTTGCCGATGCCGCTCTCGCCCATGATGAGCACGCCCACGCCGTACACGTCCACAAGCACGCCGTGGATGGAGATGGAGGGAGCAAGCCTTACATTCATCCAGCGGATGATCTCTGCGGTAAAGTCTGACGTCTGTTTTGATGTCTTGAAAACCGGAACTCCCCGCTCCGCGGCAAGTCCTAAAAACTTTTCGCCCGGTTCCATATCCCGACAGAATACTATACACGGAATCGAATGCTCCAAAAGTTTTTTATAGATATATTCCTGCCTTTCCTGTGTAAGAGTATTCACATATCTGTACTCTACATTTCCTATGATCTGCACCCTGTTTGAGTCAAAATGATCGAAAAATCCCGCAAGCTGCAGGGCCGGACGGTTGACGTCCGGTACATTTACTTCTTTGTCCACCAGCTCCACCCCTGGGGTGAGATTTTTCAGATCCATTTTTTGAACGATCTCAGTTAGTCTGATCCCTTGTCCCATAATCTTCTCCTTTTCCTTATATACGCCGGACTTTTCCCTGACGGCTCCCGCAAATCACTGTGCGAAGCTTCTGTGCCCGCCGCTTATCATTTATATCTTACCACTAATGCAAAAACTTGTATACTGATTCTGCGGCTTTTTCGTTCATGGATGGTATTTTTGCCAGCTCTTCCACACTTGCCGCCCTGACAGCGTCCAGACTCAGATAATGCCTCATAAGCGCTTTTCTTCGTACCGGCCCAATTCCCTCGATGTCGTCGAGAATGGAATGTACCTGTCCTTTACCGCGAAGCTGTCTATGGTACTCGACAGCGAACCGGTGCGCCTCATCCTGTATCCTCGTAATCAGCCGGAATGCTTCTGATGAACGGTCAATGGGTATCTCTATATTGTTGTAATACAACCCTCTCGTCCGATGGTGATCGTCTTTTACCATACCGCATACCGGGATATTCAGACGCAGGTCCTCAAGCACCTGGAGCGCTACATTGACCTGACCTTTTCCGCCGTCCATGAGAATAAGATCCGGGAAAACAGTGAATTTCCCGATCTGCGCGTTCTCTTCTCTTTCTTTAAGACCGTGGGTAAACCGCCGTGTCAGCACTTCTCTCATACTTCCGTAGTCATCCGCGCCCCTGATCCCCTTTATCTTAAACTTGCGGTAATCATTGCGCTTTGGTTTTCCCCTCTCATATACGATCATTGAGCCGACCGATTCAAAACCGTTTGTGTTGGAAATATCATATGCCTCCATACGGCTGATATCCTCCAGACCAAGCAGGGCTGCGATCTCTTTTACCGCCCCGATCGTGCGGCCTTCCTCTCGCTTCAGCCTTTCTTTATCCTTACTGAGCACGAGCCTTGCATTCTCCGCAGCGAGTTCGACCAGCTTTTCTTTAGCCCCCTTCCTGGGGATCTTCAGCGCCACCTTCTGCCCTCGTTTCGCAGTGAGCCATGTCTCAAGCAGCTCTCTGTCCTCCACATCCTCCTGGAGCGTCAGTTCACCGGGAATATATGGTGTTCCCGCATAGTACTGCTTGATAAAGCTGTCCAGTATATACGAAGCGCTGTCTCCTTTTGTAATGCGCAGATAGAAATGATCCCTGCCGATGAGCCGGCCGCCGCGAATAAAGAACACCTGGACAACTGCGTCCTCTTCCTCCGACGCCACGGCGAGCACATCCCGGTCCTCTCCGCTGGAATCCGTAATCTTCTGTTTCTGCGCCACCTTTTTCACACTGTTCAACAGTTCCCTGTACTCGATTGCCCGCTCAAATTCCAGCGCTTCAGAAGCCGCGTTCATCTTCTCTTCCAGCTCCTTCAGGATGCTGTCATAATTCCCGTTCAGGAAACGGATCACCTCGTCGACCGCTTTCCGGTATTCCTCCTGCGAGATGTACCCCTGGCATGGAGCATCACACTGCTTGATATGATAATTGAGACAGGGCCTCTCTTTCCCTATATCTCTTGGGAGGCTGCGGCTGCAGCTTCTCACATGGTAAAGCTTATGAATCAGGTCAATGGTGTCCCGCACTGCCTGGGCGCTCGTGTACGGCCCAAAATATCTTGCCTTGTCCTTGAGCATCTTCCTTGACAGGAGCACTCTGGGATACGCCTCATTTGTTGTCACCTTGATGAACGGATACGTCTTGTCATCCATGAGCATCGTGTTATACTTCGGACGGTACTCCTTGATAAGATTGCATTCCAGCACCAGAGCTTCCAGCTCCGAATCTGTCACAATATACTCAAATCTGCGGATGTGTGCCACCATCTGCTCGATCTTGACGCCTTTGTTCCTGCTTGTCTGGAAATACTGGCGCACACGGTTCTTTAAGCTGACCGCCTTCCCTACGTAGATGATATGATCCTTTTCATCGTGCATGATATAGACCCCAGGCCTTCCGGGGAGTTTCTTCAATTCTTCCTGTATGTCAAAATGATTATTTTCCATGGGTTTTATTATAATCTTTTGCAGAAAAAAGGACAAGGTCTTTTTCCTTGTCCTTTGCCGGGGCACTGCTTACCCGCTTTCCTCTTTAATCCCACGCCTACCGTCCCAGAAATAACAGAACTGTACTGTATACTCCTACAAATGAAAACATCATCATGCATCCGCCCCCTATAAGCATACTTTTTCTCGGGCCTCGCTCCAATATATTTCCTGTATCCGTATCGCGGTACAGCATCACCTTTTTCCCTTTTTTAAAAAAGGACTCTGTACTTGAATTATAACGGCTGCGCATTGTTCTTTCTTCTCCATTTATTTTGTATTTAATAATGGGATAATAAGAAACCGCCGGAGAGTACCATTTTTTCTTCGCACCCGGCTGCCATTTCAGCACTTCGTCAATCTCCGCCTCTATCTTCTCTGTCTTCCGGCATTTTGCTTTGAAATATGCCGCTATCAGATCAGCTCCCGAAAAAAGCAGCAGTGCCGACAGAATACCCGAAACATATTTTTCTCCAAGCTGATCCCATACAAATGGGAGAGAAATAATCAATATTCCACAAATAATTAAGGTTCTGGGAGTAAAAACTGCCTCCCGATCCTCCCCGGAAATTCTTATTTTCTTTTTCCGGTCCACATCCTCTGTCAAGTAAATCTGATCTCCGCAGCAATATTGATCTATACTGTTTACGCTTACTTCCTTCCTGCGCCCCTCCTTTGAGTATTCAACCCGGAGTTCATAGTAATTTTGTATCAAATAATTTTTTTCGTCTCTTTTTTGAATGTGCTTTGCGCGAAGTACTCTGCCCTCCCCTTTCATTCCGTTTTTTTTCAGCCGGATCTGACGTTTGAGGCTCGTTGTTCCGGTTACCAGTATTACCGCTCCGATCACAGCCAGAAATACCATTTTTAGCCCTGCACATCAATAGTTTCTTGTTTCTTAGTAAAAGAAAGAAATATACAAACAGCGATAATAAGTCCCACAATTGTATAAATAAAAAACACAATAAATTTATAAGGATTGAGGAAAATAAACTCCTTTGTCAACTGTATATCATCCATATTATTCAGGCGGGTAAGTTTGTTCATGATTCCATCACCTCCTTTTGGGCAATACACATCTCCTTGTACAATGGGCAGTTACGAAGTAATTCTTCATGCTTACCACATGCCATGATACCGTTGTCCTGTTCCATTACAAATATTTTGCTGCAATGCTTAATATTTGCAACACGGTGTGTAATAATAATTGAAGTTTTTTCTTTGGCGATCTCGTCCATAACATTTTGTACTGCCTGCTCTGTTAATGGATCAAGCTGATTCGTCACTTCATCAAATATAAATATTTCTCCTTTTTTCAGCAATCCGCGGGCCAATGCTAAACGCTGGCGCTGCCCTCCGGAAAAATTACTTCCATTTTCTTCTACCATAGTATTGTAGCGCATAGGCAGCTGATCAATAAACTCGTCCATTTTTACTTTTTTACAGGCTTCAACCACTTCTTCCATCGAGATATCAGGAGCAGAAACAGTCAGATTTTCTAAGATAGTTCCTGTAAACAAAAAACTAGTTTGAGACACATAGACAATCTGATCTCTCAAAGATTTCAAATCATAATCCTCCAGATTATGAGCGCCAATCCTGATATATCCGGATCTTGGTGTCAGAAAACGCATAAGTAACTTCGCCAATGTGGATTTTCCGCAACCAGATTCACCTACCAACGCGATCGTTTCCCCTTGTTTGATCTCTAAGTTCAGATCAGAAAATACTGGTTTTCTGCCGCGGTAGCATACCGTTACATCCTCAAATACAATATTGCCGTTAAGCTTCTTAATATGTATTGGTTTGGCTACTATATTTTTTTCAGTTTCTAAATCAATAATATCAGAAAGACGTTCCGAAGCAATTACTGCTTTTTGTATTTTGGGCTGAAGCATAATGATATTTTTGATAGGTGTTAAATAATAAGTCAAAAGTGCATTGAAAGCTAACAGCTCACCAATACTTAACGTCCCTTTAAAGATAAAGTATGTACCTACCCATAAAACTACAATAGAAAATACTCCGTCAATGATATTTTGTAATGTCATGTTATAATTTTCTGTATTTTCAGTTTTAAAGACTGCCTGTAATAATCTGACAAATTTATTTTCCGCACGAAAAGAAATAGATTCCTCCAGAGAAAACGCCTTGATCGTTTCCTCACCAGAAATAGCCTCTACCATGAATGATGAATAATCACTGTTTCGCTTCAGCAGCTCCCGATTCATTTTGTAATAAGTTCTTTTGAAGGAAAGCAGTACAATGACCAGCAGAATAATCGGTACGAACGTAATATAAAATAATGTTGAATTCTGTCTGAAAAGTATAATACCTCCAAATATCACCATAAACAAATCAATCAACAGACTTAATGTGGCCGATGATATGGCATCTTTTATTATATTTGTGTCCTGTAATCTGGAAAGAATTTCGCCGACTTGCAGCGTGCCGAAAAATTCAGACGGCATTCGTATTACATGCTTGAAAAATCCAAGCATCATAGGGATGCTCATATTATTACTTATATACATGAACAACTTATTGCGGAACAAATTCAAACCGAATTGGTATTCCTTTGTCTCAAACATCGTTCTGGTTTTCTGCAAATAATTTAAATATGACAGTATTTGCTTTCTAGTTTTATGATTGTAGCTAGAAATCCCAATTTTCATATGACCCCCCTTATATCATATAGTCATTATACTATCATTTATTATCAATTTTTAACTGTATAGTATTTAAACCTCCGTATTATATGATTTTTACCTATAAATTTTAAAACATTTGAGAATTAAAATATAAATTTGCCAAAATTTGTCAAGTTTATGTCCATACAATAATACTTGAAAAAAATTTTTTCAGAACTTTGCATAAAAATACGCAAATAAATTTTGTAATTTATGTTAAGTTTGTCAATTAATTTCTGCCATAACGATAACTGCCGCATCACAGTTTGTCCCAGCACAATAAAGCATTTTAATATTCTGCTGTTACGGAAAACAGGACTATAATGACTCAATTTAGAATCACTATAGTCCTGCTGAACCTTTAACCTTTTCCTCTATACTATTGTCCATATACCGATAATGTATGCCGTTTTTTCACTGGTCTGCTTCTTCTAAAGGTTTCATAGCGATACGCTCCTCCACCTTCTCCTGCGCATCTTCCTCCGGTTCAGGGAGCCCTTTTACCTCCCTGAAAATCTTCATGAACTCTTTCCCTGTGATCGTCTCTTTCTCGATCAGAAAATCTGCGATCTTATCAAGAGCCTCACGGTTCTCCCCAAGGAGCCTCTTCGCCTCCGCATAGGCGCTCTTTAACATCCGCATAACTTCCTCGTCGATCTCCCCTGCGGTAGCGTCGCCGCAGTTTAACACAGCTCTGCCGTCCAGGTATTTATTCTGTATGGACTCAAGTCCCATCAGACCGAATCTCTCTGACATTCCGTACTGGGTAATCATGGTCCGGGCAATCTTCGTCGCCTGCTCGATATCATTGGCCGCGCCCGTGGTCACCGTATCAAATACCAGTTCCTCAGCCGCACGGCCGCCGAGAGCCACCACGATCATTGCCTCCAGTTCTTTCTTTGTATTCAGAAACTTCTCTTCCTCCGGTGTCTGCATCACATAGCCCAGCGCACCCATAGTCCTTGGAACAATGGTAATCTTCTGCACCGGCTCTGTGTTCTTCTGAAGCGCCGTCACAAGAGCATGGCCGACCTCGTGATAGGAGACGATCCTTCTCTCCTCTTTGCTCATGATACGGTCTTTCTTCTCTTTTCCGACAAGAACCACCTCCACTGCTTCAAAAAGATCCTTCTGGCTGACCACCTGGCGGCCGTGCTTAACCGCATTGATGGCTGCCTCGTTGATCATGTTGGCCAGATCAGAGCCTACAGCTCCGGAGGTTGCCAGCGCAATCGCTTCCAAATCCACGCTCTCATCCATGCGCACATCCTTGGCATGGACTTTCAGGATATCAATGCGGCCTTTCAGATCCGGCTTATCCACGATGATCCGCCGGTCAAAACGTCCCGGTCGCAGAAGTGCCGGGTCAAGAATCTCCGGACGGTTCGTGGCCGCAAGGATGAGAAGTCCTTTATTCGTGTCAAATCCATCCATCTCCGCAAGAAGCTGATTCAAAGTCTGCTCACGCTCGTCGTTTCCGCCCATCACTGTATCACGGGTCTTTCCGATAGCATCGATCTCATCGATGAACACGATACAGGGCGCCTGCTGCTGGGCCTGTTTAAAAAGGTCGCGTACGCGGGACGCTCCCACGCCCACGTACATTTCCACAAACGCAGAGCCGGACAGAGAGAAGAACGGCACCTTCGCCTCTCCTGCCACTGCCTTGGCCAGCAATGTTTTCCCCGTTCCCGGCGGTCCCACGAGAAGCGCGCCCTTGGGAAGCTTCGCGCCGATTCCGCTGTATCTTCCCGGATTGTGCAGGAAATCCACCACTTCCTGAAGGGATTCTTTCGCCTCATCCTCCCCTGCCACGTCCTGGAATGTCACTCCAGTCTCCTTCTCCATATACATCTTGGCATTGCTCTTTCCAACGCCCATCATGCCGCCGCCTTTTGACATCTTCCTTATAAAGTAGGACAGGACGAGCGCCATCAGTCCGATAGGAAGCACGAGTGTCACAAACAGCTCAAAAAACATCTGTCCCATGGTATCCGGGACCTCGCCCTTAAACTCCGCTCCTGACTCATAAAGCCTCTCGACTAGAGTATCATCATTGACATAGGCGGTATAGTAATCGGGACTGCTGTCTCTGCTTCCGCCTGTTCCGGTCTGGCCCCAGATCTGGTTTATGACGCTGTTCATGCTGTCCGACCCGTTTTCCTGCGCTTCTTTCCTGCGCGCTTCGTCTGTCAGCGTGATATAGATTCGGTTGCTGCTTAAGCTGACCTCCGCCACCTTCTTGTCATCAACCATATCCAAAAATTTATCATAACTTATCTCCTCAGGGCCTGCCCCACTCATCAGAGAATAAAAACCCATCACCATAAAAGTGACCAGCAGGGTTGTGACGAGGATGATCCCCCAGCCCTGCCGGTTGTTGTTGGGATTATTCTTATTGTTCTGGTTATCCATGTGTTTCCTCCTAAAAATCAACTATTTCCATTATAAGTACAGGTTTTGCATAAATCAATAAAAAGATTATGAAAATATTGTAAAACTATGACTTTTTATAGTATACTGAGTACGGAATATGTCCTGAATCCAGCCGGTATCCCCCAGAGTGCACAACCGTCTGTAAACAGGATAAACTATAGAAACATATGAGTGGAGAATGAGAAATGAAAATCGGTTTTGATAACGAAAAGTACTTGAAAATGCAGTCTGAGCACATCCGCAGCCGGATCAATGAGTTTGACAATAAGCTCTATCTTGAATTCGGCGGAAAGCTGTTCGATGATTACCACGCTTCCCGCGTGCTCCCCGGTTTCGCTCCTGACAGTAAGTTAAAGCTGTTAAAAGAGCTCAGCGACCAGGCGGAGATCGTCATCGCTATCAGTGCAAAGGATATTGAAAAAAACAAAATCCGCGGAGATCTAGGGATCACCTATGACACAGATGTTATCCGCCTGATCGAGACATACAGAGAACAGGGCTTGTATGTTGGCAGTGTAGCGATCACACAGTTCTCCGGCCAGGAGAGCGCCGTCCTCTTCAAGAATCGTCTGGAGAAGCTGAACATTCCTGTATATCTCCACTATGTGATACAAGGATATCCTTCCAATGTTCCGCTTATCATCAGCGAAGAGGGATATGGAAAGAATGAATATATCAAGACGAGCCGCCCTCTTGTGATTGTAACTGCTCCTGGCCCCGGAAGCGGAAAGATGGCAACCTGCCTCTCCCAGCTCTATCATGAGCACAAACGGGGAATCAACGCAGGATACGCAAAGTTCGAGACATTTCCTGTCTGGAACCTGCCTCTTAAGCACCCTGTGAACCTGGCGTACGAAGCCGCTACGGCAGATTTAAACGATGTTAATATGATCGATCCCTTCCATCTGGAAGCATACGGGGAGACAACCGTCAACTATAACAGAGACGTGGAGATCTTCCCGGTGCTCAATACGATCTTCGAGAAAATCTACGGGGAGAGCCCTTACAAATCTCCCACAGATATGGGCGTAAATATGGCGGGCAAATGCATCTGTGATGACAGTGTGTGCTGCGAAGCATCCAGACAGGAAATCATCCGCCGCTACTTTGCCGCGCTGAACTCGCTGGTAAAGGGTGATTCCTCCGACAAGGAAGCACAGAAGATCGAGCTTCTCATGAATATGGCCGGCATCACGATCGCGGACCGCAAAGTCGCTGTCAAGGCTTTGGAGCGGGCAAGGGAAACCAACGGGCCCGCCGCTGCACTTGAGCTTGATGACGGCACGGTCGTCACAGGAAAAACTACCAATCTGCTGGGAGCTTCCGCTGCTCTTCTTTTAAATGTTTTGAAACATCTTGCGGGAATCGACCATGAACTTCACATCATCTCACCGGAGTCCATCGAGCCCATCCAGAAGCTCAAAGTAGATTACTTAAAGAGCAGGAACCCACGGCTTCACACGGATGAAGTGCTGATCGCGCTCTCCGCCAGCGCTGCGAACAATCCCGAGGCAAGGCTCGCGCTCTCGCAGCTTCCGAAGCTTGAAGGCTGCCAGGCGCATACCTCTGTCCTGCTCTCGGATGTGGATATCAAGATCTTTAAGAAACTGGGCGTACAGCTCACCTGTGAAGCGGTTTATGAACACGCTCCTCTATGAGTGTTTTGCCGCCCTGCATAAAAGAACATTTTTCATGAAATAGTATTTGTATTTTATCTGTTTTCAGGTGTATACTAGTAAAGTATTTTTACAGTCTGACTATACATATGGGATATTGGACCGCAAAGGCGCGGCCCCATACCTATAGTCAGGCTGTACTCTTTTTTATATCACAAGAAAATCCTGTGATATAAAAAGCCCCTTCGGGCGGGTGCACATTCGCGCGAAGGAGAAATATGCAGAGGAGGCATCAATATGGCAGTGAAATATGTATTTGTAACCGGCGGTGTTGTATCAGGTCTGGGAAAGGGGATCACGGCAGCGTCTCTGGGACGGCTTCTGAAAGCACGGGGATATACGGTCACCATGCAGAAGTTTGACCCTTACATCAACATCGATCCCGGCACCATGAACCCGGTCCAGCACGGGGAGGTGTTCGTGACCGACGACGGGGCGGAGACAGACCTTGACCTGGGACACTATGAACGCTTTATTGACGAGAGTCTGACAAAGAACTCAAACGTGACCACAGGAAAAATCTACTGGTCCGTGCTCCAAAAGGAGCGCCGTGGGGATTTCGGCGGCGGGACCGTGCAGGTCATCCCCCACATCACTAACGAGATCAAGAGCCGTTTTTACCGCAATCCTGCCGCAGAGGATACTGAGATCGCCATCATCGAAGTGGGCGGAACTGTCGGCGACATCGAAAGCCAGCCTTTCCTGGAGTCTATCCGCCAGTTTCAGCATGAAAAGGGACGCGGCAATGTCATCTTGATCCATGTGACTCTCATTCCCTATCTCCGCGCCTCACAGGAGATGAAGACCAAACCCACGCAGGCAAGCGTAAAGGAGCTCCAGGGAATGGGTATCCAGCCGGACATCATCGTGTGCCGCTCTGAGTATCCCCTTGATCCCGGCATGAAGGACAAGATCTCCCTGTTCTGCAACGTGCCCGCAAAGCACGTATTACAGAACCTTGACGTAGAATACCTGTATGAGGCTCCTCTTGCCATGGAAAAAGAACACCTTGCACAGGTTGTCTGTGAGTGTCTTCATCTGGACTGCCCGGAGCCGGATCTGAAAGAGTGGAAAGATATGGTCAGAAAACTGCGGTGCCCCACGCAGGAGGTCACTGTCGCCCTCGTGGGAAAATACATCCGGCTCCATGACGCTTACATCAGCGTGGCAGAGGCCTTGAAGCACGGCGGGATCTACTCCCATACCACCGTCAATATCAAGTGGATTGATTCTGAGTCTGTCACAGAGGAGAATGCGGAGGAACTTTTCGCAGACGTGAACGGTATCCTTGTTCCCGGCGGGTTCGGACACCGAGGTGTGGAAGGAAAGATCGAAGCCATTCGTTATGCCCGCATACACGGTATTCCTTTCCTCGGACTGTGCCTTGGAATGCAGCTTGCCATTGTAGAATTTGCCCGAAATGTCATCGGGTACAGGGACGCTCACAGTATGGAACTGATGCCGGACACCACGCACCCGGTCATCCATATCATGGAGGATCAGATCGGCATAGAAGATATCGGCGGGACCTTAAGACTGGGCGCTTATCCGTGCGTATTAAAGGAAGGCTCTCTTGCGGAATCACTCTATGAGACAAAAGAGATCAGTGAACGCCACCGCCACCGCTATGAAGTGAACAACGATTACCGGGTGAATCTGGAAGAAAGCGGCATGTCTCTGTGTGGTTTATCGCCGGACAACCGCATTGTAGAGATGATCGAGATTCCGTCTCATCCGTGGTTTATCGCAACCCAGGCGCATCCGGAGCTGAAATCCAGGCCAAACCGCCCCCATCCCCTGTTCAAAGGATTTGTGGAGGCCGCAGTGAAGCGACAAAACAAATAAATGTCATCTGTCTTATGGCGCCTGTTTTCTTTTCTCCAAAATATAATTGACAAGTGCTGTCCCCGCCCATCCGGCAAATATCCCGACAGCCGCTCCGGCCAGCACATCGCTGGGGTAATGGACGCCCACATACAGTCTGGACAAAGAAATCAGCGCCGCAAGGACAAGGCATGCGATCCCCCATCTGCGTGGAAGGGTTTTATACAGAGCAAACGCCGCGGCAAAAGACGCGCATGTATGCCCGGAGGGAAAAGAAAAACTATGCTGTTTCTCTATGATGCACATCAGATCCGGAACCACCTCATAGGGGCGGACGCGCGCCACCAAGTTTTTCAGCGTCACATTCGTGATAAGCGCCCCGATCACAAGAGCGAGAGAAGCAGAAAATCCCGCTTTTCTTGTCTTTTTCCATATGAGCAGCACAGCTGCCGTCACAATCCAGAAGAACCCCGCGTCCCCCAAATGCGTAATGGCTTTCCAAAAGCCGTCCATCCATGGCTGACGCAGATACTCCTGTATAAACAGAAGGATATTCCCGTCAAGCTCCCGCAAAAAATCTAACATACCTTCACCTCTCTATCAGTTCACATTCCCGGAACATCTCTTCGATGATCCCTTCATACACGACACATTTCTCCGCCTTTTTAATTTTCTTGGCATATTTTTTCGAATCCGCAAATATAGCTGACAGATAGAACCACAGCTCCTTCATCTTATACAGGATAGTGCGGTCCCCGGACATCTCCTCACAGTATCCTGAATATAAGAGATCATGAAACCGCCGCAGTTCCTCTTTATCTGCTCTCCTGCCGCCTTTGATCTGTCTTGCCAGGGCAGGATCGGACAGGACCCCTCTGCCCGTCATAATACAATCCCCATCCGGAAACCTCTCTGTCAGCCTGTCCACGTCCGCTGCCGAGGTAATATCCCCGTTGTAGCACACGGGATTTTTGCTCTCTGCAAGCGCCATCTCAAACGCTTCCAGATCGGGGATGTTTTTATAAAAATCTTTCTGCACCCTTGGATGGATAATCAGTTCTTCCATGGGATACTTATTATAAATTTCCAACAGATGAGCAAATTCCCCGGGATCTTCCATCCCCAGTCTCGTTTTGACCGAAATCCTGGTGGGACATTTATCAAATATATCGTCAAGAAATGCTTCCAGCCGTTCCGGCTCCGACAGAAATCCGGCTCCTCTCTTCTTCGTAACCACAGTTTTAGACGGACATCCGAGGTTTAAGTTGATCTCTTCATATCCATACTCTTTTAGTCTGGCCGCAGTGCGGATAAAATCCTCCGCCTGATTCGTCAGAACCTGCGGCACTGCCCTCATCCCGGCATTGTGGGCTGGAAGAATATCCTTTTTCTCTCTTGCACTTAAGTGGCCCATCTGGTTGGGCCTGATGAAAGGCACAAAATATTTGTCGAATCCGCCGAAACATTTATGCACGGCGCTTCTGTATATCCATCCTGTAATCCCCTCTAAAGGGGCAAGGTATAGTTTCATGACCGATAGATATCCTTCCTGTATATGTTAATTCCAATGTACCCCGGCAGATGTATCCCGATGGATACCTCTTCTCAGGTATTTTGTCCTTCCTGATGACAGACCTACCTTATTACAAAGCAGACCGCCTTGTCAAGCATTATCTGCTGTGATAGAATCTCTAATGTAACAATTTCAGAAATTATAAAAGGAGTTGCAGCATGCACACGCTTAAAAAATTCATCAATTATTATGCACCGTACAAACCGTTTTTTTTTATTGATCTGATCTGCGCCGCATTCATCAGCGTGGTTGACCTCGCCTACCCGCAGATCCTCCGCACAATGACAAAGACACTTTTTACGAAGGACAGCAATATCATCCTTCGTACTCTTCCGTTCATTGCCGCCGGGCTTTTGGTCATGTATATCGTCCAGAGTCTGTGTAAATATTATGTGAGCTATCAGGGTCACATGATGGGGGCCTACATGGAGCGGGACATGCGCCAGCAGCTTTTTGACCACTATGAAAAACTGTCCTTCTCCTATTACAGCAAAAACAATTCCGGGCAGATGATGAGCAAGCTCGTGTCTGACCTGTTTGATATCGCGGAATTTGCTCACCATGGGCCGGAAAACTTATTCATATCCGTGGTGAAGATCGTCGGCTCCTTTGTGTTCCTCTTCCTCATCAACTGGAGGCTTGCCCTTCCGCTGGTCGTCCTGGTACTCTGCATGTTCCTCTTCTCTTTCCGCCAGAACAGCAGGATGCAGGAGACATTCATGGAGAACCGCAGGAAGATCGGTGACGTCAACTCCAGCCTGCAGGACACACTATCCGGCATCCGTGTTGTGCAGTCCTTTGCAAATGAGGAGATCGAGCGCGATAAGTTTAAAAAGAGCAATCACGCCTTCCTCCTCTCCAAGCGTGACAATTACAACTGTATGGGAAACTTCATGGGATGGAATCTGTTCTTTCAGGGCATGATGTACCTCGTCACCCTCGTGTTCGGCGGCTATCTCATCGCCAAGGGGATGATGGACGCAGCGGATCTTGCCATGTATGCCCTTTACATCGGCATTTTCATCAGCCCGATACAGATCCTTGTAGAATTGATTGAAATGATGCAGAAAGGTCTTGCCGGCTTCCGTCGTTTCCTTGACGTAATGGAGACTGAACCGGAGATCGTGGATGCGCCGGACGCACAGCCGCTCACCGATATTCACGGACGAGTATGCTATGAGGATGTGTCATTCCATTACAGCGATGACGACACCCCTGTGCTCTCCCATGTATCTTTCGAGATCCCTGCCGGAAAGTCCATCGCTCTGGTCGGGCCTTCGGGAAGCGGTAAGACGACGATCTGCTCTCTTCTTCCCCGGTTCTACGATGTGACTGGCGGACGTATCACCATCGACGGGAAAGATGTGCGGACACTGTCACTTAAGAGTCTGCGCAGTCAGATCGGTATGGTACAGCAGGACGTGTACCTCTTCTCCGGGACAATACGCGACAACATCGCTTACGGAAAACCCGGCGCTCCTATGGAAGAGATCATCGAGGCGGCAAAACGCGCCAATATCCACGATTTCATCCGGGAACTCCCGGACGGATACGATACCTTTGTAGGTGAACGGGGAGCACGCCTCTCCGGCGGCCAGAAACAGCGCATCTCCATTGCCCGTGTATTTTTAAAGAACCCGCCCATCCTCATACTTGATGAGGCCACCAGCGCACTGGACAACGAGAGCGAGCGTTGGATACAGCAGAGCCTTGAAGAACTCTCCAAAAACCGCACCACCATTACCATCGCGCACCGTCTGTCCACAATCCGCAACGCGGACGAGATCATCGTCATCACAGAAGACGGCATCGCAGAACGAGGCACCCACGAAGTCCTCCTCGCCAAAGGCGGCATCTACGCCCATTATTACAACATGTAAAAGCTATAAACAATGCAAAACCGTACAGAATTCGCCTGATGGAGTTCGCTCACATTCAGGCGGAATTCTGTACGGTTTTATAGTGCGGCGGCACTCAGCGAGATGCAGCGCAGCGTAATCGAGCTGGCATTGCGGCTCCGGGAATCATAACTATTTTTCTTCTTTCTCGATCCTGCGGTTCGTCTTTGTCTCGATCTCATCTTTGATCTTACTGATAAACCCGCTCATCATGCACTGTCCTTCATCTCCGGAAAAACGGCTTCTGACAGACACTTTTTCTTCTTCCTCTTCTTTCGCGCCCACCACAAGCATATACGGGATCTTCTTCATCTGCGCCTCACGGATCTTATATCCGATCTTTTCGGCGCGGGTATCAATCTCGGCACGGATTCCTGCTTCTTTCAGAGCGCCCAGCACTTTCATTCCATAATCCATATGCTTGTCAGAGATAGGAAGCACTTTTACCTGCACCGGAGCCAGCCATGTAGGGAATGCCCCTGCAAAATGCTCGATCAGGATACCGATGAATCTCTCAATAGAACCGAATACAACACGGTGGATCATGATCGGTCTGTGTTTCTCTCCGTCTGCTCCTGTGTACTCCAGATTAAATCTCACCGGAAGCTGGAAGTCAAGCTGGATGGTACCGCACTGCCATGTCCTTCCGATAGAATCCTCCAGATGGAAGTCGATCTTCGGCCCATAGAACGCGCCGTCCCCTTCATTCACAATATACGGAAGCCCGATGTCATCCAGCGCGCTCCTGAGAGCGTCTGTCGCCATGTTCCAGTCTTCGTCGCTTCCCATACTGTCCTCCGGACGTGTAGAAAGCTCTACATGATATTTGAACCCAAAGAGGCTGTATACCTCATCAATCAGTTTTACAACACCCTTGATCTCATCTTTGATCTGCCCCGGCGTCATAAAGATATGCGCGTCATCCTGAGTGAAGCAGCGCACTCTCATCAGGCCATGAAGCTGGCCGGATTTCTCATGGCGGTGCACAAGACCAAGTTCTCCCATTCTCAGCGGAAGGTCGCGGTAAGAACGGGGCTCTGATTCATATACAAGAATACCCCCCGGGCAGTTCATCGGTTTGATGGCAAAATCTTCCTCATCAATGACTGTTGTATACATGTTCTCCTTATAGTGATCCCAATGCCCGGATGTCTCCCACAGATGGCGGCTCAACATGACCGGCGTGTTAATCTCCACATAACCTGCTCTTCTGTGGATCTCTCTCCAGTAGTCGAGAAGTGTATTTTTGAGCACCATTCCGTTTGGCAGGAAGAAGGGGAATCCCGGTCCCTCCTCACGCATCATGAACAGACCGAGCTCTTTTCCAAGCTTTCTGTGATCGCGCTTCTTCGCCTCCTCTATCATGGTCAGGTACTCTTCTAATTCTGCTTTCTTCGGGAACGCGGTTCCATAGATCCTCTGGAGCATCTTGTTGTGCTCGTCGCCTCTCCAGTAAGCTCCCGCAAGACTTGTCAGCTTAAACGCCTTCACCGGCTTTGTGGACATAAGATGGGGGCCTGCGCACAAGTCTGTAAATTCTCCCTGTGAGTAAAAGCTGATCGTCTCGTCCTCAGGAAGATCCTGTATCAGCTCTACTTTATAGTCTTCATTTTTTTCTTTGAAATACTCGATTGCCTCATTTCTCGGCATCGTGTACTGTTTGATCTCAAGGTTCTCTTTTACTATCTTCTTCATTTCTGCCTCGATCTTCTCCAGATCATCTGCAGTAAAGGGCGTCTCTCTGTCCACATCGTAGTAGAATCCGTCCGCAACGGACGGCCCGATCGCAAGCTTTGTCTCCGGGTACAGCCTCTTAATCGCCTGCGCCATAATATGAGACGCTGTGTGGTGGAACGCGCCCTTTCCTTTTTCATCATTAAATGTCAGGAGGTTCAATTCACAGTCATGATCCACAACTGTTCTAAGATCAACGATCTCTCCGTTGACTTCCCCCGCTGTCGCCGCCCTTGCCAGCCCCTCGCTGATATCTGACGCGATATCATACACGCTCATCGGCTGTCCATACTCTCTGCTCGATCCATCTTTTAAAATGATCTTCATATTCTTGCCTTCCTTTCGCATATTTTACTTCTTCTGCCGTGCCCTCTTCCCTGCCTTTCAATCTCAGAGTGCTTTTTGTATCACAGGCCAGGCCGCAGGGCTTTCCTATGATACAAAGAAAAGACATCCCTTTTCGGAATGTCTCTTACCTTCTGAAATCTATGTCCGCACGGAAACACTCCACGCAGGGACGGAGAATCTCTCCGCGGTTCCACCCTGCTTGTTTTCCATGGAAAACCTTCTTCATTCATGTGATGATAACGGAATCACCGTGCCGTATTAAGGCCGCTCCAAGGTGGTATTCAGTCAGCCGGAACATCAGAGCCATCGCACCATGCAGGCTCCTCTCTGAGATGACCGGACAGCTTACTGTCCTCTTCAACGCTTTTACAACGGTTATTCTACATCATAAACACAGAATATGTCAACCCCTCATACAGCTTTACTCATAACGTACCATCTCTCTTTTCAGCCTCTGCATGATCTTCTTCTCCAGCCTCGATATATAGGACTGGGAAATGCCCAGCAGGTCTGCCACCTCCTTCTGCGTTTTCTCCCGCCCTTCGGGATTATCCAGCCCAAAACGCATGCGCACAATCAGCTTCTCCCGGCTGTTCAGTTTATTGAGCGCCCGGATGAGAAGTTTGCGCTCTGCTTCATTTTCCAGATCACGGTATATAGTATCTTCCTCTGTGCCCAGGATGTCTGAGAGAAGAAGCTCATTGCCGTCCCAGTCCACATTGAGGGGCTCATCGATTGATACCTCCAGTTTGGTCTTGCTGTTCCTGCGCAGGTACATCAGGATTTCATTTTCAATACACCGGGATGCGTAAGTAGCAAGCTTGATCTTCTTCGTAGGATTAAACGTGTTGATCGCTTTGATCAGACCGATTGTTCCTATAGAGATAAGATCCTCCACGCCGACTCCTGTATTGTCAAACTTTTTGGCTATATAAACAACGAGACGGAGATTGTGTTCGATCAGCGTTTTCTTCGCGTCCTCATCATACTCTGTTCCAAGCCGCTGTATCATCTCAGTCTCCACCGTCCTCTCCAAAGGCGGCGGCAGAACTTCCGTTCCTCCTATGTAATGTACCTCTTTTCCACTCCCGAACAGCAGATTTTTAATATCAGGTACGACCCGCAGTTTAAACTGCTGCGGAACAGCTACTTTTAAGATCATCTTGTTTCCTCCTATATTATTTTCCCGCTGCATACCGGACATATTTTGTCAGACACTGCGGCTGCTTTCCATTTATTCCGGCGGACAGCACACTGTTATTCGCTGAACATCCCCGGATTGAGAATGATCTCATACTCTTTTCCCTCAGAGACCGGCTCCTCCGCCACCCCGATCATGGGCTCGGATATCCACCTGTCTACATCAGTATGCACACACATTTTCCGGATGCGGAATACTTTCATAATGCCCTCTCCGCTCACAGACCGGTAAGGAATCATATGAAATCCTTTTTCATCCTCTATATGATCCGTAATCCTGAAGAGAAGGTTTTGATCTATCACGCTGACAGGAACTCCGGTGACAAGGTCCCGCAGTCTGTTCCCGGTATCCCAGAGCGCGTCTGCCGTTGTCTCTCCCCTCTCTGTATAGAGTGTCACACGGACGATGTCACACTGCCGTCCGGCAAGATATGCCATAATCTTCCACAGCTTCATGAACAGAAAATACGCCCCGAAAGCCGCACAGTAAAAAAGACTTACATAGCGCATGTACGGACGGAAAAGTGTCATAATCCCTCCCATGATGACCGAAACCGCATACAGCAGGACATACGCCCTTATAAACTGTGCAGCGCAATTGATTTTCAGTCCGAAAAAGATCATCAGACTGTTTATGACCACATGGAAAAAAAAGAGCTTTATAATACCCGGAAACGGAACGGCTATCACCACACAGGTAAGAAAGCTTCCCACTGCCCCGCACAGAAAAAGGCGTCCCCGCGGTCTGCCGCTTTTTAGAATGTGATCAAGAGCAAAAAGGAGCAGGCTGTCCATCATAAGATTTTCTAGAAAAAAAATATCTATGTATAGCTCATGATACATGCCCCACCTTCTCTCCAAGATCGATCCGGGTCTTATTATATAGCCTGTATAGAATGAAAATTTGTCAGATGATGACGCTCAGCAGAAAATATCTTTCGACAGAAATATCTGATAATATATGCGAACAAACAGAAATTTAAAAATAAGCCCCGGAAATATTTCTTCCGGGGCTTAAACCTTGTACCTGTTATATTAACTTTTAATTGCTTGTCCTTATTTCCTAAAGAAATCCGGAATCTTGATGGACTGCTCCTTCACATTGCTGGACGGAGTTCTCGGCTGCAGCGTCGGCATCGTGCCGCCCTGCGGTCTTGCCGCTCCAGTCCTGTTCTCGCTGTCAAGACGGTTTCTCACCGGAGAATCGCCTGACGGCAGGATAGAGCCAACCTTCTGCTGTCCCTCAAGTCTCGCTTTTAGCTTGGATGCGCTTCCGCCTACATTATGTAAGCCTGTAGCAATAACTGTGATCGTACACTCATCGGACTTCGTATCGTCATACATCGCGCCGAAGATGATGCTTGCGCCCTCTCCTGCGAGCTCCTGGACATAATCAGCCGCATCAGATGCATCCATAAGAGTGATATCACCGGATACATTGACAATGACATTAGACGCTCCCTGAATCGTTGTCTCAAGCAGCGGGCTGGCAACAGCGTCCTTAACTGCCTCAAGAGCCTTGTCATCTCCGCGTCCCGAGCCGATACCGATGTGAGCGATACCTTTGTCCTTCATGACAGTCTGGACATCGGCAAAATCAAGGTTGATCAGTGACGGAACATTGATCAGGTCCGTAATCCCCTGGATGCCCTGCTGTAAAACCTCATCCGCTTTTTTCAGCGCCTCCGGCATTGTTGTTCTTCTGTCAACAACTTCAAGAAGTTTATCATTCGGAATTACAATGATCGTATCCACGCTCTCTTTTAATTTGTCAATTCCTGAAAGTGCATTCTGCATTCTCGTCTTGGATTCAAAACGAAACGGTTTTGTGACGACGCCTACTGTCAGCGCCCCCTGGTCTTTTGCAATACGGGCGATGACCGGAGCTGCTCCTGTTCCTGTTCCGCCTCCCATGCCGCAGGTAACGAATACCATGTCCGCTCCCTTTAATGCCGCCGAGATCTCTTCCGCACTTTCCTCTGCCGCTTTTTCTCCCACCTCAGGCTGTGCTCCCGCGCCAAGTCCCTTAGTAAGCTTTTCACCGATCTGCATCAGCGTCGGCGCCTTGCAAAGCTGCAGTGCCTGTTTGTCTGTATTCACTGCGATAAATTCCACGCCCGCTATCTGCTCGTCAATCATGCGGTTTACGGCGTTGTTTCCGCCGCCGCCGACTCCGACAACGATTATTCTAGCGGCCGCTTCTGATTCGTTGGTCTTAATTTCTAACAAGAGTATTTCCTCCTTTGTCGTCTTATTAATTTCTTATACATCCCTTTATTGAACGATAGAATCCAATAAGTATATAATAAAGTCTTTTCTGCAAATAATCAATAGATTTTTCTCATTTTTCTGATATTTTTATACTATTTAGCCATGCACAATCAGAACGGAATTTCCGGGCAGGCCCGCTTGCGCCAGCCAGTTCCGAACTGACTGTATTTGGCTCCGGGTCATTCTATCCGGCGGGAACAAATCTGATGCTTTCTGAATCTGCATCATAGTTCTCCAGATGCAGCGTCCCTGCCGTCTCTGGATACAATTCCGTCAATTTCTCCAGAATTGGAGGAATCTGCTGTAATTTTTCTTCATATTCACCGGTTCCGAGCAGCACCTCGACAATACCGAAATAAATCTGAATGCTTCCATCTGTGCAGGACATGCGGTTCGGGGCAAGATTGTATTTTTTCAGGTTCTTAGACACCTCCACGATCTTGTCAAAAATACTGTCATCCTCCACGGGGAGCTTTTTTCCGATCTGCACCTTCCCGGCGTCAAATGCCAGCCCTTCGATATAAGGCGTTCCTGCAAGTATTTTTTTCGTCTTTAAGGTTGCCGTCCCTTCCCTGTCAAAAAACAGATAGACGCCGTCATAGTCTACATAACCCGCCAGTTCCTTTTCTTTTACTGTCACGCGAACCGTCCAAGGATTTTTCAGCGAGATATGTATACTCTCCACCCCGGAGGGCAGATCTGCCTCCGTAAAATTATATTTCACCAATATATATAAAGTATTTACAGAGAACCTGTCGCTCTGTATCCAGGAAGTGATCGTATCTTCACCGTAGTAGGAATTTCCTTTCACCTCATATGATTTTGTGCGGAACAGGAACACTGCCGCAGCAGCCAGCACAATCAACGCTGCAATAACCGACAGCACGACACGCCCTACTCTTCTCTTTTTATGCTTCTTTAGTTTCTTGGATTTCAATCTACTCCTCCTCAGACTTTGCACTGTCTGTTTGCACTTGTATTATTCTACCAGACTTGACACACTGAGTACAAGTCCCATTTCCAGCAGAAGAAACACCACGGACGTTCCGCCGTAACTGATAAACGGCAGGGTGATCCCCGTGTTGGGAATCGAGTTTGTCACTACCGCGATATTTAAGATCACCTGTATCATCATGTGAGCCATGGCACCCGCCGCGATGAGGGCTCCGAGAAGATCAGGCGCCCTTGTGGCTGTCACAAAAAATCTCCATATGAGAAGCAGGAACAGAAGGATAATAATCCCCGCGCCGACAAGACCTAACTCTTCGCAGATAATAGAGAAGATCATATCATTCTGAGCTTCGGGAAGAAAACCAAGCTTCTGTACGCTGTTTCCAAGCCCTCTCCCGAAAAGCCCGCCGCTTCCGATGGCATAGAGCCCCTGGAGTGTCTGATATCCTTTTTCATATTTTTCCGGGTGCTGCCAGATCGCAATACGCTCCAGGCGATAACTCTCCATGGCCAGGAATATCGCCATGAACGCAGCCCCCACGCTCCCCATCCATATAAACTGGGAATACTTGGGGCTCGCCGTGAAGATAAGCACCACTGCGATCCCCAGAATGATGATAGCTGTACTTAAATTGCTCGCCCCTACCAGTCCCACAATGGGAAGGACAGGAAGCATCATCAGGATCAGTGTGCGCGCCTTGTGCATCTTACGGACATTCCTGCTCACAAGACATGCAAGGAACAAGATGACCGCCACTTTAGCGAATTCAGACGGCTGAAAAGAAACCGGGCCTAAAGACAACCATCTTTTAGACCCGTTATATTCCTCACCGAAGAGCATGACCGCCACAGAGAGGGCGATCGCCACAAGATATCCGGGCAAAGCAAGAGGCACCCATCTGTGATAATCGATCCTCGAGATAATGACCATGCCGATAAGACCGAGAGCCGTGGCAAACCCCTGCTTTTTTAAATAGTACAGAGGATCATGGAACTTCACTCTGCCATTGTAGGCACTGGTACTGTAAAGCAGGATCAGTCCGATCACAACCAGGATCAGGACAACCGCCAGCATTGTCTCGTCATACCGTCTCTTCTTTTTGGAACGCTCCAATAAACCCCACTCCCTACAGTTGTTTTACAAGTTCTTTGAATTTATCTCCGCGTTCTTCATAATTTTTAAACATTCCCCAGCTAGCGCACGCAGGCGATAACAGCACCGCGTCCCCGGGCTGTGCATACTCTACACATTTTTCAAAGGCTTCCTCAAAAGAATCTGCCATCACGATATCAGTAAAACCGTTCTTCCTCGCACACTCGGCAATCTTCTCCTTTGTGGCGCCAAGAAGAATGAACTTTTTCACCCTGCCGTCAAAGGCATTGATCCATTCATCATAGGAAGAATCCTTGTCATATCCTCCGCCGATCAGAATAGTGGGACGGTCCATCGCACGGATTCCCCTGATGGCAGCGTCGGGATTGGTGCCCTTAGAATCGTTGTAATATACAACCCCGTTCTTCTTGGCGACAAACTCGATCCGGTGCTCTACCCCCGCAAACTCTTTTAATGTCTTCTGTATGATATCCATGGGCGTGCCGTAAGCATATGCCATCGCCACAGCCGCCATGACGTTCTCATAATTGTGGGCGCCAAGTATCCGCAGATCTTTCACATCACAGACCGGAATTCTTTCCCCTATGTCACAGATAATGGTGTTTCCTTCCAGATACACGCCCTGATTAAGTTTACGCTGGCTGCTGAAATATAGAACTTCCGCAGAAGTCTTTTCCCCGAACTTTCGAAGCACCTCATCCTCAAAGTTGAGCACGCAGACGTCCTCCCGCGTCTGGTTTTCAGTGATGTGTTCCTTCGCTTCTATGTATGCCTCCATCGTATGATGGCGGTTCAAATGATCCGGCGTGATATTTAGGATAGCGCTCACCCTGGGACAGAAAGTATACACAGTCTCAAGCTGAAAACTGCTCATCTCCGCTACGATCACCGAATCTTCCCTCGTCTCCTGAACAATGCTTGTGTACGGATTCCCGATATTTCCGACGACAAACACGCTTTCCTTATAATTTTTCATAATCTGTCCGAGAAGCGCTGTAGTTGTTGTCTTTCCGTTAGTGCCGGTGATCGCAAGGACATCTCCTTTTCCGTATACATAGGCAAGTTCGATCTCCCCCCAGACCGGAATATTCCTTTCCCGCATCTTATCCACCACTGGAAGATCGGTGGGAACTCCCGGACTCATAACCGTCAGTGAGATCTCGTCTAAAATCTGCTCTGGAAACGCCCCCAGCACGACAGTAAGTTTGTCTGCCGCAGCATCCTGAATATCTTCCGTGATCTTTCCTATGATCTTCTCTTTATCCAGCTTCTCATTTCTATCATAGAGGATAACCTGCGCCCCTTTATTTAAAAGAAGGCGGCTTGCTGCCTCTCCGCTGATTCCGGAGCCGAATACAAGCACCTTTTTCCCTGTCATATCCATCGCACTATACCCCCATTAAAGCGACCAGGCAGAGGATAGCGGTGATGATAGAGAACACAGCCACCACTCTTGTCTCCGACCAGCCGCACAGCTCAAAGTGATGATGGATCGGCGCCATCTTAAAAATCCTCTTTCCGCCTGTTTTCTTAAAATATGTGACCTGTATCATGACAGACGCCACCTCGATCAGATAAATAAAGCCGACGATGATGATAAACAGCGGCATCTGGAGCATATACGCTGTCCCCGCCACGAATCCGCCCAGCGCAAGGGAACCTGTGTCGCCCATAAAAACGCTCGCCGGATATACATTAAAAAGAAGGAATCCGAGCAGGGCTCCCACTACCGCGCATGTGATCGGCTCCACTCCGCTCTTCGTCCCGATTGCCACCACGGTGAAAAAGGTAGCTACCAGAACAGTCACGCTGGAGGCAAGACCGTCCAGTCCGTCCGTAAAATTCGTTCCATTGACCGTTCCGATTACCGCGAAGAACAGAACCGGGATGGCAAGCCAGCCGATATCCCAGTAGTATCCGTCCGAGAAGGGAACAAGCATGGTCAGCGGAATAGCCGCCACCTTCACAAGATAAAAGGCAAATACCGCCGTCACAAGGATTTGAAGCGCCATCTTCTGCATAGGCATCAGACCATCCGACCTCTTAAGCACTACTTTCAGATAATCGTCCAGAAAACCGATCAGCCCGAATGCCACTGTGAGGAACAGCACCGGAATAATATTCGGGTAGTCTTTTATATAGAACAATGATGTCACGATCACCGCAATAAGAATCATAATACCTCCCATTGTCGGCGTCCCTGCTTTCTTCAGATGGGACTTTACCCCGTCCTCTCGTTCGGTCTGCTTCATTTTCAATTTCCGTAAAAAAGGAATAACGACCGGCCCTAATATCAGGCTTACAGCAAACGCGATCAGCACCGGGATCACTACATGACTACTCATAAATCCACCTCTTTATCTCTTTCGTTTCATACTGAACATCTTTTTTAGTATAAACCATCGCTTAGTTTTTTTCAATCCCAAGATAGGGGAGCACATTGTCGTAAATACTCCTGAGCACGGGGGCGGCGATCGTTCCCCCATAGTACACGCCCTGCGGGTCATGAATGATGACCATGCCGATAACCTGCGGATCCTCGGCAGGTGCGAAAGCTAAAAAAGAAGAGATATACTTGTTCGCACTCCTTGGGAGAGTCTGGGAGGTTGCTGTCTTCCCCCCGATAGAATACCCTTCAATATACCCGTTTTTCCCCGACCCTTCCGCAACCACGCTCTCAAGAAGCATCCGCATAGTCTCTGATGTCTCCTCGGAAACGATACCTTTCTTTACTTCATACTCAAACTCTTCCACTACTTCCCCACTGTCGTCGATCACTGCCGTCGCCAGATGGGGCGTAATCCGCCTCCCCCCGTTTATGATAGAGCTGACCGTCACTGCCATCTGGATGGGTGTAACCTGGAAGGACTGCCCAAAAGTCATCGTTGCCAGCTCCACAGTTCCAATATCCTCTTTTTTGTGCATGATCGTTCCCGCTTCACCTGGAAGGTCGATATTGGTCAGGCTCAAAAGACCGAATTGTTCAAAATACTCATAAAACCGGTCAGAGCCAAGGCGCAGACCAATATCCATGAACACAGGATTGCAGGAATTCTGTATCCCTTGAACAAATGTTTCCTGTCCGTGTCCGCCCACTTTGTGACAGCGTATCCTCCGATCCTCCACGATCCGGTATCCCGGACAGAAAAACGTATCCTCAAGAGAAACCACACCCTCTTCCAGACAGGCTGAGGAGGTGATAATCTTAAAAATCGAGCCCGGTTCATACGTATCATTGATACAGCGGTTCCTCCACATCTGGTTCAGCGCGTCCTGAAGTTCCTCATCCGTCAGGGACTCCTCCTCCACCCCGGTATTCAGCTCATAAGGCTCATTTAAATTGAACTCTGGTACATTTACCATGGCATAGATCTCCCCGTTCTGCGGGTTCATAAGCAGGATGGATACTGCCTCCGCCTGCTTCTCCTCCATCACTTTCAATGCCGCCTGTTCGCAGTAAGACTGGATATTGTAGTCCAGACTGACCTGAAGTGTGTCCCCTGCTGTCGGCTCGATCCGGTCCTCGGCCACGCCCTCCAGTTCGATGCCTCTTGCATCAGTCACGGTGAGGATCGTGCCGTTTGTTCCTTTTAAATACTCCTCGTACTTCACTTCCAGTCCGATGATGCCCTGATTGTCCCCGCCCGTAAAGCCAAGCACACGGGAAGCCAGTTCGTCATAGGGATAATATCGTTTAAAATCCTCATCCACTTTCACGCCCGCCAGGCCATAATTGCGGATCTTGTCTCCTGTCTCTTTATCCACGTTTGTCTTGATTTTTTCCATGGATGAGACCTTTTCTACTCGTTTTCTCACCGTTTCCTCCTCCATCTCAAGCTCACGGCAGAGTACTTCGATGACTTCCTCCGGGTCTTCGATCTGGCTGTGGATCACAGAGATCGTACACACCGTCCGGTTGGTGGCGAGCACGACGCCGTTCCGGTCCACGATTTCTCCTCTCGCAGCCTTGATCTCCCGCTCTCTCTCATGCAGATCCCGGGCCAGTTCCTGATAATATTCTGCATCGAATATCATCAGATATACAAGCCTTCCGATTAAAGCTGCAAGGATGACTGCGGCGCATAAGAACACAACCATGATCTTTTTTTTGTTATATGTCTTATTCTTCATACTAAAAACCCCTGATGGAGATGTTGTTAAAACATATTACATCTTCATCAGGGTTATTCGCATTTCATCGGCTGTGTAAGCGCCGGTTATTCTTCCGTATCTGCAGATGCCCAGTCATCTAAGTCCGGATCATAACTGTCATCTATATACCATCCGTCCTCATTGTCATAGGTATCTTCGTAGTTCTCATCAAAATCTGTATACTCGGTATCTCCGAAGTTCGTTCCCTCCTCCTGTACCTGGGCCTCGCTCTCAGCGATCGTGGTGATTCCAAGATAGGGGAACGCCTCCTCCATGATCTTCTTGCTCAGTGACAATACCAATGAACTGTCATCCTGATCCCTCACATTGGGCTCGTCGATCACAACGTAGACCACGACCTCCGGATTCTCCTGGGGGGCATATCCAATAAAGGAAAGCAGGTAAGTGCCCGCGCTGCGGGGCAGCTTCTGGGCTGTCCCAGTCTTTGCTCCGATATCGTATCCCTCCACCTGCGCCCGCTGTCCGCTTCCATAATCCATGGTCGCTTTTAAATACGTTTTAAGCATCTCAGACGTCTCCGTGGAAATGGTCTTTCTTAAAAGAACCGGGTCCTTTGTCTCAATCACGCTGCCATTTTCATCACGGATCTGCTTTACAACATGAGGTTCGTAATAATAGCCGCCGTTGATCAGAGAAGAAAATGCCGCTGCCATCTGAGTCATTGTGGCATTAAAATTCTGCCCGAAAGAGTTGGTCGCAAGGTCAAGCTCCGTCATATCCTCCGCACTATACAGAAGCGCTGACGTAGACGCCTCCCCCGGCAGATCGATGCCGGTATACTCCCCGAACCCAAAAATATGCTGATAACGGGAAAAATTATCTGCCCCGATAGCGGCGGACATATCCATAAGCGCCACGTTACAGGAGTTTGCAATAGCATCCTGTATTGTCTCTATACCGTGTCCTGATCTTAAATGACATCCGACAGGTACGCCGAGCACGTTTTTCTGTCCCTCGCAGTAATAAGTTTCATTTCCACTGAGCGCCCCGGTCTCAAGCCCCGCGGCCACAGTGAACGGTTTCGCCGTGGAACCCGGCTCATAAGCGTCGCTGACACAGAAATTGCGCCAGAGATCATTCATCGCCGCAATCTGATCCTCCTCAGACATGGCATTCCACTCTTCTTCACTGTAAAGAAGCGACAAATCGCGGGGATTATTCAGGTCAAAATTGGGATAGGACGCTTCCGCCAGTATCTCTCCCGTATTTGGATTCATGATAATGACCCCTGTATTTTTACTTCCCGTACTGTTTTCATCCGCGTGCTCCTGGTTAAATTCCAGAATTGCTCTTTCCACGATATTCTGTAAAGTCACATCTATAGTAGACACGACCGTGTTGCCGTTCTTTGCCGGTTTTACCGTGCGCTCTACGGAAGATTCAGTATCGAAATACCCGTATTCCCTGCCGTCCGTCCCGTTCAGAACCTCACTATAAGCATTCTCGATGCCGATGGCCCCTTTGTTCCCCTCGTAGGTAAAACCGATCACATCGCTTGCCATCGTCCCATACGGATACGTCCTTGTATAATCCTCCTCCAGCCAGACGCCTTTAACATCAGGATAATTCTCGTCATCCTCATCAATGGCCTTGAACTTCTGTGCGATGGCATAATCAATATCCTGAGCCAGTATCTTATACCGGCTCTCCGGGGAATTCTCTATCAGATCGTCCACAATGCTTCCCTCAATGCCAAAGCATTCTTTTAACGCTTCTTTTGTAGGCTCAATATATTTCTCTTTATCCGTCATCACGGCAACATCAAGGATCACATTATACACACGCTCACTCGTCGCCATCTTCGTCCCGTTGCGGTCCACGATATCTCCCCGCTTGAACGCAATGACCCGGCTGTCGTAGTTCTGCTGGTCCAGAACAACTTTTGTATATCTGTTTCCTTTTGTAACATTGATGTAGGTAATCCTTCCTATAAGAACAACAAAAGCCAGTATCACTGCCATAAATAGCATTACCAGCTTCCGTTGCATCCTGAGCGGGAATCTCTTTGTCAGAAATTCAAACCTGCCCTTTTTCCTTTTTCTTTCTGTCATATCATATTTTCCTTATTCTGATGCGTCACTCGATCTTGCAAGCACTCCGCTCTCCGGGATATCACTGTACTGCTTCACATAATCTCCAGACGGGCTGTCGTACTCTATAACCGTCCCCTGCGCAGCATATACCATGCCCATCTCGTTTATCGCCTTTTCCCGCACGGTCTCGAGATTCACGGAATCAGCTGCCGAATTATAACGCGTGTTGTTTGCCTCTGTCAGTTCTGCAAGTTCTTCCTGCATTGCCGTCACATGCTCTGAGCGCCTTATCACCTCGGACTGTAAGCTTAAGTACTGCATACAGATCAGCACTGCGCAGATCGCTGCCCCCGCAAGAAACACTGCGTACGCAGGACTGATGCTCATCGCACGGTTCCGGTTCTTTGCCACCTGACGGCTTGTCCGCTTCGGCTGCTGCGGACGAGCTTCCGGCATTCTCTGAGGAACAGGTTCCGCCTGACGCACGGCATTTCCATATACATAGAACTCACTGTAGTCTTTTCCCCTAAGCTGCGTTGTTCTCTGCTTACGAGCATTGTGCCTTGCTGCCATAACGAATACCCCTTTCCTGACGTCTCTCCTGCCGGGCTCTCCCCTTCCCGGCGGAAAATAATATTTTAACTACTCCCTATAGTTCGCCCGTTCAAATATTCTAAGTTTCGCGCTTTTTGAACGGCTGTTGGATTCCATCTCCTCCATAGACGGAAGAATCGGTTTCCTTGTGACCACTCTCCCTTTTGATGTCTTCCCACAGACACATACCGGGAAATGGCCTGGACAGGTACATGGATTTTCACTCTTTCTGAATAAACTTTTCACAATCCTGTCCTCCAGCGAATGAAATGTAATGATGCAGATCCGTCCTCCCGGGTTTAACATGTCGATCATGTCCTCCAGGGAATCTTTCAGCACATCCAATTCATGGTTCAGTTCAATCCTGATTGCCTGGAACGTCCGCTTTGACGGGTGCCCTGAGGTCTTCCGGATCTTCATCGGAATAGCGTGCCGTATGATCTCATTCAACTGTTCTGTTGTCTCGACCGGTCCTTTTTCCCTCTCCGCGACAATATGCTTTGCAATGTTCTTTGCGAATCTGTCTTCCCCATAGTCCCGGATCACGCGGTAAAGTTCCTCCTCGCTGTAACTGTTGACAATGTCTCTTGCCGTCGTCTTCTGCCTCTGATCCATTCTCATGTCCAGTGGTGCGTCCACCCGGTATGAGAATCCCCTTTCCGCCGTGTCAAGCTGATAAGATGATACTCCCAGGTCAACGACGATCCCGTCCACTTTGTCAACGCCTATCTTCTGGAGCTGCGGCCTCATATCACGGTAATTGCTCCGTATTATCGTGACCTTCTCCCCGAAGCCTGCCAGTCGCTTTCTCGCCGCTTCAATGGCGTCTGCGTCCTGGTCTATTCCTATAAATCTCCCCTTGTCGTTTAACCGGCTGCAAACCTCAAAAGCATGTCCGCCTCCTCCCAGTGTAGCGTCCACATAGATGCCGTCCGGTTTGACATTTAATCCGTCCACTGTCTCATGCAACAGAACAGATACATGTTCGAATGCCATGGTCTCCTCCTTATCAGATCCTGATTCCTATGGATTCCATACGCTCAGCAATGGCATCCAGGTCCTCTTCGCTTACCTGGCTGCGCTCCTCCCAAAGCGCCTTATCCCAGATTTCGACGCGGTCCTGGACTCCCACCAGGACTACGTCCTTCTCCAGATTTGCCGCTTTTCGGAGCGACGGCGGGACAAGAACTCTCCCCTGCTTATCAAAGCTGCCCTCCGAGGCGCTTCCGAAGAAATAACGTTTAAAGATTCTGGCATCCTTGTTCATACGTGGTAAGGTTTCAAGCTCGGCGACAAATTTATTCCATTCATCCTGAGAGTACACAAAGAGGCAGCCTTCCAGTCCGTTGCAGATAACGAAACTGTCACCAAGGTCATCCCGAAGCTTTGCCGGGATGATGAGTCTTCCCTTTTCGTCAATGCTATGGCTAAACTCTCCTAATAACATTCGGAATCCTTTCTCTTAATGTGAGCCTCCACACTACTCCCACTTTGTACCACTATCCACCACTTTCTACCACTTGAAACCATTCTAAACCACACCACTCCCTTTTTCAAGCCTTTTTTTGATATTTTTTCTGTTAGTCCAGTCAAAAAAAGAGCCTGAAACAAACTACTTCAGGGCAAAAAAAGAACATGTAGGGCGTGGAGTCCATCCATCATCCTACATGTTGTGTTTTCCTGATTTTTGTATAAAATTATAAAGATTTTATGTATTTTTCAAATTACCGTATAGCCCTAAACATTACCGTTTTTTACGTCCCCACCCATCCCCCCTGTGTGGTTCTCCTGATATCATTCTATGCCCGATGCGTTTCCATTCAGGCTGTTCACATACTCTGTGACAGCGTCATAATTCACCTCTGCCACCACTCTCTCTTTCCCTGACTCATACATATCCCACGCTGAATACCCGAGCCATCCGATAAGCGCAAGACCTGCTAATGAAAGAACTGCTTTCCGGGCAAAGTTCATCATTTTCTGCTTGCGCATGATCTGCTTTCTGTTTGCTTTTTCCTTTTTATATTTATCTACCTTTGCCTGACTCATATCTCGATCCGCTCCTTTCATCTGTATGCCGTGTTTCTCACGGCATAAAGGTATCCCCTTGAGGGATTTCATCTGTATGCCGTGCTTCTCACGGCCATAAAGGTATCCTTTTGTAGGAAACGCGCTTTAACGAGAATAGTTTATCACAATCCGCGTCAGAGCACAACAATTATTCCACCGTCATTGGCATACATTGTACTGATCCCCGCTGTATCCACGATAAAGCTGTTCTTTACCGGAATTTTATCCTTGATCATCCGCTCCACGTCCCTTGCCCGCTCCGGACAGTTGCAGTGGGAGATGGCAAGCACTTTATCCTTTGTATTTTTCCCATCAGCCGTGATCTGATCCACCATCTTTGCAAGGGCCCGTTTCATCCCCCGCGCCTGCCCAAGCTGACAAATCCTGCCATCAGGAGTGGAGCCCATTACCGGCTTGATGTTAAGGGCGCTGGCAACAAGAGATTTTATCCCCGTCAGACGCCCGTTCTTGCGAAGCGTATCCAGATTTTCCAACACAAAATAAGTGTGCTGCCCTGCTATATAATTCTCCACCGCGCTGACTACCTCATCGAAAGACAGCCCTTTCTCCTCACATTCTTCTATCTTGCAGGCGATCAGTGTCTCGCCTACCGATGCAGAGCGGGAATTGAACACATAGATACTCTTTTCCTGTCCTGCATGTTCTTCCCTCCAGAGATCTTTTCCGAGCTGGGCACTGTTATAAGAGCCACTTAATTCCGCCGAAAGCGTCACTGCATAAACACGCTCTTCCTTCCCTTCATAGAGTTCCATATATTTCTCCGGTGAAGGGCAGGAGGACTTGGGACACTCCGGGCTCGCTGCCACTTTCTTTAGAAAATCTGCCTGGTCAAATGTCTCATCATCCACGATCCGGTCCCCGTCAACCTCCATGCTAAGCGGAGCGCTCGAATAGATCCCCTTCTTCTTCATCTTGTGTGTCAGCTCTCCACAGCTATCTACGATAATCTTATAACTCATGATTTTCCCTCCTGGAACACAATGTATATTTTGCACTTCTATTATATGTAGTTTTCAATACCGCATATAATATACCATACATTTCCTTCGAAAGAAAGGACTTTCCATGAATTTTTTGATTATATAAGCCAGGCACAGGTCGGAAAGAATATGTATCCGGGCTGTGCCTGTTAAAAGTCTTTATTCACCTTCCAATTTAATACGGCGCGATATCCCAAGCGCCACCCCCATCTCTGCCATCAGGAACATAACCGCTGTTCCCCCGTAACTGATAAAAGGCAATGTGATGCCTGTAGTGGGCAGCATACCCGTGACAACCGCAATATTTAAAATGACCTGAAGGGCGATATGGGCAAATATACCCGACGCAATAAGTGAGCCGTACAGATCCGGCGAGTTCTTGGCAATAAACATCAGTCGGTACAGGAGAATCCCGAACAAGACAAGTATGACGATCGCGCCGAACACTCCAAGTTCCTCGCATATTACTACGAGTATCATGTCATTCTGCGCCTCAGGTATCACACCGAGTTTCTGGGTGCTGTTTCCAAGCCCTTTCCCGAAAAATCCGCCGCTGCCGATAGCGTACAGTCCCTGCATGACCTGAAAGCTTCCGGAATCTGCTGTGGCCTCCGGGTTCAGCCAGGAGATGATCCTCCTCAGACGAAAGTTGTCACTGTTGACCATTGTCACAGACAGGATAAATATCCCGATGGCCGCCACCGCGGCCCCCACCCCCACGATTGCCAGAAACGGCTTGGTCTTTGGATGAACGATGAAGATTAAAATACAAGTAATTGCCATGACGATGATCGCAGTACTTAAGTTGTCCGTCAGAAACAGAACTCCCCCTGACGCCACTGCCCCGAAAGCAAAGACCCGCATGATGCCCTCCATAGTATACGCCTTCTTTCCCAGACGGCATAATTCATAGGAAATGAACAAGATGACCGCAATCTTCGTAATCTCCGCCGGCTGAAGCGTCAGATTTCCCGGCAGTCCGATCCAGCGCCTTGCACCGTTCAACTCCACTCCAAGAGGCGTCTTCACAAGTCCCATCATGATCATCGCAAAGATGTATATCTCAAACGCAAACGCTCCGTACACATGATAGTCGATCTTAGAGACGATAAACATCACTAATATTCCTGCCGCGCCAATCAATGCCTGCTTGGAAAAATAATACATATCGTCCCCCAGGTCTGCCTGTGCTTCATAAGCACTGACACTGTAAAGCATGATCAGTCCAAAGCACATAAGAAAAACAATGACAAGCAGAAGGTCAAAATCAAAATACTGCTCGTTGGCCGCCCTTTTTCTGCTCCTTGCAATCAGTCCTGCAACACCGCTTTGCCTCTTTGCTTTCGCCGGGCGCGCAGGACGGCTGTCCGGAAGCGGTTTCGGCGTGCGTATCACCTGACGTCGTTGATCAATGACTTTCTGGTATCCGGCATATCCCGATCGGATGCTCACCGGACGCATAGGCCTAGTGTCAGACAAAGAACTGTTTCTCCCCTGATATCCCGCCCCCCTCAAAGGCTGTGTATCTCCCGGCCTGTTCCTGCTCTTTTTTCGATTTTGGTTTTCCTGTTCCTGCCGTCTGACCGGCCTGACAGTCCTGCTTCTCATATCATCACCTATCTTGTATTCGCCTATCTCGTATTCACAGACGGGTGCACCGGCTTTCCGTGCTCAAAGAATCTGTCATACCATACGAGGAAAATATATACCGTCCAGATCTTACGGCTGTCGTCGGTCTTTTCATTTGCATTTTTTCCCTCGCGGTGATCCTCCAGCATCTTCATGAGCATATCCGTATCAAAGAATTTCTTTGCCGCGCCTGAAGCAAACATGGCTTTTACCCTATTATAATACTTTTCCTCCCTGAGCCATACACGGATTGGGATGGGGAATCCCAATTTCTTCTTTTCCGCCGTCTTGCTGCGGATATTTCTCTCTGCCGCCGCTCTTAAAGCCACCTTCGTCTTCGGCGCCCTCACTTTATAATCGAGGGGAAGTGTCTGCGCCAGCTTTAACACTTCTTTGTCAAGGAAAGGAACCCTCACTTCAAGAGAATTCGCCATCCCCATCTTATCCCCTTTCATCAGTATATCATGAACAAGCCAAAGGTGCATATCCACGTACTGCATTTTTGTCACGGCATCCTTATCCTGCACTCTCTCGTACAGCGGGCGGGTCACTTCCTGTATCTTCGGCGCACACCCTTTTTTCAGTATCTTATTTGCCTCGCGTTCCGTGAAGATATTCGTCGCGTTCGCAAAATAGCGCTCCTCCAATGTCTTGCCGTGGCGGATGAGGAATCCTCTGCCCTTCATTCCGCGGGGCAGACAGTATTCTGCGAACTTTCCGAGAAGGCGGCGTATCCCCATGGGGATCTTGTTAAACGCCGTGTGCTCCAGCGGCTCGCAGTAAATATTATAGCCGCCGAACAGCTCGTCCGAGCCCTCCCCCGAAAGAACGACCTTCACTTTCTTCGATGCCTCTTCACTTAAAAAATACAGCGCGATCGCCGCCGGGTCGGCCACCGGTTCATCCATATAATACTGGATATCAGACAATTTATCCCAGTATTCCTCCGGGGTAATGACCTTTGCGTCGTTCTGCATGTTGATGCTTGCCGCAAATTCTTTCGCGTCATTGATCTCACTGTACTGACCTTCATCAAATCCCACGGTAAACGTATGATCCACCTGTCCTAAATAAGTAAGGTAGCTGGAATCCACACCGCTGGAAAGATAAGATGCCACCTCCACGTCACTTATCTTATGCTTTTCCACAGATTCCCTCATGACTTTCTCCACATCATCGACAACTTCCTCGAAAGTTTTCGTGTTGTCTCCTGTGAAATTCGGTTCAAAATACCGTGTGATCTTCATCTCCCCGTTTTCATATATGAAATAATGCCCCGGCTGAAGGCAGAACACTCCTTTGAAAAATGTCTCGTTTGTAGGCACAAACTGAAAGGACAGATAATTTCCCAGAGCTTCCTCGTTAAAGATCTTGTCGAACTTCGGATGCTCCATAAACGCCTTGATCTCAGAGGCAAACATAAGCGTTCCGTTCATCTGCGCATAATAAAGCGGTTTGATGCCGAAAATATCCCTGGCCACAAAAAGCCGCTTCTTCTTCGTATCCCAGATGGCAAAGGCGTACATGCCGCGCAGCCGGCCGACAAGACTCTCTCCCCACTCTTCAAAACCGTGGATCAGTGTCTCAGAGTCTGTGTTGGATACAAATATATGCCCCGCTGCCGCCAGTTCCTCTCTGAGTTCCTGATAATTGTAGATCTCCCCATTGAACACAAGGATCATGCTCTTATCCTCATTATAAAGGGGCTGATCTCCCACGGAAGAAAGATCAATGATACTCAGCCGCCTAAACCCCAGCGCCGCATCTTCATCCACATATTTTCCCTCACTGTCCGGTCCTCTGTGAATGATCGTGTTCATCATATTTACCAAGACCTGCTCTCTGTCTTCTACCTCGCCGACAAAACCCGCGAATCCACACATATATCTGTCTCCTTTTCCTATCTTTTAAAAGCTGTAACATCAGCTCTCATAATAACAGATAAGGAATCAGTTTCCGGTAAGCCTTTTTACCTGACCTGATCCCTTATTGTAATATTCCTCATCGAAAAAAGTTTGTCTTTAGCCATTAGCATTATAGCCCACCTTTTTTGAAAATGCAAGCCAAAAATGCCTTTACAGTTTTCTGTCTTACATGATAAAAGGCTCTCCTGCGGCTTTATCACAAAAGAGCCTTACATCATTTGTCCTTTTAACCTCTACGGCTTTTGAATTTTAACAGCTTCAAATGAACCAATTGCACCGCAGACGCCACATACATCCGGCCGGCTTTCATAGGAGGCGCCGCAGAACATACAGCGGTATCCATCGACCACAACAGTCCTGGACTTACCCTGTTCCGCCGAAGAAGAAGCCTTCTGCCCTTTTATAAGATCAGTAAGAGCAGTGAGAAACTGTCCTTCGTGGTCTTTTTCGATCTTACTGATATTCTCAAACAATGTCGCAATATCTTCAAAACCTTCTTCGCGGGCTGTCTTTGCAAAGCCTGGATACATGGATGTCCACTCGCCATATTCACCTTCCATTGCGTCTTTCAGATTAGCTGTGCTGGTACCGATGCCATTGTAAAGTTTCTGAAAAAGGAGTTTTCCGTGGACACCTTCATTTTTTGCCATACGCTCAAAAAGTTCTTTGATTTCAGGATGATTTTCCTGACCTGCTTTCTCAGCATAAAACAGATATTTGTTCCTGGCCCTTGACTCCCCAGTGAATGCTTCAAATAAATTTTTTTCTGTCTGTGATCCTTTCAATTCCATATTTTATCTCCTTTTTAATAATAATAACTTTTATTATTTTATATTCTACATCATAATATAACAAAAGTCAATTGTTTTCAGAAAGTTGATCACGAAATTCATTATACGCAAAAAGCCGGACTTCCCTGTATCGAAGTCCGGCCCTATTATATCGGGGTGACAGGATTCGAACCTGCGACCTCACGGCCCCCAGCCGTGCGCTCTAACCAAACTGAGCCACACCCCGCTGACTTATACATTATATATAATTTAATGTGAAATGTAAAGCAGATTTTTTCATCTGCACATCTTCTCTCCATCTCCATAATATAATAGTGAGTTGTAACCTACTGAAAGGAGTTGCCTTATGGCAGATTGTCACAATAATATGCGTTCTATGCGCCGTCCGATGCATTCAGCCTCTTCTTCCGCACAGATGTCCCCGCGCCGGATGGACGGCTGCCCGGACACAAGGGATTTCTTCCCCGACGACATCCCCCTCGCCATGGCTTATGTAAGGTGGCAGAGATGGCAGGATCTCTACGAGCCGTGCAAGGCTTTTCAATGCGGAACTATATTCAGGGAACTGGATAAACCGTTCCTTGGGAAAGGAGGAAGACGCAGATGAACCAGATGAACCGGATGAACCAAAGGGAACAGATGAACCAGGCCGACCGGATGAACATGGGGAGTCAGGCCGACCGCAGAGGCCAGATGAACCGCCGACAGCTTATGGATCATATCAACCAAGTCAGCTTTGCGGTGGACGAGGTTAATCTCTATCTTGATACTCACCCGTGCGATCAGGAAGCGCTCGCGTATTTCCGCGAGATGAGCCGGCAGCGCAACCGGGCGCTCAAAGAATATGCCGCCGCTTACGGACCGCTGACCATTGACACTGCGTCAGAGTCCTGTTCCGAACGCTGGGACTGGATCAACGAACCGTGGCCGTGGCAGGAAGGAGGGTGCTGATTTATGTGGAATTATGAAAAAAGACTTCAATACCCGGTAAAAATCACCCAGACAAACCCAAGGATCGCACAGGTCATCATTACACAGTTTGGAGGACCCGACGGAGAGCTGGCTGCTTCCATGCGGTATCTGTCTCAAAGATACAGTATGCCCTACAAGGAAGTAACCGGGATCCTCACTGATATCGGCACAGAGGAACTGGCTCACATGGAGATGATCTGCGCCATCGTCCACCAGCTCACAAGAGACCTGACGCCGGAGGAGATCGAGCGGTCCGGATTTGATAAATATTATGTGGATCACACGCTTGCGCTCTGGCCGCAGGCAGCCAGCGGAACGCCCTGGACTGCGACTGTATTCCAGTCAAAAGGCGATCCCATCACAGATCTCCATGAGGATATGGCAGCCGAACAGAAAGCGCGCACAACCTACGACAACATCCTGCGTCTTGTCAAAGACCCGGAAGTCGCTGACCCCATCCGTTTCTTAAGGCAGCGCGAGATCGTACACTACCAGCGTTTCGGCGAGAGTCTGCGCATCGTCCAGGATAAACTGGACAGCAAGAACTTCTACGCGTTCAACCCGGAGTTTGACAAATGACCAGTCTCTGGAATCATAACTGCTTTCCAGAACCATAATTGTTTCTATGATAAGATACAGCGCAGAAGAAACCTCTGCGCTGTATCTTATTTCTTGATATCACTTTATTTCTGATTTTCCCACTTACTGAAGTGTTACGTCAATCGCCTGCTCTTTAAACTCCCCGTTAGACTGAGGCACTTGTATTGTCAGCGTCACTTTCTCTCCTTTCGCATAATACTCAAGCTGCTGCTGAAGAGCATCCATGCTGTCCACGCTGCTGCCATTGATGGCAGTGATGATACAGCCTTTTGTCATACCCGCCTTGTCAGCTCCGCCGCCGGCAGTGACCTCGATTACATATACTCCGGACGGCATCTCAATCTGCTGCGAGAATGCCTCTGATACACTGATGCCTGAGATTCCGATCATTCCTCGGTCAGCTTCCGCCACCTTTGTCTTTGTCTCCTGGTTCATAAGATTCTGGATCAGATCAGACACGTCAGTGATGGGGATCGCATATCCGATTCCTTCCACGTCAGTTCCGACCAGCTTCGCTGAATTAATACCGATGACTTCACCGTTTACATTGACCAGAGCGCCGCCGCTGTTTCCGCTGTTGATAGCCGCGTCAGTCTGGATCAGCTTCGCACTGCTTTCCTGTGTCTCGCCTGTCCTTCCATCTGTTGTAGATACAGAACGATTCACTGCACTGATCACACCCGTTGTTACAGACTGTCCATATCCAAGCGCATTTCCGATGGCAATGGCAGGTTCGCCGACTCTGAGGTTCGTGGAATCACCGAGAGTTGCCACACTGATCTGACTCATCGTATCCTCGGAGATGGATTCAAGAGAAACCGATATCACTGCCACATCGTAGTTTACATCTGTTCCTTTGATATACGCCTCTACGCTTGTCTCATCGTCAAAGCTGACAGTCAAAGTATCGCTTCCCGATACAACATGGTTATTCGTAACGATCAGAAGTTCTGTGTCATTCTTCCCGATAATGATGCCGGTTCCCGCGCCCTCGCTCTTCTGCTCGTAAGTACCGCCGAAGAAACTCTGAACCTCTTCCACTGACATACTCGTGATCGATACGATAGAAGGCATTACTTTCTCCACCACATCCGACACATCTGAAGTCACGACACTGGACGATGTAGAAAGAGATGTTCCGTTACTGATCTTGTCAGAGGACACCGCTGATGAATTTCCGCCATTTTGGAGTCCCAGCAGTCTGCTCCCAATCAGGTTCGATGTCAGAAACACCGCACTCGAAACTACCCCGAAAAGAATTGCGAATCCCACAATCGCCAAAGCTTTCGGCACCCCCCGGCGGGGTCTCTTCTCTTTCTTCGGCGGTTCCGGCTCCGTGTGTAAATCGGGTCCCCCCGGCTGCCTGTCTCCATAGTGATAATTTTCATTCGGATTATAATAATTGTATTGACCTTCCATAAGATCACCTGCTTTCTTTCTTTTTACGGTTTTATCATATCTCTGCTTTGTGACAAAACTGTGTTTAATCCTTTAACAATCGTTGAAAAAGAGACGCCCCATCCCGGAGAAATACTCATCTCCTTCCTCCATGGACCGGCGCCTCTGTCTTCGCACGGAACTATTTTTACACGTCTATAAAGTTAATGTCATAATCCTTTCCTTTTCCATCATCGTCTTCATCGTCATCGTCGTATTCGCCGTACTCGTCGTCATCATCGTACTCATCATCGACGTACCCTTCATCATCGTCTTCGTACTCGTCGTCATACCCATCATCGTCTTCGAAATCATCTTCATCATATTCATCATCTTTCGACTTTGTATCTTTTACAGATGGTTTTTTAGATGTTTTCTTGCCAGTATCTTCCTCATCATCAAATGGAATATCATATTCATCATACAGATCGTCCAACTCTTGATTACGGTGTACCAGCTTCACCGCAAACACGATCATCAGTACAAGAAGAAGCAGACAGATCACGGCCACTGTCACCAGAACCACCATAATATGATCGCTGATAAATTGTCCGAACTTTCCCGGGAGAACTCCGCCTGAGCCGCTTTCCTCTGTATCTGCCGAAATCTCAAAATACTGGTATGTTCCATCCGCGTTGTCGTACTGGTACAGGCCCTCTTCGTTGGTACGTGTGTTCAATGCGTAGATCACATAGAATCTGTCAGACACTGTCGGATCGGACCACATCGGGAAAGCATATCCCTGAACTGTCAGAGTAGACTTCTCATAATTGTCCGGAAGCCTGACAGCCTCTTCATTATCTAAAGGTATAAGCGAAGTGGTATCTGAAATGGTTAACTGTGCATAGGGAGCAAACGTAGCATCCTCCGAGTTAAACAGGAAGAAACTTCCTGCTCCTGATGTATCCACCAGATATCCAAGGGCAGTCCCCGCTTCATTGGAGACAAACTTTCTGTCCTCTCCGTTAAATGTCATTGTCGTCTCAGAGTAGCCTTCCGGGATATCAGAGGTTGTAAATGCCTCGGAGAAACTATATTCCACCCCGTTCACACTGACCGTGATACCCGTCGCGGCAGGAGTCTCCGACACCGTGCCTGAGGGCGCCACGCTTGTCGTTCCATCGTCAGCCGCCGCGATGGAGACCGCGGAAGAACCTTCATCGAGATTCAGGATATCTCCTGAAGAGAGAGAGGCAGAACTGCTGTTCACTGTAAGCTGGGTTTCTGTCTGCTTAAGCGCCCGGAACGTCATTGTACTGCGAAGTTCGCCGCTGCTGCCTGTGCCGGTATAAGTCAGGCTCCCAGAACCATCCGCAGAGAATCCGTCGCCGCTGATGAACTCAAGTGCCGATGTATCGTAATTCATCGTCACGCTTACGTCTCCGACCGTACCGCTGCTGCTCCGAACAACAAGATCAATGCTTACATTTTCCCCGACCTTTGTGGAGGGATCTGAGAACATCAGAACGCCGTCCGCCGCGAACACAAGTGTCGGGAACATTGGAATCATAAGGCACACCGCAAGAATCAGTCCTGCTAATTTTTTAAATACTTTCATATAACTACCTCTTCCGTAATTTAATTTTCATAATTTCCTGCTTCTGGTTTCAAACGCTTTTTCATAACTATTCGATTGGGACACCGGCTTCCCCGCTTACGTCTCCTTCACCAGTTCCGGCTCCGTCCAAGCCTTCACCGCTTGAGGTTCCGGAGTCACCGCCTTCAGCTGCACTGCTGCCGCCGGTATCATCTGCGTTGCTTTCGCCGGTATCATCTACGCCGCTTCCCGCCGGGGGCTGCTGTTCGACATAGCTGCCACTGCTGTCCTCTGATTGATCGTCCGTATAACTGTCATCATAGCCACTGTCGTCGTAATATGTGTCGTCGTCATCATCGGTCTCTGATGAACCCGCTGAATTAACTGTATATTGAATGTTACCGCTCACATTCTGCACTGTTGAGGAGGGCGTGTAGCCTGTCGTGCCAAATAAGAACTCGTGGAGCTTTGTTACATTTGATACAAGATCATCGGGAACAATAATACTTCCTAAGCCTGACACCGTATCCATATAATTATCCTGGGGGAATCCCATGTTTCCTGCCAATGTATACTCACTGTATGCTGATGCATACATCAAAAGCTCCTGCAGTGTAAAGCTTGTAGACACTTGTGGAAATACTTTGTCTATGATCTCATTGATCGTAGCCAGATCTGCTTTCTTCGCTTTCTCAAACATCTTTTCCACAACAATGCGCTGCCGTTCTGTACGGGCAAAATCACCGCCTGCAGTAGAACGGATACGGGCGTAAGTAGTTGCCTGAACTCCGTCAAGAGCCTGTAGCCCTGGCGAACCGATAAAATATGATTCCTTTCCCGCGGAATCCGCTGTCTCCAGCAGATATTTATTCAGTACCGGAACTTCTTCCTCTGTCAATTCAATCTCTATCCCGCCCAAAAGATCGATCGCATCAGCGATAGCTCCAAAATCAACAGTCACATAGTCTTCAATATCCAGATCCAGATTCATGTTCAGCATATTGATCGCCAGAACAGGGCCGCCGTAACTGTAAGCGCCGTTGCATTTCTGATATGTGCCTTCTGAAAGGTCAAGCAGAGTATCCCTGTAGACAGAAACCATCTTGATCTCTTTTGTCTCATTGTTCAGGCTGGCAACAATGATACAGTCTGTTCTGTTTCCTTTTCCCAGGCTTCCGTCTCTGGAATCCACTCCGAACAGAGCAACGTTTTTATATCCTTCACCGAGATCCAGTTCTTTATTAAGCTTGATCTCCTCATTGATCACAATATCCTCGGCTTTGATATCCTGTGTATCGATCTTGCTCCACTTCGCATAGACATAAGCCACAGCGCTGAAGAACACACATAAAACAATGACCGTTGCAATAAGCAGTATTCTCTGCCACAGCTTCATATTTGTAAACCAATTGCCTCTCTTTGCGCGTGAACGCCTATGTCTCCGCCGTATTCTGTTTTTCGACATTTTTTTCACCTTTTATAGAGTTTCTACGCTTTCCCCATAGTACAACATAGTACAACAAGATTCAAGTAATTTTTACGGATTTTCAAACCTCTTAAGCTCTTCAAGTATACAGCCCGCCTTTTCCTGCCATGTATTTTCGAGAGCTTCTTTATCCAACAGTTTCATATACTCTTTATCTTCATGTAACGATATTGCACGGTCAAGCAGCTCAATAAATTCCTGGTGTGAATGGGCGATCAGAACGGAATCATATTTTCTGCATTCATCCATATCCGTTGTTACGATAGGCTTATTCAGCGCCATATACTCAAAGAGCTTGACAGGTGAAGTAGCCTTTGTAATATCGTTGATAAGAAACGGTATTGTCAATACGTCAATATGCGCGGCATAATTCTGTAATATATCATAAGGTTTTGAACCGCAGAAATGAATATTTCTGCATTGGTCAATTCCGGATCTGTCATAAGAATCATCATATTTTATCCCAAATAAAACAAACTGATACTTTCCGGTCTTATCAATCTCTTTGAGAAGATCATAGTCAAACCATTGTGCCAATGCACCGTAATAGCCTATGACCGGCTGGCCCTTCTGAAGTATCCCCCGGAAATCCGGCCCAAGCTCAAAATCCGGTACAATTTCATCATGAAAGTGATTATAATCCACTCCGTTGCCTGAATATATAAGCCGCCTGTCCCCTCTTTTAGAGAGAACATCCTGTCTTAGGGCCTCTGCGGTCACCACAACAAAAATATCCTGATCAGACATTGCCATCTCATACTTATCTTTTACGTTTACCGGGAGTTCCTCCGTTCCCGCCAGGTGTGGACTTAGATCATCGATATATTCATATATGACACCATACCCCCGGTTCTTATATTCTCTTATCTTCTCTGCCGGTATGGTCCAGTCAGTAGAATAGAATTGGATATATCTGGGAACATTGCGTTTCTCCAGTTCATGAAAAAGCAGTTTCGAAAAAGCAGTATTTGCATAATTCACAAGATAGAGATTGTCTGCCTGCTTTTTGATACGCTTTACATCATCTGTAAACCGGGTCACTTCATAGAATACAAGAGTTCTCTGTTTTGCAAAATTAGTAAAAATATGCTGGGGTCTCTGGTAAAGAGGCACGTTCCACCCGAACGAGCTCCGCCATATAACGATCCGGTCATATGAATTTTTCTTAAGTATCCTGTCAATCCCGTCGATAAACTTTTTTCTGTTCAATGCAATATACAGTCTCTCTATAATCGAGAGCTTTACCATGTAGTTGGAATAAATATAGCCCGATGCTTTTTTAACTGTGCCGAATACGCCATATTTTTTTGTCAGATTTTTGAGTTTACTGATCTTATCCTTCATCCTTCTCCCATTGAGACAGATATATCTTTAACTCCTTTGCTTTCGCTTCCCAGTCGTTATCCCACGCACACTGCCTCAAACTCTCCTTTCTTTCCGCATCATCGCGCTGCGCCCAGCATTTTCTGACCATGCATACAAATTCTTCTTTATCTTTGGCTATATTGACCAGATCATATTTCATACATTCGGGAAGGGCTGTAGTGACTATCGGTTTTTCCATAGCCATGTACTCAAACAATTTTACCGGTGAAGTAGCACGGGTGATCTCATTCACAGCGAACGGAATGATACACACATCAAAATAGTGCACATATCCTGCCAGAGACTCATAATCCTTTTTCCCGAAGTATCTGACATTATCCCGGCTAAGCAGAGCACTCTCTCTCAAAGATCCGTCGTGCTCCACTCCGATCAGAATAACCTGTATATCCTGCTCCTGCGCCAGCCGTCCCAGAAGTTCATAATCCACCCAGCTTGCCAGCGCTCCATAATAGCCGACATGGATTTTCCCCGGATCTAACCAATCTAAATACTGCTTATCCCCGGTTGTACTCCCCGGTACAAATTTCGCACATTCTGCACCATTTGAGATCTGTACCGCTTTAGCTTTTCCTCCATGAGCCTGCACATTTTGATACAGTTTGTCCGCCGTTGTCACAGCCAGAACTCTCTTGTCTTTCAAAAGAGCACTGTGCCTCTTAAGAATCTCATCAATCTTATTGGGCGCGATCAGATCAGGGTTAATATCGTCAACATATTCATATATCACCTTAAAACCCAGGGCAAGATAACCTTCAATACGCCGCTGCGGCACTGTATCCGTAGAATACACCATCAGATATCGGTTCTTTATACCCTTAACCGCTTTAAGAAGATACTCCCGATAATAATACATATCCAATACATATGCCGATCTTCCGATCTGTGTAATACGCCCCCGCCCTTCATAATCCACATCATAATATGAATTATATAATACAAGCGTCTCATCATCTCCCATATTCCTGAGAAGATGCTGGGGACGCTGCATCATAATATTTTTATATCCGAAGTGATTCTCAAAGACGACTATTCTCTTATACCCTTTCCTGAGTATACGGTCTGCGACTGCCCTACGCCCGGGCGCCGTCGGAAATACGAAATCTGTCTCCAGCTTCTTCCACTTTACAGCCCCCATTCTGATTGTACCGCGTATTCCCAAATTACATGCTTTTTCAAACAGCCTTTCCGCTCCCATGCTTTTCCTTCCTCAATTCAAACAAAAACTTGATATTACTGTCCCAGAATCTTTTTATCCTTTTAGGCTCTTTTGTAATCCTGTACAGCCACTCTATATTGTGCCGGATAAAAAAAGAAGGCGCGCGCTGCTTTAGACCACTTAGAACGTCAAAACTTCCGCCCACTCCTATATAGATTCCCTTATTAACTGCGGCAAAATGTCTCTGGATAAGAAGTTCCTGCTGAGGCGTTCCCAGAGCTACCATGACAATATCCGGCTCAAGGCCGATAATCTCTTTAAAAACCTCGTCCTTTCCGCCGACATATCCATCTGAATATCCTTTCACCATGATCCCTCTGTACTCACGTCTGATCCGGGAAACCAGTGCCTCGACAACTTCTCTCCTGGCGCCAAAAAGATAGACCGATTTCTTTGTATCATCAGCATAGGCGAGAAGCTCCTCGCAGATCTCCACGCCGGGGATCCTCTCTTCGAATCTGACTCCAAGCTGAGCGCCGCCTTTTATTACACCGATCCCGTCCGGCACAAGTAATGTGTCTTTGCTCATGAGCGCCTTATCCATCTCAGGAAGCCTCTTCCCCATCATAAGGATCTCCGGATTGGCCGTAATCACAAAGCAGCCCTCGTCAGCTTCCAGCTTTGCTTTTATAATATCCATGCAGCTTTTTTTACTTCCCTTATAAAACTTTTTATAATACTGCTTTATCGACATTTACCTCTTATCCTCAAAACCTTCCGTACTTTCTTTTACAAAAATAATCTTTACCGTCATTATCATAAGCTTTAGATCTAACAGGAAAGAATAATTCTGGATATACATAAGATCAAGTTTCAGCTTGTCATACGCAGTTGTATTATACTTTCCGTAAACCTGGGCATAGCCTGTCAGGCCGCCTTTGACTTTCAGGCGATAGGCAAACTCCGGAACCTCCTTGGTATACTGTTCCACATGTTCGACACGCTCCGGCCGGGGCCCTACAACACTCATATTTCCCATCAATATGTCAATAAACTGAGGAAGCTCATCAATCCGGGTCTTGCGTATTATCCTCCCCACAGGCGTGATCCGTTCATCGTCGTCAGCGGCCGGGATCACTTCCCCGTCTTTTTCCGCACCTTCCACCATACTTCGGAACTTGTGGATCATAAATACCTGTCCGCCGATCGTACACCTTTCCTGACAGAAAAATACTGAGCCTCCGTCATACAGTTTGATCGCCGCTGCCACAACAAACATGATCGGCGAAGTGACCAGCAGCATAATGATAGAAATAATAATATCCATGATCCGTTTTACAAATTTTTGTTCAATACTAAACCCGTTGTTCCGTGAAAGTAAAAGCGGAGTGTCAAACAAATGCATGCTCTCTGAGCTTCGGATGATAATGTCAGAGATTTTAGGAGTGATATAAGACCGGATCCCGTTGGCATAACAAAATTTTACAAGCTGGTTGCGCAGCGGGGAGTGGATATCGCAAAGAAAGACCGCATCAAACTGAAGCATCGCGCGGGTAATCTCCTCCCAGCCCCGGTCAACATTCATTGAAGCTTTGATATCGAATCTGTCCCGCCTCGTTTTGATCTTTTTCATAAAATCTGACGGGTCATATTCCTGAAAAAGGACAAGAATATCCCTTGGGGGAAACAACTTTCTAAATATCGCATTTACAAGGAAAGTCCAGACCAATATCACTCCGATATCGATCGCGGTCAACTGTATCATCGGGATCATATTCACAAATCTTGCTGACAAAAGAACCGTCTCCAGATAGATTGAAAAATTAGCCGCCAATACAGCTAATGTCTGAGAAAGCATCAAACTGGTGCTTTTCAGATAACCGATCTTCATTCCGCCAAGAATATATGAGAAAATCACAAAAAAGAATGCATAAAAGGCGCCTATCAGCCAAAAGCCTTTATAAAAGAAAGGGAAAACAATCCCGTCATTATAATTATTGTCCCAGATCTTGATGAAAAAAACCATCAGACATCCGAGCAGCAATATATTAAATGCAAAACGAATTAATCGCTTATACTGTTCTAAACCACCAGTATTCATCAATATTATGCTCCTTTTTCTTTTGCACTATATTGTATCCGCTAAATTATATTATACATCTTATCTTTTTTCAAGGCTTCTGAACAGCAAAGGGGTATGCGGGGCCGCACACCGCACATATGAAAGCTATGCTCCGCCTATCGCGGCGATAAACTCTGCCAGCGTCTGGCTCCCCGTCATTCTGACACGTGGAAGCAGATACGGATTATCTCCGGGATAACACTTATTGTTCTCTGTCGTCACGGCACAGAGAAGCCCTGATTCTTCAAGCGCAGCGCATCCTTCTGCTGTATAATCCCCAAAGGGGTATGCAAAAGCATCGCTGTTTCCGCAGATCTCAAAAGAGGCCCGCAGGTCTGAAAGCACTTCTTCTCTGGACATCGCTGTATAGATACCGCCATGTCCGATATTTCCGCCTCCCTGATGCATCTTATACGAATGTGACTGGAACGTCAGATAGTCGCTGGCATAGCCGTATAGCATCTCTTTGCTGTCCCAGTAGCCGGCAATCACAAAAGAAGTGGCCGGAGTCCGGTACTGCTCAAGAATTGGGGTTCCAAGATACATATAGTTTGGTCCATCGTCGAATGTAAGCACAATGCTTTTCTCCGGAAGAAGTAATTTCCCGTCTACATAATCCCTGACCTCCTGCCACGTTGGAAAATAATATCCATTGTCATGCAGATACTGCATCTCCTCTGCAAGGGCGGTGGTAGAAATAAAATTACTGTCAGAACTCTCCGGCGGTTCTGCCGGATCATATACATAATGATACATACAGATCGGAAGTCCCGGCGACTCATACTCCGTATTCGGAAGAACCTCAACCTGCCGTACTGCCTCTGCTGTCACGCCGTTGTTTCCCCGGACAGTATAGACGACCTGCTGCTCTCCGGCCCGGTTAAGCCCGCTCATATCCACTCGGACAGAAGAAGTAAGATCAGTGCCGTCCTCGTCTACCGCTGTATATCCCAGCTCTGTAAAGGCCTCACCTAATTTTATCTGCAAATGAGAAGTTTCCTCCAAAGTAATCGATGCAGAACTTTTTTGAGATTTTTCATTGTCCGTTTTATTCTGATCCGATAATACGTTTCCTGTTTCAGCATGATCAGACCCCGGCTCTTTTTTATCCCTGCCCACAAAAAAATTCCATAGTAATATTGTGGCAATTATTGTTATAACAAAAATAACTGCTCCCGCAGCAGAACGTACAAATAATTGTTTCTTACGATAATTATTACGTTTTCTTCCGGCCGGTTTCAGTTTCTTTTTCTTATGATTTACGCTTTTATAATCATTCATTTCCACACTATTTTTCTATAAATAATTTTCTGGTGACAAAATTATATACCATCACGATGGCTGTCGCTATAATTTTCGACAACATATAATAGATGTGGAATATATCCACAAACAGCCACATCAAAAGCTGATTTAATCCCAGGCCTATGACGCTAAGACCGATAAAGACTGCTAACTCCTGTACTTTATTAACGTCCTTTTTCGCATCAAAAACCCATTTGATGCTCAACATATAATTGTAAATCACAGAAGCCGTAAAAGATATGGCTCCTGAGAGCAGATAATGTATCCCGCAGAATTCTGTCAGTAAAAAGAGAATCCCCGCATCAATCACAAAAGAAGTTCCGCCGACGAAGCCGAATTTAATAATCTGTGCAAATAATTTATTATTCATGCTTATCTTCTCTGCCCTTATGGATAATCTGAAGCTTAAATTCAAAATCCTGCCTGTCCTTCTCAGCAAGCGTCGTGAGAATCAGCCCCGCGAAAAATGACTGGATAGCAGCTAAAGCAATAAACCCGCTCACAATCAGGGTCGGAAAGTTCGGGACAAGACCTGTACGGATATAAGTAGCCAGGACAGGCACAAACATGACCACTGAGACAATGAACAACAGCAGCGCCAACATTCCAAAAAAGCGGAAGGGTTTATAATTCTTATATAATCTGGCGATCGTCGCCAGAACTCTCATCCCGTCAGAATACGTGTTCAGCTTTGACTCACTGCCCTCCGGCCTGTCCCTGTACTCTATGATCACGTTTTCAACAAGCATATTCTTTTCAACTGCATGAATACTCATTTCGGTCTCGATTTCAAACCCCTTTGACAATACGGGAAATGTCTTGGCAAACTGATAGCTGAACGCCCTGTATCCCGTCATGATATCCCGGATATTACTCTTAAACAGGCGGTTGATCGTTCCCCGGACGAGGCTGTTTCCAAAGTTATGGAAAGGACGTTTATTCTCCTCAAAGTATGTGGAAGAAAGCCTGTCCCCGACAACCATGTCTACACCGCGATCCAGTACCTTTGACACCATCTCCCGTCCGAACTCCGCCGGGTACGTATCGTCGCCGTCAATCATAACGTAACATTCCGCATCAATCTCGCGGAACATTCTCCTGATCACATTTCCTTTCCCCTGCTGATACTCATACCTGACTACCGCGCCGGCATTTCCTGCGATCTGCGCTGTATCGTCCGAGGAATTATTGTCATACACATAGATCGTTGCTTCGGGAAGCGCCCTCTTCCAGTCCTCCACGACCTTTCCGACAGTCTGGCTCTCATTATAACAGGGAATTAATACTGCTATTTTATCCATCATTTGTACCCTTTCTTTTTATTGCTATTTATATTTTTACCATAAAAAAGCATTGCCGTCAAAAATGGTATCGCTATATAGAGAGAAAATACATACCGGAATTCACCGCTGTTAGGCGCTGCTATCATCACAGTTCCCCATAAAGCTATACACGGAACCAACGCCATAATATAACGTCCTCTTCTTTTCACCAGAAGGACCACTAAACATCCGGCCGCAAGCCAGGCCGGAAATGCTGTGCAGAAGAACAGGCTCACTACCGGCAGGTTCATATAAATCTGTGGCAGATCATGTTCAATAATATGTCTGACGTTCTTTCCTGTTATTTCCTCCAGAATATTTCTGTCCTCAACATGTATCCAGTGTTCATCGGGTCCGTAACAATACGTATATCCTATTGTATCCATCTGCCAGTATCCCATTGTATGCATACAGTACGCCTTCACATATTTAGCCGGATTTTTCAAAAGAATTTCAGCCCATACTTTTAAGAATTCCCCCTTATTTTCCTCCAGAAATTCATTGTTGAAATCAGCGTGAAATTTCACTCCATTTGCCGACGTCGGGTTGTACGCCTCCTTCATGTCTTCTTCCGGAAGGATCTTATTTAAGAACTCCCTTTGCTCTTCCGTTATATTCCCGCCGTATTTGACCGTATAGCTGATCTGCTGCAGCGGAACTCCAAGCGATTCCGCCAGGTTTCCTTTTTTGATATTCAGCATATCATACCCCGGTCCCTGAATCAGGACGATCACCAGAACAGCCGCTGAGAAGACAGGGGCAAGTTTCTTCCAGCTCTTCCTGTATACGGCCAGAACTACTGCCAGCACCGCAATGACAATATACAGACCATTATTTCGTCCGAACGCGGTCAGAAAGCTTAAAACGACCAGGCGGACTATGTCCCCTTTATCCGGCTGTGCCTGTCTGTCGGCCATTTCAAAAAGCTGGATTCCCAGAAGAAGTATCCAGCAGGAAAACAGAATATCCTTCCACATTGTAAATGAATACAAAGCGGTCAGCGGACTGAAGGCGAAGAACAGAAACGAGCAGATCCTGATGACCGGACGCACCTCTTTTGTGCGCATCCATTCAAGGCAGAAATTTAATGTAAGCGCAAAGGCCGCCATCTGAATAATGGAAAAGACGGCTATTCCTGCCTCCATCCCTCCGAACAGACTGCCTACGGCCAGACAGATTTTTACAAACGCAGTAAACATTACCGGGTGATGGTTACTCAGCATCTCTGTTCCCATCGCCTGCGAAATGCTGGCATAAGAATCAATGGACAGATTGCCCGGATAATATGAGAGGAAATACGGAAGCCAGCATAAAAAAGTCAGCAGTGCTCCGATCAGCCAGCATTTTTTACTGAAAGCACGATCCTCTTTCTTTTCCTTTCCAAAGCCTGTTACGATCTCAACAATATTATAAAAGATGACAAAGCACAGAGCGCCTGTTATTATAATTTTTATCAGGTCAAGCCCGCCAAAATTGGTCACAAACACCCAATTATACCTGTCGATCTTATGCGATATGACAACCGCAGTTCCCCAGAGCAGACTAAGCACTCCGACACTGCACACTTTTACCCTGTCGTAAAACCTGATATTTCCCAAAAATTTATACAATACTCCTGTAAAAACAACGGCTAAAATTATGCCGGCGCCGTTAAGTTCCGCCGAAACATACCCGCAGGCCACAATCGCCAGCCCCAGGGCGGACACTCCTTTGATTATGGTTTCCCATTTACGGCGATTTACGCTCAAAAGGCAGGAACGAATATGCCCCGGATGAAAGACAGATGTTCGGTCATTGATCCTGACAAGATTACGGATACAGAAAAAAAGCCCAAGCATCAGCATGCCATATACAGGCATATTTTCTCTTGTAATCTGCGCGCCGGACCATAAAAACAACACCCATGAGCCTATATATGCCAGAAGGATGCCCACTGCTGTCTCTGCGATTTTCTTTTGGTTCATAATTCTTTTGTCCTCTCTGCATTTAACCGTAGCCGTCTTGGCACAGGCACACTTATTATAAACATCTTTCCAAAAAAATGCAACAAATGCCGTGTTTTGCAGAAAAATCCTTTTAGTTTCTGCCTTTCCCCTGATTTGACTATTAGAATAAAATCCTTTATACTTGGTTTACTTTAAATCATTAAGGAGGCATGCCATGAAATATCTGAAAGAACATCCACGGATCTCTATAACAACAATTATCTTGTTTTTTATATGCGCGCTGCTTGCTCCTGTATATTTCACAAAAGTTTCCAGCCCATATTATCCTGAGATAATCCTCTCAAATATTCTCTTTATCGTATGCGCCATTGTATTATTTTTTACCACTGATAAAAAAAGCGAAAATAAAATTTTTATATGGCTTATCTTTTCATTTCTGGTTTTATACGACTTGTTTTTTATTTTTTATATCACAAGAACCGGGCAATGGTCGTATGAAGCTTTGAATGTAACGGCTGCGTTTTTAGCATTTATTATACTTCTGTCCCTTGATACAGAAACACTTTTCAAGAAATATTATATCGCCGAGATTTTGATTATCACTATTCTGGTATCTGTGATTATCAGCATAGCAGTATACCATCTTGGCTATACATCTGTTTCATTTTTAAATGGAAATGTGACGTTTACTCCTCATGATCCTAATTACTATGAAACAAGATTCAGCTGGTTTTTCTTTCACAAAAGTCAGTATTGCTTTTTTCTTCTCTTATCTATTTCACTTTTTGTGAGATATAAAGACGTGTTTAAAAACAAAATCCTTTTTTGCTTATCTCTGGCAGTACTGTTGTATGGGATATATATATCCCATACTTATACCGCTTTGTTTGCCTCACTTTTTATTTTTGGTGGCGCCGCGGCAGATTATCTTCTTCCGCGCCTGTCCAAGATCAGGAAACAGTACTTTCTGTTTCTCATCCCCCCGGCATGCATTGCCCTGTACTTTCTCTATCGTATGAGCGAAGAGCGCAATATATGGAACCTTGGCGGCAGGCTAAACATATGGAAGGAAAGTATTAATCAGATTCTTCAATACAACGAAGGCATCGGCGATCTTTTCGGCGGACTGGCGTTTCCTGTTCCCGGACTGACTTTTGAAGTATATAACTGTCATAATTATTTTTTGAATATTATGTACCGCTTTTCTCTTCCCGCCGGGTTATTCTTTGCGCTGATTTTTCTCACAATTATAGTTTTTTCTCTGAAAAACCATTTTTCTTTTTTTACGATCGGCATATGGACAGCTCTTCTTATTTCATTGGGAATGGATTATGCTCTGCTGACAACAGATCTTCCCATTACATTATTAATGCTGTACTGCCTCTTCTTTTCAAGAAGAAGGGCAGCACAGCATTAAATTTACAATCCAAAGTTTATACTTATCCGGTTTTTAAAATCATATCAATGAATTTATCTGTTTTCTGTCTTTCATTTTCAAGTATTTTATTTATCGCTTCATAATCAATTTTATTCTTTGGCAGTTCCGTCCGGTTATTTTCCATCACGTGCCTGTCTTTCAATTTCAATATTGACAGAAGATTTTCAATTCTTTCCGAAAACCTGGGTGGATAGATATTTACGAATTCTTTTTGAAAAAGCAGCGAGAAAACAGTTCCATGGAAAGAATCTGTAATCACGTAATCTGCATAATAAAAAAGAGAGATCCACTCCTCAACTGATGGAATCAAAACAGCTCTTCCCTTCTTTACAATCTGATCGTACCTCGTGCAGATACGCACCAGCTTCTTTCCCAGTTTATCAGCGGCCCGCTGAGCAAACCCGTCAAATTTTTTACTGCTGTTTAACTGATATACCAGCACATAGCTTTTCTTAATTTTCCTCTTTCCCGCAAATTTCATCCAAAATTCACTGCCCGCCGCAAAAACCGGATCTAAGACTTCACTCGCCTGCATCCCCAGGCGCTCAATGATATGGATTCCTGATGTCTCGCGGACAGACAGCGCTGCGTAATTTTGAAGATATTTTTTCAAAACAGCTTCATACTTTTCATCTATATGTTTGACCCCAAAGCTTGCCGCAAATGAGACTCTCTTCCCGCCCTCTTTCGCAAACTCACAAAAATATGCCGGCTGAAGGCCTCCGTTCGTTTCCGGATTCCAGACCTGGTCACTGCCTGTGCAGTATAAATCAGCTTCCGGCAGCTCGCGTTCAAGCGCAATGCAGTCTCCCACGGGATCCCCCCATACATTTACGTATTTTTTCAAAAATCCTCCGAAGACATTTTTCCATCTTAATACTGTCGGCAGTAAAATGATCTTTAAAATCCCTCTTTTCAATTTTGAAGAATATTTTCTCAAAACAACATCCATATACCTCATGCCCGCTGATTGCGGCAAAACATAATTTGCAACAATAACTTCATCCCCATTCCTTCTGAGCAGTTCCTGAGTGGCATACGTCTGTAATACAGATCCATAGTTTTTCACATAATGCTTTGTGATAACAATTATTTTCATTTTCCGCCTGCCTTTTCCTTTAATTTCATGTAGTATTTGAAAAGTCCTGTCTTGTATACCGTTGGTTTTATGGCAGAGAGCAGCTTTCTCTTCAATGTAATTGGGTAATATCTGTTTTGAATTTCAGGCACGGACATAACACATATGTCCTTAAAGAACTGTTCTCTCTGCGGGTTTGGAACTGTGGATTTTAAGATCATGCTGCCATCCAGCCTGACGCCTTCCTCCACCGGAATTTCCACAAAACGGCATTGATCTTTTAAATCATCAAATATTTTATTACCTTTATCGGATTGAATAATACAAAGCGTAGTGCCTTTATCATCCTCCATCTCTTTCTGAAAACGCCCTGCATGCCACCCGTCAAAAATGGTAAAATCACTCACTCTTTGAACTGTTTTAAAGCGGCAGGCATGGCAGGATTCTCTTGTGTTTAAGTCCATAAAAAAAGACCGCAGAAAAATATCGGTTTCCATTCCCGCCCTGTAGCATGATCCGTCTTCAAAAGCAATCTTCATTGTAGAAAATCCGTATCCGTAATACTTCTCTCTAAACAGAATCTCCTTTATTTGCTTTCCTTCTTTTTCGCTGTGATAACGGATATATTTCTCTAAAAACTTTGGGGAAGTAATACCATGGCATGCAATATCAACTGTAACGAGATTATCAAACGGCTTATCCAAAAACTTCTGAAGTCCGTTTATCTGGCATGGGGTTCCGCTGAAACATATCCATCTGCCCTGGACGAGCCATTCTTTTGCTTTTCTATATATCTCCCCCATGCTGCTTTGAACATACTTTGACCCTCTGAACCGCGCAAGCCCTTCCTCACTGTCAGCCGCAGCATGTATTACGCGGAAATTATTATCGAAAGCTGCCCCGATTACAATTCCATGGCGCGCCAGCACCCACCTGGCAATCAGTGAGAATGCGCCGCCGGACGTACTTTCCATACGCACCCGTTCATCCGTGTTCTGTACCCCGTACATCCTCAGCTCTCCCCCGCTTTCCCTTACTTTCGGTTCGGCGACCGGACAGACTCTCTCGCAGATGTGACAGTCAATGCACCTGTTTTCATCTATCTTAGGATACAGAAAGCCCTTGTTATCCCTCTCCATCTGTATACAGTTTTTCGGACAGGCATTCGCGCAGACCTCACACCCGCAGCACTCCTCTTTTTTTTCTATTTTTATCATAGATTTCCTCCGTCACAACGTTTTCGTTTGACTTTTTGCTTCATAATGGACAATATGAAAAGTCCAAGTGCGGATTTATGTTTAATACAAAAAATGACGAGACGTTGTTTTATGTGAAAAATACGGCTGTCTGTAATACCCGAAACGCCATATTGAATCTGTTCCTCGCTCAGATATTTTTTCAGCTCACTCAGTTTTTCTCTGACAGGCAGCGTATTTTTATGATGAAAAAAATATTTTTCAATACCTCTTGCCACACATGCGTAGGTAAGACCGCCATAACAAAGCCTGGTTTCAGAATCACCGTATCTGTCAACTAAAACTTTAAACGCATCTAATGTATCTAAATATACATTTTTAATATCCGGTCGGCATCTTCTTGTCGCCGACTCATTATCCAGCCTGTAATGGTAAAGATACTCATTAACAAAGACAACTTTGTTTGCTTTTTCAAAACATTGAGCTCCAAAAAGCCCGTCTTCACCAATCTGAACCTGTTCGTTAAACATCAGGTTATTCTCTGATATAATACTTCTCCGGATCAGTTTTGTCCATACACCTTTTACGGCGCTGTAGCTCCTTCCATAAGTTTTCATCGCATACTGCGGAAACATGACTATTTTAGCCAGGTGTACCGGATGATTCTCCACTATCCGTTCCGGGACAATCGGGGAATTCCTGACCTGGCAGCTTTCCGTATTTTTCCAATAATTCCAGCATACAATATCTGTATCTTCACTTGTCTCTTTCAGGGCTGTTTCAAGACAGCGCTCCTCCAGCCAGTCGTCTCCGTCTAAAAAGCAGATCCACTCGCCTCTCGCCCGCTGCAGTCCTGCGTTTCTCGCACTGGAAACACCGCCATTTTCTTTTTCTACGAGCTGTATTCTCTCCTCCTGCCTTTCATAGCATCTGCATATTTCAGGACAAGAATCTGATGAGCCGTCGTCCACCAGGATCAGCTCCCAGTCCGGATAAGTCTGATTTATAACACTTTCAACTGCTTTTTTTAAATACTTTTCCACATTATAAACCGGAACAATTATACTTACCATCCAACTTCCCTTCTTAAAAAATTATATCTTGCCTTCCTGCCTATGGAATTAATCTTTTCTTCATCTTTCTCATTGTCCTGTAAATCCAGAAAGAATTCTTCCGTTCGTTTTTCTTTATATCATTTTTTAATTCTAAATTTTTTACGGCATATGAAAATCCTGAACTTTTTACCATGTTCAAAAAAGTTTCCCGGTCTTTCGGCCTGCCTGAAGGCCCCCTCAGTGGACCGTTCCCGCGTTTTGCTTCCTCAAAATCTCTTTTTTCAAATGTAAATTTATCCTTACAGGTCTCCCACAGTTTATTCCCATTTTCTGTATTAATAAGGACAACCGAAACCCTGCCTCTGTATTTATTATTCATGGTTTTTCTGTCCAGTTTCCAAAAATCACCCACAGTAATGTCGCCGCACCGTTTTCCCTGCGCATAATCACAGCTAAAGCAGTTTTCTCTCTGAATGACTCCCCGTAAAAATGCCAAAAGATAATAATCACAGTTAGCAGTTTTTTTATAAAAGTTCTTCTCTCCTGTTATCGCAAGACAGTAATCGTTCCCCTCTCTAAAAGAAATCTTGCTGATTTTTCTTCCGCCGCCTATCTCTTTTAAATAATCTCTCAAGTAAGTCATCGGCGGAGTGCCGTGGCAGATCAGATCAATGATAAATAAATTATCATACTCTTTCCCAAGAAAATTTCTCAGGCCGGCAGCCTGGCAGGGCGTTCCGGTAAACAACACTTTTTTCCCGTCAAGCAGTGCTTTTTTTATCTCCCGGTATGATTTTCCTATATAACTTTGCACATATTTTGATCCTCTGAAACGCTGCAAAGTTTCTGCTGAATCTGCCGACATATGGCATACGTTCATGTCACTGTCAAACGCCGCCCCAAATACAACTCCGCCGTCATTCACAATTGTCTTTGAAATTTCCGCCGCTATTCCTCCGGATGTACTGAACTCCCTCTCTCCGGCATTGTTGCTCCATGCCGCGTAACAGGCCAGAGGTTCTTTCTTTTCCACAGGATTATTCACCGGGCAGACTTTTACACAGGCTCCGCATTCTATACATTTATCCTGATTTATGACCGCCACAGGCACGCCGTATTCATCCTCTTTGTATACGATCGCGTCTTTAGGGCATATATTCATACATGCCAGGCATCCAGTGCACAAATCTTTTTTACATATATTCTCAATCATAATAATCTCCCATGTCTACATGATTTTCTTTTTCAGGTTCTTTCCAAGACTATAGCCGATATTTTTAAGATATTCAAATTCTGAAGTTTTTCTAAATAAAAGAAAACAAACCGCATTATATATTACCGCGACAATCACTATGTTCACTCCAAAATTCAGTACTGTTATCCCTGTATCAAATATCTTTGAGCACATACCGCAGATACAGCAAATGATAACAATGGTACCTGTGTAAACGGTCATTTTCTTTAAATATTCTTTTATGGTTTCTTTAAAAACATGATTATATATCAAATAAGCGTCAAACCAAAACTGAGTACTCAGTCTTGACAGCACAGTTCCAAGAAGTACCCCGGTCACTCCTATTTTCTGGACAAACAAAACAGATAATACAAGATTGATCAGGGACATAATCAACGGCCTGTATTTTCCCTGCACAAACAGGCCGTTTGACGTACGGAAATAACTCACCGCGCTCATCATACCGGTAAGATAAAAATCAGTGATGAGGACAATCACTGTAGCAGCGGGAAAAGTATGTGCAGCGCCTGTCCATATTCCAATAAAATCATTGATATTTATATATAATTCCACTACGCAGAACCCGAATAACCAAAAAGACAAAAAAAGAAGCACATTGAAAATGTGATGCTGCTTTTTTGCGCCTTCTGTCGCCGCAAGGTTCCCTACGCCGGCAGACGTGGACTGAAACACCTGAAGAATCAAATTATAAAGATTCTTTATGATCATATTGTAATTTGATAATACCGCCACATAGCCTGTGCCCAAAAACGCGGATACAATAATGTTATCCGTGCCATCCAGAACAACCCCTGATACTTTGTAAAGAAACAATGCCCGAATATCTTTAAAAAGTTTTTTGATCTCATCTTTATCCAGCCGTTCTTCGCTTTTTTCAAAAACTGCCGGATATGTTTTTACTGCCCTCCTGCTGATCAGTATATTTTGAAAAATGTTCAAAAAAATTTCTATGCATAAATAGAGCATGAAATTTCTGAATATCACAAGAAAAATACTTTCAATCACACATTTCACAACAGAAATACGGATTGTGACCTTGGATATCTCATAATTTTTCTGACTTGCCGTTAAAAGAGTAGATTTATAAATAAGCAGGTAAGATGAAGCTGTATTTATCAAATAAAAAATGTATATCACCGTAATGCTTTCATGTATATCGGGCACGCCCTTAATAATCAGCGGCAGAAATGGTATACAGACAGTTCCCGCAGCTAAAACAGTTCCCGCAACAAATCTGTAGGCAAGTTTATAAAAATGCATCAACTGGTTAATTTTTCTTGTGTCTTCCTGTGCAATCGGCCCGTACAAAGCATATGTCATCGCTGTACTGATTCCAAGTTCGGCAAAAGACAGTACCGAAAGAACAGATGTAAACAGACCTGAAACACCGACATATTCCATGCCCAAAACGTAAATAAAAACCGTCCTGAGAACAAACGCAGCGGCAAAAGAGATCAGTTTTACACCGAAAGTATAAATCATATTTTTAAATGAATTTGCTATTCTGGATTGCGCCATATTATTTACCTGAAAATGAAATCTTTCTTGCTATTTTACGAAGTGGATATGTTAAATGATATACTCTGGCTGTTACAGGTATTTTAACATGATTTTTTCTTACATACTCATATATATCCGCGGCGAATTGATTGTTCTTCTTTTGATCCAGCATCCAGACATATCTTTTCCGCATTCTTGTATCAATCTCGTCACGGTTTCCGAACAAAGGCCTGAACTCATCCAGCCTGTTCAATATTTCGAGGATAAGAAGTGTTCTTCCACATTTTCCGCATTTAGCACAATTATCTTTTTTTTCCGAACATACGTGCAAGTATTTCTGTACGATTGGATGATCTATAATTCCCTGCATCTTTTCAATACGGTTTTTTTCCATTCCTCCCGAGTAGAATCTTGTAGTTTCATTAGAGAAAAGGTAAACGTCATCCGTTGCATTATCCATCAAATCAATTATATTATTCTGCGGTTCGCCTGCCGAAGCATAGTAATAATGCGAAAATAATTTCTGCACAGCCAAAACTGCGGAGCAGTTTCTAAATGAATGGGATTGTAAAAACATTCCCTGGTATAACTCATGGAGATTAGAATTTACCGATAAAAACTTGACCCCCAGTTCTTCTGCAACTTTTTCCCCTTGAAGGCATTCAAAACGGAACCATTCTTCCGCCCGTTCCCTGCAAGTCTGAATCTGTTTTTCACCTCTGATGCAGGATAACAAATCGGTAAGCCTGTCGTAGGCTCCGACATTAAACACCGTCAATACTGACAGCCTGTGCTTTTGATCCATTTCCGAACTCATGTATGTCAAAATAGTATCGAAGGAATCTACTCCACAGCTCACGCCTGTGCCGTTTTCTCCGTGGGATTCCAGACGTTCAGAAGTCGATTCCGATATAATTTTGACAGGCCGGAATCCATTTCTGCCATTGCAGTGCAGCGGAATCAAATATGTGTTGACATTATGGATAAACTCGTTAGATACCAGGCCTTCACTTTGTATATCTTCTCCTGTCACCATGGCAAAATATAAAACAGCAAGTACAAACGCATCTGCTCTCTCATCACATAAGCATGATGCATATTGTTCCTCCACTTCGTACCACAGTTCAAACATCCCTGTGCTGTATTCATATATCTTTTCATAACCCTTATAGTTTTTTAAGCCTCTGACCCTTCCGACCCACGTGCGGTAAGCCTCTTGTGGTATGTCAATCGCAGAGCTTATCCGGGCTTTTCCATCTGCTATTTTAATCTGCGGCTCTTTTACGACGATCATAGCACATCTCCCAAAATCTTCATTATTCATTATATCATTGCTTATCTATGATTTTTTTTAAATATCCGGACGAAATCAGCCTGATTTTCTGAATTTTTTCTTCGATGATATTATAGTTTATAAAATTATTTTGTAATGTTTCGGTCAGTAATTCCAATGACATCCTGCCGGTTTCTATACGCTGGCTGTCAAGATTAAATTCTTTGAGCAGGTCGCATATCTTGATTTTATTTCCTATAACCGCAAATTTTTTTTCGTTTAAAACAGAAAATACTGTTCCGTGAAATGTATTCGTTATTACGGCCTCGGCACCTTGAAGAACAGCACTGAACTGTAGAGGAGCGCATAATAAATTGTAATCGCACCACTCATTATACATTCCAACCGATACCAGTCTGCACCCATTGCTGCGGGCATACTTTTTTATTATGTCTACATTTTGTTTCGGAATAGACATACTATATGAATAAACTGCTATATAACGGTTGCTTTTCAAATATTCATTTTCAATAGAATCGCTCAGTTCTTCTTTATTCACTAAAAAAGTAGGATCACATACTTTCAAAGGGGTTTTCCCTGTAATTTTTTTTACAATATCCGCCGTATTATCATCCCGCACATATATATCAGCTATGTTTCGAATATATTCGATGATATCCGGATAACGGAGAAAATCGGTATAATCCGCTTCTCCTGCGCTCACTGCAAAAGCCGCCGCATTTTGATAGCACCCCCCGTAAAATGCAGCCTTTGTAAACACCTCTGTTTTCACATTCCATATTTCATCACTGCCTAAAAGGACAAGGTCATAATCATTTTCCCCATTCCCGTCAGAAAGTTTGAGTTTTTTTTGATTTTCAAGAAAATATGCTCTTTCCTTTTTCCAAAAAAGATTTTTTGCAATAAAAATATACGGGTGCTTTAAATGACGTTTTTTAGGAATCCAGTTGCAGTAAAGTTTTCTTACGTATTTTGAATCCCATCCATTAATAAAGCAAACATCATGTCCTAATTTTTCCAATACAGTCTGAAGGCTGTATGCCTGCAGAAAAGAGCCGAAATTTGCGGCGTCAGGTACAGTGATGATACCGATTTTCATGATATGTGTCTCCCTGTTAAAAATTAATTTTAAACCATCTATACATCCATAACCGGATTTTTCGTTTTATTCCTTTAATGAGACGAATGTTCTTTTTGTATTCTGTTTTATAAATATTCTCCAGTTTGTCCGACAAAGAATATTCTCCGGCCTTTTTCAACTGGACCGCATATTTTTTCAGCAGACACATATATCGGTACTTTATAAGCTGTACGATGTCCCACTCGCCGGCATTAGTGAAATATTCGTTCATCTGCTCATATGCTTCAAGGATATCTGCTGAAAACTCCACTTTCCGCTGTCCCATAATGCTGTCGTCTCTTTGATAATAATAATAGTATTTGCCTGAAATGTAAACCACTTTAGCGCTCTCCCAGAACAGCTTGTATGTCGTAAACTCATCTTCATGAATTTTCCCTTCGGGATATCTGACAGCATGAAATAATTCTCTTTTATACAATTTATTCCATGCCACTACACTTGAAAGGTACAGTTTCGCGTCAAAAATATTCTTCACTGCCCCCCTGCCTGTATATACCGCCGCTTCATTCTCAAAGGATATGTCTCCAGCCGGTTTTTCCCCGTACACTTTACAGATTCCGCATACTGCTATGTCAGCCTCTTCCCTTTTGATGTTCATCCAAAGATTCATATACATGTCCTGATGAATGTAATCGTCAGAATCCACAAATCCGATATATTTTCCTCTCGCAATCTCTATTCCCCTGTTTCTTGCATCTGACAGCCCGCCGTTTTCCTTGTGCAGCACACGTATCCTCGCGTCTTTCCCGCAATAATCATCGCAGATCTCCGGGCAGCCGTCCGGAGAACCGTCATCTACAAGTATGATCTCAAGATTCGAATAGGATTGATTTAAGACAGAATCAACACAGCGCGGTAAATATTTCTCAACTTTATAAACCGGGATAATAATACTCAATAAGTCCTGCATAAACATCTCAACGCCCTTTTCAGATATGCCCCTGCTTCCTCCTGCTTTTGTTCCAGTTTTTCGTATGCTCTGTCAAAGTCTGTGTTTTCGGACATACATGCCTCGATATCCTCGTCCCCCGTTTTTCTCCTGTTCTCAAGAGAAAGCATTGCAAGCAATGAATCTATTCTTGTATTTGTCGATATTGTACTGTTTTCTTGAAACCTGTTAAACGTGAAAAATTTTCGGCCGAAAATAATTGAAAAGACAGTGCCGTGGAAAGAATCTGTGCATACATACTCTGCCCTGCTCACTAAATCAACGAACTCCTCCGGCCCCACGTCATAGGGAGTTACATCAGCAAAGTTTTCATCTCCGGGGACGAATTCATCCATATGCACAAGCGCCACAATGCGGTATCCTGTCTTTTCCTTAAGTCTGAGCGCAAACTCCCGGTTATTTCTGTTGTTTCCCAGGAAATAGCAGAATATATACTTGCCTTCTGCAGAGGGAGTTTCTTTCCTGAAAGATTCCCAGTCCGCTCTTTTCAGCATCAATGTCGGATCTATCACAACTTCTGCGTCCTGCCCGGACAGTTGTTTTACAAGCTTTTTTCCGGATGCTTCTCTCACAGATATATGGTCAAATCTCTGTAGAAAGACTTTGGCTTTTTTATGCTGATAGGCGGGAATTGATGTCGTGCCAAAGCTTGTTGCATAAGCTATTTTGGGAATATGATCCGGGACAAATGTAAGTGTATAGAAATCATTATCGATGTTCGCCGGACTCCAGAGCTGGTCGCTGCCCACAACGAACGCTGAATAATTCTCTGTATCCCTTATCAGTTCTTCTCTGTTGTGATATTCCCTGGATACACGAAAAGCTCTCCCGGAAAACTCCTGAAATTTCATACTCCTTATTTTCTGGTCTGCATAGAAATCTGTTTTGAAAACCTTATGAAATATTTTTCCTTTGCTTCGCTTTATTTTATCAAAAAAAATGTCCTTATTTGTCAATTTATGATAATAATACTGTAGCTTAGGCATTGTCATATACATGTGGGGATCGCGGCAGTACACCGCTTCATTCGCAGCCCCCATCTGGTCAAAAATATGCTGAGTGGCATAAGCCTGAAGCATACTCCCGTAATTTTCATGAAAATAGCAGATTACAAGCCCTATTTTTTTCATAATACTGTTCCTCTGGTTTCACTGTATTTTATCTTTTATTCGTTAAACATTTTCCTGACTATCTGTTCCAGTCTCATGTTAAATTCTGCGTTATTACTTTTGATCTCAGTTCTTTCCGCCGAGATCAAATCATAATTTGAAATAACATCTTTTAAGCTTTCAATGTCATATACCGGAATTATATTCCCGCTCTCACTGATTTTTTTTACAAATTCAAGCTGGTGGTCGTTTACATGTTCATTAAATTTTTTTTGCCGCGGCACAACGACCGGAATTTTTCCTATCTGTAAGGGCATCATAATACTGCTCGGTCCGCCATGCGTGATTACAATCCTTGCCCTCTCTACATATTCTGTCATTTTTGAGTATGGCAGAAGCTTTACGGATTTACAGTTTTCAGGCTCATAATCACTGTATCCTTTTTGAATAACGACCTCTTCAGACAGATCCAACTTGTCTACATAAGATATCAAACGATTAAACTGCTGTTCGTGTGTGCCGACTGTAACAAATATCACTTCGTCCTCTCCTTTTGCTTTTCTACTCGAGTTCATTTTCAATACATGCTGTATAAAAATCCCTTAACATTCTGCCATTGAACTGTATGTCATATCCCTTCTCCCGCAGACAATTTCTCAGTTTTTCGTCTTTCATAACATCATGTCCGTATGGCGATTTCATAATACTTTCAATCCAGACATTCTCATCAAATCCATCAATATACGAAACCAGTCCTGTAAGATCGGCCTCGGTCGTTACGGCTGAGGAAACTATACACGGAAGTCCTGAAGCCTGTGCTTCAACAAGAACAAACGGCAGACCCTCGAACCTGGAAGGCATAACAAACATATCCATTGCCGAAAGACTTTCATTGACATTTTCTTCATTTCCGGCAAAAACAATTTTATCTCTCACATGAAGTTCCTTTGCAAGCTGTTCAACATTTGTCCGCAGTTCCCCATCGCCTACAAGCAAAAGCCTGTATGCATCGGAATATTTCTGTAAGCCGGAAATTATTTTCACAAGGAACTCGTGATTTTTCTGATAATTGAATATGCCGACATGTCCTATGACAATGGCCTCCTGCGCAATCCGGTATTTATCGCGGCAGATTTTCCTCTTTTTATAGCTGTACGAATACTTATCAATATCAATCCCATTACGTATAACTTTAAAATTTTTATTTTTAAACAGCCATTCTCCGGCTTTATTTCCACACGCCGCCCCTTGCGTGCAAAAAAATTTAAAAAATGGAAGAAGTATCCTGTGTGCTTTTTGATGTTCGCAGGTAGTATTATGGCTGTGTGCGATTCTTATCTTACAGCCGGATACAAAAGCCGACGAAAGCTCCACTGTCATTGTCGCACTGTTCCCATGCACATGCACAATGTCATATTTTTCTTCTTTAATGATTTTTCTTAATTCATTCCAATATAAAAGCGGCGTTGAATTTCTGAAAGGAATCTCGTAAAGCGCCGCTTTGCATTTTTGCACTCTGTCTCTGATCGCGTCTTCCACTATATTAGGCGCTGCTATATCAACTATAACACCATCATTTCTCAGGATTTCACTGTAATTTAAAATACATGCTGATATTCCGTTTTTCCCCAGTTCAACAGTGTTAATCATTAAAACTTTCATTTCCGTACCTGATTTAAACATTTAAAACCTCTGATTCTAAAAAATGCTCCCCAGATTGATCGCTTTTTTATAAACTTTTTTCTGTTCCTCCCACTGAACGATAAAACAGTCCGTGATTGGATATACCAGACGTCCGGTTAAAGTCGGCTTGTCTATCCGGTCATAAACTTCAATATATATGAGCTTCTTTCCCATTAGTTTTGCCAGATAGAAAAACGGAACCGCAACGGCCGCCCCGGAAGACACAAGCAAATCCGGCTTTTCTTTTTTAAGCACCTTTATTGCCAGAAAAGTATTTCTCAAAAGGTTTTTAATATTTCTGTTTGTAGGAAAATAGCAGGGGTATATTTTTTCCCCTGCAAGAATACTTACGGCATCTTCCTTATCAAAAGTCACCCAAAATCTTTCCTTATTTCCCCAGAAAGGTTTCAGCATATATAAATGTGTCAAATGTCCGCCGCTTGACCCCACCAGGCATACCTTCATCTCAGCTTGCTCCTTTTCCTTTTAAAACTACCCCTACGGTTTTAAAGAGGATCTTTATATCTTCCTTTAAAGACCAATTGTCAATATATTCCACATCCATCGCGACAATCTCTTCAAAATTTTTTGTGTTGCTCCGCCCGCTCACCTGCCAGAGGCCCGTCAGACCCGGAGTAGCGCTTAATCTGCGCTTATGATATGCCTCATACTGCAGGAATTCCTCTTCCGTGGGCGGTCTTGTCCCTACAAGGCTCATCTCGCCTTTGAGTATATTCCAAAACTGTGGAAGTTCATCAATGCTTGTTTTTCGAATAAATCTTCCCACCTTCGTGACACGTGGATCATTTTCCATCTTGAACATAAGCCCGTCCATCTCATTTTGATCCATCAGTTCCTTTTTTCTCTCTTCCGCATCCACATACATAGACCTGAATTTATAGATTTTAAAGCGCCTTCCGTTCTTTCCCACTCTGACCTGTGAAAAAAACAGGGGTCCCGGAGATTCCAAAAGGAGTACGGGCGCAAGGAAAACAGTGACCACCGCGGTAATCGCCAGTCCCACGAGCGCACCGGCTATATCCATGATGCGCTTAAAAAATATCTGCTTAAATGAATGCATTTTAGGCACAAAAGAGACCGCATAATAACCGCCGATCTTTTCAATCTGTCTCTGCGCCGGAATATCCATTTCAAAAAGATTGATATTCAGATTCACCGTGATCCCCATTGTCTCAAGTTCTTTTATCACTTCTTTGACCGGGAATTTCTCACTGGAAGAAATATGAATGAACACCTCGTCCACCAGATTCTTTTTCACGTAATCCATCATGGAAAGCGCGTCAGCCACGACAGGCACATCATTTATCTGCTCTGACTGATTCGGATTATTCACAAGAATAATGCCCGCTATATTCATATTCCATGAATTGCTCTGCCGTATATTCTCACAGATCTGCGCGGCCCTGTCCTCGGTAGTGAAGATCAGTACGTTTCTCGTTCCGATTCCTTTACTGTAGATTTTGATCATATAATATTTATACAGTTGATGTACTGTAAACATTATGAGAACATCTACTATACAGAAGAAAGCATACACAAGTCTTGAGTAATTTTCGGCATCCTGCATCATAAAAGCCGCAGTAGTAACAATAGCCCCCAGAATCAGATTATTTTGAAAAACCGCGATAAACTCCTGTTTTTCTGTTCTTTCGAAGAACTTACGGTTCGGATAAAAAACCAGATAAATCAGCGTGATTGAAATGAGGAGTATCCCCATTCTTATAAAGACGATCTGTCTTGTATATCCGCCCCACAGATTGCCGAATCTCAGATAACTTGCCGCAATATAACTGAATATAATGCATATGCAGTCAAGTATATATATAAATAGATTCTGAAGCTGTGCCTGTTTCGCTTCCATTTCATTATCTACTCCATTCTCTTCCGTGCTTTTCTTTCAAGTGCCGCCTCAAAAAAACGTTCATACTGACCGCACTTTCCCTCCCAGCTCCATTTCTGAATCTGACGAAGATTCTCCTGCGAACACCTCTTCATATTTTCGGGATCAGAGATCATTTTGCGAATTTTGTTTTTCATGCATTCCACATCTCTCTTTTCAAGAATAAACTGCTTCTGAAATTCTCCGAACGCTTCCGGCACAATCCCCACGTCTGTAGATATGACCGGCACGCCGCAGGCCATCGCTTCCAGCACCGGATTAGGCGTACCCTCTATGCGGGAGGCACAGATATAGATATCAATTTCAGAATAATAATCTCTCATTTTTTCATGCGGAATCACTCTTTCCTGTTTATCGGCAAAGAATTTCCGGATATTGTGCCCTTCTGCCTGCAGTTCCTCCAGCGCCGGGTTAAGTATCGTATACACTCCTTTCAGATCGTCTGATCTGTTCCCCCAAAACACACTGTTTCCCACCCAGCCAATACGTATTTCCCTCTTGTCTGCTTCATTGAAGCGAGAAAGATTCTGCGGATAAAACATACCCAGATCAACGCCGTCCGTAATTTCCTCCGCTGGCTTTTTCTCAAATCTTTCGTTATAAATCTCTATCAGCTTTTCTGAACACACAGTGTACTCATCTACCAGAGAAAGGATCTGGTTCGTTATTCCAGACGTGTTTTCATCCAGATACAGATGATCATACACTGCAGCGGTCAGACAGATCTGACGCAGAAAGTCCTTTTCAAATTCATGGTATGTCATTCCGTAACGCTGAAGCTCATAGCTTATCGTTTCCGGAGTCAGAAATTGTAATATTCCTCTCCACACTACATGGACTAAATCATAATTTTTCAGAACAAAAAATAATTCCACAATGCTGTCTGCATATTTGCTGTAGAAAATATCGATATCCATGTTTGTTATATTCTTTTTAAGCTGGACCGCTATATTATAATAAGCCCATCCTTCCTCGTCAATCACAATCGCAGCTCTTTTCCGGCGCGGTTCCTCCCGAACATCAAATCTTAATTTCCCCACAGCAGTATTATACAAGTCCAGTTCTTCTCCCTCACAGACTCTGGAGATATCCCCCCGGCTTACAAGAACCGGTCTGCTCAAATTTGCCACCGCATAGTTATGCTCTGCTATTCTGGAGGAAAACTCTATGTCACTCAGGTCTCTGTATTGTTCCGAATATTTCCCGAATTCAATAAAATCAGCTTTTTTAAACACCCCGGAATCTCCTGAAAAGATCCGTGCAAATTCAGGTATATCTGATGCGCCTTCTTCTTTAGAAGGGATAACTATACATTCGCCTGTATCATCCCATTCTGAATCCACCTCTATTCTTTGTTTTATTGTTTTTAAAGAATCCGGAAATGTGGCGGGAAGGTTCATAAAATGGCATCCCGAATAGAACAGTTCATTGCGCAGTTCCCCAATAAAAGGCTCTGAAACATAAAACTTTGAATCAATATATATGATCCAGCCCGTCTCAATTTTATCAGATACCAGATTGAGGACCCTCCACGGCAGATTTCGGCATTCTCTGAAGTCCTCCCTTGTTATATGAGACTGGTCATATACGGAAAGCAGACCGTCGATCTTCTCACTGATGGTCTGATCCTGTGCCACTCTTGCAATATAAATATCCCCGGAAAAATCCGGATGATGTCTGCAAAAAGAACGGCATAAATCTACTGAATCAGAGTTCTCCGCTATAAGAAGCCAGGTCAGGTCATTTTCAGGAACAATGCGGGAATAATCTTTCGTATCCTTTAACAGCCGCATCCGCAGCATCTCTTTAAGGGTCCTCCCTGCAAGCTCATTTCTTTCAGTCTCAAGCCTGCCGCTTATTATCTTTTGCTTCCTGAACTGTTTCTCCAGTAATTTATTCTTTGCCTCCAATGTAAGGATGATCTGTTTGTAATATGCTTCGTTGTATGAACGCTCCATATGGCTCCCCCTGCCTGCATTTATTGCCGAAAATACATTTCTACCGCATCTGCAATCCGTATGCTGGCCTTACCGTCACCATACGGATTTTTTGCCACGCTCATCCTTTGATACTGTTCTTCACTTGTAAGCAGTTCTCTTGTCATGGAATAGATGGTCTCCTCATCCGTACCTGCCATTTTCAAAGTACCCGCCTCGATCCCTTCCGGACGTTCTGTAGTATCCCGAAGCACAAGAACCGGCTTTCCGAGGGTCGGAGCCTCTTCTTGTATTCCTCCACTGTCTGTAAGTATCAAGTATGATTGATTTATAAAATTATGGAAATCTACGACTTCAAGCGGCTCAATCAGACGAATCCTGTCTATATTGCCGATCGTCTCCTCTGCTATCTTACGCACGACAGGGTTCATGTGGATCGGGTAAACCACCTTTACATCAGAAAATTCTTCGACAATACGGCGTACAGCACGAAAAATGTGATACATCGGCTCGCCAAGATTCTCCCGCCTGTGGGCTGTGAGAAGGAGCATCCTGTCTTCCCCCGCCCAGTCCAGGACTTCATGGCGGTAATCGTCACTTACTGTATGGCTCATTGCATCGATGGCCGTATTTCCTGTAATAAAGATTCGATTCTTATCCTTTCCTTCCGCACAAAGGTTGGCCGCACTCTTTTCCGTAGGGGCAAAATGAAGATCGCACATAACGCCTACCATCTGACGGTTCATCTCCTCTGGATACGGGGAGTACTTATTGTATGTACGTAGTCCCGCCTCGACATGTCCGATAGTTACCCGATTATAAAATGCCGCCAGAGCACCTGCAAATGTGGTCGTCGTATCTCCGTGCACGAGAGCAATATCCGGCTTCACCTCCTGAATCACGCCCTGAAGCCCCAACAGTGCCCTCGTTGTGATATCAGCAAGTGTCTGTCCCTGCTGCATGATATTCAAATCATAGTCAGGCTCAATTGAAAATGCCTTGAGTACTTGATCCAGCATCTGCCTGTGCTGGGCGGTCACGCAGACTATGCTTTCGATCTTATCTCTTTTTTCCAGCTCTTTTACAAGAGGAGCCATTTTTATCGCCTCGGGACGCGTGCCGAATATTGTCATGACTTTTATTTTTTTATTCATTCTCCCACTCCGTTTTTCAGGAAATCTTCTACGCTTTTTTTTGCTTCGACGTCATACTCTTTCTTCCACTCACGATAAAGATCAAGAATCTTTTCTCTATTTGCGGCACATTTTTCCATTTTGTCATGGATCTTATTTACGTCGTCCGCCTCATCTACAATTAAATATTCACCAAGCTCTGTTCCTTCCCAATAATGATGATTATTTCCGGTCAGACACGGAACCCCCAGTTCAAGACTTTCAAGAGGGATAAGAGGCGCACATTCTGTGAATGTAACATAAAGATTCATATAGTTTCCTGCCATCCTTCTGAGAAGCTCCTCTCTTGGCATCGGCTTTCCTTCCCCTTCTACGTCAAGATGGATCAATTCCGCAAAGAGAAGCGTCTTTGTAGACAACGGGGTACACTCCACTTTTACATTATCCATCAGACTTGCGGCGCACAGCTGGTTATAGAAATTTTTCACCCACCTGTCGCCGGATGCGTATACCCCGATCTTCCGCACAGCACTGGATCTGTTTTCAGTATCTGGCATATATTGTTTCCTATCAAGAGAAAGTGTATTCATTACAAACTCTACATTATAGCCCTTGCTTTTATAAAACTCGTACATACTTTTCTTCACAAAGCCGATACTGTGTATACAGCCTTTTGACAGAAGCGAGAACATATGTTGAAAAACTTCCCAGTCATAAGCCTCAATATTCATGCAGTTGCTGCCATGCCATATGACCTTGATCACTATATCAGGTTTTTTTTCATGGACCGCAGCCATAAGCTTCTGCCATCCGAGCGCAAAAGCGCTGAAAATAATAAGCTTATATCCCTTTGAAACAATTCTGTCCGCCACGTATTCTATTGTCTTTTCCTCTGCCAGTTCTTCAAGCGGGAGAGTAAAATCAAAAAGTTCTTTTGTGGCTATACTCGTTCCCAGCCAGTTGGGATTATAGAAGGCAACATACCCGCTGTCCGGAGCATCATCAAAATTCTTCCCGTATTCCCGGATCTCCTCATTGACATTCTGCTTTATGATATTATCTCTTCTGACCTTTACAAACGGAAAAAGAACCAGTCTGGCTGTCATTTTTCCTGTGCGTTTAAAAGAGACCGCCCAGTCCAGGAACACATCCCCGAAACGCTGTCCCAGTATTCCATGTACCCTGTTGCGGATACGCTGGCTCCTTGGAAGCCAGCTTCCCGTATAGTAATGGATCATGCATGTATTTTCTGTAAACATATCGGCAGATTGATCCGAACTGATCGGATAGAAATAATCTCTTGCATAAACGTCAACACCCTCAGCAAGATGCTGTGTATGGAGATGATCCTTCTGGAGGTTATATTTTTTCTTGAGTATTCCTGTAAGAAGCCGGGGAATAGACTGAGAAAAAAGATCAGCAGTATTCAAAGAAGCTTTCGAATAAAAATCATATAACGCTTCGATCACCGGATGATGTTTCTCCCGGACTCCGAGAACGCCAACCGCCACATTAAGCTCTGATTCCCAGCCCACAAAAAACTCCGACTCCAGAATCTTACTGACGTCTTTGACGATCATCATGTCCGTATCCATATATATGCCGCCATACTCTTTTAAGGCATATACACGCGCCACATCGCTTACGAACGCCCAGTTTTTATTCTCATATGCTTCTCTGGTAAACTTCGTGGAATTTACATCGAAATTTTTTTCACTCCAGCACATGATCTCATATCCCGGAAGATATTTTTTCCAACTCTTTATGCATTTCTTTGCAAGCCCCGGCAGCGGCTTGTCTCCAAACCAGCAATAATGTATTATCTTAGACATATGTTTTCCTCCTAAATACTGATGAACAATCGTTCCAGACTTTCCAGCTTTTTTCTGTTCAGTTCTTTAAAATCAATTTTGTTCTTGCCATATTGTTGAAAGTCTGTTTTCAAGATGGCGTCTGCTATAGCCTTCTCTTCCTTTTCGACAACTACTTCATAATCTCTTATATCCACAAATCCATCAGAAACGGGAACCGTGGTTATAACAGGGGTCTGTAGTATAAGACACTCGCTGTAAATCACCGGATACCCTTCATAATCCGAAGTCAGAAGGACACAATCCGCTGCTTTGATATACGGATATGGATTTTCTTTTTTTCCAAGCATAACAACAGCATTTTCCAAATGAAGTTCATGTATAAACTTTCTGCACAGATCCCTGTCTTTCCCGTCTCCGATAATAGAAAGGTGTATTCTGCCGTCTTTCTGATATGCAGTTGAAAAAGCTTTCAGCAGCCTGGTCAGACGCTTCGATTCTTCTTCCAGTCTCCCTACGAATAAAAAAGTTTTATTTCCGGCTTTTTCCAGTGGAACCTTATCAGCAGATAGTTTCAATATTTTATCGGCATCAATCAGATTATCTATCACCACACCTTTTTCTTCAATACTCGGATATACTCTCTGCAATTTATCCCTGCTCTCATTCGAAACGAAAATTGTGTGTCTAAAATCCTCCAGATGCAGTTCGTCAAAGAACTTCTTAATTTCTTCCCTGTTCCCGCGGTAAACATCAAAATAATCACTGTGAATGTATATAGAAGAATTGGCGGAAGCTGCAAGTGCAAGCCGGGTCCCGATTACAGAATATGTGGCATAAGCACATGAGAAATCATATTTCCCCCGGTTTTTTGCTGTCCAGATTGTTCTATGCAGGAAATTTTTCACTTTTCTGATCAGAACACTGCCCCCGGTGCACACCTTATACTCTCTGATAGTTATACGCTTGTCAATCTGCCGCAGCAAAATTCCTTCCTTTTTTTCAAGAACAAGTGTCACATCATAATTTTTCTTTGCAAGTTCGTTTAACAGATCGACAAGTGCTTTCTCCATGCCTCCTATATGCATGTTCACAGAAAAAAATATTATCTTTTTCATAGCTCCCTTTAGCTGCAGGCCTTGATGTATGCCTCAACTACTTCCTCCGCGTCTCCGTCCATGACCATCTTCCCGTGATCAATCCAGATCACTCTGCTGCAGATAGCTTTTATAGACTGTATAGAATGAGATACATATAATACTGTTGTTCCTCCTCCGATCATGCTTTTCATCTTGTCCTCACTTTTTTTCTGAAAGGCAATATCTCCCACAGACAGAATTTCATCAACGATCAGTATCTCCGGATCAACTATAGTCGCGATAGAGAAAGCAAGCCTGGCTGTCATACCGCTTGAAAAATTACGGATCGGTACGTCAAGGAATTCATGCAGTTCGGAAAAGTTTACGATCTCATCAAACTTTTCATCAATAAACGCTTTTGAATATCCAAGAATCGAACCATTGAGATAAATATTTTCCCTTGCGGTCAGATCCATATCAAACCCCGCGCCCAGTTCAATCATGGGGCAGATATTTCCACCGATCTCTATCGTACCTTTGGTCGGCTTCATAACACCGGAAACGACTTTGAGCAAGGTACTCTTTCCTGCGCCGTTTCCGCCGACAAATCCGATCACCTCTCCTCTGGCAACTTCGAAATTAATATCACTGAGCGCCCAGAAGTCTTTCGGCTTTTCTTTCTTATTATGAAGATTCTTAAAGAAATTAACAAAAAACAGTTTCAGGGAGAAGTTTTTCTCTATTCCAAGATTAAACTTCATCGAAACGTTATTGACACGTATCATGCTATCCATACTACACCTCATACCCTTATACGTAATAAATAAATTTGTCCTGGTTCTTTCTAAACACCAACACTCCGATCACCAGACTTACAAGAGCGCTCAAAAAACAAACGGCAAAATCCATACCCGATGGAATCTGGTGATAAAGAATGATCGTTCTTCCAAACGTAATGATATGATAAAGCGGATTAAGCTTTAACAATAACTGAAGTCTCGGATCAAGCATTGATATATCATACATAATAGGCGTCATATACGTCAGGATCTGGAGCAAAATCCCGTAAATATAGAACATATCTCTCAAAAAAACTGAAACTGTCGCCAGTATCAATCCTATTCCCAATGTAAAAATAAATAAAAAAACAAATGAGACCGGCAGCAGCAGATGATATATGTTCAGCCCTGTTCCCGTCAGCAGAATTACAGCATATAATGGAATTAATGTCAACAGGAAGTTAATCCCGACAAACAGACATTTTGACAGAGGGAAGATATATTTAGGAATGTATATTTTATTTATAAGTGAAAAATTAGCAACAACAGAACTCATCGCAAGGTTCGTTGACTCGCTGAAATAATTAAAATATGTTAATCCAGTCAACAGATATACAAGATAATTTACTCCGGGCGTCGAAAATTTAAAAACATTTGTAAACACGATCGCTAAAACACACATCATCAGGACGGGGTTGAGCAGACTCCACAGTACTCCCAATACTGACCTCTTATATTTTACTTTAAAATCTCTGGATATAAGCTGCTGTAGCAAAAATGAATATTTTTTCATCGTCTGTATAGTATTTCTAATATACACTACTTCCACCATTACCTTTCATTTTAATCACGCTTAAGTATACACTTTCTCCTTATAGTTTTCAAGAGCAACACCTCTTTCGCATGACAAAATGACCATTAATACACCCTTGTTTTTCATCAAGGACAAAAACACGACGCCTTTCTTAATAAACGAAAACAGTCCCTCTGTCATACAACAGAACAGGACTGTTTCCTTAATCTACTGATTTAATATTTTCTGAATACTTTTCAAAAGTTTTGTTCCATAAGCCGCATCCGATGCCCAGCCTGTACCGCTTGGGTTGTGCTTAATACTCAGCCACCCTACATATGGAGCCTTGCCTCTTAAGTAATCGCCCCATCTCGGATCAACGCATGGGTTATTTAACGGCTCATTATTCGCATAACACTTCAAATGCTGAATATGAGCTCTTATGCCCTCTCTCACATCGTTGAAAGAAGCTCCGGGTGCCCCGTTGCCTGTGGCGCCAAGACCTGCAAAATTGAACTGCTCAATCTTCACATCTCCGCCGAACTTTAAAAATCCTGTCTCAAGCATTGCCTGAACAAATGCAACCTCGGCTTTGATTCCCTCTGCCATACATTCCTCATAATAAATCTGGCAAAAATCTTTTAATGTGGCAGCTCCGCCTTTTCCAAGCGCCTCTGACGGATAATTTATCGTAGAATTGCTTTCGTAATACCTGACCATATCTTCTACAGTGACAGCACTGTCTCCGGCTATGGCATATGCCGGAGTAGCAACACCAGAAGAATCGAAATCATAGGCTGTTCCATCTATTATTGTTGTCGTGCCGGTAATCAGGCGGCCTTCTCCGTCATAATAATACCGGGCGCCATCCTTATCTCTCCACCGGGACTTATACATTGCCCCGCTGTTGTCAAAATAATACCAGTAGCCACGTATCTCAAGTCCTTTGTTCGTTATAAGATGACCTTCTCCGTCATAATAATACTTGACGCCATCCTTATCTCTCCACCGGGACTTATACATTGCCCCGCTGTTATCAAAATAATACCAGTAGCCGTCTATCGCGACTCCTCTATTCGTTATAAGATGGCCTTCTCCGTCATAATAATACCGGGCGCCGTCCTTATCTCTCCATTGGGATCTATACATTGCCCCGCCGGCTCCAAAATAGTACCAGTAGCCATCTATTTCAATCCCTTTGTTTACCACCTTATTTCCATTGCTATAATAGTACTTATTGCCGTTTTCCTCCTGCCACCCAGAGGTCGATTCTTGACTATACATTACTCCACTGGCATCAAAATAATACATCTGGCCATCTATCTCCAGCCCTCTGTTCGTTACAAGATGGCCTTCTTCATCATAATAATACCGGGCGCCGTCCTTATCTCTCCACTGGGACCTATACATTGCTCCGCTGTTGTCAAAATAATACCAGTAGCCGTCTATCGCGACTCCTCTGTTCGTTATAAGATGGCCCT